>JANMQG010000091.1:0-11530 GCA_031370285.1 Chloracidobacterium sp. | reverse complement strand
GCCGACTGCCGACTGCCGACTGCCGACTGCCGACTGCCGACTGCCGACTGCCGACTGCCGACTGCCGACTGCCGACTGCCGACTGCCGACTGCCGACTGCCGACTGCCGACTGCCGACGCATCGTAACAGAGCATTCGAGCTTTGTACTCTGTAATGTAGAACGCTGAAGGCGTTCCATAAGGTAGCCCAGGGTAAGCGCGTTTCGCGCGCCACCCTGGGATCACGCACCACCAAAAATCTTTTCGCCCCAACGGGGCGACATGTGATTGACCATCATCTGGCTAACGCTTTCGTACCTAGTCGCTAGTTCTCCACCGCTCACCCGGTCGCCCGCTCCCGGTTCTGACTTCGCGTTACCCGTGTACGGGCGACTTTGGCGATGCTTAATAAAAGACGCGCGCGCAGCGCGTCGAGTCGAAGCGCCGTAGGCGCGAATTTAGTTGAAAGAGCCCTCCATAACGGTCGGGCTACTGCCCCGGACAGGCAGGAATGCCTGTCTTACCCGTTACTCCTTCGGCGGTGGTTTTTTCTTCAGAGTCCAAGCGGGTCGGGCGGCCAACGGGGAGCGGCCGCCCGACAAACAGCAAGCCAAACAAATGAGGGCTAAGGTTTGAGCGTTATTTCCCGCAGGAACCGTGTACGGAGAAAGTCGCGTAGTGGGAACCGAGCAGCGTCGTTCTTAGTGTCCCTCTTCTCCTTGTTTTGTTCTCCGGAGATTTCGGCGCCAATTTTGTCCATTTGATCCTGGACGGCCTGGCTATAGTTCAGCCTGCCAAAGTCTGTATAGAGATAAGCTATGGCGACGTCCCAGTCGTCAGGACCGTTCACGGCAGGATTAATCATCACCTTGCTGTCAATAATGATGCTGGCCGCTTTTTGCTTGGCGACACTTTTCGCATAGTTTGCGCGCAGAAACTTCATGTACTCGTCAAACTTGCCCGGCTTTGTGCGGTAATAGCTGACTACCCATACCGGGCCTTCAGTGTAGTTGTCCTGGGCCTGGGCTTGCTGTACAAAACCCAAAGAACAGCAGCAGAGAATTGCCAGCAGTGTTAGTTTCTTCATTGGGAGGCTCCTCAAAAAGCTAAACGTGTAAAAGCACGCCGCTTGTACGTCAGGGGACTGGGAGTTGTCAATCATTGAATTTCGGATTGCGGATTTCGGATTGCGGATTTGAAGAACATTGAAGTGAGTAATGGAGCCCTCCATAACCGCCCCACCCCAGCCGGGATGCCCGGCCGGGGACCCCGGAGTCGGGCCACTGCCCCGTTCCCCGGGGCCTACTATCTTCCGCCGCTCCGCGGCTCGTTGAAGGCTACGATGAAACAAGTGTGAGGACGACGTGCAATAGCGATTCCCAGCAGGGGGCTGCCCCGCTGGGGACCCCTGTGCGCGCCTACCCCGTGCTACTCTATTGAACGCCTACCGCGTGCCAGACCGGCCTAAATTCCTTGACGCATTTCCGCGTCTGAGATAACATGCGCCCCATCAAGAAAGAGATTCCTATTGCGCAGATTTCTACCGCGCAATTTCCAGCGTGATCTTAAGCGCCCGTTTTTCATCGCGCAATCCACTGCGCAATTTGTAACGCGCAGATTCCAATCCCCAATGAGATGATAATGAAGAAGGCTTACGTAAGGAGTGGTATTCCCATCGTCGCTGCGTTTCTGTTAACTGCAACAATATCAATCGCTCAACAACCGGCTCAGCCGCAAGCGCAGCAGCCGGCTGCGGCGCCGGCGCTCGAGTTGTATCACATACACCTCTCGAAGGCGGCGCCGGGAAAACTGACGGAGCTGATTGATGCTTACAAGAACGGGCCCGCTCCCGCGGCAGACGAGCCGCAGGTCACCCCGATCATGCTGCGGCATCGCGACGGAGACGAATGGGACTTGATCAGGATCACGCCACTCGGCAAGCAGGTCACACTTTCGGCTAATGCTCCCTCGCAGGCAACTCAGGATTACTTCCAACGCGTGGGGCCGCTCACTGACTGGCACAGCGATACCTTCGTCCTCGGTCCAAGCTGGGCTGTCGTGCAGAAAGCGCTCGTCGTGGCGAAGGGCGAGCCCGTCTACAAAGTCACTGATTACCGCTCCCTGCCCGGACATCGCCCGCAGCTCAGGCAAGTACTGGATCGCAACGCTCAGGACACGCCAGGCCGCGACGTGCTGTTTGCTCATGTTGAGGGTGCTTCCTGGAACTTTCTTAGAGTAACGCGCTACGACTCATGGGCTGAGATGGGCGCACCGCCACCGCAGCCGGCAGCAGGCGCAGCACCGCAGGATCAGGGACTCGCGATCCGCGATCATATGGCCGTGCACCACGACACGATTGCAATTTACGTCTCTGGTGGACAACCGATTCGTTAAGCGTGATCACCGCACTGAAGTGCGGTGCTAATGAGACAGCCCGACATCGCGGCCTAACGGACCCAGTGAGTCACCCAGGTGGCGAAGCTGAGCCAGGCGTGTGTGCCGCCCAGCATCAGGCGCAGTGGTTGTGAAGCGACCATAAACAAGCCCGCCAACGCTGTAGCGCGATGGATGCGCTTGAGCGTAATCAAATCGTAGAGCAGAACAACAACAACGAATAAATCAGTGAAGCCAAAAAAAGCCGGCGGACCTGCCTGCATGATCGCAAAGGGAAGCCGCGCGATTGCCGCTGCCAATATTGTAATTGTGGCCAGCAGCATCAACCGCTTATGCACATCGGGTCGACGTCGATAACAAAAGCCTGCACCCACGAGAACCGCAAACACGAAAATGTCGCCGAGCGGAACCACCAGGAAAGATAAGGGCGATACACCTGGAATTGGAGTCGCGCCCTGGCTCGCCCTAATCACAGCAGTGGTCGAGCCGATCAAAATCATGAGGGTGGCGATTACTCCACCGAGCACGCCTAAGCGCCGATGAATGTCGGTGCGGTGCGCGGCAACGAGCGTAGTTTGGGTAATAAAAAGCACGAGCCAGGAGCTAAACACAATGCCGTGCAGATGAAGCAACGGCATTAGTGGCGCACTGGTGAAGTACGGCCGGAGATAATAGGTGGGCGCGAAGCCGGCAAAAACAGTGATCACGAACGCGATTGACATCCCAATATAAAACCATCGCTCGCGTCGCTTGCGAATGATTCCCGGAGTTGCTTGCACGTTCTCCATTTGCCGTTACCTCACCAACTAGAGTTCGCAAAATTTATGGAGCCGCTTTTACCACGGTTTGTTTTAGCGGGTAAAGAGATTTCGGGTTGTGAATCTTAAGCAGCGGATTAACGGTCCGCGCGGGTCACAGGTCAGAAGTCTCCACTATGCGGCTTTGCCGCCCGATGTGCGGAAAGGCTTCGCCTTTCCGGGCGCTGCTCTATGAACGCATCGCGAGGCTTAGCCTCGCGAAGGACCATGGGCGGACCGATTTCCGGTAAGGCGGAGCCTTACCGCACATCAGGCGGCAAAGCCGCGGTCACATGAACAGACGACTCCGTATTCCTATATGCGTTCCGGTAAGCGACAATCTCCTGCTCCACGCGATCCTCGGACCAGCCGAGATACTTCTGCGCAATCGCACCCGCAGCCTCGACTGCCGTCAGGCCACACGTGGAATTCAAACCGACCATCGTGCGGCGCAACAAGCAGTCGGCCAACGTCGCGGCTAATTCCTGCCTGAACGCGAAGACGACTTCGGCTGCCAGCGCGCCGGTTTCGGAGTCGAACACTTCGGCGAGTGATTTCTCTTCTTCGACCAGATTCAGAATCAGCGAAGCGCGTGTGCCGTAGATTCGTAGCAAGCGATCGCTCACCGCTTCCGGCAAATGTGAACGCAGTTTGAAGTCTGCGCAGAAGGCGGCGAAGTCATCTGTGGTCGCGCCGGGCAAAGGCTCGTCAGCGGTTGTACATTCGAAGGAACTTCGACCGAGCTTCTTTAGAACAAGATTAACGGTTTGCTCTGCGAGACTGCGATAGGTCGTTAGCTTGCCGCCGACGATAGAAAACAAACCCCGTAGCTCCGGGTGCGCGCGGATGAAGTGCCGCCGCGTAATGCTCTGCTCGTCTTTGTCGCCGGTGAATGGCAGCGGCCGCACGCCAGCGTACGCATAAAGGATTTGTTCGCGAGTGAGCTTTGCTGTCGGCATCACACGATTCGTTTCGCGCAGCAGATAGACGATCTCATCGCCATCGATCTGGACGTGGTCGAGGTCGCCCTCGTAGCGAATGTCGGTAGTGCCGATCAGATACTTGCCGTTCCAGGGAATGATGAAGAAGGGCCGGTGGTCGGTTTCAGCTTCGACATAGATGGCTGTGTCAGGCGCGCCGGCAAATGGCGCCACGATGAGGTGGCTGCCCTTCGTGCCGCCAATTAATCGCGGCGAGTGTCCAGTGCTGGCTTGTTCCAACAACTTGTCAACCCATGGCCCGGCAGCATTAATTACGATTGGTGCGCTTGCTGACCGCCAACTTGAGTAACGGCTACCGTCTGCGGGCGATACAGCACCCCAGCGGGGCTGCCCCGCCGGGGACCCCGCGACGCCCGCGGTCCCAGTATCCGGTTGACTTTGGACATTGGACTTTGGACTTTGGACATTGATCGTGAACTCAACACCGCGCACCTCACCATCCTCGACAATGAGTTTTTCTACGCGCGCATAGGTGAGAACAGAAGCGCCGTGCGCGACAGCAGAGAGAGCGTTTTCGACGACCAGCCGCTCGGCAAATTCCACCTGAGCGTCATAGAAAACTGCTGCGCCTAGTAAGCCTTCACGATTGAGCGCCGGCACTTGCTGCAATGTTTCCGCCGGCGTGAGCATGCGGTGACGTGGAAGCGTTTTAGCAAACGACAGCGCGTCGTAAGCGATCAGGCCCGCGCGAATAGTCCACAGACCGCGCCGCGCGTTTTTGTAAACAGGAACCAGCATGGGAAGCGGACGCACCAGATGCGGTGAGATATTCATCAGGCATGCTCTTTCACGGAGTGACTCGCGCACGAGGCCGACCTCGCCATGTTCGAGATAGCGCAAGCCGCCATGAATCAGACGCGTTGACCAACTAGACGTGCCGCCGCCGATGTCGCCCTTGTCGAGGAGCAGGACCTTCAGTCCGCGCATCGCCCCATCGCGCGCGATCCCGGCGCCGTTTATGCCGGCACCGATCACGATGACATCAAACTGAAGATTTTCGCTCGCCATTGCAGATTCAAAACGAGATCACGAATACCAGCCGGAGGCTCATTACTCATCACTCATCACTCATTACTCATTACTCATTACTTCGCTAACCCGCGCACCATATAGTGCCAATCCTGCACGTTCTCGGGCAAAGTTTCCTGAACGCCTATCAAGAGTTGAATGGTTCCCGAAGAAAGTGCGGTCGTTCTCAATGGCCCTCGCGACAGACAACACAGCGCGGCTGTTGCCGCAAATAACCTGTGGAAGAGATACGATCCACGAAATTACACCAAACTACACTAACGACATTCGTGTTAGTTCGTGTGTTTTCGTGGATCGCATCTGGTGAACATTTTGCCTCAAGAAACAAGAAACCGCAGAATTGTTTCATAGAAGCACAGGAAGTTAGTCGGCCGCAGTCAAACTTGCCAAGTTGTATTTCCTGGAGCGCGATGTTGATGAAACTCTGCCTCTCCGCTGCACATTTTCAAAACCCGCTCGCCTTGAGAAACCTCAAGCCCTCATTGAGAAGCATTTACATCCAGGTTTGCGCGGATCGCCCGCGAGCGTGGTTTGGATCCCTTCAACGTAAACATGCAGGGCATGCGCCTTGCTCTTGTCGCTGTCAGCAAGCTAAGTCTCCTCGAAATAAGACAGACAGGCTCGAAAGCCTATCCAGCAAAAAAGACAGACAGGAATGTCTGTCCTGCAAAATCCAGGATGCTTGGCTCTTCGCTGGGCGCGCACTCCTGAGGCTCTCCAACATCATCAGCGCGCGTCTGACGGTAACGAAAAGACAGTTGAATAAAAAGGAGCGTAGCCATGCGTTCTACCCGGCATACTATATGGAGTTTTGGCCGAGCCGTCTCTGCCACGATTCTCCTTCTCTTCCTGACACTCTTAAGCACAACAATAGTTGCGCGCGCCGCTGATACGGCTGAAGACGGCGATGAATACGACGTCACCGCGCGCGTGGTGCGCATCAGCTTGATCACCGGCGAGGTTAGTCTCAAGCGCAACGGCAACACTGACTGGGAACGCGCGCGGCTCAATACGCCGCTGGTTGAAGGCGACACTATATCGACCGATCGCGATTCGCGGGTCGAGATTCAGATCGATGCGCGCAACTTCGTGCGCCTTGGTCCGGGTTCAGCTTTGAAAATCGCCACGCTCCGCGATGAAGGCGTCGCGCTTAGCGTCATTGAGGGCACGGCTTCGGTTCGCCTGGCAAAGTTTGATCGCGATCATGAATATTTTGAAATTGACGCGCCGAAGACCACGCTCGCCGCGACGAAGAAGGGACTCTATCGCATCGACGTGTTGCGCGAGGGCCGGGTGCGCCTGAGCGCCCGCGATGGCGGCCGGGCTCGTATCTATTCCGAGACCTCCGGCTTTGAGTTGCGCGATGGACGCTCTGCCGAGCTTATCTTCGAAGGCGCTGATGACGGTGACTGGCAATTCATTGCCGCCAACGCTTCCGACCAATGGGACAAATGGGTTCACGACCGCGAGCGTTATTTGGCCGAGCGGCTGCGTTACGACACCCAGTATTACGACAGTTATGTTTGGGGTGGTGAAGATCTTGATGCCTACGGCGACTGGGCCTACGCGAACGACTACGGCTGGATCTGGCAGCCGCGTGCGACTGCAATCAACGGCTACAACAACTGGGCGCCCTATCGTTATGGTCAGTGGACCTGGTGTGCGCCTTATGGCTGGACCTGGGTAGGCCAGGAGCCGTGGGGCTGGGCACCGTATCACTACGGCCGTTGGGTCTACTACAACAACTACTGGGCCTGGTGTCCGCGCAGTCAGTATTACCGGCATCGCAGTTGGTGGCGGCCGGCGCTGGTCGCGTTCAGCGTTTCGTCTGACGATAACATTTGCTGGTATCCGCTTCACTATTACCAGCACGATCCGCATTCGCGTCAATACCGAAACAACCACAACGATGATCGATTGCGCCCGTTGCGCGCCGATGAAATCGCGCGACTGCAAAGAGTTAACCCGGCGTACTACCGGGCGGTGACAGCTTTGGCGGCGAAAGACTTTGGCGCTGACGGCGCCCGGTCGCGACCGGCAGACGGCGTACTCGCGCGCCGAGTTTTCAATGCCGACCCGCTGCGCACTGACCTGCCAGTCAGGCCGGCTTACGCGGCCGGTGATCGCGGCGGCGTCGCTGGTGAGCGAATCGGACGCGTTACCGTGGCGCGCCCGGCCAGAGTCCCGCCACCGAGCGAGTTGATTGAGAGACCAACCGGCGCGGCTGCGAGGGTCCCTGGCGCCCAACTCGACAACGAACTGCGGCGCACCCGAATTCTGAATGGACGCGAAGGTATCGTTGCTCGTCCGGAGTTACCGGTGCCAACTTCCGGCGCCGGCCCGGTTGAGACACGCCCCACCGGCGCAGTCGCGCGCCCGTTGCCCTCGTCACGGCCGCCGCGCGAGATACAACCACGCGAAGACAGCGACAGGGGTCGGGATACAAGCGGAACTCCACCTACCTTTGAGCGCCCGGCGCGGCCCGAACAGAGATATCCAAGGGAGGCTCCCGCGCGCCCGGAAGTTAATGAACCGGAGCGAGCGCCAGTGAGGACTCCTTCAAACGAAGAAGGAGCGCCAGGTGATCGTTCGGTCAGGCCGGAGCGACATGAGCGGCCACAAGCTCCGCCGCGCAATGATTCGCCACCGCGGTATGAGCCACCCGTGCGCAACGATCCACCGCCACGTCACGATCCGCCGCCACGCAATGATCCGCCACCGCGTCACGATCCGCCGCCGCGCAATGATCCGCCGCCGCGCAACGATCCGCCGCCGCGCAACGATCCACCAGCGCGTAGCGATCCGCCAGCGCGTAGCGATCCACCGCAACGATCTGAGTCGAGGGAGGACCATGACCGAACGCCGGCCAAGGTGAAAGATCCGCGGTAACAAAGCGGAAAGTAAATGGGGTTTTCAAATGAAAGTCGCAAAGTTGTTTTCACATCACACCAGGCACGCGCTACTGCTCGTGGCTGGACTGGGCATGCTTTTCGTCGCCGTTGCCGTTAGTGCGCAGACCATAGATCCGGATCTCAGACCCGATCTGCAACGCGCACTCGCAGCCCAGCCTGAGACCGTCGGTGTTCAGACAAAAGGAAGGGCGAATGGTTATACGCCGGCACGAGCACGGCGCGGCCAACGGCCAGTAGAAAGCTCAATAGAAAATGTGGCCCGGCGCGATGCGTCGAACGCTCGCGGCGAGGGTTCGTCACTAACCGCCCCACGTCCCTCGACCGCGTTGAATATTCCCGCGACGAGTCTAATCCGCGCGGGCACGCCCTTAACTCAAATTTTGCACACCTCGCAGGTGAGTTTGATCTCGTCGGCGGGTACTGACGAGCAGTTTGTCGATCGCAATGGCGATCTAATCGCCGACGAACGAACCACGTTTGATTCGGCGGGCGGCTCGTTTGATATCGCGGTGGGGCGATCAGGAGCACGATACGAAGTTTACTCAGCAACCCTCAACAACACGCTCGTCGGCGTGCTGGTGGTCGCGCTCGATACAAATGGCGACTACCGCCTCGATAGCTCGACCACTTACAACCTGCGCACCGATTTTGCGCTGCGTTCAGCAGCCGCAGTCGTCTCTGGCGTGTCGAAGGCCGGCCGCGAGTTTGTCATCATCTCGTCGAGCGGTTACTACAATTCCGCAGACCCAAACGATCCGAATAACGAACCCTCGCCGGGGGTAATCCTACTCGTTCGCGATCCTGCTACTGGCGGCTTTGACAACTCGCGCACGCGTGAGCTGGTACGCGTTGGCGACAACAGAGTTTACAACGCCAACGCGCTGGCCCTGTTGCCAAACAATGATCTGCTGATTGCGGATTTCCGCTCCGACGAGCTGCGAATCATTCGCGACACAGACAACGACGGCGTGCCTGACACGCTCTCCACGACACCTTATTACTCCTACCGTTTCTCAAACGATGCGCCGCTCGATGTCGCAGTCAATTCGCGTGGCGTTGTGTTTTCGTATTCCGCCGGCAACGACATGGTCATGCTCGTGCTTTACGACGACAACGCTGACGGTCGCGCCGATCGCGACGAAGTATGCGTAGAGGGTCTCTCGATCGACAACAATCTTTTTCTGCACGGGCTGACGGTCGACGGGCCGGGAAATGTTTACGTTATCGAGGATGCTTCGGGCGCATTTGATGGTGCCGGCGGCAATGGCGGCACGCCGCGCATCGACGCTTTTCCTGACAGGTTTCAGGATGGCTTCTTGAGCGATGGCTCGATCTTCCTGAGAGCTGACGATGGGCTCAGTCAGGGATTGAGCGGCCTCTCGTTTGGCGCGTTGCCGCCGACCAGGATCGATGATCCCCAATTCTTCGTGACCCAGCATTACCGCGATTTTCTGAATCGTGAACCCGATGCGAGTGGGCTCGCGTTCTGGGTTAACGAAATGACGAGTTGTGGAACTAACGCGCAATGCATTCAGGTCAAGCGTGTGAATGTTTCCGCCGCCTTCTTCCTCTCGATCGAGTTTCAGGAGACCGGCTACCTCGTCTACAAGTTTTACAAAGCGGCTTACGGCAACCTGCCCGGCGCGCCGGTGCCGCTCAGGTTCAATGAGTTTCTGCCTGACACCGAGCAGATCGGACAGGGGGTGGTGGTCGGCGCGCCTAACTGGCAGACAAAACTTGAGAGCAACAAGCAGGCTTTCGCGGCGCAGTTCGGTGCGCGCTCGAGTGTTGCCAATGCTCTTCCGACCTCGCTTACACCGATGCAGTTTGTTGATGCCCTCTACGCGAATGCTGGCGTTGCGTCGCCCCCTTCAGCAGAGCGAACCGCGGCGATTAACGAATTTGCCGGGGCGGGCAACACCGCGGACACCGCCGCCCGCGGACGCGCCTTGCGACGCGTAGCTGAAAACTCAACGCTCGGGCAGCAGGAACTCAACCGGGCGTTTGTGTTGATGCAGTACTTCGGTTATTTGCGCCGCAACCCCAATGATCCACCTGAACCAACGCTCGACTATCAGGGCTACAACTTCTGGCTGGGCAAGTTGAATCAGTTCAACGGCAACTACGTGGACGCGGAAATGGTGAAGGCGTTTCTCGTGTCAGGCGAGTACCGGCAGAGGTTTGCACAATAAGAATGGTTCTTTTCACTGCGCATCCGGGACCCGACTAATTGGGGAAGATGTCCGGAATGGCTCATCCCTGTTTCGCTAATCAAGTTTGCTTTTGTTCGCAAGCGAGCAGCAGCATAGATCTCATGCAAGATAGGCAATCAAGAAATGCCCTGAAAGGGCAAGAGAAAGTAGCCAGGGGTAAGCGCTGCTTCAGCGCGCCACCCCTGGATCAAGCAGTTTCGGGATCGCGCCCTGAAGGGGCGCAAGAAAGCGTCTGGCACCCCTTCAGGGTGCGGCCAATAAATGATCGGTTCCAGGGGTGGCGCGCTGAAGCAGCGCTTACCCCTGGCTACTATCTTTCACCCCTTGCGGGGTGATACCAAGCCGATGGCGAGAATCTACTATGCCCGCGTTGATGAGTTCTGGCGCAAAGAGGAGAAGTATGCCTATCTCGACGAAAAGCAGCATCGGAGAAATATTGAGTGGCAGGAAATCGAGCCCGATGCGAAACACAATTGGCTGACCAAGGGAATGCACGATGAGTTTGAAGGGTTCATATCGATTGGCGGCAAGGATTCAAAGTCCTCCGCAAAGCGCGATGTCCAGACTGTGTTCAAGAACTATGGTCCGCTGCCAACCTGAAACGCGAGCTGCCGCGCATTCCTTTCGCTCCAGACTTCAAAGCCTTCGCCGATGTCGGCAAACGCCTGGCTGAGATTCACGTCAACTACGAACAGCAACCGGAGCGTCCGCTGGAGAGAATCGAAGCGCCTAACAAGCCGCTCGACTGGCATGTTGAGAAGATGAAGCTAAGCAAAGACAAGCGCTCGCTTATCTACAACGACTTTCTAACTCTGAGTGGAATTCCGCCGGAAGTGTTTGAGTACCGGCTTGGCAATCGCTCCGCGCTCGACTGGATCATCGATCAATATCAAGTCAGCACCGACAAACGGAGTGGCATCACCAACGACCCCAACCGCCGTGACGATCCGCAGTACATCGTCCGCCTTATCGGCCAGGTAATCACGGCTAGTCTAGAAACCGTTTCACTCGTAAACTCACTGTCTCGCTTGGCGCTCGTGGCCGATGACACGCATTGACGAACTTAAAATTATTTGTAGAATGCGAGACAACGGCGATGGGTTGCTGGGGTGAGGACAGTGACCTGTTGAGGCTGAAAGTCTCACGCCACTGATTTGAGGCCGGGCCAAACCCGGCCTCTCGGTTTTTGCTTAGCTTGATTTGAT
>JANMQG010000077.1:0-10083 GCA_031370285.1 Chloracidobacterium sp. | reverse complement strand
ATGGCCAGGGCCTTATTGACAGCGTCCTTTCGGGTGGCTTAAAGAGCGGCTACAACTTCGCCGCAACGCCAACCGGTGCGGGCACAGCCGCGTCACCGTACGCGTATGTCACGGGAGCAGCTCCTGCCACTTTCTCTGGGGTGACGGCCACCGGCACTCGCTCGTTCTGTTCTGACGCTACCGGCGTTATCCTCGCGGAAGCGGCGGCATCTAGCACGGCTCCGACAACCTGTGTTGCCAGCGCCACTAATATCCCTATCGGAAACTAGGGCGCACCTCATAACCTAAGCCTCAAAGTACAGCGCGGATGGTTAATCACCGCGCTGTGCTTGGGTTTTACGGTCCTTACAAACTCCTCTTAAAAGTTGCACAGATTCGCACCACCGCACTCACCAATGCTTCCGGCACGCCGATTGGAAGCTAGTCTGGCGCAACCTTCACCCGGATTCTCGGCGGGCAGAGCAGATTAACCCCTGAAGCCTTTAACCCGCGGTTTGAGTAAGAAGAGTCGATGGACTCAAGGGATGTGGACCATGAGAAACAAGAAAGCGCGGAATGGATTCTCGTTGATTGAACTGCTCATCGTGGTCGCGGTCATAGGCGTCATAGCCGCCATCGCCATACCGAATCTGCTAGCTTCCAGGCGCGCTGCCAATGAAGCGTCGGCGTTGTCATCCTTGCGCACAATCCACAGTTGCGAGGCCACCTACCAGGCTACAGCAGGGTTTGGAGATTACGCGAGTCTACCGGCATTAAACGTGCAGACACTTACGGATCCAGTTCTTGGTTCGGGGATCAAGAGTGGTTACAACTTCAGTGTAAATGCAACCGCTCCGGGCGTGCGACCTGCCCTGTATTACGCGTTTGCCCTTCCCTCAAGCACAGCTGGAGTTGCCAAAACCGGAACTCGCCGATTTGCTGGTTCGGATGACGGCATGCTGCGAGCTGACACTAATCTTACTGCTCCCGCCGACGAGGCTGCTGTGCAAGCGATGCCGCCTGTAAGTAACTAGATCCTCAGCATAAGGCGAATTCTAATTAGTTGCCGTGACGCGCGAGCCAAAGCCGCCCCGAGTTTCCGCAAAGAATTCGGGGCTGGTTCATTTTTGATGTCCGATAAGCTTTATTAGACTGCAGCTACCAGCGACAAACTGAGATTTATCGCAATGGCATCGAAACTAAGCCACTGCCAAAAAATTCCGGCCCCGTGACATCTTTGGTTAGCGACTTCCGCGATTTGGCCGACCTGCGATAGAGTATCCATCGCGCCGGACAAGAGAATAGGCGCGAAACAAATTCTCGACAGTTGTGGACACCATCGAATCGACAAATCTCATAGACGGGTTTGAAGCAACGCGAGGTGGGAGGATGGGGAGAATCTCAGCCATCGCTCGTAACGCTTTTCGCGAAGCCGTGCGTGACCGCGTGCTCTACAACCTCGTGCTCTTTGTGCTGCTCCTCACCGCCGGGGCAATATACCTGGGAGACCTCTCCGGCGGCCAGGAACGAAAAATCATAGTGGACCTTGGCCTCAGCGCAATGCTGCTGTTTGGTGTTTTTATCTCGATATTTGTCGGCGTCGGTCTTGTTTACAAGGAGATTGAGCGACGAACAGTGTATTCGATCCTTTCCAAGCCGGTGGGCCGCGGCGAATTCCTGTTGGGGAAATACCTTGGCCTTTGTCTGACTCTCTTCGTCAACGTCGCCATCATGGGTACTGGTGTTTCGCTCGCCTTGATTTATGTCAGTCGCGGGTTCGACCCATTGGCGTTGCAGATTTGGCCGGCGGTCTTGCTCATCTATGTTGAGCTTACAATTCTTACCAGTGTCGCTTTACTCTTTTCTTCATTCTCTTCACCTGCCCTTTCTGCCTTATTTACGTTTTTTGTATTTGTCATTGGCCACTCTAGCGAGACGTTGAAAAGCCTGTCGGCCTCAATGAATAGCGTTAGCGCGCGCTGGGTTTTTGCCGCGGCCTATTACTCTTTCCCGAACCTGGCAAACTTTAGCTACATAACTCCGGCAGGACATGGGCAGACGCTTCCGGTTACGAGCATCATTGCCGCTACTCTTTATGCGCTGATCTACATTAGCGTGATTCTCTCCACGGCTACACTCATCTTCAGCCGCAGGAATTTCAAGTGAACCGAGACTGTTTGAATCACTCCGATAATCGTCACTGACTATGATGCAAAACGATCGCCGATTCACGATTACTGCTTTGTGTGTCATCGTTTGCGGCATGGGCTGTGTTGTTTTGTTGTCACGTTGGTTGGACGAGCGACGGCCAGCGCCAGATAGCGCCTCCGCAGAGCAACTATATCTCAACGCCAAAACGGCAAAGCGAATCAGTCCTGGCTTTAATGCTCTGCTGGCTGATTGGTACTGGCTGCGTTCGCTGCAGTATGTGGGACGCAAGATCATAGACTCGCATGCCACAGTCCAGTTGGATAATCTTGGCTCTCTGAATCTAAAACTCCTGGCTCCGCTGCTTGAAACTTCCACGACCCTCGACCCGCAATTCCTGGCTCCATACGAATACGCGGCCGTCGTGCTGTCTGCTGTAGACGAGGCGGCGGCCATTCGGATAACGAAAAAAGGCATCGCTGCAAATCCACACGTCTGGAGGCTCTACCACGATCTGGGTTTCATCTACTGGCAGCGGCGTGACTTCAAGACTGCGAGCGAGACCTATGGTGAGGGCGCCGTCCTTCCGGGAGCGCCGCGATGGATGGAGGCGATGAAGGCTCAACTGGCTGTCCAGGGTGGAAGTCGCAACACCGCGCGGGAGATTTACGAACGGATGTATCAGGAGTCTGATGACCCAAATCTGAAGGAAATTGCAGGGAGACGAATCTTGCAGATTCAATCTCTCAATGAAAGAGATGTGATCCGGGGCATCCTTTCAGAGTATTCCGCGCGTGCGCAACGATGCGCCTCTTCGTGGATAGAAGTTTCCGAAGCCCTGCGTAAGGCGCGCCTGCGACTTGACGCTTCAGGCACGCCCCTTGATCCAGCGGATACGCCATATCAGTTGAGCAAATCCGGCTGTGATGTCGAGCTCGATCCGCGTTCCCAAGTTCCGCCAGACTGAACGTGGCTGCCTCTGGTTGTCAGAAATCGCAAGCATCTCCGATTATCGTGTTAGACCACTGCCTAGAGAGTTCGGTTTATGGTAGCTATTTGATGAAAAAACCCAGCCCAAAGAAGACTAAGACTTCCAGGCAAGGGTCAGTGCCGCAAGCAGGCCTCGCTGATTCGACTTCGTCGAACAAGTTTATTTCTGAGAGCCGCGCGCTCTTTCTGATAATCTCAGCAACCGTTCTGGTCTATGCCAACTCGCTCAGTGGCGCATTCTTATTCGACGACACCAAGCAGATTGTTGGCAATCCATCGCTTCAATCATGGCGCAGCGTTCTAAGCGCGTTCACCAGTGATGTCTGGAGCTTTCAACGGCAGACGCTGACAGCCGACGTTCCGCCGCCCTACTACCGGCCGCTCTTCACAGTTTATTTGACGCTCAACTACAAGCTGTTTGGTTTGTGGGAACCGGGTTGGCATCTGCTGAACCTGCTGGTCCACACGATGGCTACCGTTTTCGTTTACTACCTTCTGCGCCGGCTGTCGCGCGATAACGTCATCGCGTTGCTGGCGGCTTTGCTCTTCGGTCTTCATCCGGCGCACGTTGAATCGGTTGCCTGGATCAGTGGTATTCCGGATCCGCTCGCCGCCCTTTTCTATGTGCCCAGCATGATCTGGTATGTGCGTTACCGCGAAGAGGATGATCCGAGGTGGCTCATAGCATCAGTGGCGGCCTTTGGACTAGCGCTGCTGTGTAAGGAAACGCCGATTGTCCTCCCGATGGTCCTGGCCGCCTGGGAGTTGGCGAGACCTAGAGCTAAGGAGAGTTGGGCAGCGCGCGGCAAAGCGATCATTCCTCAGCTGGCGGCTTACGCGATCGTCGCCGCAGCCTATCTGGTATTGCGCTTTTCAGTGCTCGGCCGCATCAGTTGGAGACATCCATTCATGACGCGGGTTCCTGACTCGGCGATCTGGATGACCGTACCCTATGTCTTTGTGAACTACCTAAAACACTTGATCGCTCCTTTCCACCTGAGTTTGATCTACGGCACTTCTTTTATCACTAGCGCGGCTGACCCGAGATTTCTTTTGCCCCTGGCACTTTTGTTGGGCCTGGGTTGCGTTCTTTGGATTTACCGAAAGAAGCTAAGCGTGCAGGTGTGGGTCGTTATCGCTCTCATTGTCGCGCCTATCTTGCCGGTGCTTAATCTAAAAGTTTTTCACTATGAATACATCATCCAGGATCGTTATCTCTATTTGCCTTCCATCGGGTTTTGTTACCTCGCCGCGATCCTGATTCTGCAACTGGCTCGTAAGCGCACGCCGCTAGTCTTAGCAATCAGCGCGACGATCTTACTGGCTTTCGGTGCCAGCACCATTTTGCAAAACCGTGTCTGGCATGACGCAGTCGCGCTCTGGCAGCGCGCGACCTATTACTCGCCTAACTCCTGGTCTACTCATTACAATCTGGGGTTGGCATATCTGGGTCTCAAGCAGTTTGAGTTAGCACAAACTGAGCTTATTGAAGCCAGGCGGCTCGACGGGAATAGGGCAAACGTATACAACAACCTCGCGCTGGCCCAGGCGGGCCTGGGTCGCTCTGACGAAGCCATTGCAAACTTGAAGCTGGCGCTCGTACTCGACCCCGGGTTGCTCGAGGCGCATAACAATCTCGGCGCTTTGCTTTACGACAAAGGAGACTACGACGACGCCAAACTGGAGTTCGCTCGCGTACTCGGGAGCGACCCCTTTTCCAGCTCCGCCCGCTTCAATATGGCGCGGACATTGGCGGCAATGGGTGATCAGGTTGCCGCCATTCGCGAATACGCTGCGTTGCTCGCGACAGAACCGGATGATGTCGCGGCGCGTTATCAACTGGGCTTGAGCTATGCGGCGACCGGGCGAAAGAGCGAGGCGTTAACCGAGTTGGGCCGAGCACTGCAATTGGACCGCGATGCCAACCGGGCCGCGGAGATGCGCAAGAAAGCTGAACAGATTCAGGCGCAATAGTTGATAGTAGTTTCCACGAATATGAGTAAAGAACGGGAAAACTCAAGGACGACGGAGTGGAAGTGGGGCACGTTGGCTGCCCTGGGCGTGATGCTGCTGGCGTTATGGCCACAGATGAACATGTGGATAGCGCGTGGTCACAACTGGCAAGGCTCTTACGTCTCCGTACAAGGCGACGAAGTAGCCTATTCTGCCTACATCAACGCGCTGATTGACGGCCGCCCGCGACGGAACGACCCCTATTCAGGACGCGATGACACGCCCATACAACCCCGGCCAGAATCGCTTTTTTCCGTTCAATTTTTTCCCGCCTATGTCGTAGCGCTACCGGCGCGCATTTTCGGGATCTCCGCATCGACAGCCTTTATTGCATCGATTGCAATCTCGGCCATCGCCTCATCGTTGGCCGTTTTCTGGTTGCTCGCAACTATGACGGGCGATGGCAAGCTGGCCGCAACCGGAGCGATCATAGTCCTCTGCCTGGGCACGCTGGTGGCTTCTCAAGGCGAAGCGCGCGTGCTGCTCGGGCTGCCAATCATCTTTGATGACTATTTTCCCTTCCTACGCCGTTACCAACCGTCCGTCACGTTTCCGCTCTTATTCATAATGTTCGGCTCTGTCTGGCATGCCCTCAGGAGTGATTCGCGCCGGGCCATCGCCATGTGGTCCGTAATCGCCGGCGTAATAATTGCCATGCTTATTTTCTCTTACTTCTACTTGTGGACCGCAGCGGCAGCCTGGCTTGCATGCCTAAGTATTGTCTGGCTGGCGGCTCGCCCCGGAGAGTGGCGCCGAATCGCGTCTTTGTTTGGCATCATTGGGGCCTTCGCTGGTGCGGCGCTGGTTCCCTACTCTATTCTGCTGTCTCACCGCGCAACTGAAACGGATGCGTCCATACTAATGATCTATTCGCATGCTCCTGACCTGCTGCGCGTGCCCGAGTTGATGAGCCTTGTCGTGCTCGCGATCCTTGCGGTGCAGGCGTGGCGCGGAAGGTTGGATTGGAAAGCAGGTAACGTCCTCTTCACGGCGTCGCTGGCTTTGACGTCGCTCGTCGTGTTCAACCAGCAGGTGTTAACCGGACGCTCGCTTCAACCAATGCACTACGAGATATTTGTGACAAACTATGTTGCGCTATTAGCGCTGGTGTTGACGGCGGCCATCCTAATCGCCGCCTTAGAACCTAAGCGCGAAATTCCCAGCAGAATCCTCGCCCTCATTACCCTCGCAGTCTTTGGGTGGGGAATAGTGGAAGCAACCGGAGCAACTAACCGGAACGTCAACCAGGCACGCCTGCGCGACGACGCAATGCCGGTGCTTAAGTGGCTGGCGCAAGAGTCGAAGCGCGTGGGTTCCCGCGGACCTGATTCCGATCCGCGTAATCCTCGTGCGGTAGTCTTCGCATCGCCCTTGGCCATTGCGGATACACTGCCGACCGGCGCGCCACAGGCCCAACTTTTCATAGGACGATTAGCCTACTATGGTGGGTCCGACGCCGCCGAGACCCGTGAGCGCTTCTATCAATACTTGTATTATTCGGGAACCAGTGAAAAGGAGTTGGCGCAGGCAATCTTAGAAGGCCGGTTTGCTATCATAGCCTCGCTTTTCGGTATTGAGCGAATATTTCCCGGGCTGGCGACCAAGCAACAACCTATCACTCTGGAAGAGGTGAAAGCGGAGGTGCGAAAATACTCTGACTATATCAACTCGTTTACACGAGAGCGTGCCGGACACCCGACTCTGTCGTATGTTGCCGTCCCCACCGACGCTGCTCCTGATCTGACAAATCTTGACCACTGGTATGAACGCGGGCCGGGAGAACAGGCGGGGCTGTTTACGATCTATCGCGTGAAGCTAAAGCCATAGGAGCCATAGGAGCGAGTGCCGATCCTTTCAAGAACCGGAAAACCTGAAACATATGCCTGTAGTAGTTGAAATAGAAAACCTGGCAAAAGACTACGAAGTCGGATTCCTGCGCAAACGAAAGGTGCGCGCGCTGGACGCGCTCTCGCTGACCGTTAATCAAGGCGAGATATTTGGATTTCTGGGCGCAAACGGCGCCGGCAAGACCACGACCCTAAAGCTGTTGATGCGGCTTATCTTCCCAACGGCAGGCAGTGCGCGAATTCTGGGTCACGATATAGCCGACATCTCAATGCACAGTCGTATTGGCTACCTGCCAGAGAACCCCTACTTCTACGATTACCTGACGGCGCTCGAGTTTCTAAACTTCTGCGGGCAAATCTTTGGCTTCTCGAAAGTCGCGAGCAACAACAGATCGAAAGAGTTGCTGACGTGCGTTAGGTTGGACGAGAGCAAGTGGAACACGCAGTTAAGAAAGTTTTCCAAGGGAATGTTGCAGCGGGTGGGTTTGGCTCAGGCGCTGGTCAACGATCCCGAGGTGGTATTTCTTGACGAGCCCATGAGCGGACTGGATCCGATCGGGCGGAGGGAGGTTCGCGATCTAATTGCTGCGCTGCGTCACGAAGGCAAGACTGTTTTCATGTGCTCACACATTCTGTCAGACATTGAAGTGCTTTGTGATCGCGTAGCCATTCTCAAAGGCGGTCGCCTGGCTCAGGTTGGATACCTCGAGGAGTTAAGCCAACAAGTCGCCGGCCGTAAACAGGTAGAAGTAGTGCTGAGCGGAGTAGATGAGACCACGCTCAAGCCCCACCTGCCGGACGGCAAAGACTTTTTGGTGACTTCTACTCCGGCGGGATTGCGGATTGAACTAAAGGATGAGCAGGACGTTGATTCCGTAATAGCGGCTCTACGAAAAGCGGGTGGGAAACTCGTGTCTGTACAACCTCTCAGGCAATCACTCGAAGAGCTGTTTCTCAATCAGGAGTAGGTGAGGAAACCTTTGAATAAGTATCGCGGCATTGATTGCCGGCCCTGCGGTCCCAGGTAAATCGTCTTACTTGAACTTAAATCCGGTGACTTCCATCTGAATGTTGGCGCGGTCGTCTTTGTCAGTCATGCCCTGCAACATTACCACCACCACCATGCTGCGGTTGTTTTCTAATTCAGGCTGTCTGGTGCTGGGAATAACTACCGCGGCGTGCTGGTTGACCGGCTTGCCCTGATGGTCAACCACGATTCCCTTGATTTCGAGTCCGCTAAGCGTTCGGCCGCTGAAGTTGTGAACAACCGTCTGGAGGTTCATTACGATACCGCCCAGCGCCTGCTTCGACTGGTAAGCTTCCGGCTTATCCAGCACGATTTTTGACGCATACTGCTCAAACTCAGGAGAGCCTGCTCTTATCGCGCCTTCCAGCGTGGGCGCGATTGTGCCGCTGCCGATCGTACTTATTAGCAAATAAAAAAGCCCGGCAATTGCAACTGCCGCTACCACCGCAACGACAATAATTACTTTGCGTCTGGACTCGTCTGAATCGGGAATTTGTCGATCTGGGGTGGCCATGGATTGTCGAATTGGATTCTAGTGCGCGATAAACTGCTTTGCAATGTCCGGGGTGACACCGAACACGCCGACTTCCGCGCCTGTTTAGACTCCAGGCGCGGAGAAATGTTTCCGGAAGGTCTTAACCCGAGGAGTTGCAATCAATAGTCTCCCGCCAGCAGGCGCTCAATGACCCCCTCGAGTTCGGGATAGTGAACCGGCTTGGTAACGTAGGCATTGCATCCAGCAGCCAGCGCCAGGCTGTGAAAATCTGCCGTGTCATGAGCTGAAACTGCGACTATAGGCACTCTGCTCAGCTCCGGCAGGCTTCGTATTTGACGCGTGGCGGTAATTCCATCGATTAACGGTAGGCTCAGATCCATCAAGATGATTTGGGGCCGTACTGCAAACGCTAACTCGACAGCTTCCCTCCCATTGAGAGCTTCGACCACGCGAAAGCCGCTCATTTCCAGCAGCCTTCTCATCATTTGCCGGTTATCTTCGGTATCCTCAACCAGGAGAACCGTCGCGACCTCAGCTTCGCTGTCCCCGGCGTGAGCCCCCTTGTCCAAAACAGATTCTTTAGTCGAATTCAAACTCACACTAAACTTCCAGTTCACTGAAAACAGCTGTATCACTAGAATACGCTAGCCTTTTTTGCTAAGATCGCGCACCGAAAGACGACATAATGGATCCCCCTGTCGCGTTTAATCAGTACACTTCACTGGCGCTTTCGCGGCTAGCCTGACGAAGTTAAGTAAATACTCCGAAGCCAGATGAAGCCACTTTTATCAGAATCCAAAGATAACGACGCCTTGCGAGCTCTCGGACAGGCTTCTGTCCAGATTGTTCACGATCTCAAGAACCAGCTGAACGGTCTCAAACTCTATGCCACGTTTCTGCGCAAGCGTCTGGCGAAGAGTGAACGACCCGCGGATGAGTTGGAGACGATTAACAAACTGATCGCCGGGTTGGACCGAACGGCGAGAGATGTTTCAATGATTGCGGAATATGGGCGACCTCTCCAGCTTAAGAAACAACCCGGAACAGATCTCGAAGAACTCATGCGCAACGTCGCCGCGTGCTTGAATGCCGAAAATTTGAGTGGTCGCCCACCGGTAAAGGGAGGCCTTTCGGGTGCGATTGTCGTAATTGCCGAGCCTATTCCGCTGGTAGGTGAATTTGATCCGCCGCTAATGGCCGAGGCCCTCAAATGGATATCGCTCAGCGCTATGAAGATATTAACCAGCAAAGCACATGCAGGGTCGTTGGAGATTCGTCTGACGGGCGAGACTCTTAAGTCGAAAAGCGGAGTGATTGAGTGGAGCGTGTTTGATCCGTCGGATCACGATCCGTTCCACTCGTTTGCCGGGAGTAACGAAATTCGACTATCGCTAGCCGCCAGAGTAATCGAGGCGCACGGCGGTTCAGCGAAACGCCGGAACGGCGCTTTATGCGTACGCCTGCCGCTGGCTCCGTGAGTAGTTACGACCGCAAACCTTAGAACAGTAAAACGACAGACGGGCTTCATGGAGGACGATTAGTGGAAAACAAGGACGTGCGCATTCTGGTTGTTGACGACGAGC
>JANMQG010000040.1:0-24496 GCA_031370285.1 Chloracidobacterium sp. | reverse complement strand
CCATGGCAGCCGAAGCGCCGGCGCGCGTCAATGCGGCCGCGACGAGCTGCGTCAGTTCGTTAATGGAGAAACTGCTCACCGCAGGGGTTGCACGAATAAATCGGACCCATCGACTTCATCATGTGGTTATGACGATTCACTTCATCGATGAAAGCAAGTCCCGGTTCGGCATACTTGTGAGCGCTCGCGACGATGCGGTTCCAGATGTCCGGCGCGTAAACCATGCCCGGCCGCGGCGCTTCTTCAATAGTGCAGTTCGCTAAATCTGCGGTCTTGAAGGCCAGCTTGTCAGGGAAAGTTACCGTTGTACCATCGGGACGGCGATAGACGACATAGTCGTCGTCGCGCAGGGGATCGTAAATGGAGTCAGTCCAGGGTTCGCCGTCAAACTCGAGCTGAAACCATTCATTGTCGTCAACTGCCTTCAGGAACTTGTCAGTAACGTTTACCGAGATATTGAAGTTGGTGAGCGAGTGCTGGTCGTTTTTGGCGTGAATGAAGCGCAGCACGTCAGGATGCGTGACGCGCATCATGCCCATGTTGGCGCCGCGCCGCACGCCGCCCTGCTTCACCACGTCAGTCACCTGATTGACGATGTTCATGAACGAGACAGGCCCGGAAGCCACGCCGCGCGTCGAACCAACCAGGGCGCCGTGGGGGCGCAGGAACTCGTAAGTCATGCCGGTGCCGCCGCCAGTCTGGTGAATGGTCGCCGCCGCCTTGGCGTGCTCCATGATTCCGGTGATCGAGTCAGGCACATCAAGCACGAAGCAGGCCGCCAGTTGACCATTCGTTTTGCCGGCGTTGACCAGGCACGGCGTGTTGGGCACAAACTCGCGGGCGAGCATCACCTCGCTCATCGCGTCAAAGAATAAATCCCGCTTCTGGCCATCCTTTTCGGCAGCCGAAACATGACCCACCACTCGACGGACGATATCCGGCCATTCCTCGAGCGCACGACCCTTCGCATCCTTCAAAGAGTAACGCTTGCTGATTACGCGTTTGGCGTTAAGTCCCAGAGGCTGCGTCTTGCGACGCGCCGGCGATGTTGGGGTTGTTTTCGGAGTGGCGGTGTTCGGAGATACGTCTGCGGCGGGGGTTTGTTTGCCTATGGCTGCGCTCATCTTATCTGCCTTTCTCGTGCCTCGGGGTTCGCTGCACGAGTGTTTTTCTGCGGTTTCAAAAGACGGTCCTACGGCTACATTATAGTAGACGCACGAACTCTTATCATGTGTAGCGGATACGTCGGTTGGCTTATTTCGAAGCGAAGAAACCTATCTGGAGAGCAGTACAGGGGCCTGCCGCTGCTCCTAGTCAACCCGCCTCGTTCCAAGCGCAGCGGAATATACTCCTTTGAAAACCCAATGTCAATATGTTGTGGTCATCTTTTTTTTCAATGCCTTATAGTGTGTTAATTGAGAGTCTACATTAAGAACTAAAGTACTGATTAGCGGTCGGTTTGAGGCCCTCAGCACACAGCAAAGGAGGGTTAACGAGACTGTCTACCGAATAAAAAGGCATGGCTGATAAGAAATTAATTTTCATACTAGCTGATCGAAACGACGCTGGCATGCAGCGCGAGCCCTAGCAACCGTGTGAAAACAAAGAATACAGACAGAGAAATAATCCTCGACGCGTAGCGGCGGCATGAATTGAGCCCGGCGTTTCAACGCCGGGGAAAGGGCGAATCCCGATTCGTGTCGCGCCTAGCGACACCTGAATCACGCTGTATTTCAGCCGTCGCTGACGCGACGGGTAGCCGAATTTCAAGCTACCCGGCGTTGAAACGCCGGGCTAAATTCATGCCGCCGCTACGCGTCGAGAACCCACCCCGCTGCCAACTGGAGTTTTTCACTGAGGCTCGCGGTTCTGCACGCTCGGGCCTGCTGCGTCTTGGGAATTTATTTGGAGCTGTTGGAAAGCAGTAGTTCGAACTTGCCCATGTCGCGATTATGACTGTCGAGTGCGGCAAAGGTGTCGGAAGTTTCTTCCAGCATCTGCTTGGTCATCGCTATTGAATCGCTCAGTTGCTCGAAATCCAAAGAAGAGACTCGTTCAGGAGTCGGCAAGGTGACAACCTGGTCGTTAACCAGTCCAAAGAAGTTTTCAATCGACTGCAGTTGCCCTTCAACCAGCTTCACTGAGCGCTCGATATCCTGGAAGGCAGCGACTCTGCGCTTGAGAATCTCCACGTTCGATTGCTGAATTCGCCTTTCGCGATCATCCTTGGAATGCGCAACTGAACGTTCGGCCTGTAGCAATTGGTTTTGCACCGCCTGACGGTTTATAGATCGAAGATGGTGCTTCCTACGGCGATAAACGTCCAACAAATCCACAAAGTCTTCCCAGCGCTGATCCAGACTCAGAATGTTCGAGGGAATTTGCTTGGCATTGGTAAACTTCTTGTAGTTTGAGTAAATCTGGTTCTTCATCCAGCGCAGATACTCGACCGCTTCGCGTTCGCGTGGGTCAAAAAGCTTGATGGAAGCCTCCCGTTGCTGATCACGAAGCTTCAACAGGCGCTGTTTCTCGCGGCGGTCGACAAGTCGGCGATAGACTGAACTGGCTGGCACGGTAACTAGGTAAACTGTTTCGGCGGCCAAGCCCGCGGCAAGGGGTATGACATCACCGGCGGAAGCGAAAGTGTAAACTCCAACAATGCCAAAGCTCACCAATCCCAAAAAATTTAAGGGTTCGTTGAAGGCCTCTTTTAGATACTTGAGATCAATCTTTGGGAACTCGGGCATAGCCTTGAAGAACCGGTAAAACCTGCCGCTCGCCGGGCACTGGCATTCAATTTATACGATTACTGTTGTTGACGACTTTCTCGCTCGGCTCGGTCGCACTTGACTCGCCCTGGGCCGGTAACGCCTGCGGCGAACCGGCCGGCAAGAGTCCCATCTCCTGCTTATAAGCGAGCAGCTTGTCCCGCAGTTGCATATCCATCGCTTCCCGTTCGATGTCCTGCATCTGGTTGTCGACCGACGCGGAACCGAGCTGCAACTTCGCCTCGGCAGCAGCGGCACGACGATCTATCTTGTCGCGCATCTCATCAAACGTTGAAGCGTCGTCGCCAATTTGGAACGACTCCATCGTTTGCGCCAGTTGCTCCTGTAGCCGCGCTTGCTTTGACTGATTAATCAGCTGCATTGCTTCAGCCGTACGCCGCTGCATCTGCAACACGTAATTGTCGCGGGCCTTGAGCGCTTGTTTCGATGCCAGCGTGGCGTGCTCCAGTTGCTGCGAAGTCTTTTGCAGGTCCACCTGCGCCTGCTGGAGTTGGCCAATATAGGCGGTGGCAATGTCGTCACGACTGAGCTTAACCGACGCGCGAATCTTCGAATCCAAATCAACGACTTGCGCCTCGAGACGTTCTTTGCTCTTTGCCAGGAGCTTTTCGGTGGCCATTACCTGCGCTACCGAATTATTCAACTCCGGCACGCGATCGCGCATGTCGCGGATGGTTTGTTGAAGGATGAGCTCGGGATTCTCAGTTGACTCAATTATTCCGCCAAAGAGAGCCCGAATTGAACGGGAAATTCTGCTCATTAGTCCCATGTTGTCACTGATCCTTTACCAAGAGATGTGCGATCTTTTCTGTGGCTCTTCAAATTCACGCGCTCGTATATGTACGTTGAATGGCTGCGAAGGGTTCAAAATACAAACGCGAACGTGAAACGGAGTATAACAGTTGTTGTGCGCTACCACACAGAAGACGGCCCGACGTCGCGCAGGCTATCGGATTGCGCCCGCAAAATAACAGTTTGCCTTACTTTGCGTTATCAGGAGTTGGTCAATTGTTGGTTTTTAGAGCCTCGTTGAAGCGGCCGATGTCTCGCCGATACTGCATGCCTTTCCAGTCGATCTTATCGACGGCGCCGTAACAATTGGCGAGCGCCTGTTCCAGAGTGGCCTCGGCGGCGGTCACTCCCAGAACGCGCCCGCCGCAGGTAACAAACCCGGCGCCTTTTGCTTTGGAAGTGCCCGCATGAAAGATCTGTAGATCGTTGTTCACGGAAATTTGGTCCAGGCCTTTGATAGTAAGGTCAGTTTCGTAAGACCCGGGATAACCTGCGCTGGCCAAAACCACGCAGGCGGAGGATTGATCGTTCCATTCAACTTTGACGTCTCGAAGATTCCCCTCGATCGTCGCCTGGCAAATCTGGAGCAGATCAGACTTCAGTCTCACGAGAATGGCTTGGGTTTCCGGATCTCCGAAACGCACATTGTATTCGAGCACCCTGGGGCCAGCGGCAGTCAGCATCAACCCGATGAAAAGAATCCCCCGAAAGGGAAAACCTTCATCCGAAGCCCCTTTAAGAGTTGGCTCGACAACCTCGCGCACGATGCGATCAAGCGTTTCCTTGTCGAGGACGGAAGGGTCGGTTATTGCACCCATGCCACCGGTGTTGGGACCGGTATCATTTTCGCCGATGCGCTTGTGATCGCGAGCGGCCGGCATCAATGCATAGTCGCGGCCGTCGGCAAACAACAAGACCGACACTTCTCTTCCCTCAAGAGCTGCTTCGATCAGCAACTGTTTCGTAGCTTCGGCAGCGACCAGGGTTCCGGTTGCGAGATCAGCCACAGCCTTTTCTGCGTCGTTGCGAGAAGGCGCCACCACTACGCCTTTGCCGGCAGCGAGTCCATCAGCCTTAACCACCACTGCCGAATCGGGCGGGCCAAACTTTCCACTACGCAGCGCTGCCAGGGCCTCGTCCGGTGAATTTGCGACGCAGTATTCAGCCGTCGGTATTTTGTGTCGACGCATGAAATCTTTGGCAAACGCCTTACTCGATTCCAGCCGCGAAGCAGCCCGATTTGGCCCCACAATCTTTAGTCCCTGCCGTGCAAATTCATCAACAAGGCCTTCAGCGAGCGGACCCTCGGGACCAACGATCGTCATATCGATGGCCTTCGTCTGCGCGAACTCTAATAGCGACTTATGGTCACTGGCAGAAATCGGAACGCACTCGGCAAGCTCGGCAATGCCACCGTTTCCGGGCGCGCAGTAAAGTTTGAGCGGCACACTTGAAGTCCGTCTTAGAGCCCACAGAATCGCGTGCTCTCGCCCCCCAGAACCTATAACCAGCGCTTTCATCTTAATCCTCTGGTCCCCTTCCCTAACGCTTCCGTGCTGCGCGGTCAGGATAGTCCCCTTTTAACCTTGACACAATTTCGTCCTAGTTATACTTTGCAGGACATCCGCTCCACTGATCGAGGGCAGCCTACGCTCACCCTCGATACTCGCTAGGAGAATAGCGGCTCCTCTTTGAACAACGGCACAACAACTTCCGAGTGACCCCATCCTGCATTGGGATCATAGACCGACCCTGGGAAAACGCGTCATGTCAGAACGGGAAGAAATCCATGAACTGGGAGCTAGGTCAGATTCCGAATATCAAGATCGCGGCATCAAGTGTGTAGATTGTAACGAGCCCTTTATCTGGACGTCGGGTGAGCAAGCCTTTTTCCATGACAAGGGATTGAAGAACGAACCAAAGCGCTGCAAACCCTGCAAGCAGGCGAAGAACGAAAGGCTGGCAGCCATCACCGCAGCCCAAACATCGGGCGTGCGACAGCGCGTTGAGGTTTCTGTTCAGTGCGCACAATGTGGCCAACAGACCACCGTCCCTTTCTATCCTTCGCAAGGCCGACCGGTCTACTGTCGCTCGTGTTTTCTGACCGGTCGTACCGGTGAAGCTAATAACTCGGCCAACGGCTGAAGTCAGTTACAGTTCAACCGCCTTCCTCATAGTAATCAGAAACGCAATTGGAGCTCTTGTCCGGTTAGCACCGCTGCGAGCAACAAGCTTAAAGCTTATCGGACATCCTGAACAGTACCACCAACGGCCCAGATTACTTTTCCAGATGGTAAGGCACGCTGGTAACGATTACGCCCTTCTGAAACAGCAACGCGCCTTTCAACAGAAGCGAACTCTGATTGTGCAATAGCTGGTGCCACCATTTTGCCGGCACAAACTCAGGCAACAACACCGTTATCATCTGCTTTTCGCTGTGCTTTGAAAGCCGCTCAATATACCGCAGCAAGGGGCGAGTCAAGGAACGATACGGCGATTTCAAGATCACCAGCTCGACTCCGGTGCCCCAACGGGGCCATTTCTCTCGCAGCTTTTCCGTCGCCTCCTCATTGAAGTCCACATAGACGGCGATCACATGTCCCGGCGCAATTGACTTTGCATAGTCCAGCGCAAAGATCACGCCGCGATGTATACCCGAGATTGGCACCAGTACCTGATGTTTGGCGACGGTAGTGTCAGGGACAACGCCTTCGGTCGATAACTGCCTGGCAATGTCCTCGTAATGTGATCTTATCGAGCGAAACATCCAGACAATCAGTGGTATTAGAACCACGACCGCCCAGGCGCCATGCCTGAATTTCGTTACGGTGATAACTAGCAGCACCACAAAACTAACGACGGCGCCGGTGGCGTTGACAATAATAGAAAGGAACCAGTTACCGCCGGCGTCGCGCTCGATCGCCTGCAGGCGTTCCGCTTCATGACTCGCCGCTCCGGTGTCGGGTGCCTGCGTGCGATGTATTTCCTCTTCGTCTCTGATTTGTCGCTTAGCTTCTTCTGCCTTGCGCAAGCGCTTCCAGTGGACCACCATGCCGGCCTGCGAGAGCGTAAAAGAGATGAACACGCCAAGGGCGTAGAGCGGCAGCATTGACTGCTCGTTCCCCTTGAAGATAACGATGAGAACCGAAGCGAAAAGCCCGAGCACGAGAACTCCGTTAGAAAACACCAGCCGGTCGCCGCGACTCGCCAACTGTCGCGGCAGGAAGCGATCCGCAGCCAGTAAACTGGCAAGGCGAGGAAAGTCTGCGAAAGAGGTATTCGCCGCAAGCACCAGAATTGCTGCAGTCGCGGCTTGCAGGACGTAGTAAGGAATTCCAGCGCCGAACACGTGACGACCCACTGCCGACAGCAAGGTCTCCTCCAGTCCCGGAGGATGGGCGTTCAGTTTGTAAGCAAGGAATCCCGAGCCGATGATCATTATCGTCATGATCACGGCCATGAACGTTAAAGTGGCAGCCGCGTTTTTGGATTCAGGTTGCTTGAAAGCCGGAATGCCATTTGAGATGGCTTCCACGCCGGTCAGTGCGGTACAGCCCGCCGCAAATGCCCGCATCAGGAGCCAGAGCAAAGCCCCACCGGTTAGCGCGTGACTGGCGACCGTCCCGACTGACGGGTCGAAGTAGACTTCCGCGGGAGTGGCCATAACCTCGTGCGTAGTCCAGTAGCGAAAAAAGCCCACGGCTATCAGAGCCAGCATCGAGAAGATGAACAGGTAAGTTGGTCCGGCAAAGAATGCGCCCGACTCCCTCACACCCCGCAAGTTGATCACAGCGATGAAGGCAACAAAGAAAATGCACATCAAAACGCGATGCTCGTGTAGGAAGGCGAACCTTGTTCCCTGCACCGCGGATGTGATTGCGGCCACGCCGGCGGAAACGGAAACGGCCACCGTCAGAATGTAATCGACGAGCAGCGACGCAGCGGCAACCAGCCCGGTTTGGGTGCCAAGATTATCCTTGGCAACGATGTAGGCGCCGCCTCCGGAAGGGTAAGCGTGGATCGTTTGGCGATAAGACAGAACCAGGATTCCGAGCAGGAAAGTGATACCGATGGCAATGAACGGAAGATAGGCTATGGCAATGGTCCCGGCTGCCAGCAGAACCAACAGAATAGCTTCGGTCGAGTAAGCGACGGACGAAAGTGCGTCAGAAGAAAACACAGCGAGCGCGGTTTTCTTGGTCAAGCGTTCATGTATTGCCTGCTCGGTCCTCATCGGACTGCCGACCAGAAAACGCTTTAACGATGCGACCATAGATAACGTTCCTCCTGGAAAACGAAAAAAAGCGTCGAGCAATGAGCTCAACGCCTTGTGATAGGTCGCGGCACTGCCCTTCCCTTGGGCCTACGAGGTTAGCTGTCGGGCTCGAACTGGAAGTGTTCTACACAAAGTGTCTCGCTTTGAGCGCCTTGTGATTCGCCCCGTGTTCCGCTTTAACGAAACAGTGGTTCCCCCGCGTCAGTCGCGCCTGCGAGTGACTTCGGCAGACATTTGATTATCAACGCGAGTGGGATGTTACTCCCATCCAGGCGTCTTATCAACCGTCTTGTTGGAGCGAACCCGATGGAAAACGGACAACTCTTTAGAACTGATGACGAGATGCAGTTGTGTGGTGTTTGGGTAAGACAACCGCGCGAAGTTTCCCAGTGGTCTTTAGCTGAGGCTGGTAACCCTAAACGTGTTGAGTTGGTATTCAGGAACTAGCGGCCTTGTAATTCAGCATTCTCAGTCTCTTCGTCATCCTCTGCGCGCTCGCCGCGGCTTCGTTGATGCATGAGACTGTTGATTTGTTCAAGGACGCTTCCCCGTTCGTTTCCCTTCAAGGCGCCTTCCAGGCGGGCCAGCGCAATCGTCACGATTTCCTGGTGATGGGCGTCTGCGCCGGCTTTCTCGTGTGTGACATCGAGCCAGAGCTTGTGAATAACATTGATGTCTTCTTCGGCGAGGTGAGGTGCGTGTGCACCAAGATAAAAATTATTAGTATTACCGTCTGGCGCCACGACGCGAAAGCAGACCTGATGTCTCGGCTTGTGAGGCAGAGCTTCCCATGCCTCTCCTAAACGCTTCGCTTGTTCTTCAGGGGACATCACGGAAGAGCGGCCGGCGATGATCTCAGACGCATCCAATTGCGCGGCGGTATGAGCGATGGCCTCAAACACGTTCGACGATGGCACAACCAACAGATCAACGTGCTTGCCGGCCTTTTCTGCCAGTGCTATCACGCGGCTGAACAGTAGTTGCTCGTAATTGGTAAAAAGGTTCTGCTCGCGAATGTTTTCATAGCCCGTGTCAGGCCCTTTCATGACTTGAACCGTCATCGCCACCAGATCGCGCTTTCCCGTGTGCGTCAACTCCAAGGCTTTCCGCACATGGTCGAGCGTGTTGTAGTCACGAACGAGGCATAGCGTGCAGCCGGGACGTACTTCGACGGTCTCGTTTGTTACTACGTCCTGCATTTGTAGTCGAAACTGATCCATCTCGACGTGCTCAGCGTGCCCGCGCTTGCGTTCGTTAATGCGCTCTGAAACCAGGAAAAGGGTGAAGAATATGAGGGTGAAGGCCACACCGCTGATGGTCGCAACCTGTTTCGTAATCAGGTTGATCCCGGCCACGGAAAACAGTAGCGCCGCGATGATGCCCAATCCGAGCGGAATCTCGTTTCCGTCGAGTTTGATATTAAAGGGAACTTTCCACTCACGCAGCGACTTATCCTTAAAGCGCAGCACAAGTACCGCCAGCGCCTTGAAAGCGAAAGACCATATGACGCCGAAGGCATACGCTTCGCCCAGCACGTAGACGTTGCCGCGGGAGCCGATGATCGTCAGTAGTTGCAGGATGACGATCAGGTTGATCATGCGGAAGGTAGTGCCATACTTCTTGTGCGGCGCGCGAAACCAGTCAGTCAGCACGCCGTCTTCCGAAACGCGATTGAGCACTCCGTTTGAGCCAATGATTGCGGTATTGACTGCCCCCGCCAGCATTAGAAACCCGACGACCACAATGAATGCCTGAAAAACCAATTTGAGTGGCAACGGCCCGACGAGATTCATCGAAATGCCACTAATCATGTTGTCGAAGTATTGCGCTCTCACACCGTCTGGAATGATCGCGTAGGCGAAGAAAGAGACGAGCGAAGTGAACAGCATTGAGTAGAGAAAGATTACCATCCCAGCTTTCATCAAATTCTTGTGCTTGGGATATTCCAGCTCGCGGTTGACCTGCGCGAGCGACTCTTCGCCAGACATAGCGAGGAAAGAATGGCCGAAGGCGATCAAGATGCCGATTAATCCAAGCAGGGCTCCGGCATCAGGGATTAAGCCGTAACGCGGTTCGGGAGCGGTCTTTTCCGGTGAAGGTGAATCCGCATCCGACGGCAGCTCACGCAGTATGCCCGGCGCAATATTTGGTAGCCAGCCGACGGCGTCGCGGTTATATGCCAAATTGTGGGGCACGGGCGCGGGCGGTAGTCGCTGCGTCTCCGGTCTCGTCAGAATCGTTACTCCACTCCACAGGATCAGCAGGACCACCATCACGGTAGTAACGTACATGATCTTCAGCGCGTCGTCGGAGGATTCGTGGATGCCCTTGGTGTTGCGCCACCAGAAATACGCCGTCACAAGGATGGCAATCCCCGCAGCCAAGAGGTTTATCGTTTCCTTTGCAGGAGCCCAGGGATGGCCGAAGTAAGTGACGGTCTGCGCGATTAGGCCGACGATGTACTGCCCAGCCGAGACGCCGGAGATTGGACCGGTGAGGATGTAATCAAACATCAAAGCGGAGACTGACAACTTTGCCAGCATTCCACCCATTGCTTCTTTGACCACGCGATAGACGCCGCCGCGCGTGAACATCGCGCACGACTCCACATAGACGGCACGTACCGCGTAGGAAAAAAGCATTACGCCAAGAATGAACCACGGCGCCGCGCGTCCCACGGCCTGCTCTGCAATGCCGCCGACGTAGTAGGCTGACGATCCGAGGTCGTTCAGAACGATCGCCGCGGCCCGCCAGAAAGAGATAAACGACAACATGACGGAGGTGGCGACAACCACCCTCGTTCTGCCATTGCCTGTTTTTGTCGTTTCGCTGATCATCCTCAACTTCAGTTAGACAGCAAGCATTAGCGTTCCTCATCTTCCTTTGTCGCTTCTCTTATCCACCAGTAACGCTGAAGGCGCGCGAAGCCCCGCAACAGAAGCAGCAACCCATACACCTCAATCAGCCGCAACTCGATTAATGCCATTTCGCCGCCTCACTGAAGCTTCTCGCAGGCGCGCACGTACGCGACCGCAACAAGGAAAAGCAGTATGGTTGCCACGATAAAGATCAGATCCCACATGATCCGTTAGCTCAGTTGACGTTGTAGCCCACTTCCAGAAGAAAGAAATGGTTCCCCTGGGAAGCGTTCTGATTACCGATTGAGTAACCGGCGTAACCAGTCACTTTCGGATTTAGTTTGAAGACGAATCCCGGCGTGAAATACCCTGCAGCGTGCTTGCCACTAAAGTAATCGGCGGCGAACGTCACTCTCTTATTGAGCGGTCGCTCAAGACCGAATTGCCCGCCGGCGCGATTTGCGGGTGCGACCACACTTCGGGTGAAGGCATACCCTCCCACGGTCACACGAGTGCCGCCTTTGAATGTCTTGCTCATTTCTGCATAGAGGTAATTGCCTGCGTTGTAGCTGCGATTGCGCACAGGAAGAAAGAGATGATCCCCAACTACGATTGCGATGCTGTCGTCCTGTCCTTGATACAACTTCCATTTCACCGTGGGAACTAACGTAGTCGTGTCTGGTCCTGATTGAATGTTCCCCGTAACGTTAAGTCCAACTTCCACGCGTCCGCCTGCGCCCACCACCACTCGAGGAACAAAGGACGAAAATTTGTTGATGGTATTAGAGTCCAGCGGTTTAAGACTGGCATCGAGTTCGACGTAGACCTTCCCGCGGTCGAGCACATCAGTAGACGGGACATTGAAAATGGTTTGTTGTGCGCGAAGATTAGTGGTCGTTACCAACAGCGTCCCAGCCAGAGCGACGACGAGGAAGAGCCTGCGCGTGCACTTACTGCCGGCCAGCATGATGAAGTTCCCCGGTTGGCTGGTTCTTTGGTTTGCGCTCCATCCAGTCGAGGCAGTAGCCCGAGAAGATCAGCAGTGGGATAGTCACGATGAGTAATGCCGTGCCGGCACCGCGCAACCAGGGATGAAGTCCAATCCCGAGAATCCAGGTGCTTGCAGTCAAAATGCTTCCAATTAAGGCCGCGAGTATTCCACCGCCAAAACAGCAAACTGCTCCTACTGCTTGCCATGACCATACGCCGCGCATAGTTTTTTGCTTGTTCATACAAAGAACTTACGATCGTTTTCGTAAGGATGGAGTAAGGGCTTTATAAAGAGTTCGTAAGGATTTCTAAGAAGGATCTAGCTTTTCAGGCTGGGGTTAAAGCGATAGCCGACCCATGGCTCAGTGAGGATATACCTGGGATTTGCGGGATCAGATTCTATCTTTTTTCTAAGTTGTCGGATGAAGACTCGCAAGTATTCGGTTTGTTCTGTGTAGTCAGCACCCCAGATCGCACCGAGCAATGCGCGGTGCGTGAGCACCTTGCCCGGCGAGCGGACTAGATAGACCATCAAGTCATACTCCTTGGGCGTGAGATGGATGTCGTTTTCCTTAATCGTCACTTTCCGCTCACTGATCTGAACTCGAAAATCTCCCGCCTCCAAGACGTTTCGCGCAGTGTCTGATGAAGTGTTGACCCGACGCAGGTTCGCACGAATGCGGGCCACCAACTCGTCAAATCCAAAAGGCTTGGTTACGTAATCATCCGCGCCTGCGTCCAACGCCTCAACTTTAGCGCGCTCTTCGCCTTTGACTGACAATACGACAATAGGTACTTCGGAAAACGCTCGCAGCCGGCGACAGAGTTCCAGTCCATTCATGTTTGGCATTGACAGGTCGGTTACAACGAGATCGGGGTGCCAATCGTTAATTGTCTGCAAGGCGGCTTCGCCATCCGAGGCAACGTGTACGTCGTAACCCTTAATCGAAAGTCCACGGCTGAGCACACGCGTGATCTGCCGCTCGTCGTCCACCAGTAAAATGCGTTGCTTCTCAGCCATGCGTCAGGTCACCATCCGTCGACAACTCAACATTGAAGCGCGCTCCTCCACCTTCCGCACCCTCAATCCAAATACGGCCCCCGTGCGCCTCTACAATGCCTTGCGCGATCGCCAGGCCCATTCCAGTCCCGGGCGGTTTTTTTTGTTCTCCTTCGCTTTGAGCCCGGTAAAATTTTTTGAAAACACGTTCACGCAAGTCCGACTCTATTCCAGGTCCTTCGTCTTCGACGACTATGCGAACCGTGTCGCTACTACCTGGCTTGGCGGATACGCGGATAACTGAATTCGGCGGAGAATAGTTGGCCGCGTTATCTACCAAAACATAAACGACTTCCACCAGGGCCCGTTCGTCAACATTGATCGGCGGTAGCTCCTGATCCAGCCACAACTCTATTTGATGTTTGCGCGTTCGCGGTTCCGCGCGCTTCATCGCCGCCATGATGATTTCGTCTATCGAGCTCCAATGTTTCTTAAGTTGCAACTCTCCTGCTTCGATACGGGCCAGTTCCATTAGCCCTTCGATGAATTGGTCGAGCCGGTCTGCCTCCTCGTCAATCACTTCCAACATTTCCTGCCGTCCCTCGTCGCCGAGCTGGCCCGCCTGGTCGCGGTTCCGCATTGAACGCTGATCGTCAAGCAACGTCGTCACAGATGCTTTGATGGATGTCAGCGGAGTACGGAGGTCGTGGGTAACAGCATCGAGCAAAGCCGTTTTCAGTCGTTCGCTTTGCTTTAGGGCCTTGGCCTGGCTCGATCTTTCAAAAGTGTCCTGCAACTCGTGATAGAGGCGCTCGATCTCTTGTCGCGCGGAGTTGGCTTCGTCAGCTTGACGCCTTGCGTGCGCGGAGAGCTGACCAACCGTTATTGCCGTGACCAGGAACGCGAAGAGTGCAATCCAATTTTGGGGTTCCGAAATCGTAAACGTATGGACGGGAGGAAGAAAGAAAAAATTAAACGAGGCTCCGCCAAGCAGCGAAGCCAGGATTGCCGGCCTTGGTCCCCAGGCCATGGCGAGAAAAAGCACTATCGCCAATAGGACCAACGCCACTGTAGTTGGATTAACGTGATGGCTAAAAACCTTTAGCACCGAGGTGGCCGCTGCGACCACTACTACGGCTACGATATATCCCAGGAGCGGTTTACGAGCTAACGCTTTCCACACGAGTTGATTGTAAGCCCATTGGCAGCGAGGTGAACAATTTGTCCGGGCAAGTAGGCTTTACCGGTTCACCGGAGTTTCGATTTCAGAAAGAGTATGACGCCACTCTCAGATTGAGGCGGATTGCCAACACTTCATCGAGCACTCAACCGCCAACATGCACAATTGGCCGGCGTGCGGGATCTTTTTCAGCCTGACGCAACACTTCATGTGTGACCGGGGCGGTGTCTCCTTCTCCAAAGGCGATGTACTTCATCAAGTACGACAGCGGATTACCCTCGCTCCAACCAAAGTACACGTGCGGTAACTTACCGGTTTCATTGCGCAGGAAGAGTAGGAACGCAGCAATCGCGTTGGGTACGGCTGGGGACACGGTTCGGAGGACGCGATAGCCGTCCACGTTCTCCCCACGAATTTGCAATATCCCGGAGAACTCCGACGCGTCGCCGGGTGTCACTTCAAAGAAAAGGACTGGCTCATCTTCCGGTATGTGATTGTCCGTGCGCTTCTCCCGTTCTTTGATTTCATATTCAAGCGCGTCACCAGTGTCGAGACGATTGGCAATAATGCGAACCGTGCCCGCCGCCGCTTTGCGTACGAACTCCCGTGCCACGTCATCCAGCTCAATGCGTTCGACTCTGAGTTCAGTTGAACGCCAGACGCGAGAGACTAGTGACGCCGCGACTATAGCCAGAATAAAGAACGAGGCAATCTTGATTCCCTCGGGACGCTCGTGAATGTTTTGAATAGTGGTATAGGCAAAAACAAGCGAGATGATGAGGAACGGTATCCAATTCTGACCACGTCGCCGCATCGCGAGTGTCACCGCGATAGCCGCGGAAGTCATCAGCACCAACACCCCCGTTGCGTAGGCGCCGCCCTGCGCGTCAACGTCAGCGTTGAAAATCAGCGTCACCGCGAAAGCGATTAACGTGAAGACGAGTGCGAGCGGACGGGTAGCCTGTGCCCATTGCGGCGCCATGCCATACCGCGGCAAATAGCGTGGCACGATACTGAGCAAACCCGCCATGGCGGAGGCGCCCGCAAACCAGAGAATCCCAATGGTGCTCAAGTCATAGGCGGTGCCAAAGATGTCGCCGAAGAAATGGTGGGCCAGATACGCGAGCGCGCGCCCGTTTGCCTCACCACCTTCTTGAAACTTCTCGGCCGGGATTAGCAGCGTGGTCACGAGGCTGCTGGTAATGAGAAATACACTCATGATCAGCGCCGCGGCGCGTAGCAGCTTGCGCGTGTTCTTGATGCGGCCCTCAAGCAAGTGTTGAGTGTGTGGTTCTGGGGCCCGACCGGTCCTGGTGGTGTGGATGTCGTCCCAGTCGGCTTCGCTTAGATCTTCATCTCCCTTAACTAGCGGCATCACGGCAACGCCTGTTTCAAAACCCGAAAGGCCCAGTGCGAGTTTTGGAAATAGAATCAGCGAAACGCCCACGATCAGCCACATATTGCCGTGCACTCTCGGGTGATGAATCAGAGCCTGTTTCCATTCCGGAAAGTAGTGAGGATGCGTGACTACTTCATATAAGCCATAGCCTATGACAACCAGGTTCAGCAGCAGATAAATCCCCACCAGAATTACGGCGATGCCAATTGCTTCTTTGAAACCACGCAGGAAGATGGCGCCCAAGGCGGCAACCAGGACCAGCGTAATTCCCATTTGATGTTTAAATAGCTCGGGCGTAAATGGATTTTCAATGATGTGAGCGGTAGCGTCGGCGGCCGAGAGCGTAATAGTGATAATAAAATCCGTGGCCACGAAACCAAGCAACACCAGCACAAAGAGCTTGCCCTTCCAGCGCGACAGCAGATGCTCCAGCATTGAGATGGAGCCTTCGCCGTGCGGACTTTCCTGAGCGACTCGACTGTAGATTGGTAGAGCGCCAAGCAGCGTGAGGAGGACGAGAATGAGGGTGGCGATCGGTGAGAGCGCGCCGGCGGCCAGAAAGGCGATGCCTGGCTGATAACCGAGCGTCGAAAAATAATCGACACCCGTCAGGCACATCACTTTCCACCAGGGATGTTGCTTGTGAGCGCCGGGGCGATCGTCGTTAGAAGCCGACTGCCTACCGCCCTTGTATAACCAGAGCTTGAACTTTCGCCTTGTTCGATCGAGTAGAGGCATTCTGATGGCCAAGCTCACTGGCCCAAAATCAATTCCTTAACCCTCTCCATGTCTCGCCTTTAAGCCAGCGGAATTTTACGCTGCTGCGATCCTGCGTCAAGCAGATTCGCAGATTCACGAAAAATCGTTTGCTTCGCCACAAAAATAAAAGCGGGCGGGGGCCTCCCACAGCCCCCACCCTTAAGGCCACGTGTCCTCACCCCACGCGACCACTTCGCTCACCGGGGAGGTGAACGCAGGCGGATTATGCAACAGTCGGATTAAACTTTCAACGCCTTTCCCTATCAAAAACGCGATAAAAGTTAGTTATGAAGGCTAGAGTAGTTTTTTGTAGAAGCAGCCCGAAGCAGATGTAATCCGAGCGTTCTGCTCGATGACTCACAACTGCTCAACTCCGAACGTGGACGTTATGCCACTTCCAATCGCCGCGGAATCCTCGCTACGACGAGGATCGTTAGTGAGTTTTTCCGCCGGACCAAGATCGGCCAACGCGACCACCAGTAACAGCGCAGTGACGCTAAGCGTGGCAAGAATATAAAGCAGGGCCGTCATCTCCTTGTAGATTAGGATGATCGTCCCGATGGCGAGGACTGCCGTCCAAAGAATCGTGATCATTTTTCTTCGGCGCTTGTCGCTCGCCGCGTTTCTGCGTTTCATTTCTAAACTCCTAAACCATAGTGTCGAATTCTACGAACTGTTAAGTGACGCCGCTAATAGATAACCCGGTTCGCTATCGAACTGCCACCTTGACTGAAAATACTACCCAGGCTTCCGGAAGCCGCACCGATGAGTGTCTGTCCGATTCTACTTGCCGAAAAGATTCCCGCTTCAGGAACCTCGACCACGTCGAACGGCTGTAGAAAAAAGTCGGGCTTCTGATTCTTCTTGATGGCCGAGTAGTCCACGCGAATCATTTCCTGATCAGTCGCGCCAGGTTTCTGTCGGTAGACTCGCACATCGCTCAGCTTCGCTTCTTTTCGGGTGCCGCCCACCATCGCCAGGGCTCTGCTTAGCGTGAGTTGATCGCGAAGGAAAATTCCCTGAGGAGCAACTACGCTTCCAGTGATGTAGACAGGCTCCGCTTCCGTTACGATTACATAGTCACCGGGCCGGACCACGGGGTTTGCTTGCACTTTTCCAGCCCGTAACTCGGAAATCTTGACAATCTCAAAAGGAACCTTGGTGTCGTCAATCGGCGCGGCCATCGCCTCCTCACCAGGCTGCGGGCACATGACCGGTTCCGTGTGAAGAATCTGAATCGTGCCCGAGGCCCGATCCGTGAACCCGCCGGAAACAACCACCAGCTCATTGAGTCTTACCTTGCGCTGCATCTGAACGCGCGTTGGTTGTCTAACTGCCCCGTAAACAGTCGCCGGTTGACGACTCTTTCGCTCGCTAATGCGAACACTCACTTGCGGATTCTTGAGGTATTTTCCGTAGGCTTTGATGATGTCCTTTTGAACTTCTTTTTCGGTTCGGCATTTTGCGGGAATCGGGGACTCCAGGAAGGGCAAGGAGCTGATGTTCCCGTCACTGTCGACCTCGACGATTGCGTTGAGATCAGACTGTCCAAAAACTCTGACGTCCAGCGTATCGCCCGGGCCGAGCAGGTAGTTTCGAATTCCCTGACTGTCTATTGCGGATTCTCCGGCAGCGGAACGCGAGTTGGTAGAGGGTTGGGGTACGTCCTGACTGGGAGCGCTCTGTGGCTCCTGAGTTCGCACCAAACCGGGGAAAATCAAACTAACGAGAATTGCCACTAACACTAAACTTCTCTTCATAAAACACCTCGCAAACCTGCCAAACTTGCAAAACTTGCCTGTCGACCTCTCAAAGATGTATTGGCGGATAGGATCGATGCCTTCGCGCCGGAAAATCACACTTTGGCTGCGCCTGAGTCACGCAAATTCGTTGGTTGCTCCTTAACTTCCGAATCACTTCGAGTGGGGGCTTTTCTGCTCGATCGACCAACGGTACCTGGAACTGCGAAGCCGGTAAAAAGTAAGTTGCAATGATTGCATAAAAGGTAATGGATGCCAACCAGCCGAAAGAGCAATGGCGTGGGCTTGTAGCCTTTCCTGATGCGCGAACTACGACACTTCGGACACTTCTGCGAAATCATCCTGATACCTCTTCCCGATCATCCGTTTCTTCGTCTCTGGCGCGTTCGGCTTTTCCGCTTTTCTGAGACCGCAGACGAGCCTGCAATAGTTCAATCTCGCGCCCAATTCGCTCCGTGCTGGCGACTCTCATCTCTTCTTTCATCGCCCCTCGGCTCAAGTAGAAAAGTGCATCTTTGTAACGATCGATGGCGCGACGGTAATGGCCTTTGAAAGCTGAACGTTCCGCCAACTCAACCCAGTGGGCCACCTTAACGGAGGCGATAAACTCGCGAATTGCCGCACTCGATTCCTGCAGTTCGGTCTCCTCCGGATAAAACTGCAGGGCCGATTCCAGACAATGCAGCGCACGATTCGCGGCTTCAATCCGTTCAGACGTTCGCGCACGCTGTTGCGCCTCATAGGTCAGTGAACGGGAAGAATCTCTGGCCCAGGTTAACAGGTGGTGCTTCTGAAGCCCTCGCACGCGTTCCTGCCCGGCCCTGATTGAATTCCTTTTGTCGGATGACAGAGTGTTCGATCTCAAGGCGTGGTCTGCCGACGCGAGGTAGTCCTGACAAAGATGAAAGACGTCGAAGTGCGCTTCCGGATTGGCGCCGGAGTCAGCTTCTTCTGACTGTCTCTGAACGTTTCGCCAGGCCGCTGACAATAATGAGCTGGACTGAGATTTATCTGCGGGGCGTTTGTGTTCACCACTCGCGCGCGCTGGTTCGCTACCCTGGTCCAGGAGATAACGCGTCCACGCCCGCCGCATGACAACTTCGCGCGCAGACAGCGCGACCAACAACACCACGCTGGCCGCCAACCCGGCTGGAATCCAGGGAGCTTCGTCGCCGCCACTGACAAGTGTCCACCACAGCCCAAAGAACAAAGCTATGGCTGCCACGAAGGCGGCCAAGAGATAACCGACGCTCGAAGGCATGCGAACCCGGGGAGCGCGCCGGCGCGCAGCTTCGCCTGAGCTGCGCATGTTTGTACGAGCGGCTCTTGGGAAAAAATCGTCCGCGGAGTTGTTGCGCAAGTTTGTTCTCTCTGGATAGGTTAAGCGGTCATTTCAATGTGCCACACTGCCATGGGCGGCAGGGAAACAGGAAAACTCTAACTGCGCCCTGACTGAAGACACACAATAGTCGGCTTTTTGGTATTGTGCTGTCAATATATGATGGCTTGCCACAGGTGCCAGGCCTCATCGGTACCAACGACTGCGCAAAGGAAAACAGGATGGAAAAAGAGTTGGCGAAAAAGATTCTGCTCATAACGGGTGCCACTTCAGGCATTGGTAAAGCTACTGCCCTGCGTTTTGCGCAGGCGGGCGCAAGCATCGCGGCGGTGGGAAGGGACGAACAGGCGCTGCTTGAGCTCCAACAACAGGTCGATATCGCCGGAACGCAATTTCTGGCGATCCAAGCGGATCTGTCGCAAGAGAAGGAACTGGACACGGTTGTCGCGAAGACAGTGGAACGCTTGGGCGGAATCGATGTGTTGGTAAACGCCGCGGGTCATATTTCTTCCGGGAGTATTGAAAGCACGTCCTTATCGGCCTGGGATGCGATGCTCGAAATCAACCTCCGCACCCCTTTCATCCTGATGCAGAAGGCCCTGCCAACAATCGTGGAGAGAGGCGGCAATATCGTCAACGTATCGAGTGTGACGGGCTTGCGAGCCTTTCCCGGTGTGCTGGCCTACTGTGTTTCCAAAGCCGGTCTTGATCAACTAACTCGTTGCGCGGCGCTTGAGCTGGCCGCGAAAGGCGTCCGTGTGAACGCTGTCAACCCCGGAGTAGTGGTCACCGAAATTCATAAACGCGGCGGCATGACTGCGGAAGACTACGGTGCATTTCTGGAACACTCGAAAACAACTCACCCGCTCGGTAGGGTTGGTCAGGCCGAGGAAGTTGCCGAGCTGATCTTCTTCCTGGCGTCAGACCGCGCCTCATGGATAACCGGGGCAACTTATTCAATTGATGGTGGTCGCGCCCTGACCTGCGCGCGTTAACCCAAAGCGGTAATATGTAACCGCACTGCAAGAGGACAGGCAGGAATACATGTCCTACGGTAGTGTCTTAATTTGAATCCTAGCTTCATGAAACGTAGGGCCGCAAAAACACGCTTACCGAAGTCAGTCAAAGAAAGGTTAGCGAAACATCTGCCTAGCAATACGCCGCTGACACAGAGCGGCCATAAGGACGAAACAAGCGATGTTCCCACGCAAGAACCCAATAAGAATTCCGCCACCAAAGGCCGAAGCGAGGGAAGACCTATGAGCGGAGCCATTCTCGCTGTCTCCGGGTTGGCCTGCTGTATCTGTTTTGCCATCGCCGCTATTTATTGGGGAAGGGGCGGCTACGCCAATGTCAAGATAGCCTTTCCGTGGATCATAGCTGCGGCGGTCTTCTTTGTTGGCGCGGCAATTTCGGCCTATTGGTATTATGTGGTCAAACCCGCTAGCCAAGAGGTGGGGATAAGTTCTGAGCGTCCTAATGTCTTCTACAAAATCGCTGCGATGGCGGAGCCGCTCAGCCCCGGAAAAGACCCTGTCGTCGCGTTTACTTTTGCGAACAGTGGGCCGGTCGAAGCCCAACTCACAATAAGAGACTTTACGTCCTATTTCGAGGGCACTGAGCGTCGCGGTTCTCGCCCTAAGTTCTTGGTTACCGAGCCAACAACTTTCACTTTGTCGCCCACGGCTCAATACGACGGGCGTATGACGAGTCCAGGCCTGTATCTGACCGCCGATAACATCAAGGACATTAGGGAAGGGCGGGCCAACCTTTATTTCTTTGCGAAAGGAGAATACAAAGACGAGGTTGGTAGGACTTGGCCGCTGCCTTTCTGCCGAAAATACGCGGAAGACTTTCCCGGCAAATTGATTTTGTGTCCCAATGACTTTCAGATCGGCGAACCCGATAGCGGGGCGGCTCCCGTCCCACAGGTCGGTATTGACGGATACAAATTTCTCACTTTTGAAGCCGGGAAGAAGATTCAGATTCAAGCTGTACTGACAAACCGAGGGCAACGCGTTGCCTATCGTCTCAGAGTTGCGTCCGCTCTCTCGCATGGCTATCCGCCAATCCCAAAGCCCTTCATAATCCCCGTCAAGGATGGCGATCCGATTAGTTCTAGCGAATTGAGCGTCGGAGGTGCCTACAATATTACCCTTACTTCGGCTGAGCCTATTACGACGAAACAGTTCGCTGAAATCATTGACGGGAAAAGAGGACTCTACGTATTAGGAAAAGGGACTTATTACGATCAGGCGGGAAAGTGCTATCCCGTGAAGTATTGTGCTTTCTTTGACCACACTTCCCGCGGCCTTGCAGGGTGTCCAGAAGACGTAGAATACGAGCATCAAGTAACAGGGCTTCGATGCCCAAATTAAGACATTGCCTGTCCTACCAAAGCTCGCGCTGGAATCGTTCTCTGTATATACTCTGCCGCGACCAAAGTCGTTGCGAGGCTCCAGCAGCACGTGTTCTCCGGTCTAAACGAAGTAGAGTTTTGATCGGATCTAAATACTCTCCTTAGTGAGGCAGTTCGCCAATGATGAACGATCCTCGAAACCCGAATGCCTTCGTGCGCCCCATTCCTGCTAAATCTTCAGGCGCCAAAACTGCTATCAAGGTCATAGGCGGAATCATCGCGGCGCTTGTCGCTCTGCTTCTCGGACTCATCGTTCTGCTATTGATCGGAGTTGAGACTGGACCGGTTGCACTCTTGATCGGGATGGTATCGGCCACACTTCCGGTTCCCATCTACCTCGTCCTGGTTCTTTGGATTGATCGTTACGAAGCTGAGCCGACTTGGATGCTGGCGACCGCCTTCTTTTGGGGGGCGCTGGTGGCTGTGTTCTTTGCGTTCTTGATCAATACCGCCAGCGATGTGGCAGTGCAGTTGATGACCAACAGCGCGCAGGCAGGACATACTTTTGGGGCGGTTATCTCAGCGCCGATTGTAGAAGAAAGCGCCAAGGCGCTGATCCTCTTCATCTTCTTCTTCGCGAAGAAGGACGAGTTTGACGGCGTGATCGACGGCATCGTCTACGCCGCCATGGTTGGTCTGGGCTTCGCGATGACGGAAAACATCCAATACTACGGCAAGGCGGTAATGCAAGGTGGCGGCGGCACCCTGACGCTCGTGTTCATTCTCCGCGGCGCGTTGGCTCCCTTCTCTCATCCTATGTTCACCAGTCTGACTGGAATCGGACTAGGGCTGGCTCGCCAATCACGAAACACCGCTATCAAGTGGATTGCCCCACCTTTCGGGTTGCTGGCAGCAATGTCAATGCACAGCATCTGGAACGGTTCCGGAGTTCTTTTTGGTGGCGGCGCATTTATTCTGACCTACATCCTCATTATGATTCCCGCATTCTTTATCATGCTGGTAGTGATCGCTCTCGCACTCCGCCGCGAGGGCCAGATCGTGCGCGAGCATCTCGTCGTCGACCTTCAGGGCGGACTATTTACCCAACAGGAGTACAACCGTCTCTGCAGTATTTTTGGGCGCATGGGCTTGTCCTTCGATGCGCTTTCGCGAGGAGGTCTTGGCCATTGGCAGGCTGCCCGGCAGTTGAATCAAACGGCTAGTGAACTGGCGTTCCATCGGAGTCGGGTTGCCCGCGGCATAACCGCGGCGGACGCCCGCGAACGGGAGGCAGCTTACCGGATGGCGCTGGAAGATCTGCTAAAACGACTGCGCAGCAAGTAAGCAGCGCGCAAAACAAAGTTCGCCCATTTCTGCACGATTGACTTATACTAAGCGACTACTAGCGAACGTCGCGAAGCCGGGTCTTTTCCTCGAGCTGATGAGAGTTCAACTCCTACCAAGCACCTTTGATAGTCAGGGCCACGCAACCTTAGAACAACGTCTGACATGTTTTCTGATCGACGAGAGTGTTGCAGTTGACGCTGGAAGTATTGCTCTGGCGCTAACTGCGGAACAGCGTGAGACGGTGCGCGACATAATTGTCACCCACCCGCACATGGATCACATCGCCAGTCTGCCAATTTTCATCGACGATCTTTTTGAAACTTTAGAAAGCCCGGTGCGCGTCCATGCGACTCCGGAAGTGATCGACCTTCTCGAACGTGACATCTTTAACTGGAATGTTTATCCGCGCTTTTCCGAACTGAAAAACGAGTTTGGCCCGGTCATGGAATATGTTCCGATTCCCGAGGGCCAGGAGTTTAAGGTCGCCCATCTTACGGTGACGGCCGTCGCGGTTAATCACATTGTGCCGACGGTGGGGTTGGTCGTGTCCGACGGGAACAGCACAGTGGCCTTTAGTTCAGACACGTCTGAGACTGACGAGTTTTGGAGTGTCATCAATCGCGTACCGCGCATAGATGCTTTGTTAGTTGAGGCGTCTTTCCCTGACTCGATGGCGAAGCTCGCGGAAGTCTCGTGCCACTACACACCCGCCTCTCTACAGCGCGACTTGCGCAAACTGATTCACAATGGCCTGGACATTCTTGCGGTACACATCAAGCCGGCTTACCGGCAAATGGTTATCGATGAACTGAAGGCGTTGAATATTCCGAAATTAACGGCGATGGAATCCGGCAGGATCTATGACTGGTAGGAAAAGTCCAAAGTCCAAAGTCTTACGTACAAATTCCGGGTCAAGTTTCAATAGGAAAGACGTTGGACCTTGGACTTTGGACTTTTTTAGTTAATCGGATCGAATTCTCCCTGACCATGTTCGCCTTCTATCCCGTGCAGCAGTACGCGTCCGCTGGGAAGAAGTTTCTTAACGCTCGCCGTCCTCTGCTCGCGATCGCGCCCCGGCATTAACTCCGCGCGAAATGTTACCGTCATACCCGGACGCGCCCAGACGCTCGCGGGGTTGTCCTCCGCTCGCCGTCGTTGTTTTCCCATTTGGTTCTTCTTCCTCATGAAGGTACCAGCAGCGCCGACCGCTCCAGCGGCCAAAGCCAGGCCGCCCAACAATCGTTTGGTGCCCTTTTTCATTGCTTAACTAGTGTGTGGGCGAAACTGATTCGCAAAGCGGATCCAGCCGGGCCGTGATCGTCGGCAAACCGCTGAGTGCTTTGTCCGCGTTCATCTGCGTAAAGTGGGCCCACTCGGGCGGAACATTAGCTTCGGCAAAAATTGCCTCCACCGGGCACTCCGGAACACAGGCATCACAATCGATGCAGGTTTCCGGATTGATGTGCAACATATCGTCGTCGAGATGAAAAGCTTCAACAGGACAAACGAGGGCACAGTCGGTGTAGCGGCAATTCACACAGGGTTCGGCAACGGTGTAAGTCATTCAGGTGCGTTCTCCTTGGAATCATATAGGACAGGCATTCCTGCCTGTCCCCTTCTTGATGTTACAGACACCCATATATTAATC
>JANMQG010000027.1:0-5047 GCA_031370285.1 Chloracidobacterium sp. | reverse complement strand
GTTCGTGCGCGCCTGCGCTCCTTTGTTTTCGTGTCGTGTCGCTCATTCAAACCTCGTTGCGTTTGTTCCTATAATCTTTATTTTGTCGCTTCCTTGAGCTGACTACAATCTAATTTTTATCGGACTACTTTGTTTGTTCCTTCATACTGGAAGACGCACAATCCTGACTCTCGTGCCCGCCTTAACCACGCCCGTATCTCGCGGCACGATTATCAGCGACGATGCCCTTACAAACCCAACGAAATCCGACGAGCCGCCCCATTTTAGTGGCTCAGCTATCAGCAGTCCTTCCTCGGTTGTACTGAGCTGCGCCGGCAAGTAACTCTCGCGCTCAGCCGCACCCTTGACGCTGCGCGCCAGCACTGCCCAGTCCTGAGGCAAGGCTAAATCTTTCGCCCCCTGCATTGCGATCATGGCAGTGCGCGCGAAGAGATTGAACGTGACCGATACCGAAACCGGATTGCCGGGAAGCCCAAAGAAGAGCGAGCCATCGGGCAGTCGGGCAAAGACTGTTGGCTTACCGGGACGCAGCGCCACACGTTCAAAGAAAAACTCGGCGCCGAGTTCTCGCAAGGCGGGCTTGGTGAAATCGTAAACGCCGACAGAAACGCCGCCGGATGTGATTACGATATCACTGCGGTCGGCAGCCTCCGCAATCTGGCGCTTCAATAGATTGGTGTCATCGCCGGCGAGCGGCAGTTGCTCCACTGTGGCTCCTGCCAGTTCCGCATATGCGCTGATCGTAAAACTGTTTGAATCGCGAATCTGATCCTTACCGGGCTTTTGGTCTACAGCAACGAGTTCGCTGCCAGTGGCCAGTACTGCAACTCTGGGTTGTCGGCCGACAATAATCTCAGCGTAACCAAAAGATGCCAGCACCGCCATCATGGCGGCGCTGATCTGCTCACCGGCGCTGAGCACTGTCTCCCCGGCCTTGATTTCGTTCCCGCGCTTCACGATTGATCGCCCCGGCGCTACCGCTTCCAGGATTTCAACCTGTGCACCGTCATTCAGTTCACGCGTGAGTTCGAGCTGTTGCACGCTGTCAGCGCCCGTGGGTACAGGTGCGCCGGTCATGATCCTGACTGCCTCGCCGGCCTTCATCTCATTGTGCCAGCCCCGCCCGGCTGCCGACTCGCCTACGATTCTTAGTTTTGCAGGAACACTCTGCACGTCGCTTGCCCGCACGGCGTAGCCATCCATTTGCGAGCGATCGAACGGAGGTAGATCTGAATCGGCAACGACGTCCTGCGCCAGGAAACGACCGCGCGCGTTTGCCAGTGAAACAGATTCAGACGGCAGGGTGCGCGTCTGCTCTCTGACAATTTGAATTGCTTCTGCGACAGGAATCATCTGCTGGTCATTTTGCTGTTTGAGTGTTCGCGAATCAGGCCTAACTGAATTCCATCCGAAGGGCTGGACCCCAGACTCTTGTATTCAAATTGAAAAGCGGTTGCCCTTCATTTTAGCTGAAGTGCAACCGCTTCAAAGTGGCGGAGCCGACGGGATTCGAACCCGCGACCTCCGACGTGACAGGCCAAAGGCTGTCTCAGCCATTTTCGAGCAACTACGTCTGCTGTCATGAGTTAGAGAATACTTGGCCCGACGTTGGGTGTCACGGAGTGACACGCTCCCGCATCCTGTACTGGCACACCTACTGGCACAGTAGGTGTGCCGGTCTTGCCACCTTAGTTGGGCCGGCTCGTGCTGGCCGGTCGTTGGCAAAGAACGCCATCAAGGCCTCGCGAGAACCATCGGACTCGCTTCCGTTTCGCGGCGGTAGAAAACTCTGGTCGCTGGAGACTATGTTTGCGGGGGTCTTTGATCTTCTCGTCGCCTTCCACGAAGAGAGGAACAAACGTGAGGCGGTAGCAGCGGCGATCCTAGGCTCACAGAGAGTTGTCCACAGATTCGCCGCACGGGCCTCTTTAAGTTATTGACTCGATTGGTAGCGGGGGGAGACTTGAACTCCAGACCTTGGGGTTATGAATGCAGGTTCACCCTTTGATCCAATTCGCTTCAATTTGTAACTAATTGATCTTAGTACGGGTTGCGGTCGCCGAGAGTGAATCCACATGATCTTATTTGCGCGTATATGCGCTTACTCCTGTCCCATCTTTCCCCCGCAAGCGCACAGGAAATGGTCTCTGCGTCTCCGGTGTTCAAAGTCTTTCGGGTGGGCCCCAGAAGACTTTAAAGCGCGACGGATTTTAAGTCCCATTAAGCCGGTATTACCTAGTCTTACCAAACGATATGAGCCAGTATTTACGGGCCTAGCGGTCGTCAAGGTATCGCTTCGTCTGGCTTCGTACAAAGACGTCCTGCCACATCTTAGCCCCATCTTCATTCCCGTTATTCGAATGCGGTCCCAGCGACGAGCTTGCATCTGACTTCCCAGCCCTCACCGTTTCAACTCTGTGGTCCAATTGAGAATCACCGTCGGCGGTGGCGCCTTCGGTTCGCCGATCATTGTTCCAATCAGGAATCGCTGCCCGTCCGGCGTGACGTCGAATTCATGAAAGTTGCTGACCCAGGCCAGCGTACGTGTTTTGAAGAGAGCTTTCGGAGTGTTGAATACGAATTCTGCTCCGCCTGGTTTCACGGCGGACGACATCATCTGGCCATCCGGAGCGATAAAAAAGAGTTCACTGCCGTCACGCCGCCAAACAGGAAACCTACCGCCGATAGTTGAGACCCTTTTCTTGTCTGCTCCCAGTTTGCCGTCCGGAGAAAATGACTGGACATAAATCTCGTAATTGCCCGTTTCATCCGTCGAATAGGCAAGCCAGCGCCCGTCCGGCGATAGCTGCGGGTTCTGTTCGTCAAACGGCGAATTCGACAACTGATATTCTTTCTTATCGCCAAAGGTCGGCAGCACCCAAATGTCAGTCCGCGTTTTCACGCCCCGCCGAGCGTAAATTATGAAGCGGCTGTCGGGCGACCAATCAGAGGGAAAGTTCGCTCCCGGGAGAATATTCTCGGCTTCGCCAAGTCCATTCGCGGCTTTGAGCGTGATGCCACCGGCGCTATACGTGATGCGGGTGCCGTCCGGCGACCAGGCGGGAATCTGACTGAAAGTTGAAGTTATTCTAAGTCCCGTTCCCTTTTCCAGATCGATTACCCAAAGATTAAAGTCCCTTTTCACCACGAGGCGTTTCCCGTCAGGTGAAATGTGCGGGTCTTGCCCGACACTGACCTTTACGGGAGCGTCAACCGTTCCGGTATGCTTCCCATCGCGGTCAAACCAGACAAGCTGATAATCCCGCTGCCACGCCCCCTGCCAAACTAAAACGCCATTGTCCGAAACAGAAAATCGCCGGCTACCGAGTTCGTTTTTCTGCCCGGTAATGATCGGTATCAGCTCGCCGACGGGAGCGAGTTTTCCGGCATCGAAAGCCTGCGCGACCAGAGCATCGTTTCGCACAAAAATCAGCCAGCCTTGCCGAGCATAAACGACGGGCGTGTCGTCAGGGAGAAGTTGTTTGATTTCCGGCGAATCCAACGAGCCTGCCCAAATGCCTTTTGAATTAACGCCCAATGAAAGCTTGAAAAGAAAATGGCGACCGTCCGGCAGAAAGTAGGGATTCCGATGTTGTTCGTCAGCCTTGTCCCCGGAGTTGACCATCGCCGGTTTTGGGTCGCCGCCCTGTGCCGATACCTGTAACAACGTCGTGCGATAATCGGGACCGAAGACGATAATGCCGTCTTTATTCCAAGTTCCTCCGATCAGACGAGCGGCATCGCACAACACTTGCGCGTTTCCTCCCGAAAGGTCCGAGCGTTTGAGTTTTCCGTTGGAACCGTATGCAATCGAGCCGCTGCCCGGCGACCAGAACGGTTCTAGCGCATTTTCGGAGCCGGGCAGAAGCCTTACTTCGGATGAATCGAGATCGCGAACGTAGAGCATGTTCTTTCCATCTTCGGACGTAGCAGTGAATGCGATCTTTTGTCCATCAGGCGAGATTACGGCGGCGTCGGCTAGTCCGTCATTGAACGAGAGGTTCGCTGGCGCGGTAAAAGAAAGTCGCACGGCGCGAGTCTGCGGTGAGGAACGATTAAGATACATCACGCTCAACGCCAATGAGACCAGCAGGAGCAGTGCTGCAATCCCCATCCAGATCCGCGCATTGCTGAACACACGAAATACGCCTGCAGCGCCCTGGCTCTCGGTCGCCGTAGTGATGGTCTCCATCGTCGCCGTTTGACCAGAACCTGAGGCAGTCCCCGAAAGGCTTTCGATCGCAAACGCCAGATCGCGTGCTGAGTGAAATCGCTCGGTGGGATTCTTTTCCAGGCAGTGATGCACGACTCGTTCGAGCGCGAGCGATACGGTTTTATTCGTCTCGGAAAGATCGGGCGGGTCTTCACGCAGGATCGCGCTCATCGTCTCGGCCATCGAGTCGCCGCGGAATGCGCGCTTGCCTGATAGCATCTCGTAAAGAATCGCGCCGAACGAAAAGATGTCGGAACGATGATCGACCGTCTGTCCCCTTAATTGTTCGGGCGACATGTAGCCCATCGTGCCCATCACCGTGCCGGGATCGGTATTTACCTTGCGGGTCGGCACTTCAGTTTGCGACTGCGTTCCGTCGGTCGCCGAGGCTAGTTTGGCGAGACCGAAATCAAGAATCTTCACCCGGCCATCGTCGGTGATGAAGATGTTGTCAGGCTTGATGTCGCGGTGGACGATGCCTTTGTCATGCGCGGCGGCGAGACCGCGCGCAATCTGCAGTGCATAGTCGAGCGACTTGCGTTGCGGCAATGCGGCGCCGGCCATCCGATCACGCAGCGTCTCGCCTTCGAGTAGTTCCGAAACGATGTAAGGCGCGCCTCCATGCGTGCCGATGTGATAGATGACGAGAATGTTTGGATGATTAAGTGCACCTGCGGCCTGCGCTTCTTGTTCGAAGCGGTTAAGGCGGTCGATGTTTTCAGAAAGAGTGGCAGGCAGGACTTTTATCGCGACATCGCGACCGAGTTTCGTATCGCGAGCCCGCCAGACGATGCCCATTCCGCCTTCGCCGATCTTGGAGACGATGCGGTAATG
>JANMQG010000011.1:0-15002 GCA_031370285.1 Chloracidobacterium sp. | reverse complement strand
GCTCTTTCACGCCTGGCAGAAATGACTCACGGAGGACTCCGCGACCTGTGTGCTCGCGTAGACCGGCGCAAGATGTGTCGGTGCCGGCAAGACTGCGAAATATGGATTTCAATGTCAAGCACTTCGCGTGGTCGTCAATGTAGGATGTTCGCTGGTAAAGTTTCCTGTACTCTTAACGCCTAAACACTCGCTTTCAAGCTTGTGCCTCAACGGTTGAGGTCGTCCGATATCGTTGGAGGGTGTGCGCAAAGACGAGAGCCAATTTCCGAGAAATTGCGGAAATGCAATTGAGAAGTTTCTCATGTCACAACCAGGAATACGTGGAGCCAGCCTGATGGGCCGTGCGATAAAACGTTACCTTCTGCGTAACCTGCTCCTATTCATCGCGGCGGTGGTGCTGCCAGGGTGCGCGACCGTTACTCAAGACACAAGACTGTTCAATACCGGTTCTGCATCTCCTTCCGCGTCAGCCACCATCAAGCTTGCGCAAGAACAATCGGATGCTATCAAGCGTCCCACGAGTAAGCCTTACACGGGTGACCTTTCAGTCTTTGAAGATCCAAAACGCGACCAGAAGCTTCAGGTTGACCGGGTGATGGATGTTCTGGGAATAAAGGAGGGTTCGAACGTCGCGGATATTGGAGCGGGCTCGGGATGGTTCACCGTTCGCGCGGCGCGGCGTGTCGGAACAAGCGGTACTGTCTATGCAGTCGATATCAACCGCGATTATCTGAAGTACATTGAAGCGCGGGCCGAGCGCGAGAGGCTGCCAAACATCAAGACCATTCTTGGCAAAGAAGACGATCCTCTGCTGCCAGTGAAAACGCTGGATGCGGTCTTGCTATTGAAAACTTATCATGAAGTTGCTCAACCGATTCGGCTGCTGAAACAAACGCGTGAGGCGATGCGCCCTGGAGCATTACTGGGAATTATTGATCGCAAAGGTAAGGGCGATGATCACGGCATCGATAGCGAAGTAGTGATCAAAGAGGCCGAACGCGCCGGATTTGTGCTGCTGAACCAGTACGACTTCGTCAAGGCGGACGAGGTGGATTACCTGCTCGTATTTCGCGCCTAGTAGCAAATGCCTTCAGCGGCGTTCAAGTGCGACGCGAGCGAAGGTCGCGAGAATTCGTGTGCCGGCCAGCAGAGTTCCGCGCAGTGTGCCTGAGACCTTTGATTTTCCGCCAGCGCGGCGGCGATGATTCACGGGCACTTCCAACACGCGCAGATCGGCGCGCGCCGCGCGCATCTGCATTTCCAGGTTCCAACCATAAGTCTCTTCGCGCATACCCAGACCGGCGAGCGCGTCGCGGCGAATCGCGCGGAACGGGCACATATCAGTGTAGCGAACGCGATAAAGCCAACTAAGCAACAACCCTGCAACTCGCCCGGCAAAGACCTGTTGAAAATTTAGACTGCCCGACTCGCGCTCGCCGCGCGTGCGCGAGCCAATCACAAAGTCGTAGCGCTCATCCACGATGGGTTTGACCAGGCGCTCCATCAATTCGGGACAGTCGCTGCCATCTCCATCGAGAAAGACGACGATCTCGCAATCGGGGCCAAGCGCGCTTACGCCGGCGGCGCAGGCGCGACCGTAGCCACGACGAGGTTCCGCGACGACACGCGCGCCGACCTCGCGGGCACGTTCGGCGGTGCGATCGTCACTGCCGTTGTCAACGACGATTATTTCGCCGGCGATCTCGCGCGGAATATCGCGAACAACATCGGCGATCGTTTCTTCTTCGTTGAGAGCAGGGATGATGACGCAGACACTCATTACAGTCTAAGTCCGACAAAGTGTCGCTTGGCTCCGGAGGAGCCAAATGTCTATAGCTCGAGAGGTAATTTGTTTCCAGCGCTCCGTAGGAGCGCAAGGTACAAAACATTTCGCTCCTAGGGAGCGAGAATATCGGGCCTGGTCCGTTGCTATAAACATTTCGCCTCTACGAGGCGAGGGGCGGCGCAGGCAGTGAGTTGACCACTTGATCAGAGGTTCCTGAAATTTGTCGGACAATTGTTCAGGCTCCAGTTTGCACCTGTCGCACCATGCCTTTCGAGCGCAGAACCGGCTCAGCCGCCGCAAAGTAGTCGCGCACGTCCGCTTGCCCGCGAATCCAATCCAGATAGCGCCCGATGCCCGCTTCGAGATCCACCTCCGGCGCGAAACCAATCGCCCGAATACGCGTGATGTCTGAAATCAAGTGACGTATTTCACCGGGACGAAACTCGCCGCGAGTGCTCGGTTCGATGTGAATGTTCAGCGCGTCGGAGATTAGTCGCGCCACTTCACGAATGGTCGCCGCTTTGCCGCTGCCCACATTTACAGCCTGCCCGTCGAGCCCGTCGGTTGTCGCCGCCAGCAGATTCGCGCGCGCGATGTCCTCGACAAAACAAAGGTCTCTTGTCTGAAAGCCATCTTCGTAGAAGACGGGCGGCTGATTATTCAGCAGCCGGGTGCAGAAGATGGCAATCACGCCGGTGTAGGGATTGAAGACCGACTGGCGTGGACCGTACGTGCAGGAGTAACGCAATGCGACTGTGGGAATGCCGATCTGCTGACCCCACGTCAGAACCAAACGCTCTTGATCGATCTTCGTAATCGCGTAGACCGATTCACCGCGGATTGGAGCTTCTTCCGGAGTCGGGACCGAAGTCGTGTCCGCGCCACAGTGTGGACAGTGAACCGCAAAGTCTCCGCGACTCATTTGCGCGGCAGGACGCACTGCTGGAAACACGATGCCATGCTGCGGACAGTTTGCCGCGCCCTCACTGTAAACTGCTTGCGATGACGCCACGACGACTTTCTTGACGGCCACGTTTTCGTCGCGAATGATTTCAAGCAACTGGGCGGTGCCAAAGCTGTTGACGTGAACAAGCTTCGCCAGCTCCGGCATATAGCCTCCATAGATCGCTTCGTGGAAGACCACATCGACGTCGCGCAGCGCCGTCGTCACTGCCGCGCGATCGCGAATGTCAGCTTCGATAAAATCAGCCGACTGCGGGATCCAAGCCGGTTTGCCCTTGCGATGTGTCTGCGGCTCGAGATTGTCGAGTATGCGGACTTGCCAGCCTTCGCGAAGCAAAAGATCGGCGATATGTGATCCGATTAAGCCAGCTCCGCCGGTTACCAGCGCCCGCATTCCTGATACCTCCACCTCATCCTTATCCTTCTTTTCATCAATCTGATTACATCGGTTCCGAAAGTGACCGCCTAGTCAGCGCTATTGTCCTTCGTCGGGCTAAGATTTCCATCACTACCAGTAAAGCAAAAGGGAGATACAAGAAACCATTCAATCTGAATACTTGATCCGGACTGTCGCCCAGCCAGGTTCCGTAAAGAACAAAGCTCGCGACCGTAAGATAGAACAGGGACAGACGCGGCACAAAGCATAGGAATAGCACCAGCCACGCGAAGTACCAGGAGAAATGCGGCGCGAAGAGGACGGTCATCGCAGTCGCCAACAGAGCCGCGTGCTTAATGTTTGTGACGCCGCGGTCCTTCAAAAACACCCAGCCTGCAATTGCGCTCAAGAGCACGAATGCAAAGATTATGAACCCCATAGTCGGCAGGTTCGCTCCCAACAGCTTGCGCGCCAGACTAAGGACATAAAACTGTTCGCCGCTGATCAAGCCTTGTTCGTTGGCATAGCCCGGCAAATACCCGATCGCCGCTCTGGGGCCAACACTCAGATAAGGCAAGTACGCGACGACGATCGCGATCGCGAATGCCAGCAGCATCTTCCAGCTCCAACGCCTGTAAAGCGCGGGCGACAGCACCAGCGGGAAGAACTTGACCAGCGTGGCACACGCCAGGGTGACGCCCGTTGCGATCTCTGCATTCTTGCGATGCGCGAGCAACGCAAGCGCGATGAAAGCAATCGCCATCGCGTCGAGGTGACCGCTGCCGGCAAACTCCCACACGACCAGCGGGTGCCAGGCGTAGATCAAGACTCGTTGACGCGTTAGCCCAAATGAAGCAAGCAACTGAATGATCGCCCAGATGGCAATGGCTTCGAAGCCGATCATCGTCGCCTTCATCCAGGTGACGGATTCGCTAAGGCGCGTCGTCAAGAAAAAGACGCCTTCGGCCACCGGCGGATAAATTGTGCGGGCATATTCGCGACGATTAATCTTTGGATAGATCTTCTCGTCGCGAAGACTGACCAATGATTGATCGGCTGGAATGTAACGGTAAGGATTAATGCCTGCGGCTTGCACGCGACCATCCCAGACGTAGCGGTAGATATCGTCGGAAAGATACGGCGGTGAGAAGAGTATGCTGAGCCGGAACAGGGCGGCAAAGACGAGTCCGATGATGAGCAGCGAACGGGATTGCTTCGCTCGCAGACTAAGCCACGCGACGGCAGCATAGAGCATTGTCTGTACACCGACCAGTTTCAGAAACCAGACGATGTCCTTCGTGCCTTCGGCGCGGACTCCCACCCTGTAGAGCAGAAGCGAAGCGATACCGATCACGATCAGCACAATCGTAATCCGGTTCGCCCTCAAACCTCTGGGCGTCGCGGGCGAGTCTGCAGTCATGTTGTCATCCGCTGGGACAGTTTCGGATAAATGCGCTCGGATCCCTCTTTCTCGATCAGCGAAGCTAAAAAGTTACGCGTGTGGTGCGCTGGATAGGCCCCGTCGAGTCGATGCGGCACGAATAACTCCTCACAAAGTCGATTGAGAGTCTCGGCGTCGTCAACATCGTACCAGCGCGGTAGCAATTCGACGGGCAGTCCAATTTCTGCGGCGCGCTCGATTGTGTGGGCGAGCACGTCGGCTGTGCTCCAGGCGATTCGGTCAAAGAGATTCTGATGCGCCTGCCTCAACCCAATCAGATAATAGCCGCCGTCGTCCGCGGCCCCTAGCACCACGCGATCGCCATCGTTTGCGAGTGACTCGATGGCTCGGTCAAGTCTCGCGCGCGGCAGGGTTGGGCTGTCAGAATTGATCAGGCACACAGAACTGTAGCCATCCTGCAACAGATCGTCGGTCGCATTGCACAAGCGGTCACCCAGAGATTCTCCGCGCTGCAAGAGAAGCCTGAATCCTTCGGGCAGTACGCCGTCAAATGCGGCTTCCGCGCCGGCCGGAGTGTAAACCACCAGACCATCTGCCCGCCCAGCGGCAGTAACTTCGGCGATATTCGCCGCCATGTCCGCCAAGAAGCAGACATTGAGCGCTGCCGCTTCCGCCGGCGTCAAAGGTGGCACCAGCCGCGTTTTGACTTCGCCGGCAAGAGGCGCCTTGGCCATCAACGCGAGCGCACATTTTGTTTTCGGTGTAGGAGCGTGTGACATGCGTGATGTGTAATGATGATGAGACAATCGCGGATCTGATTTGTTGTTCAGATTCCTTTAGGCCTCAGTGTAAATCGAATAGGTGCGATTCAGTCAAACGATACTTTGCGAAAGTGGCGCGAAGCGCTCAACGTACTGAGAGCAGCACGCCACAACTTTACGCACGATTATGGAGGGGATCAACATGTCCTGGATCAAAATAATTCCTGAAGCTGAAGCAGGTGGGGAGTTAAAGCAACTGTATGAGCAAATGACCGAGCCGGGGGGAGGAGTGGACAATATTTTGAAAATCCATAGTTTGAATCCAGCCTCCCTACGGGCTCACTTCGAATTCTACAAGACGCTCATGCGAGGCCCATCAGGGCTCAGCCGCGTCCAAAGAGAAATGATTGCGGTCGTAGTCTCCGCAACCAATCATTGCCACTATTGAATCCGACATCACGCGGAGGGTCTCCGTCGTTTAACCAAGAATAGCGAACTGGCTCAAGAACTTCAGACTAATTTTCGTCGTGCGCGAGTCTCCGAACAGGATCGCGCCATGCTGGATTACGCGGTAAAACTCACGCTGGAGCCCTGGAATGTGATTGAGGCTGAAGTTCATAAATTGCGCGCAGCCGGATTTGAGGACGTTGATATTTTAGACATCAATCAAATTACGGGTTACTTCGCTTTCGTCAACAGACTGGCCGACGGGCTGGGCGTGGAGCTTGAACCATGCTGGGACACTTTAGCGTGAGGCAAAACTATGAACGAGTAAGGTAATCGTAATCGCAACCGGAAGCAGCCTAGGTCGGGCTGGTAGCGGCCGCTGAAGCCTTTGGAGTACGGACTTGTGCTCGACCAGAAACAAGAGATTGCCGCATTTACATAAACGTACACACATCCTCAAATCTTTTTCTCTTGATATCCGGCACTACCGCGTCTGCGTCCGGATAACCTACCACCAACAAGAGGAAGCAGGATTCATTGCTCGGTCTTTTCAGGATCTCATTCAAGAACTTCATAGGACTTGGTGTATGCGTTAGCGAAACAAGTCCGACGTGTTGAATGGCAGTGATCAGTATGCCGGTGGCAATGCCAACCGATTCTGTTGGATAGTAATTCTTAACCTGCCGGCCATCTGGCAGTCTTCCGTATCGCTCGACAAATATAGCGATGAGAAATGGGGCGTCTTCCAGAAACGGCTTGTGTTCGTCTGTTCCGAGCGCAGCCAGAGCCTCCAGCCACTCCGTAGGAGCACGGCTTTGGTAGAACTCACGCTCCTCTTGCTCGGCGGCAAACCTGATCTGACGCTTCAAGGATGGATCGGTGACGGCTACAAAGTGCCAGGGCTGAAGGTTGGCTCCACTGGGCGCCGTAGCTGCCGCTCGAATGCACTGCTCTATGATCTCACGCGGAACGGGACGGTTGGAAAAATGCCGCACAGTACGTCTCCGTTGCATCTGCTCACGGAACGAACTTGCGCGCTCTTTCATTTCAGCAATGTCATACTCATGATAGCCCGCAAGGGAAACGAATTGAGGGGTGGCCATCGGCGATTCCTTTCCAGCCGTGCTTAGTTCTCCGAGTCTAGACTTTGGGTTGCTTTTGGACGCGAGTACTCAATTTCAGCGCGCAATCTGTCCAAGCTGGATTGCGAAGGCCTGAGATAAATGGACTGCCCAGCGAAACCTCGGGAATTATTTCAACGCGTCGAGAGCCGCGCGTATCACATCGCCGGCTGGACGCTCGCGGTAACCCGATTCGATCTTGGCCCAGGCGACTTTTCCTGTTTTGTCGATTACATAAACCGCCGGATGGGGGATGCCATAGACCGTTTGGCCCTCGTAAGCGGGATCGCGCAGACCGTAAGCATCGATGATCTTATGTTCAGGATCGGAGAGGATTGGAAAGTTAATCTCGCCCTTGTTATCCCCTGCAATCTTTTTCGCAAAGTCGCTGCTGACATCGGGGGGATCCACGCTGATGGCATAGAGCTTCACGTTCTCGCCCTTCTTCAGCAGCGTGCGCAGCGCGGCTAACTGCCGCGCGCAAAACGGTCACCAGTACCCGCGATAGAAGACCAACACCGCTGGACTCTTGCCGCACGCATCGGAAAGGGTGACCTTATTCTTGTTTTGATCTTCAAGCGCAAAGTCGGGAGCCATGTCTCCGATTGCGACTGGTGCGCTGCGCACCGTCGTAGTCGGCGATTGCGAGAGCGCAGCCATGGCCAATGACATTAGAACTATGGTTTGAAAAAAAGATATCAGCGTCTTCACGATTGTTTTCCTCCTAAGAAGTCAGACGAAATTCGATCAGCCAGGTAACCTCAGCAGTGAAAGCAGCTACCACCGGTGTCAACAACACCGTGACCGCTGTAGCTGGAGGGGCAGGTTATTTCTCCGACCAGGCTCGCCACAAATCATTTATGAACTGACACGCTTCGCACAATCTCTATGATCCGATTAAGGTCGGCATCAGACAGACTTGACCCGCTAGGTAAACATAGCCCATGTTCAAAGATACTTGTGCTACCGCCCCCCCACGGACCATGTACTCAGAGAAGATCGGCTGCAGGTGCAACGGCTTAAAGACCGGACGAGCCTCGATATTTGCTGCAGCGAGAGCTAAACGAATGTCCTCGCGTGATGCGCCAAAGTCTTTCTGATCAATGGTGATGCACGTCAACCAACGCGTCGCACGACCGTACTCAGCCTCCGGCATGAACTCAAGGCCTGGAAGATCGCCGAGTCCCTCTCGATAGAAGGAGCATATGCGACGGCGCGCGTGAATGCGTTCCGGGAGTATGCTGAGTTGTGCCCTACCGATGGCCGCGATCACATTACTCATGCGATAGTTGTAACCAACAGCTGAATGCTCATAGTGGGGCGCAGGCTCTCGCGCCTGCGTTGCCAGGAAGCGAGTCTGCTCCGAAGCCGCCAACCTTGCGTCCATTATAGGTAGCTCCCAAAGCTTCGGCAGCATCCTCAATGATCGTGATGTCATATTCCGCACAGGTCTCAAGGATAGGGTCATAATCAGCACTTTGGCCATAGAGATCAACAATAATTGCGGCGCGCGGCAAGTTGCCACGCTTAGCCGCATCTTTGATCTCGCACCTCAACAACTCTGGGTCGATGTCCCCACTTGATCTCTCGGCGTCAATAAAGACCGGACGCCCTGCAGTCACGGACTTGCTCGGTCATCGCACGCGGTCACCCCAGCGTACAGGCTCTGTATCAACGTGTGTTAGCACCCCCAGGTAGCGATGCTCTTAGTGATTTCACAGGGAGCAAATACAGCGGGTTTCTTTTCAGAGTGGATCAAAAGCCTCTTGCCGATCAAGCGTATTATTGCAGAGCCGAGCCCCGTTCGGTGATGCAAAAGACATCATAAATGTGAGTACTTGCCGAAACGTGAGATGAACTCGGATCGCGTCAGACCGCCAGCCTCAGCCAGCTTCGTGATCGATGCCTCAGCGAGAAAATCTCTTTCGCCGATCCTGACCATATAGTCGCGCGCCACACGGTAACTTTCAGTCTCCACGTCAACAAAACGTTGCCGCCCGCGGCCCGTTTCGGGATCCATCAGCTGGCTGAAAGGGACGGGTTGAAATTCGCCACCCTGAATGGTGATCATCGAATTCGAGCCATCGCGAAGAAGATAGTTAAACGCGGCGTAGCCGAGGTCGCGCGCATATTCGGCGTCGTAAGGTATTGGAGACGCGCAACGCAGTTCGTAGCCTATGCTCTTATCCACCACCGTTACTTTTATGTTTCGACGTTCCAGACGGAGCTGCACTTCATTCTTGACCTTGCGGCCCAGATCAATCTCAGCCACGCGTATATTACCTTGAGCGTCCCGATCGACATCCTGCAGCTCGGCGACTTCGGCCGCATCAAAATGTTCAACCAATGCTTCTGACAGCAGGATTACGCCGTAGTCTCGTCCCATTGCTCGGCGCTTGATAATCGTTCCTTCGACAATATCAACGATATCGGCAAGTGAGATCTTCTTGTCAAATTCCTCTGGGATGATGGTACACGTCGCACTCGCGGCCTTACCGATTCCCAGAGTTAAATGGCCGGTTGGTCGTCCCATCGTCACGGCTAGATACCAACGCCCGGTAGTGCGTGCGTCCTCCATAAGTCTCTTAACCAGTTCAACTCCGACGTGGCGCGCGGTCTCATAGCCGAGCGTCGGCACTGAGCCGGGCAGCAACAGATCGTTGTCTATGCTCTTGGGTACCTGCACCACCTTGATAGCCCCTCGAGTTTCACGCTCAATAGCTGCTGAGCTGCGCACCAAATCGTCGCCTCCAATGGTCACAAGTGCTTCCATTCCGAGTTTCTTGAGTGCCGCGATGGTGTTCTCCAGCGATTGCGGTTGACTGGTTACGTCCGTGCGCGACGTACCAAGCATAACGCCGCCCTGCAGATGTATGCGGGTTACCTCATCTATTGTCAGCTCGTGTTGCTCATCCGTATACCGCTGGGCAAGCCATTCGAAGCCATCGTGAAAACCAATCGCTGTGCGACCACCCTTAATGGCCTCGATTGCAATCGCCGAGATCACTCCGTTTGTGCCCGGCGCCGGACCACCGCCGACAAGAATGCCTACTCTCTTAGGTGCCATCAGGATTTAAATCTGCGCAGGTCTAAACCAGTCTCCCGGTAGTGTCTTAAATCGGATTTCTCTGTGTGATCTCTGTGTTCTCTGTGCCTCTGTGGTGAGTGGTCGTCCAGCTTATCGACAACAGAGAACACATCAGAGGACGCAGAGGTTGCACAAAGAATGTCGGCAAGTCAAGACCCTACCAGTCTTCAATGCTCGCCATTGAAGCAATCAAGGCACTTGCGCGCTGAAATAACCGAACCTATTGCGAAATTCAGCAGTTGTCATATTGGCCGCGGCAGCCATCTTGTCAACCCAGGAGGGATCTTCGAAGTCCTTCGCCTCAAGTCGGATCATGTATTCGCGAGCGACACGGTAGCCCTCGCTTTCAACGTTAACCATTCTGACCCGCGTCTTGCCTGTGCCCGGCTCCCGAATCTGGTCAAAAGGCATTGACACCATGCGTCCGCCCTGGACGCTGATCATGGCTTCAGTTCCGCCCTCCAAAAGAAATCTAATCGCGCTATAACCCAGGTCGCGGCAATAGGCAGCGTCAAAGGGAATAGGATCAGCGCAGCGCAGTTCGTAACCGATATTCTTGTTGACGATAGTCACGCGAATGCCGCGCTGGGTCAGGCGGCCCTGCACTTCGACTTTGACCTTCCGGGCCAGGTCAACTTCGGCAAACCGTATGTTACCGTGATCATCTCGCTCAACATCCTGTAGCTCCTGAAGTTCCTGGGATTCCAATTTTTCGATCAAACCTTCAGCCAGGATCGCTACGCCAAAGTGGCGGCCCATTGCTCGTCGTTTAATGATCGCCGTTTCGACGATGTCGCAAATGTCGGAAAACGCTACTGTCTGCCGACTGAACTCTTCGCCGATCACCGTCAGTGTGGCGCCTGCCGCTTTGCCAATCCCCAGGGCGAGATGGCCGGCTTTCCGGCCCATCGCCACAACTGTGTACCAACGTTTCGTTGAGCGTGCATCTTCCATTAAGTTCTGAACCAGTTCGACGCCGTAATGGCGAGCGGTCTGATAACCAAAAGTAGGTATATGGCTGGGCAGCGGTAGGTCATTGTCTATAGTTTTGGGGACATGGACTACGCGTATTTGGTGGCCGGAACGTTCAGCGACGAAGCTGGATGAAAGCGCGGTGTCGTCACCGCCGATGGTCACAAGATGAGTAACGCCAAGAGCGCGGAAGCCCTCAACCACCGTTCGTATGGCCTGTTCGGAAGTTGTCGGATTATCTCGGGCCGTACCGAGGACTGAGCCGCCTTCAAGATGAATACGCGAGACATCTTCAATCCGTAACGGGCGGACTTTTGACGTGTCTCCACGGATAAGCCACTTGAAACCATCCGCGATGCCGACAACCTCGAGGCCCTCATTAACTGCCTCGATAACGGCAGCCGAAATAACGGCATTGATACCGGGCGCCGGTCCACCACCCACTAATATCGCCAAGACTCTGTTTGCTGACATGCGCGCTCCCAGGAATTGAGGCAGTCGAAAGTCACCGCAAGAATTCCAATCACCGCCGCAGGATGGATAATGGCTTTCAGATACTTTCAGATCCCTAATCTTTCCAGATAGCCCCTAATCCGGTATCCCAAAATCGTTTATTAAGCGTTGGAATATCCTTGTCGAGAATTTCATTGGCCCTTGCTTTTAGCGCAGACCATTCCAGATTCAGTTGCTTCAGCCGATCCAGCGACGGCTGATTCACTCTGGGAATATCACTTTCTGTTTGGTTGATCAGGAACAGATAATTGGCCGTGAACTTATTTGGGAAGTTCTCAACATCATCGTACGCCTTTGATTTACGCTGCACCATATCTTCATCCCAGGCCTTCATTTTCTTTAACAGTGCATCGCCTTCCTTCTTTACCGCACTGAACTTATCACTGGTGGGTATTGAACTGAGAAGCGATTCTAACTGTTTCTGTTTTTCGTAAAGGCTGTTTACCATTCGGTGCATAGAAGCCAATTCGGTCTCCATACCTGACATGATCTGATGATACTCATTGTAGGTTAAGGCGCTCGTCGGGTAGAGAGGATTGGCAAGTATCTCAGTTTCCGTTGCAACCGTCTTATCAGCCAATTTCACGGTAATATTATATTTTCCCGGCGATGCTTTATGTCCGGTATAGCTGTTTTCCATATAAGCATCGGGCACGCCCGGCATCGTTGCGTAACGCATATCCCATACAAACCTGTTCAGTCCTTTAGATTTGCGTAGAAGCGGATCTGCCTTTGGACCGCCATCGTATTTCTTGTACTTATCACCAGCTTTTGAAGAAAAGCTGCGCACGGTATTTCCTCCCGCGTCTTTGATCTCCATCGTAATTTCGTCAGTTTTTTTCAACTCAGGCAGTTGGTAGTAAACAACCACTCCGGTTGAAGGATTTACGCCTCTGAGCTTGTTAGCTCCGGTAAACTCATCCTTCGACTCATCCTTCGACTCATCCTCCGACTCATCCATTTCGCTGGATCCATTTACGAGGTAAGCATTTTCGGGTTGGTAGATAGCGAAAGCTGCCGCGTCCCTCTTGTACTGACGAATGACACTCAAATCGTCCAATACCCAGAAAGCTCTCCCCGATGTGGATGCGATCAGGTTTCCGTTGTGTATCCGCAGATCTGTTATTGGAGTAACGGGCAAATTCAATTGGAACGGCGACCAATCTCTGCCACCATTCCAGGACAAAAATAGACCGAGTTCAGTACCCGCAAACAAAAGGTCCTTGCGCACGTCATCCTCACGCACTACGCGGGTAAATGCATTGGCAGGTAGGCCATTGGTAATCTTTGTCCAGGTGTTTCCATAATCTGTGGTTTTGTATAAACCTGGAGTGTGGTCGTTGAACTTATATCGGGTCGTAGCTATATAGGCAGTTGCTTTATCGTGCGGCGATACTTCAATGGCATTGATCAAACATTCGGCCAGACCGGACGGAGTTACGTTCTTCCAGTTGGCGCCACTATCTCGAGTCAGTTGGACAAGCCCGTCATCACTGCCTGTCCAGATCACCCCTTTTTCGTGAGGTGATTCCATGATGTAACTCAGCGTGCCGTAATTTTCCGCGCCGACGGCTTCGTTTGTGTAGGGCCCGCCCGGTTTCCCCTGTTTTTCCTTTTCGTTGCGGGTCAGGTCAGGTGAAACTTCTTTCCACGATTTACCCATATCACTGGTCTTCAGCAAGTATTGAGATCCGTGATAATAAGTATTGGGTTCGTGTTTGCTCCAGATGATTGGAGCATTCCAGTTGAAACGATACTTAATGTCTTTCGCATCCATTCCCAGGTATTGAATGGGCGCAGCCATGATACCCGTGCCACCCTTCGCGGCTACATCGAGTACCTCTATCGTTCCCTGATAACTTCCGCCCAATACATATTTGGGGTCATTGGGATCAAATGCGAGAAAGGCACTCTCGCCGCCGGCAGAAGCCGCCCAGCTCGCGGTGGTAATCCCGCCGCTTCCTAGCTCACGGCTGGCAATGGAAACAGATGTATTGTCCTGTTGTCCTCCGTAAATGCGATACGGAAACTGATTGTCTACATTGATCCGATAAAACTGCGCCGTCGGCAGGTTACTTTGCGTGCTCCAGCTTTTTCCTGTGTTGAAAGTTATCGCGGAACCGCCGTCGTTTGAAATTATGAAGTTGTTCGGGTTGTCGGGATTGATCCAAAGATCATGAAAATCGCCGTGAGTGCCGGACAATGTCTCCCATGTTTTACCGCCATCCGTTGAACGCAATGCCGGCGCGCTCATAACATAAATGGTATTTTCATTTTTTGGGTCAATGAATAGTTCAATGTAATACCAGGCTCTTTGCACCAGACGGTGGTCATTGGTAATACGGCTCCATTTTTTACCGGCATTATTCGACACAAATAAACCACCGGCTTCTTTATCAGAATCACTTTCGATCAGTGCATATACTTTTTCAGGATTCGAACGGCTTACCGCGATCGACATCTTGCCCATTTCTTCCGGCAATCCTTCTTTCATCTTTTCCCAGGTATCGCCGCCGTCGGTCGATTTATACAGACCGCTGCCTGGACCTCCGCTGGTAACCTTCCAGGGCAGGCGGCCATGCTCCCACATCGCGGCATAGAGTAACCGTGGATTATTCATGTCCATCGACAATTCCGCTGCACCGGTCTTATCGTCCACAAACAAAACGTTTTTCCAGGTAGCTCCGCCATCGGTGGATTTATAGATACCTCTCTGTGGTGATCTGCTGTATAAGGCCCCCTGTGCCGCCACCATGACTATGTTGGAGTTCTTAGGATCAACGACGATCCGGGAAATATGCTGAGTTAATTCCAATCCGATCTTTTTCCATGTTTTTCCGGCGTCGGTTGATCTGTACACACCATCCCCCGGGTGTGTCATCACACCCCGTACCGCATGTTCACCCATGCCTACATAAACGACGTTCGGATCGCTTTCGGCAACCGCCACCGCGCCAACGGAACCGGTCTTAAAATAACCATCCGAGACATTCCGCCAGCTGATTCCCATGTCATCTGTTTTCCAGAGACCGCCACCGGTCGTCCCCATGTAATAAGTTTTGGGATCGCCTACCACTCCGCAGGCAGCATTTGCACGCCCGCCACGAAATGGGCCGATGGATCGCCATTTAACTGTTTTGAAAATGCTGTTGTAATCATCCGCAACCGCGTTTTGTGTAACTTGCGCGGAGAGATGGCCCATAAAGAAGCAAAAAACAAATATTAAGAGTAGGGGTTTTGACATGGAAACAATCCTCAACAAATAGAAATTTGCGAATGAGCATACACCAATCACGATGGAGTTTGCATCGCGTGGAATTAGAGCCGCTGGTCTATCGGAGCCGTCGAGGCATCACGTTGACTGGCGATTTCGGCGAGAAAGTAAGCGTAGCGCGACCTTTGTTAGGCGGGTGCGATTCGAGTTTGGGCCCGACCGTGAAGACTATGGAAGACCGTGCGAGATCGAATGAATTTCGAGAGTCTGCCAAATCGGAAAACCGGCTGGAACCTTACGGACTGCACGAGGTGGTTAATTCATTGAGCGGCTTGGATATAAAATTGGTAGGCGCGTGG
>JANMQG010000217.1:0-1634 GCA_031370285.1 Chloracidobacterium sp. | reverse complement strand
ACCTTCACAAACAGAAAAGCAATCTTCGCTTCTTCACTTGCTAAGCGTATGTCAGACGCGAGTGCGATACAGGCCCCGGCGCCGGCGGTTGTTCCGTTGAGACTAGCGATAACCGGCTTGCGTAGCGCACGAATGTTTCGCACGAGCTCGCAGGTCATCCTGGTAAACTCCAGCAAACCCTCCATGTTGCGTTTGAAGAGCTCGCCAATGATGTCGTGCACATCACCGCCGGAGCAGAAAGCTCGGCCCGTGCCCGTAATCACCACCACGCGCACGTCCGTCTCAGTTCTTAACGCCGCAAAAGTGTCGGTAAGCTCGCGATAAACCTCGAAGGTTAACGCGTTCAGGCGCTCGGGGCGATTGAGCGTGATCGTGGCTACGCCATCATCGGTCTGCTCATAGAGAAAACTACTGGGGGCATTCATGTTTGGACTTGGGGCTTACTTTTTGGTAGCGCTCTCTTCAACGATCTTTAAGGGCGCAGGCAGAGCACCTGACCGCAGGATCAGTGCCAGATCCTCCGCGGACTGCTTCGTGAATCTTCCGCTGATCGTACCTTGATCGGTTATCTGCGACTTGATAAAGGCTATCGATTTAACCTCACCGTTAAGCACGACGCCGATATAATCATTGATGTGTGCGTTAGTCCAGGCGCCAAACTTTTCAGCGCCGGCGGACTTCAGTGAAAACATGATGCTGTAATCCGCCGAACCGGAGTATGCTTCCATGGCAACTGCATTGCGAAGTTCGCTGCCATCAACCAGGGCAGGCGCCTCAACCACCACCCACTTCTTCGGTTGCAGGCTTCCGTTGTCTGTTTTGCCGGGAGTCGCTGCCTCCGTTCGCTCGGCATAAGGAAGCACAAGACGGTTGCCGGTAGCGTTCCCTCCGAGAGAAGCAGCCGCCTCTTCTTGCGTGTTGTAGGTCTGGACTGGTGCTGGGCTTGGGGGACTAACCACGGCCGTTAACTCCAGTCGTCCCTCTGCAATGATGATCTTCTTCAGGCGTTCGCGGTCAGGAACGTCAGGAAGACTCACCAGGATTCGGCCACTACCTGGTGCGCCCTGCGTTTGCACCTGAACGTTGGAAACGCCGAGAGCATCCAGACGGCTCTCGATTACTCTCACAGTTTGTTTTACGAGCGCTGCTCTATCAACCGCTGGGGCATCAATTTCGAGCGTTAGTTGCCAGGCTGACTCTCTAGTCCGAGATAACGATGAACACGCGAATGCGGCTGAAGTCAGCCAGAGAATTGCGATTGCGGTAGCCAATTTATGATGCACGACCCGGCTCCTTTTGAAAGATTAAGAACTCAAAACAGCCACAGCTTCAATTTCCACTTTCGCTTTGTCTTCCAGCAAACCTCTCACTTCAACCAGGACCATCGCGGGAAAATGTTTACCCATGCGTGCCCGATAGGATTCGCCGATCTTCTTGGCGTGTATCTGATATTCCTTCTTATCAGTAACGTAGAGCACCAGCCGCGCGATCTGGTCTGGCCTGCCACCTGCTTCGGTGATGACCGCAATGACATTCCCGAGGGCCCGATCGAATTGCTCCGCGAAGTTTTCGCTAACGATCCTTTGGTCCTGATCCCAGGCTACCTGACCGGCGACGAATAGCAATCTGCCACC
>JANMQG010000171.1:0-9266 GCA_031370285.1 Chloracidobacterium sp. | reverse complement strand
CGCCTCCGCCCCCGACCTGCCCGAACGTTGCTATCGAGTGTCCGGACAAAGTCGTGTTGGGCGAACCGCTGACCTTCAGGTCAACTGTTACCGGCGGCGCTTCGAGTGCGGCTCAGACCTACAATTGGACCGTGTCAGCCGGGCGGATTATCGATGGCCAGGGAACCGGAACCATTCATGTGGACACCACCGGCCTTGCCGGTCAAACGGTAACCGCGACGCTGTCTATGGGCGGATACAACCTCGACTGTTCAGCTACTTGCACAGTCCAGTTTCCTGTTCCCGTCGCTTGCAGAAAGTTTGATGAGTTTCCGGCCATCGCTTACAACGATGAAAAAGCCAGGCTGGACAACTATGCGATTGAATTGCAAAACGATCCAACCGCGACCGCTTACGTGATTGTCTACCCCGGACAACGAGGCAGACCGGGTGAGGTACAAAAGCAGACGACACGACTGGTTGATTATTTGGTCAACTCGCGAGGGATCAATGCCCAACGCATCGTAACCCTGGTTGGTCCATCCCGCGATGAATTGACGATTGAACTATGGCTGTGCCCGCAAGGCGCGGCGCCTCCCGCTCCCTAAACCTAATAATTCTTAGTAACAATTCGAGGCCGGCGGGAGCGATCAGCTTTCGCCGGCCTCTTGCTGTTATACTCCCTCTTCCCCTTCCCCCACTGTTATTCAAGAAGTTTGGAGTTCAGCCGTGAGACTGTGCTTTTGCAACGGCAAGGGCCAGCCTTGATGAACTCTCAACCCGCTAAAGGGACATTCGACTGAGATGGCTAATGAGTGAATCTGAGTTTGACGTCATCATTGTAGGGGGCGGCCCGGCAGGCCTCAGCGCGGCGCTGGTGCTGGGCCGCTGTCGCCGTCGCGTCCTCGTTTGCGATGCCGGGAATCCGCGCAATGCCGCGTCACATGGCCTGCACGGTTATCTCTCTCGCGATGGCATCGAGCCGGCCGAATTTCTTCGGATTGGTCGCGAACAATTACGTGGGTATGAAACGGTTGAACTCCGACAGATCGAGGTAAGCGACGCGCGTGGTCTTTCGGATGGATTTGAGATCACGCTGAGCAATGATGAGCGAGTTTCTTCGCGCAAACTCCTGCTCGCGACCGGCGTAGTCGATGAGATTCCCGAGATTGAGGGACTCGCGGCCTTCTACGGACGCAGCGTGTTTCATTGTCCCTACTGTGATGGTTGGGAGTCTCGCGATCAGCCACTGGCTGTTTATGGACGCGGAGAGAATGGCACTGGCCTGGCGCTGGAATTGACGTTATGGAGCCGATATCTTGTGCTCTGCACTGACGGTGCGTCAGAATTGTCCGGCGAGGAAATCGAGCGCTTGGCAGGCCACAACATTCCGGTTCGTGAAGACAAGATCAGGCGACTTGAAGGAAGCGATGGGGCGTTGGAACGCATCGTCTTTGCTAATGGCGAATCGCTCGAAGTGCGTGCGATGTTCTTCAGTACCGGACAACAGCAACGCTCCGATCTGCCGCAGAAGCTGGGCTGCGAGATTACGGAACAAGGCTGCGTTCAGACGGGCGATTATGAAATGACCAACGTTCCCGGGCTGTATGTCGCGGGCGACGCATCGGGGCTGGTTCAGTTTGTGATTGTCGCGGCTTCAGAAGGAGCGCAAGCCGCAGTCGCCATAAACAAGGAGTTGATGAAGGAAGATTTCGATTGACCTGAACCTGCCCGCTACCGCAGGCCGTACTGAATGCGCCTTCACTCAGCCTCTTCCCGAACAATCTCCGTCGGTTTCTTTTCCTCACGCAAACCCTGAAAGGACGGATGCCGAATCGAGCCATCTGCAGTCCATTCCGTAAACTCCACCTCGCCGACTAACTGTAGCTTGGCCCAGTGAGTGTCGCGCAGTCCCGGATCTTTCGGCTTAACTGCGAAGGGCATGGTTGTTTGCGAAATGCGATCGAGTTTCTTTTGCAACTCAAGCCGTTGCTTGATACTGAAGCCGGTGCCGACGCGGCCACAATAGATAAGCCTGCCTTTGTCGTAGACTCCGAGGACAAGCGAGCCAAAACCGGGGAAGCCTTTTTTCGAAGGCGTATAACCGGCGATCACAAACTCCTGCCGCTTGATACATTTTGTCTTCAGCCAATTTCGATTCCGCGTTGACTCGTATGGCGAATCGGCCAACTTTGAAACGATTCCTTCGAGTCCGTATTCACACGCTTGTTTGAAAAACCGGGCGCCGTTTCCTTCAACGTGATCGCTGTAGCGCAAAGGGCCTTTCGCGTTGGCTGAGGCCAGCAACTGTTCGAGGATGCCCTTGCGTTCTCTGAGCGGAGTTTGCGCCAGACTGAAACCATCGAGGTAGATAACATCAAAAATCTGAAATATAAAAGCCGGCGCCCTCTTGCCCCCCTTACCCATGGATTGTTGTAAAGCTTGAAAACTGCTGCGGCCCTGCTTGTCAACAATCACAATCTCACCATCGAGTATGGCGGTGGTTGCCGGGAACGCTTTCAAGGCGTCGGCCACATTGGGAAACTTCTCCGTCCAATCCTTGCCGTTGCGGCTCCAGAACCGTGCCTTGCCGCGACTGAAATGGCAAAGCATGCGATAGCCATCAAACTTCAACTCATGCAACCACTCGTCACCCGCCGGAGCTTCTCGAGCCAGCGTGGCGAGTTGGGGAGCTCTAAACTCCGGCATTGCAGCTTTTCGCGCGCCGGCCAGTTTCTTAATTTGGCTTATGGTTATTGAACCCAACCTAACCTCGTTTCTGATTACTGGGACCGCTCGCATCTCTCCTACTGTTTCTTTGCCCAACGATCAAGATCAAGCCAGCGTCGGGCCGCCACGTCATAAACTTCAATGCGATAAATCGGATGAATTTCCCAAATTGAGCGGCGCTCAGGTGAGTGGCGCTCAGTCACCTCGGCGCCCGTGAAAACACAAGGCCGATGGCTCGCGTCATAAAAGAGCGGCCCAGTCAGACGGAGATACAAGGGCCGGCCCTGCCCCCGTTGTTTTAAGACTCGTTCCTTTAACAAGCCCGGCACCAGAGCTTCCACCGCTTCATTCCGTCCGTCGTGGAACCGGCTCCAAACCGAAGGCCGATAATGCGGGCTAATCTCAGCCGTCACTGTCGAACATTCATCAGTTTTTCGAGAGGCACTATCGCTAAGCGCGATGTGAATATCATTCCAGTCGAGCTCAGGATTGTCGCAATCGACGGCTTCACCTCGCGATGGACTACCGTCGGAAAGTCTGCTGAATTTTGTATTCGCATACTGGGCACTGAAGACAAAAGCCTGAAGCGTAACCATTGTTCCTTCACCAACCACTTTGCCACGCACCTCTTCTGTATGCCGAGGCTCTTTTCCATTACCGGCATCGCGATCCTCAGATTCTTGCGGACGAAATAAAATGTCGCGTAGCCGATGATTGAGGAGACCAGGACACGCTTCTGCCAGCGGCGATATTCGCTGGCAATCTGCTCGGGGTCTGTTAACTCAAATTCGGCGGAAGGCGCAGGCTGAAAGATTTTGACTAAACGACCGAAAGAAGATGTTTGCACGGCGCTGGATAATTCCGCGTTCACAGTGATGGCCGGTCGACGATTTGACAACGAAGGAAGAGCGCCTGAGATTAGTCTTTTGCATTAGAACCTGGCAAGAAGAAAGATGCGGAGCTAGTTTTCTCTGTGGAACCCTCTGTGTTCTCTGTGTCTCTGTGGTGAGCAACTGCTAACAAACATTCACCACAGAGTCACAGAGGACACAGAGAACGCACAGAGATAACGAACCACAATTTCATGACCAAACCCACAAACCAATCAGAGATTGCTGCCGCCTACGACGAGTGGGCCGAAACCTACGATACTGATTTTAACCGCACGCGCGATCTGGCTGGTGAGGTTCTGCGGCAAGTGGATCTTGATTTCGCCGGCCGCCGAGTGATCGAGATCGGCTGTGGCACCGGGCGCAACACCGAGTGGCTGGCCCGGCCAGCGGCGGGTTTGACCAATATCGTGGCGCTGGACTTTTCCGACGAGATGCTAGCGCGAGCGAGAGAGCGCGTACGCGACCGGCGAGTACGATTCATTCAGCACGATGTTCGTGCGCGGTGGCCGCTCGCGGACGCTGCGGCTGATGTTGTCATAGCGATGTTGATTCTCGAACACGTCGAGCACCTTGAAACAATCTTTGCCGAGGCTGCCCGCACCCTGAGCGCGGGAGGTGAACTCTTCATCTGCGAACTACACCCAACCCGGCAGCTAATGGGAAAGCAGGCACAGTTCACCAGCACGACGACGGGCGAGCAAAGACTCGTGACGGCATTTCTGCACGAGACTGCCGATTACTTAAAAGCAGGGAGGTCGTCGGGGTTTGAAGTCGCCAACAAAAGCGAATGGCGCGACGCAGATTCGCCCGCGGACACTCCGCCTCGACTGTTGTCACTACACTTCCGGCGGTGACCGTCAGACGCAAAAAGACCGGCGGGACAACCGCGCCGGTCTTTGTAGGACAGGCATTCCTGCCTGTCCTTTTTTTTTAATTGCCGGGCGAACCGGACAGGCGGAATGCTGTCCTACTCAGGCACGTCTTCTTCGCCGTCCGCGCCTGCCGCCACTAATGGCTCGCGCGCGGGTGGCGCCGTCATATCGTGGCCACCGACGATGTCGGAGAAATCGTCAAGGTCGCGCTCGCGCGCCTGTTCGATTGTTTCGTCGCGCGCAATTTCCACGTTGCGGTAATACTCCATGCCCGTGCCGGCAGGAATCAACCGTCCCATGATGACGTTCTCTTTCAGGCCGCGCATGTAGTCGATGCGTCCGGAGATGGCCGCCTCGGTTAGCACGCGCGTAGTTTCCTGGAACGACGCTGCCGAGATGAAGGAATCAGTCGAGAGCGAAGCCTTGGTGATACCAAGCAACAGCGGCTCGGCCTGTGAGACTTCGCCATCTATCAAGCGCACGCGTTCGTTTTCGTCAGTGAAACGGAAACGGTCCACCTGTTCCTCGAGCAGGAAGTCGGTGTCGCCCACTTCCTTAATCTTCACCCAGCGCAACATCTGGCGCACGATGACTTCGATGTGCTTGTCGTTGATGTTCACACCCTGCAGGCGGTAGACCTCCTGAATTTCGTTGACGAGATATTCCTGCAAGCGCTGCATACCGAGCACGCGCAGAATATCGTGCGGATTCAGCGGGCCATCCATCAACGCTTCGCCGGCGCGCACGCGATCGCCTTCCTGCACGTTGATATGAGTGCCGCGTGGAATGTCGTAATCCCGCTCCTCAGCGTCGTCACCCGTAACAATCAACTTACGTTTGCCCTTGGAAATTTCACCAAGCTTAACGACGCCATCGATCTCAGACATGATCGCCGTTTCGGCGGGCCGGCGAGCTTCAAACAACTCAACCACGCGCGGCAGACCGCCGGTGATGTCTTTGGTCTTGGTTGTTTCACGGGGAATCTTGGCAATGATATCGCCGGGTTCCACGTTTTCGGCATCGACTACCATCAGGTTCGCCCGCACCGGCATCTGGTAAGTCTTCAGCATCTTGTTGCTGGCGCTGCGAATTTCCAGGCGTGGCTGTTTCTTCTCGTCAGGCGAGTCTTTCACAACCATGCGCGACTGTCCGGTTACCTCGTCAACCTCTTCGTCAAAGGTCACGCCTTCTTTCAAATCCTGATACTTAACGTGACCAGCGACCTCGGTAAGGATCGCGAAGGTAAACGGATCCCAGGTGGCCAGGAGTTGATCCTGCGTAACCCGGGCGCCGTCTTCTACGAGAATGTGCGCGCCGTAAACGATTTGATAACGCGCCGCCTCGCGGCCGCGGTCGTCGATGATCGTCAAGGAACCGTTGCGGTTCATCGCGATGCGCTCGCCCTTGCGGCTCTTGACCGTTTGCAGGTCCAAAAACTTGATCGTTCCATCCTGGCGCGCTTCGTGTTTGGAAGACTCTTCCAGACGCGCCGTGCCACCAATGTGGAACGTACGCATCGTTAACTGCGTGCCCGGCTCGCCGATTGACTGCGCCGCAATCACGCCCACAGCTTCACCAATCTCTACCGGCCGGCCGGTTGCCAGGTTGCGACCGTAGCACTTGATGCAGCAACCGCGACGCGTTTCGCAGGTCAACACAGAACGAATGCGCACAACCTGCACGCCGGAACGTTGAATCTCCGACGAAAGATCTTCGCCAATCTCTGCGTTGGAATCGACAATGACCCTGCCTTCCACCGGATCGACAACGTCTTCAAGCGCGATGCGGCCGACGATGCGGTCGCGCAACGACTCGATCTCTTCGCCGCCTTCAATGATGGCGCTGGCGGAGATTCCGCGCAGCGTGCCGCAGTCAGGCTCGCTGATGATCACGTCCTGAGCAACGTCAACCAGACGGCGCGTTAAGTAACCCGAATCGGCAGTTTTCAGTGCCGTATCAGCGAGACCCTTGCGCGCGCCGTGGGTGGAAATGAAGTACTGCAACACGTCCAGCCCTTCGCGGAAGTTTGCTTTAATAGGTGTCTCGATGATTTCGCCCGAGGGCTTGGCCATTAGTCCACGCATGCCCGCGAGCTGGCGAATCTGCTGCGCACTGCCTCGCGCTCCCGAGTCGCTCATAACCAGGATTGGATTGAGTTCGCCGGAAGACTTCTCGCGCTCGTCCATCGCCTTGAACATTTCCTTGGCGACTTTGTCAGTCACTTCTGACCAGATGGCGATGACTTTGTTGTAGCGTTCACCGGATGTGATCACGCCGTCGAGATATTGCTGCTCGACCGCGATGACGTCCGCTTCCGCTTTATTAACTAAAGGCTTTTTGGCATCCGGCGTAACCAGATCGTCGATACCGATCGAAATGCCGGCCTTAGTGGCGTAAAGGAAACCAAGGTTCTTAAGATCGTCGAGCATCTTCACAGTCATCTCATGGCCAAGACGAATGTGGGAATAGTTGACGAGCGATTGCAATCCCTTTTTCTTGAGCGTGCCGTTGAAGAACGGCAGGCCCGGCGGAATCGAATCGTTGAAGATGACTCGACCAACCGTCGTGTCAATAACGCGACGCACATCTTCCTGCACGGCCGCACGCAGAATGTCCTGCGGATCGTGTTCCTGCGTCAGGTCGATTAAGTCGCCCTGAATGCGCAGCTTGATTGGTGTTTGCGTCGTAACTTCTTTGGCGTCGAGCGCGAGCAGCACTTCTTCGAGTGATGCGAAAACTCGACCCTCACCTTTCGCTCCCGGCTTGTCGCGCGTCAGGTAGTAAATCCCCAGCACGATATCCTGCGAAGGCACAGCGATTGGCTGACCGCTGGCGGGACTGAGAATATTGTTACTCGAAAGCATCAACACTGCTGCTTCGATCTGCGCTTCCGGCGAAAGCGGAATGTGCACAGCCATCTGATCGCCATCGAAGTCGGCGTTGAAAGCGGTGCAGACGAGCGGATGAATCTTGATAGCCTTGCCTTCAACCAGCACCGGCTCAAACGCCTGAATGCCCAAACGGTGCAGCGTCGGCGCGCGGTTCAAAAGGACAGGATGCTCGCGAATCACTTCCTCGAGAATGTCCCAGACCACCGGCTCCTGGCGCTCAACCATTTCGCGCGCCTGCTTGATAGTGGCCGCATGACCCTGCTTTTCGAGTTGGTTGTAGATGAACGGCTTGAACAGCTCGAGCGCCATCTTCTTCGGCAGGCCGCACTGATGCAGTTTCAACTCCGGACCAACAACGATTACCGAACGTCCTGAGTAGTCAACGCGTTTGCCGAGCAGGTTCTGGCGAAAGCGTCCCTGCTTGCCTTTGAGAGTTCAGCTCAACGACTTCAGCGGGCGGTTGTTGACGCCGCGCAAGACGCGGCCGCGGCGACCGTTGTCGAACAACGCGTCAACCGCTTCCTGAAGCATGCGCTTTTCGTTGCGCACGATTACTTCCGGCGCGCGCAATTCCATCAGCTTCTTCAGACGGTTGTTGCGGTTGATGACGCGACGATAGAGATCGTTAAGATCGGAAGTGGCAAAACGACCGCCATCGAGCGGCACCAGCGGACGCAGCTCAGGGGGAATGACCGGGATAACGTCCAGAATCATCCATTCCGGACGATTGCCTGACTTCAGAAAACTGGTTGCTACCTTGAGACGCTTTGAGTACTTGAGTTTCTTCTGTTGCGAGGTCTCTTCGCGCATCCGCTTGCGGAGTTCGATCGAGAGTTCCTCGACTTTCACCATCGAGAGCAATTCCTTGATTGCTTCGGCGCCCATCTTGGCAACGAACGCAGCCGGGTGATCGCGCACGAGTTCGCGATAGCGCTCGTCTGTAAGCAGCTCGCGCTCTTTGATTCCGGGAACGTCGCCTGGATCAATCACGATGTAGGCTTCGAAGTAGAGAACTTTTTCAAGCTCGCGCAGAGGAATGTCGAGCAAGTGACCGATGCGCGATGGCAGTCCTTTGAAAAACCAGACGTGCGAACACGGGCTGGCAAGATCAATGTGACCCAAACGCTCGCGGCGCACCTTAGCCTGCGTCACTTCCACGCCGCACTTGTCGCAGATCACTCCGCGATGCTTCATGCGTTTGTATTTCCCGCAGAGGCATTCCCAATCAGCTACCGGTCCGAAGATGCGGGCGCAGAAAAGGCCGTCGCGCTCCGGCTTGAACGTGCGGTAGTTGATCGTCTCCGGCTTGGTGACCTCGCCGAACGACCACTGCTCGATTTTCTCTGGCGACGCCAGGCTGATGCGAATCGCGTCGAAATCGGCACGCAGGGCCGTCTTGCTGTCCGTGAAGCTAGGTCTCATCATGGATTTCTCAGCCCTCCAACACCGGCTCGGCCGGCACGTCGATGGTCTCGACCGGGCGGCGCTTGGTGGAAATCAATTCCACGTCGAGGCAGAGTGACTGCAACTCGCGGATGAGGACGTTGAACGACTCCGGCAGGCCGGGCGTGAAGCTGGCATCGCCCTTCACGATCGACTCGTAGATCTTGGCGCGTCCCGTGACGTCGTCGGACTTGGCCGTGAGCAGTTCCTGGAGGATGTGCGCGGCGCCATACGCCTCGAGCGCCCACACCTCCATCTCGCCGAAGCGCTGGCCGCCGAACTGCGCCTTGCCGCCCAGCGGCTGCTGGGTGATGAGCGAGTACGGACCGATCGACCGGGCGTGGATCTTGTCGTCCACGAGGTGCGACAGCTTCAGCATGTAGATGTAGCCGACCGTGACCGGCTGTTCGAACAGGTCGCCGGTCAGACCATCGCGCAGGCGCGTCTTGCCGCCCACC
>JANMQG010000170.1:0-3477 GCA_031370285.1 Chloracidobacterium sp. | reverse complement strand
CATTCATTCCCCAACCGCCTGCGCCTGAATCCAGCGGTTCAGTTCAACCGATCTTATCCGCCATGCTGCCGCACGGCGGATAAAATCCTGTTCGTTAGGGGTGCCTCAGCTCGACAACGAGTGGCAGAGAATCTACTACTTATGGGCAGCCCGGATCGCCTTCGCAACTAATTCCGGACTTTTTTCAATAACTTTAAGTAATAGCTTCGCTGCAAGTTCCGGTTTCCGGCGACCACTTTCCCAGTTCTGGATAGTAGCGACTGGAAGTCCGTAAAGATCGGCGAATTTTTGTTGACTGAGATTCAAGGCATCGCGAACTGCCCGGACATCAACGTCATCATCGATCGTGACGGAGCTAATGCGAACGTTTGTTTTCCGACCTTCTTCGTAGTCGAGGATTTCTTGGATCGATTTGAGCACTTTCTTCCCGATTGCCATAACATCACTCCATAAATGTTCGTTGGCGAGGAAACACCTCGCCAACGAGACCAGAAACTAGAACGGCCAATTCTCCATGATCCATTTGATTAGTTGCCGAATCCCATACCAGGCAGCAACCCGGATCCCAATCTTCTCAAACTTCCTAAGATAAGCGGGAAGCCTCTTTCTCACTTCCTCAGTGACTGTGTAATGCCTTCCTGCTTCAATACCAACTAAGTAGACTTTTTGCGTACCTGGCGAGACAATGAATACGATGGTACTCGGGGCCTTGACTCCCCAATGCAGCGCGAACAACGCAGGACTGCCCTTCAGCTCAATCCACTTTTCGGGTTGTCGCGGAATTATCTCCTTGACAGCCGCGAACTCTACATCCGAGAGATGTGTCTTCTTTGCCTTCTGGAACTCCGATGATTCAACGTATGTCCATTTTCCCTTTCCTCGCGCGTGACCTCCGACAGTTTGCCCAGCTACCACTTGTATCATAGTAGCCATTGGCAAGGCTGTCAATGGCGGCCCTGCCAATGGCGGACAGTCGTTTGTTTTCAAATGCCTCTCTATTTACCCCTCCACCCCCTAACTTCAGGTGGAACGGACGGGCCGGGAGCGTCGTGCCATATTTCATCACCGTGCTGGCCCGCCGTTCACCAAGACGTTGGGCATCAAACCCGAGAATGCGCGACAATTTGCTTCTTTCTTAACCGAGGTATACCTATGGAACTCACCGCCGTTCTTACGCCTGCTGAAGAAGGTGGCTATGTCGCGCTGAACCCGGAAACGGGCACGACGACGCAAGGGGAAACGGTCGAAGAAGCGGTCGCGAATCTCAAAGAGGCGACGGCACTTTATCTTTCCGAATTCCCGCTGCCCGCACCCGGGCATCCTGTAATCACAATGTTCAGCATCCCGGCGCGTGCCTAGGCTGCCCAGGACATCTGGTGCGGCAATCGTCAAAGCGCTTGAGCGTCTTGGTTTTGTGAAGATTCGCCAATCCGGAAGCCACGTCATCATGCGACGCGGGACGAAAGGGTGTGTCGGCCCTATGCACGGCGAGGTCAAGGTTGGTACTCTCGCTGGTCTGTTGCGCCAGGCTGAAGTCTCGCCAGAAGAGTTTGTCGACGTGGCGTAACAATGATGCCCAACCCGGCGCTCGTTCGGACCGTCCGCCTGGGCGTCCGGCCGCACAGCTTTCACGTTGGGCGTCACAAAGGAGCCAGGCGTGGAGCTGATTCATGCGAGCATGCTGCGCACCGATGAGGTATATAGCGTGCCCCGACGTCTGCTTCTATTTGTCCTCGCGCTGACCCTAGCTGTTCTGGCTGCAGGCGCGTGGGCGCAGGAACCTTCTAGAGTTCCGGTGTTAGGCGTGCTCATGGTCAGCGCTGGCCCAAGTGATCCGATTTTCGAGGCCATGAGGAAAGGACTGCGCGACCGGGGATACGTGGAAGGCCGCGACCTCAGGGTCGAGCACCGCAGTGCGGAAGGCCAATTGGATCGGATGCCCGGGCTCGCTGAGGAGTTGGTCCGGCTCAAGGTGGATGTGATCGTCACTGGGGCCTACGGGTCAACCCGTGCCGCGAAGCAGGCTACCAGCACGATACCGATCGTGGCGAACTTCTATGACCAGGATCCATTGGCCTCCGGATTCATCGATAGCTTCAGTCGGCCCAGCGGAAACATCACAGGGGTCTACACCCGTAACGAGTTACTGGCTGGCAAACGGCTCGAGCTGCTAAAAGAAACGCTGCCAAGGCTCTCACGCGTCGCGGTTCTCTGGGACTCTCAGGGCCACGCAGATCTCGAACAGCTCAAGCCGGCAGCCCGCTCGCTCGGCATCCAGCGCCAGCTTATTGAATTGAAGGCGCCCTACGACTTCAACGCCGTATTTGGAATCGTCAAGAGACGGAGAGTTTGAGATCACGGTTGAGATCGAGACTGGTACGGTAAACGGCAAATTCCCTAAGCGCGCGCTGTCGCATGTGCTGGAATGGTGTGAATTGCACAAAGTTCAGTTGCTCGAAGACTGGAAACTCGCCACTCTCCGGCAGCCGCTGAAACGAATAGAACCACTGGAGTAACTTATGTCTCCTCGCCTGCTTGCTGCTCATTACCTGCGTGATTATGTCATTCATGTTCGGTTCGCTGACGGAGTTGAGGGCGAAGTTGATCTTGCGGATGAACTATTCGGGCCAGTGTTTGAGCCGCTCAAGGACTTCGCAATATTCAAGCAGTTCGTCGTTCATCCCGAGATGCATACATTAGTGTGGCCAAACGGCGCAGACTTTGCTCCAGAATTCCTGCGTGAAGCCATAAGAATCGCGGTCTAACATTGCGGTGAACCGGACTTGAAAACTGCGTCGCTTCGCTGTGCTGTTTGCAAGCCGGTTACCTTGATGCGTTATGCGACGAAATATCCAAGGGTGCTTTCGTGCCGCAGAAGATAATGGAACTTGTCGCTGAGCTTGAACGCGCGGGTTTCGTTAATCGTGGCGGAAAAGGCAGCCACCGGAACTTTGTCCACCCGAGAGTTTCGAAACCAATCACAATATCGGGTGCGCCTGGCGACGATGCGAAGCATTATCAAGTCCGCGCCGTGAAACACGCCATCGAGGAGTCAAAGTCATGAAGGAAAGTGCAAGGTACGCGAAGATCGTCGAGTGGTCTGAAGAGGACCAATGCTTTGTCGGAAGCTCACCGGGGCTGATTTACGGGGGGTGCCACGGTCCGGATGAAAAGGCCGTCTTCGAGGAACTGTGCCAAGTTGTTGAGGAAGCAATTGCGCTTTACCACCAGGACGGTAAACCTCTACCTCCACCAACGTCGGGCCGCGACTACGCGAACAAAATGCAGAACGTCGCATAGCGGACCCTTCACAGCGTCGCTTCGCTCCGCTGTTTCGGGCCGGTCAATCGCAACGTTAGCGCGATACATACTGTGTCACGATGAGCTTGCTCCTCGCACTCCAGGGATCGTTGAACGCCCAGGCGCCAGAAGTAACAATCAAAGCGCTTCTCGAATTTGGAGCGCGCACGAGCGAGG
>JANMQG010000169.1:0-71985 GCA_031370285.1 Chloracidobacterium sp. | reverse complement strand
GACGCAGACCAGCAGGTGCATTCTTAGTTCCAGGTGTTCAAAGACGCCAAGCCGGCGATCCATTGATTCCGACATCAGCGGGACCATCTGGCTGCAGGGCTGGAGTTTGCGCAGTAGCCATTGTCTAACTGCTCTTCTGGTCGCAGTTTTGGCTGCGGCTGCCTTGCTTTATTTGCTTCGCTGAACGCAAAGGAGACTGATGAAGTTCAGGGCAATTTGGCCTTGAGGCATTCAGGTTCAGAGCGAATTGGAGGAGCCGCGCATTGAGACAATAGGTGTGGCTTCCAAGGTCTTCGCTTTCAAACGACGGTGTACGCGGTCACGCGCCTCAAGAGAATGCCAGGATTCCATGGGTTGTGCGTGTGGCCAATCTGTGGACAGAATTCACAGCACAAGACAGATACCGGATTGTAACGAATGGTAAAGAATGTAAAATGCTCAAAAATCTTTGGTGGCTGCAACTTTTGAAAAGGCAAAGACTTGCATCTTTGCCAAGCCTATGGTTTGGGACCGAGAGGTCGGAGGTTCGAATCCTCTCGCCCCGACAAATCAACAACCTTACCAAGTCCACAGATCTTTCATCGCAACCAATCGAGTTCCGCTTAGTTCAGGCGCAGGAGACTGGTAGTCCCGTCAACACACTTGATCTGTAGAGCGGAGTCGATACCAAGGTCTGTTTGTTGTAGCTCTACCAGGATCGGGGCTGTGATCACATGCGTAACATGACCGCTCGGTTTTCCGCCCATCATGATCTCAATCCTGTCGCCGTCGTCGCTCACTTCCGCCGTCGCGCCGGCAAAGAACATGTCGCGTTCCTCAACCTGGTCGCCGATGTCAGGGCCAAATACTTCAAGTGCAACCTGCCAGCCCTCCTGTCTACGACTAAAGTTGTCGAAGAACTGGATCCATTCGCTGCGCGGTATCTCTCGCGTTTTCATAGTGTGCCTCCACAATCCAGCCAAGTTTCAGATCCCAATCAGGAATTCTAGCTGCACTAATCGTGCCAGCTTTCTTTATCGAGACGGCAACGGCTTCTTGCAAGTCACCGAATTCAATCTGCGAGTTTTCGCTCATCGCTACTGAGTAACTTTCCGCAATCAAGCGCGATCCCAAACGCTCAATACCCGCCAACATTTCTTTCGAGCTAAGACGGTATGCTCGTTGCTTCGACTAGAGTTGAAGCAATATTTCTTTGCGCGACTACCGGTGGACGACTAACGGAACGTAAATTACGGCGGCCGCAGTTCTCTTTGGTTCGGGACTCCTGCACAGCGAAGACATCACGAGCATCGACTGGTCTACACTCGGATTGATTGCCAGCGGCATCGGACTCGGAACTCAATTGGAGCAATCAGGCCTTGCCAGGTTCGCCGGGGCTGTGGTGCCCTGGCAGGATATCCCTCATGTAGTCCGGCTGTTCATGCATCTCAGAGTTTTGCCCGCAACGGAGGTAGCGTTTTCACCGGGTTGCATGTGGCGGATTTTGCCGCAATCTCAGTCATAGTGCGCAAACTTCCCACTTCCAGTCCGGCAGGCCAGCCATTTTCATCGCCCGCAATGTTTCTGCGGCAAAGATTTGATCATAGTGATGGTCATAACCATCGTGCGAGTTTGAGTCCCGATCCGACGCGGCTCAAGCGAAGACGCGGCGCACTTTTCGACCAGTTTCGCGCAGCACTCCGATGATCTTTGGCAACAGGAAAATTGAAACGACGACAAATATCAGGAGCAGAACAATCAGTACCGCGGGAAGAAAATAGGCCAGAAAGATTGAGCCTACAGCCACAACGTCCTCGACCAAACTCACGACGATGTTTGATGCCGGTTCCGGGCTTAGGTTGACTGTTGCCCGCGCGCTCGCCTTTGTTCCGTGAGCGCTCAGAGCCAAACCACCACCAACCAAGAGCGCAACCACTTGCACCCTGCGATCAAAATCGCCAAAGGCAGCGGCAGCCAGCACGGCGCCCGCGGGAATTCTGATGAAGGTGTGAACTACGTCCCAAGCGCTGTCGACGTAAGGGATCTTGTCGGCAACAAACTCGATCACAAGAAGAGCCGACGCGATTCCGATGACCCACCAATTGGTTAGCAAATGAAGCTCGCCGGGCAGAGGTAGATGGGCGAAGCGACCCAACAAACCAAGTGTCGCCACTGCTGCGTACAGACGAATTCCTGAAACCCAGCTACTGCCCATTGCGATTGCCAACGTGCCGATGAGATTCATTAGTCTCCTTTCCCTCCGCCACAGGTACGACAAACGCCGAGCCGATGTTCATCGCAACGGAAACCCCAGAGGGCATTTTCGCTTTTTGCCGATTGCATGAGAGACGGTCGTGGTCGGCTCCGTTTACTTGGTCGGCGGCAGTCGGTTCAGCATCTGGCGAATACAGCGCTTGAAACCGCAATTCCACCCCAAAGCAACCTGGCGCTTACGCTGTCGTCGCCTTGCGCAGGTGTTTGAAGTGACGCCAAACCCACCAGCCGATCAGTAACAGCGCTGCAATCCCAATCAGGAAGTCGAAGCGATGAAACCAGGTCTTTAGGGTGTCGTCCTGGTTCCACTTCTCGCCGAGTTTCTGACCAATGTAGGCGAGCCCGAGACACCACGGCAACGAACCGGCGAAGGTGTAAATAACGAAGCGCTTCAAGTTCATTCTCGCCACGCCGGCTGGAAAAGCTATGAAGGTGCGGATGGCCGGCAAGAGACGACTGACGAAAACAATAATCTCGCCGTGATTTGCGAACCAGCGGTCGGCCATATCGAGATCGTGAGGAGAGACCAGGAAATAGCGTCCGTACTTCTCAATCAGAGGACGGCCACCTTTGCTGCCAACCCAATAAGCTACCAGTGAGCCGAGCACGCATCCGACCGCGCCGGCGATTCCAACAAGCCACAGGTTCATCTGACCTATAGATACCAGGTAGCCCGCAAACGGCATGATGATCTCGGAAGGCAACGGTATGCACGCCGATTCAATCGCCATCAACAAGACAATTCCGGAGTAGCCGAGCAAGGAAATTGTGGCGACGATAATACCTGACAAGAATTCGATTATTCGTGCGATCATGGTTTAACTAAAGTTCCGAGTTTCGAGTTTCAGGTTTCGAGTTCATAGAAGAAAAGGCTCACGGGAGCCTGAAATCACCGGTAGTAATGTTTCCAAGTCCGAGTGGGTCTCGAAACGAACTCGAAACTTGAAACTCGGAACTCGAAACTTTCATGTCGCCCAGCCATGTTGCCCAATCAACGGGACAAAGGCGCAGGCGCCATGGTCTTCGCTCTTGTACCCAGTTTCAGCCTTAATGATTCGTACCAGACGTTGAGACTCGCGTGTTTCACCCACCGGCACAACCAGCCGACCGCCAACTTTTAGCTGGGCGACGAGGGGTTCGGGAACGGTTGGACCACCGGCGGCCACCAGTATCTCATCGTACGGTGCGTTTGCGGCCCAGCCCAACGTGCCATCAAAACACTTCACGGTGGCGTTATAGATGTTCAACCCTCTGATACGAATCTGTGCTTCGCGCGCGAGACTGGCAATGCGTTCGATTGAATAGACCTGACCTGCAACCTTCGCGAGAATCGCCGTCTGGTATCCGGAACCAGCTCCTATCTCAAGGACTCGACTTTCGGAATTAATCTCGAGCAGTTCAGTCATGCGCGCCACAATGTAAGGCTGGGAAATCGTCTGGCTGCCGCTAATCGGCAATGCATGGTCGCCATAGGCGCGGCCCTGCAATGCTTCGGGCACAAATGCGTGCCGCGGCACGGATCGCATTGCCTCAAGAACCCTTGCGTCTTGGATTTTGTAGTGGTCGCGAAGCCTCTCGAACATGCGCTCGCGTGGGATGGAATAATCCTGACTTCTATTCGCGGGCTGTTGACCGGTAGTTTGCACGAAACTTCAGTACTGCTTGCTGAATGAAAGATTTAAGCTGCTTACGCTTTGTGGAGCAGCTGCGTATCTGTTAAGTAACTCCAGCTCTCAATCGCTGTTAGTGCCTGATGGTCCGTCATATCACTCCTCAATGGGGTAACCGAGATAAAACCCTGATCAATTGCATTGTAATCAGTTCCATCGGCCGCGCTGTTGTTAAAGTATTCTTCGCCGATCCAGAAATACGGCTTGCCGCGGGGATCGATGTGTTCGCTGATCACTGGACGGGCATTCTTGATTCCCTGCCGTGTGACGCGAACGCCTTTGATCTCTTTAGCCGGAATGTTGATATTGAGTAGCGTACCTTCCGGGAGTCCTTCCGCCAATGCCTTCCGCACTGCGACCACGGCGAATTGCGCAGCTTCACGAAAGTCGAATCGTTCTCGCGCAACCAAACTAAACGCCAGGCCCGGAACTCCCAGGATAGTAGCTTCGAGTGCGCCGGCAACAGTGCCTGAGTAGGTAGCATCGTCGCCGAGATTACCGCCATGGTTGATTCCCGAAGCACAAATGTCAGGCATGTTCTCTGGTGAGAGAATTTTGTTAAGGGCGAGCGTGACGCAATCGGTTGGCGTGCCGTCAACCGTCCAATGTCTTTCGTCAATCTGGCGAATGCGCAGGGGTCGCGCCAACGTGAGACTATGAGAAGCGCCGCTCATTTCAGAGGCGGGCGCGACAACATAGACATCGCCGACTTCTCTTAACGCTTCTTCAAGCTTGATCAAGCCGTTCGACTGGATTCCGTCGTCGTTTGTGAGCAGAATTCTCGTCATACGAGACGCACCTTCTTCAGCACCAGCTTTACTCCTCTTGATCTCGCTAATCCGCTGCCCACTCCCGGAAGTGCCAATGAGTTATTAGTTCACTCTGGAAGAACTGGCGGGAGGACGGGCGCATGGCGGGCGCAAATACTGATCAGTTAGTCTCGAGGAGGACTGGTACGCATGCGGCCCTTCTTCTTGTTCCGCTTGCGAGCAAGAGCTGATTTGAGTTTTGCCTTCTGGCCGGGGGGAATAAAGAACGCATGTTTTTTCGCATCCTTGATGATCTCTTCGGTCATCACCTTACGTTTGAAACGCCGCAGCGCGCTTTCGATCGATTCACCCTGATTAATAGTAACTATAGCCATTCGCTTTTCGTCTTTCCTTAAGTTTTGATGTCCTTTTTTGTTGCCCCGCTATTTAACACGCCGCCAACGTCAGCGGTCAAGTAGCCACACTCTTCTGACGCAGTGAACCCCGCGAACCTTAAGTCGTTCGCGGGGTTCTCCTGAGAACTAAGAGCAGACGGGACTAAACCAATGCAGGTTCTGCAATCTCCTGCTTCTTGCGGCTGAGACCTTGAATCTGAACCGGTTTGTCCGTTTCTTTGGTATCGAGTTGCTTCTTGAGCACGATCTCCTGATAGAGCTTGCGCATCGCCACGGCTTCTTCATGCGCCGTTTTCGGCCCTTCCATTTCAGGCTTGTTCGGTCGTGTCAAGTCAATCGGATTCAGCACCATGTCGTGCGCCTTGTCGTTTAGTTCGACTTCCTTACCACGAGCGAAAATCTCGTGACGGCCGTGATCTTCATACCACTTTGCCACCGTTGCATTCTGGTGCATGTTCTCAATGATGTTTCTCCATCCTATGCCGGTGTTGTAAGCACAGAAGGAAATCTCACCCTCTTGAGTTCCGTAGGGGATGATGCACATCTCCGTGCGGCGGAAATCGTAGTTGAACAGATCCTGGAACCACATGCCGGCGATGAACAGGAAGTTCCAGCGATCCGAACGGCGCTTCTCTATATCATCCTGCGAACGGTCGCCAGTAACCTTGCCGTAATCTTTACCGGTCAAGCCAAACGACTTGTCAAATTTTTTGAAGAGTTCGTAAAGGGTAAACTGCGATGGCGATTTGTAAGGGTTGTAGTGCTTGAGCAGCGCCAGTCCCATCATCAGATTCGACATCCACTTGCCGCGAGCGGCGTCCGTAATCTTCTGCATATCCTTCACCAGGCCAGGAATGTTCAAGAACTCCGGCACTGGACGCATTTCGCGAGTTTCTTTGTCGACCATGACTGCAGTGCCCACGCCGCAGTTCGGGTGGCAACCGCAGGAGACCTGGCCCCAGTCGGCGTCCGGCCCGTGGACAAGATCCGCGAAGTCGGCAAAGGCGCCCATCAGTGACAGCGGGAACCAATCGCGCGTCGGCTCAGTGATCCCAACCTGGTCTTTAACGTCATGCGCGAGGTGCGAAAGCGTGTAGCGCTGTTGCAGACGGCGTTGGGGAGTGATCTCTTCATCGCGGCCAGTAAAGGAAACTGGCTGGAATGACAAGAAAGCAATTTTCTTGGGATTGTCGAGCGCAAATCTAATAATCGATCCGACCTGGTCGTTGTTGATGCCGTTAACCAATGTGGTTACGAGCACAATCTCAACGCCGGCCTCATGCAGGTTGTTGATTGCCCGCATCTTCACGTCGAACAAATTACCCACCTGGCGATGGCTGTTGGCGTCATTGCCAACTCCGTCAAACTGCAGGTAAACGTAACGCAAACCAGCCTCAGCAGCTTCGCGACAGAAATCTTTGCTCTTGGCGAATTCGATCCCGTTGGTCGCTGCTTGAACGCTGTTGTAACCAACCTTGCGCGCATACTTAATCGATTCGATGAAGTGCGGCGAAATTGATGGCTCACCACCGGAGAACTGCACCGACATCTGACGACGCGGCTTGATTGAGATCGCGTTATCAAGAATCTCGCGGATCTCATCCATGCTCAACTCATGAACAAAGCCAACCTGGTTGGCGTCCATGAAGCAGGGATCGCACATCATGTTGCAGCGGTTAGTTAAATCAACGGTAAGGACGGCGCCGCGGCCATACTTGATGGTGCTGGTCCCGTGGTTGTGGAGTTTTTCGTCATTGTGCGCGTCGATGTCGCGACCTGGAAACATCTTTTCAATGTGCGTCAGGAACTTGACGTCGATAGCCATCATGTCTTCGAAGTGGCCGTGAATCGGACAATCCTTGACCATCCAGACTTCGCCATCGCGTTCGATGATCTGCGCCTTGATCTCGCCAACTTTCTCGTTAATCAGAACGCTCACGTCCTGCTTGCCGCTGATGATCGATTCCCTGGCCTCGATCACGCAGTTAGGGCAAAGCGAATCCGTAGTTCGCGGCCAGCCCAGCGTCGGCTTGCTCTTCTGCCACGATTTCAGCAAAGGTTTGTCTGACCATTTAGGGGTAAAAGACGGATTGGGTTGGTATTTATTAACTGACTGAATAACACCGTGTAGGCCGCCGGCCGCCAGTGTAAGGCCCTTTTCGGCGCGCTTGATTAGTCGCATGCTCTCTCCTGTGAATACCTTTTGTTTATTAGAATGGCTGCTCGCAAGGCGGGGAACAGCACACGTAGCCCTGCAAACTGGACTCTCCCAATGGCAATGACCATGCCGCCCCCTCGCTGCAAACCCTAACCGGATAAATGATTAGACTTAGCTCCGAGTACAGTTCAGCGACGGGAGGGTACAGCATCTCATTCCGCGTGTCAACACGGCACAAACTCAGCTCGAAGCGAGACGGCGTGGCATTTTGGCCGGCGAGTGGCGATTTGGGGTTGTTCGTGAGAGATTCGGGCTGCGGTCGCGCCCTTGTCGGGAGCTGGCGACTTCAAAACCTGTGCTCAGTGCTTCGGAGCGTAGTAGCCCACCCGAGCGGCTACTTGATGACCGGGATTGGTAGTCTCAACGCGAACGCGGCGGAATTGTCCGTCCCGCTTCGTGTTTAGCGGCGCGTAGTAGAGGGTATATTGATGTCGCAGCTCGTCAGCTACTTCAGCGTAAGTCCGCTCGAGATCATTGAAGCTGGTTGGCTTGTAAAGCCGGCCGCCGGTTGCGGCGGTTAACTGTTCGAGATTGCGTTCGCTCGCGGTTAGGGCAGCGAGCCCCAGGCGCAAGTCATCGATGCGAAGCCGGTTAAATCGCACGGCCGAGTCCGAGCCCGCCAGCAACGTTGACAATTCCTCCTGCTTCCTGGCTCTCTCGATCTGCGTATTGCTAACTACATAGACTGTTGTTTGAGCTTGAAGTGCAGCTCGCAAGGCTGCGTCGAAGGTTGTGCCACGCCCGCTGTCGATACCGTCGGTCAGGACGATGATGGCGTGCCGGGCACTTGGGCGCGGCGCTTGATCGCGGGACGCCAGCAGCATCGCATCATGAAATCGGGTAAACATGCCCGGCACAATTCTTCGCAAAGCTCGCCGCAACTGAACCAGACTTCCCGTCCAGTCTTGCAGCATCACAACGCGGTCATCAAATTGAATAAGACTAACGCGATCGTCAGTGGCAAGATGCGAAGCAAACCCTTCCGCGGCGTTGCGGAAGTCTTCGAGGTTTCCAGCGACTGACGACGAGGCATCAACTATCAGCGCAACGTCAACCGGAACCTTCCGCAGGCTAAGATCGCTAAGCGGTTGCTCCACTCCATCCTCGAAGACGCGAAAGTCTTTCCGCGTTAGGTTATTAACCAGCAACCCAGCGCTGTCGCGAACCGTAACCGGCAACGAGACCTCAGTCGTGTTAACTGAAATCACGTCGCCGGGATCCACTTCCTGTTCTTCTTCTTTGGGTGTAGGGGTTGGAGTTGGTGATTTCGACTGCGCGAGGACGGAAGGCGAAAACACGATAAGGGAGAACGTCAACAGAATCGCCCGGGTCAGTAGCGACCCGAGCCGTGATCTGCTGCGGCGCATGGCGCTAGTTCCCCTTCCTGGTTGGACTCCCGGCCGGCCCACTCTGCCTGGTTCCTGATTCATCACCCATGGCCGCGGTCATAGCAAGAATAATCGCTTCCGTAACTCGCCGCCGGCGCAGTTCCTCCAGCTTGGCGCTGGAGAGATCAAACTCCGCCGGCGAGTCTTCAATTCTTTTGATAATGGTGCCTTCAGAAAATCCGGCTTCGACTAACTTGATCACGGAGTCGTTAGTTAGGGTTGGGATTTTCTCCATTTTCATCGGCGCACCGCCAGCTTCCGAAGGCGGACGCAGAATTCGAACGGTTGCGCTTCCCGTCGTAGTGGTTTCTCCCGCGTTTCCACCACTCAGGCCACGCCCGCTACTCTGACTCCTGGAGCCTGAGCTGCTGCCGAAAATATCAGAACCTTCCGACTGACCTTTCGGATTACCATCGCCGCCCTTCTTCGTGCTTCCTCTGAATCCGGAATCGTCCATCCAGCCGTCATCGGCGAAAACGAACGATTCGCTCTGCGCCAGCATGGCGAGAATTATGCTTTCGCTGACGCCGTTGCGCTTCAACTCAATCAATCTGTCGGGATCCAGATTGAATCGACTTGGCCGGTTGTGAATGATCGTGATGACAGTCTTCTCCTTGAAACCCGCGCGAACAAGTTTGACTACCGCTGCGTTTGTGAGCGGAGCTTCAGCTTGCTGCGCCTGAGCGTTGAACCCCGCTGCGCAACACAGGATTGAGACCAGGGCGATTCTGACTAGGATACTCTTCATTTTTTCCTGCTCGTCTGAATCCGTGTAACGCACGCCTGTTAGTTTGCGGGTTGCGAGTCAATCACCGAATGGCGACGACGCAAACTAACAGTTTGGGTTACGACCGCGGGTTTCGCCCGGTGATATCGATAGCTTATTCGTTTCACGTAATCCCGGGTTTCCCTGTATGGCGGCACCTTGCGACCAAACTTCATGACCGCGCCTTCGCCGGCGTTGTAGCTCGCCAGCACAAGATCGATCCGGCCGTTGAACTGTCCGATAAGTTGTTTCAAATAGCGCGTACCACCCGCGATATTTTGCGCGGGGTCGGATGGCCGTCTGATGCCAAACCGCGCGCTGGTGCCGGGCATTAACTGCATTAAGCCGCGTGCGCCCTTTGGCGATAGAGCGCGCGCGTTGAAGTGCGACTCCTGCTCCATCACACAAAAGATAAGGTAGGGATCGACGCCATATCTTGCACCATTCTGTTTGATCAATCCGTCAATCTTCGCGTTCCCTGTAGTCCACCCGCGGGCCTTTTTGGAAGAAGAGTCGGATTCGGCCAGAGTTTCCAGTTCCTCGCGTTCGATATGATCTATTCGTGCCCGTTCAACGAAAATTGAAAGCGAGCCGCGCCGGTACCAGGCACCCGCCGCGGATTCGGTTACGCTGTCAGCCTCGAAGCGCGCGCCTCCGACGAGATAGATCCACACCGGAGGTTCATCAGAGGCAGCTGAACTCTGCGAACTGTCGTAGCTTTCGTAGCTGTCCGTGTCGTCAGTGGCTCCAATTTTTGCTCGCGCAGAATCCGCGTTCGGTTTGGAAGATGAGCCGCGCTCAATCAGTCTTACGCGTGCTTTCGCAATCAAGTGACTCATCCCACCGCGCCGATACCAAATTCCCTGCTCGCTCTCCCACGCTTCATCCGCTTCGATGCTGCTGCCGTCAACAAGCTTCAAGCGCGCTTGCTGAGAAGCCTCACTCGCCGTCCCCGCTACTGAGCGTGCCTGGTCAAGGTTCTTTTGACCATAGGCTGCTGCCGTCGTAACTAATGCAAGCAGCACGGCCACGGCAAAAGTTTGAATTAAGTTCTGGAGGATTTTCATTGTTACAGCTCAAGCGGATCAGCCAACTGGCTATCAATCACTGCCTTGTCGGCAGCCCCGGGCGCAAACCTGTAGGAACCGTCGAAGCTGTGTGATGAGCCGAAGTAGTTGCACCACGCTACGTCCAAAATCTGGGGTGTCAGGTCCAGTGACTCGCCCTCGAACAGACAAATATCAGTAGCCCGGTCAAGCAGATCGCGCGGCTCGCAACCCTTCATTTGCCGATGCTCAATTCTGTATTTGCTAAGCACATGGTCTAACACCGACTGCTGATAGCGAATACCGCGGGTATAGGCTTGGCGCTTGAAGATCTCAGAATAAGCCGCGGGGGTGGGAGGTTCCACGCGAGCGCGATAACCCATCCTTCGCAGGAACGCCTGGTCGGCAAGATCGTTTTCATCGAGGTTGGTTGAAAAGACTACGAGTTGCTCAAACGGAACCTCGATCTTTTTTCCGGTGTGCAACGCCAGGTAGTCGACGCGTCTTTCGAGCGGCACTATCCAGCGATTAAGCAAATCCTGGGGTGCGACTCGCTGCCGACCAAAGTCGTCTATCACAAGTGTGCCGCCATTTGATTTCATCTGAAACGGCGCTTCATAAAATTTCGCCGCCTCGCTCCAGGTTAGGTCGGCGTTTTCGAGTGTCAGCTCACCACCAACGACGACGAGCGGCCGCTTTATCAACACCCAGCGCTGGTCGTATTCGACTGGAGTGACATCAGGAGAAGCGATGCGATGGCAGTGGGAATCAAAGACCCGAATGATCTGACCGTCAATCTCCACCGCATAAGGAATCCAGATTTCGCCGGGCAAAGCATTGTTGATGCGCTCGGCAACGGCGGTCTTTCCGGTGCCAGGGAGACCCGTCAAGAAAAGCGAGCGCCGGGAATTGATGACGCAACCGAGAGTCTGCAAAAGCGAATCCGGCAGAATTAGATCATGAAAGGCCGAACGCACCGTTTCCAGCGAGGCTGGATGCGAAGGTATCGACTGCAAACGCATCATGTGTGCGTAGTCGTTTAGTGAAACTGGAGCGGCTCCGCTGTAGCCACAGATGGAAAGCAGGCGCAACAGACGATCCCAGCCGCGATCCAACATGCTATAACGCGTCGAACCAACCGCGGTTTGCAAACGAACTTCAATCAGCTTCTCGCGATAGAGCTTCTCCAGAATTTCTTCTGTGAGCGACCGCGGCAAATGCAGCCGGTCCGCCATCGCAGTGGTCGTCGGCTCCGGAAGCATGGCGACGTGCTTGAGCGCGAGATCGCAAAGGAAGGCTTCGCCGATACCAAGGTCGGCAATCTCCTCGGCAACCGGCGGCCCCATCGATTCCAATTCGGCGCGAGAGAGTATTGTTGTTTGCGTCATGACAGGTGTAGGACAGACATTCTTGTCTGTCTTCTTTCTTTCAAATTAATCGGCGACAGGCAGGAATGCCTGTCCCTCAAGAACTACCTTCCCGCTATTGCAGCTGAAACTCCGGCTAGGGTGTTGGTGACCGCTGGAGCTGGGTCGGTCTTGCCGGTGCGTTTATAGAGTTCGGCAAGACGTTTCAACGCCAGGGTTGAATTGGGTTCAATTTGACGAGCAGCCTCGTAATACCTGATTGCGTCGTCGTCGCGACCGAATCGCTCGAGCATTCGAGCAGTGTTGAGGTTCCCGGTGTACGGGCCGGCCGCGCGCGCGAAATGCTTGAAGGCTTCATCAAACTTTCCCAGCCGGCACAACGCCAGACCCAGGTTGTTCAGAATGCGATCATCAGTGGGCGCTAGTTTGGCGGCGCGCTTCAGCCGATCGACCGCGGCGCGATAGTTTCCATTTTGATAGAGAGAAAACCCGAGATTGTTCAATGTCTGCGCGTCTTCTGGTTCAACCTTCACGGCTCGTTCGTAAGAATCCTTAGCGCGGTCGGCGAGTCCCTTCTTATCGTAGGCAACGCCGAGCAGGTTGTGAGCTTCCGTCAGCTTGGGATCGAGCGAAGTGGCGGCCGAGAACTCAGTGATGGCTAGGTTGAGTTGGCCGCTCAATAAGTAGGACCGACCATTCGCCAAATGCTCCTTCGCAGAGTTGGCTAGTGCCAGCTTCTTTGGTTCGGGGGTACGGCTGTCGTCCACGCGCGAAACGCCCACACTCTCAAACTTTTCGGCATCCTTCTCAGTCATGCGCTGAAGCTTATTGTCGTCTTTATGCCTAAACAACCGCCCGAAAGCTTTGAAAGGAGCCGCAAAAATCCGCGCTACTTTGTTTCCACTTTTCTTGTGATCCGATGAATTACCTGCAGCTGAGCCGGAGTCTTCAATCGCGTTAGCATCTGGATCGCCGTCGCGCTCTGTGGTTGACGCGCTCCACATCGCTGAGGCAGCAACAGCCAAAACGAATGCGATGAAAATGGCGAGTAATCTTCGTTTGCTCATGGTCCAACTCCTTTACATTTTGCCGAACGTGTCCATCAGTTGCAGGGCCGCGGGACCCAGGATCGCGATGAACAACGTGGGAAACAGAAAACATGCCAACGGGAAAAGTAATTTGACTGCCGCTTTCTGCGCTGCCTGCTCGGCGCGCTGCCGGCGCTTGGTACGCAACGAATCGGAGAAGGCGCGAATCGCTTTCGCAATCGATGTTCCAAATCGATCCGTCTGAATAAGCATCGCAACCAGGCTACGCAGATCGTCAACTCCGGTTCGGTCGGCCAGATTGCGCAGAGCCTCATCGCGTTCTCGTCCAACTCTTATTTCCAGATTTGCTAACTCAAACTCTTCGCTGATGTCGGGATGCACTTCCTTCAATTCACTACTGACCTTCATCATCGCGGCATTTAGTCCGAGGCCGGCTTCAATGGAAATAACCATCAGGTCGAGGGCATCCGCGAGTCCCCAACGCACGAGTTGTTGTCGCGAACGGATCATCCGGCGCAGTGCGTAACGGGGCAGAAAAAAACCAACAACAAAGGCAGAGAGAATCCAGAGGAGTGCTCCGCTGAGCGGCCGAGCGAGCACTGCGCAAGCAACAGCAACCGTCGCCGGCAAACCGGCCATCGTTGCCAACTGAATTGCGCGGTAGACCAGAGCCGCCCCAGGCGACCGAAAGCCGGCTTGCATCAATTGCTTCTCTAGCTTCTTCGCTTCTGCGGCAGAGGGTGGCAGTAGCCGGCTGAGCGGCGAAGCCAGGCGTTGCGCCAACTCAGCACTGCGTCCTTCGTCGTCGATCAGACCCGGGGTCGCGACTGCCGTAGTGTTACGTGCACCAAGCTGCTTGAGGCGCTCAGTGGCAGCACTCTGCGGCCGGTACAAGAGCCAGTAAACGCCCATCATACCAAGCGAGACGCAAACGAAGGTTGAAATGGTGATTAGTAAGAGCATTGTCGTTTGGTTAGTAGTCAGTGGTCAGTAGTCCGTCCATGTGGTTGGTGTTTAGGGGATACTGGTAAGTAGTCTGCGGGTCTGTAATGGTCGGTTGCTACAACGGGACTACTGACCACTGACTATTAACTCCTCTTAAATTTTTATCCTCAAGATTTTGCGCACGATCAGCATGCCGGTGACTTGCAGAAACAATGCAGTGGCAATCAGATAATGGCCGCGCTGGTCCTTCCAAAGGATGGCCATGTAGTCAGGGTTCATCCCGGTAATAACAATCGTGACAAATATCGGTAGCCCGCAAAGCAGCCAGGCAGACATACGCGAACTGGTCGTCAGGGTTTTCAAGTCGCCCATGATGCGAAAGCGTTCGCGAATTGTGTAGGCCACTTTCTCAAGAATCTCAGCCAGGTTGCCGCCAGTTTCGCGCTGAATCAAGACGGCCGTAACACACATGCGCAGATCCAAAAGCGGGATTCTCTGCGTCAGATTCTCCAGCGCCAGCTTTAACGAGAGGCCAAGGTTTTGCTCTTCGTAGGTTTTCCGAAATTCAGTCGCTATCGGTTCCGGCATCTCGGCGGAAACCATGTGCATTGCCTCCGAGAAAGCGTGGCCGGCGCTCAATGCGCGGCTCATCAGATCGAGCGCGTCGGGAAGAAGTTCGAGGAACTGATCGAAACGCTTTTTGCGTTTCCACCAAACGTGAACGAACGGAAGCGCCGCAGCTAAAAGGCCGGCGACAAACATCAGCAGGATTGAGGCGCTAAGAACGGACGAAGCCATCGCGGCCAACATCCCTGCCATTCCCGAGAACATCACGAGACGCGAGGGCGTGATATGAAGGTCGGCCTGGTCCAGCATCCTCTTCAGGTGGAGGGCGGCCTGCACGCTAACCAGCGCCCGATTCAACGCCGGTATCTCGCTTATCAGTTCGTTGCGCGCGAGCACAACTTCTACGTCTTCCGTATGGGCCGAATGTAGTAGAGCCTCCGCAAGCCGCTTTTGCAGACGGGCGCGCTTCGCGTCGGTTCCCTGGGTAGCCAGCAAATAAGCGCCGAGAACCAGGAACAAAGCGAACAGAAATACTAAGAAGGAGATCAGCATCGTTTCACATCTCTTCAAAGAAGACGCGCGGCAGTTGTAGTCCGCAGGCCTTGAGCCGTTCAGCAAAACGCGGACGAATACCAGTGGGACGGAACCGACCAATCACTTGTCCCTGTGAGTCGACCCCGGTGCGTTCAAACTGGAAGATCTCCTGCATCGTAATGGTCTCGCCTTCCATTCCGGTGATCTCGGAGATCGCGGTGACGCGTCTAGTACCGTCGGAAAGCCGCGCGACCTGCACGACTAGATTGATGGCTGCGGCGATCTGTTGACGCATTGCCCGATCCGAGAGTCGCATCCCCGTCATCTGAATCATGGTCTCTAAACGTGCCAGCGCGTCGCGCGGGGTGTTTGCGTGGATGGTCGTCAAACTTCCGTCGTGGCCTGTATTCATCGCCTGCAACATGTCGATCGCTTCGCCGCCGCGCACCTCGCCGATGACAATGCGATCGGGACGCATGCGCAGCGCATTACGCACGAGATCGCGCTGCGTCACTTCACCCTTGCCTTCGATATTCGGTGGTCTTGTTTCGAGCCGTACGACGTGCGGCTGCTGCAGTTGCAGCTCTGCTGAATCTTCAATCGTGACGATGCGCTCGTCTTCTGGAATATAAGCGGAAAGCGCGTTCAGCAGAGTCGTCTTCCCTGCCCCAGTCCCTCCGGAAATCAGAACATTAAGTCGCGCACTGACGCACATCTGCAGCATGTCTGCGATGTCCCGAGTAAGCGCTTTGTTCTCGAGCAGCGAATTCATGCGGAGCGGCTCAGCGCCGAAACGACGTATCGAGAGTACTGGCCCATCAATTGACAGCGGAGGAATTATTGCGTTAACGCGCGACCCATCACGAAGACGGGCATCTACCATCGGCGACGATTCATCGATGCGCCGGCCAACTGACGACACGATGCGCTCGATCACGCGCATCAGGTGTTCGTCATCTTTGAAAGCAACGTTGGTGACTTCTAGTTTGCCGCGACGCTCCACGTAGATAGTGCCGTGCGAATTGACGAGGATGTCGGAAATAGTCGGGTCGGCGAGCAGCGGCTCCAGCGGTCCTAGCCCGAAGAGTTCATGCTGCACGTCATTGACCAGACGCTCCCGGTCCGAAGAAGAAAGCGGCATGGCTTCCTGGGCCAACACGCTCTCCGCCAGTCGTGAAACTTCAGCGTGTACCTGCTCCTGATTGAGCGCAGCCAGTTTCGTTAGATCCATTCGATTAATGAGAGCGCGATGAAGTCTCGACTTCATTTCCTGAAAGGAGTGCTGGCTGTTCTCTTGCCCATTTCCGTTGCCGGCCGCGGGCCCCCCAACCGTCTCTCTGATTAATCTTTCTCGTAGCGCCATGTTGTTTTTGTCCCCACAGACCCGCGAGCCTGCGCTCCCTGCCAGTAATTCAGTTACAAACTAAAATCCGTGCTGCTCACTTGAAAATCCAAAGCAGGTTGCGGCGCCTCCCGCCGGAAGAGTGAACTCCATAGTGTGCGCCGCAGTTTCGGTTCTTCCTGAACTTCGACGCCGACGGTCGCGAGGGTTCGGGCAATGCGCCTGATCTCCTGTGCGATTTTGGAGTTTGGCTCCGACTGCACTAACGGCTGCCCGAGGTTTATTGAAGTCACCGCAGTTTGATAGTCACTCGGTATGAATCCGATCACAGGCTCGCCGAGAAACTTCTCAACCTGGCGCAAATCAAGGTCGATTTGTTTACTCCAGCGATTTACGACGATGCGAATTTTCTTACGGGGATAGCCGAGCCGATCGAAAATCTCGAGGGCGCGCTGAGTACTGCGTATTGCCGGTATGTCCAGCGTCAAGACCAGCACGATCTCATCGGCTTGATCGAGCGCCGCGAGTGTTATCGAATCGAACGTGTGCTGTGGATCGAGCACGACGTATTCAAACGATTCCCGGAGTCGCTGTAACACTTCAAACACATGCTCCGGCTCGATCTCATCTGCCGAGTCAGCTTCTTTGGGCGCGGCCAGTAAAGAGAGACTTGACGAATAGGGTGCGACGAAACTGTTAATCAGAGCAGCATCAAGTCTGGTCCGATTCTCCGCCATGTCTGCAAATGAGTACTTCGGATCGACGCCGAGAAACAGCGGCAAGTCGCCGGCTTGAAGGTTGAGATCAACAAGTACAGTCCGCGTGTTAGTAGCGGCGGCGAGGTTAGTCGCAAGGAAAGAAGTGCCGCAGCCACCCTTGCTTGAAAAGACAGCAATCATGCGTCCCTTTTTCTTAGGCGCTTCAATCTGGCCGGCCGAAAACTCCGCCACCCGATCGATAACAGTTTTGAGTTCGTCGTTGCTGATGGGAAGACGAAGAAACTCGCGCGCGCCAGCACGTAAGCCTTGCAGAATTAGATCCGGCGAAGCGTTTTGGGCCGCGGAGATAACCGCGGTCGCCGGTGATTCTGCATGCAAGCGCTGGATAAACTTGATTGCCTGCTCCGAATTATTGTTGAGGGCGACGATCGCGGCAGCAGGCTTAAGGCGAACAATCTCTTCGTGGAGCTGCTCCGGGTCGTTGCCGCCGGCGAGCAACTGCGCGCGGCCATCGGCAGACAAGGCGGCCCGAATTTCTTTGAAATTGTCGAGGCCGGTGCTGAGCACTACGAATGTAAGCGGCTGAGTCATCTTTTTCCCGGTATCAAACTAAGGACTGGAGTGTTTCCCGGCTGCTAAAGGTTCGCTGGAATCAGGCCGGCGCTTTCGGCGGTCAACGTGGTGGAATAGCTCGGCATCTGGATCGACGTCCTAACAATGGGAACAACGAATTGGAAGGAATAGTTACTTATGCTCACTGTTGCCGTCCCACCACTCAACCCAAACCCTGAGTAGGTGACGTTGACGTTTGACGTCGTCAGATTCTCTACCAGCGGATTGGTGCCTCCGGCTGGATCTCCGTAGACCACCACGTTCTTGACTGCCGCAGAATCAGCGGCCGTATTTACGACCGCATAGCGTGCTCCGCGGCGGGCTGCATCTGAGAGGGCATTGTGGACCCACAAAGCGCGGCCAAACTCGATCACTGCAAACATCACCGTCAAGAACAACGTCGCCCCGATTGCAAACTCAACTAGCGTAGAGCCGCGTTCGCCTCGTCTAACTCTATTGGTTCGTCTCATGGTCTCGTTTGACCTTCTTATATCGCGGGTTGAGTGAGCAAGTAGCGCATGGTCACGCTAGGCTTCACATCGATGTTCATTGATAGTGACGTTATGTTAGTTAGCTTTCCCAAATCGAAGAGTGGCTGGTGTTTGAAGTTGGAGATCTGCACTGTGACTGTTTCAGGCAAGAGCGGAGGAGAACCGCCCTGACGCGTGATCTGCACGTTAGTGGTGCTCATACCGGAAAGAATTGGTGAACCGGTGCCCGCGGAGTTGCCATAGACGACAATGTTCTTCGCGGCGGTGTCTCCAGCGGTGTTAACGGCGGCAGTCGCCAGGTATCGAGCACTCGCTCTCGACGCTTTCGCCAGCGTCGTGTACTCGTAGAAATATCTACCAAACTCAGCCGTGGCTGCGAACAAGATCACGAAGATAGGCACTACGATCGCGAGTTCAACTAATTGCATGCCCCGCTCGTCCCTGCCGAGGCGACCTACCTTGCAAAGTCGCCGCAAGCGTCGCAGAGCTCTTATTTTTAGTAGTCGTGGATGCATTGCGGGCTGCCTATTTGTAAAGAACGGGAGTTGCCATCAGACTGTTAGCAGCGCCGCCATCCGGGTCGTAACCACCTTTGCCCGCAACCACGATGTCGTCGATGTACTCGGCCTGTATGTTGCCACCGTTACCATTGCCAACCTTCGACTGTAAGAAGAACTGGCCGAACCGGTTGAACCTGACCTCGTTCCTTCCCTGGTCGTATTCCGCTAACTTCACTATCGGGATGATCACGACTCGGCGGCCCGGAACGCCAGTATTCGAAGGAGACTGGGAAGGACTGCCCGCTCGGTATTGGTCATAGGTGATGTTGTTTGCGATATTCGTGTCCGGAGGCATATCTACCGGGTTCACTTGCGACGTTTGGTAGTCGTCAAAACGCGTATTGATGCCTGTCCGGACGGGGCCCGAGGTGACACCAGTCTTTGTGTCAACTGCATAGGTAGCGCCCGCCTCAGCACAAAGGTCGACACCGCTTGCCAAGCCGATGCGTACATCCCTACCGCCTGATCCGGCGACCGCGAGAATTTGATAGTTTCCCGGTGAGATCATGCTTCCGGAGCCAGCGCGAATCGTATAAGTCTGGCCGGGAACCATCGGCACGTCGTAATCGATTACCGACACGGGGAGCCAGTTGCAAAAGACGTTGATGGGAACCGAGTAACCCGCCGTGGCAGTCGCTGACAGGTTCTTGCTGCTGCCTAAGACACTCACGGCGAAGGAAACCGGGATTGCAGATGCTGGCGTTGTCACCTGGACAAATCGAATGTCTTGAGGAGTCGCTTGCGCCGAGGCCTCACTGATGTATGGTCCATCAAGATTCTTCGCAAACAGAACATTCGCTCGAGGGAACGAAACGTTCTGTTGGTTGAAGTCGTATTTGTTCATTACCAGCACGGCGCGATTAGTGGCGTCTGTAATTCCTGGCGCCGTAGAGTTGAGACCTGACACCGCAGCCAATGCTGACGCATCGGCGGCGTTTTGCAATTCCGTTTTCGCCAGGTAGAAACGACTGATATCAACACCCAATCCGACGGCCAGAAGTACTGAAAGCATTCCCAGCGCCGAAGTGGCGAGAATAGAACCACGTTCACTTTTCTTGTTTTTTCTTTCGGCCAATCTGTTCATTTCTTGCCTCCCGCTCAAACACTGATCTTTTTTCAAAAGGACGCTATTACGGTTTGATAGGTTCGGAGCTGAGATCTATGGGCATGACCCGCGCTACCGGAAGTGTTGGGTTAATGCGAGCAGCGTTGGCCGGGATGCTGGTGGACGACGTCCCGCTGGTTTCCGTTCCGCTCTTGGCTTTCGGATCCGTAGCCGGATTCGCAGCCGGCTCCACAGCTTTGGCGGGCTCTGCCACCTTCGGGGCGGCTGGCATTCCTTCGGTATTTTGGCCCGTGACGGAGAAGCCGGTTCTTCCCTGGATCTCTTCCCCCTTGGGCTCGAGACCCAACGGCGATCCATTCTTCAGCCCATCGACGCCCTTCATCTGTGGCAGGTCGTCTCGATTTATCGGCTTCACCAATTGCGCGGTAACGATGAAAATCAATTCTGTTTCATTTTTCTGGAACGACTTGGAGCGGAACAACGAACCAAGCACCGGCACATCACCCAGCACCGGGACCTTCGAAAGGGATTTCGTTTCGCTATTGTCGAGCAACCCCGCCAATGCGAACGATTGACCGTCGCGTAACTCAACGCCTGTCTTGGCGCGGCGAGTTCGCAGGGCAGGGATTAGGAACCCGTCAAACTTTACTCCGTTTGAGAAGTCGATTGTCGAAACTTCGGGTTCCAGTTCCAGCCTGATGTGATCCTCGTCAACGATCGTCGGCTTGAAGTTCAGGCGCACGCCGTATTCCTTGAACACTACCGTCACTGTATTGTTGCCAGAGCCGCCCTGGACGATAGGAATCGGAAATTCACCGCCGGCCAGGAAGCTGGCTTGCTGGCCGTCCATGGCGATCAGATTGGGTTCCGCGAGTTCGCGCAGAAGACCCTGCGTTTGCAGCGCGCGGATCATGGCCAAGGTATTGCCACCCATAACGAACAGGTTCAAGGCGCTTGAGAGCGAGCTCGAAAGAACACTGTTTGTCACACTGCTCAATGCGCTCGGGCCCCCGCCGCTATTTGCATAGACACCGGAACTGCCGCCCTGATAGGCGTACGAGGTTCCGAGATCACGCACTCTGTTTCTGCTCACTTCGGCAACACGAACCTGGAGTTGAACTTGGGCCATGTTTTTTACCGGCGAGGCAAGCATATTGACTGTCTTAAAGCCGGCGGCCTGGACCACGCTGTCTACCTGCCCTGAGGTCTTCGGATCCGTAACGTTTCCCGAGATGACAACTGAGCCGTTTGCCTGACTCAAGCGAATGTCGTCTTTTGGAAACAGCGCGCGAATCTGCGAATCTATCAACGAAAGATTCGCCCGCACGTAAACGTCGAACACAAGATATTCACCGCCCGACTGTTCCCAGGCAATGAAGTTCACCTGTCCGAAAGCTTTGCCGTTTACCAGCACCTGATCGGGCGTAACCAGAACCGCTTCGGCGATCTCAGGATTGGAAACCGAGAAGCGGCCGACTGGCCTGTCGAAGTTGATCACCCGCGACTGGCCCACCAGCACGTTCACCGCCACAGCCTCTTTGTTTTCTTTGAAGGATGCTTTGTAAGAGGTCGCCTGAGCGTGGCCGATGGAATTAATAGCAACGATCATCAATGACGCGAGCAACAAGCTTACTCGGCGCGTGATAGGGAAACGGCTGTGCATGATCATGAGCTCCTTTTCGTAAACGGTGAACTAGTTTTCGTGACGATGGTCTCTGTTCATCACGGAAAATCTACATTGCGCTTCTTTGCGCCTTCGATCATTTCAACCTGGGTGCGTGGAGGCACAACTACCGGTGAAGCCGCTGCCGCCGGTTTCGGTTCGGGGCGATGCTGCCGGCTGACGGGCTTTGGATTCGCTTGTTCGCTCTTCAACGATCCAGGATCGGGTACGGGCTGGGCGCGTTCGCCGCCCAGGAGTCCGCGCTTGTTGATTCCAGGGGTTTGCTCATCGCCTTGATCTATTGAGTTGCGCATTACCAGCTGCAGCTTGCCTTCACTCACAGCCAGGGCGAGCTTTTCAGCCTGTTCTGGAGTTACTAGCAGCGTGACAGCCTTGACACTGTTGGCTTCGCGCTCGCTCTCAGGCTTGTCGATGTTCTGCCCGTTTGCCAGGACCTTGATGTTCTGTAAAACAATCTTGGAAATCGGATCCTGAGCCTGGACACCCGAATCGCCGGGAATTATGACGACCACGATATCGACGAGGGTGCCTGGCATGATGAATCCCGAGATACCGACAACGTCATCAACTTTGACGGTCATGGCTCGATAACCTTCGGGAATTACCGCCGACAGTCCGCCGGCTGTTCCTTCGGGAGCCAACCGCGCTTCAGTAATCGGTTCGCGGGCTGCAATGTTCACCACCGCCACCCGTCCGGCCAGTTTCTCGACTGATTCAAAGGCGCCATCTGGCGTCGACTCCGCCGGAAATTGGACCACCGTGACCTGCTCGGGAATTATTTTTGTCCCGAGTGGAATCGCAACCTTGGCAACCGCAACCCGGTTGAGGTTCTTGGTGTAAGCCTGAGCACTCGATAAATAACGAGTAACGGTAACTGCGGCGAGCAGTCCGAAGACCAGTGCACCGGCTAAGACAATAAAAAAGCGTTTGTTGCGCATGGTTACCTCTCCGTGTGGTCAGTCAGTTGACGAATTAGAAGCTTGCCGCTTGGTTTAGGGGCGGAAAATAGCTGTTGAAATAATGCTGCCAATTGTGATTGCCACGCCGTAGGGAATCGTGTGTGTCCGATCTGCAGGGACCGCGAACCTCGGCATCTCCCATCCGGGCAAGAGCCCGACGAGGATCTGTAGAACTCGATGCATGGTGCCCAGCAACACGCCTGCCCGAACGATTGAGACTATTGCAAGCAAGCCACCCGTAAGGACCACGACAATAAAAGTAGGCACGACCAGATGAGCTCCGGTGACCGCCCCAATCGCCGCAAAGAGCTTGACGTCTCCCGCGCCCATAGCGCCAAAGACGTGAAGCATGAACATTAAGCCAAAGCCGAGAGCACAACCGCCGAGACTCGTAAACAAACCTGATAGACCACCGAAGACGCCGTTGATCGCCACGCCGCTGACGAGTGTTGCCAGGACAAACGCATTCGGAATACGGCGATAGCGTACGTCGTAGTAAGTAATGATTACCGCCAGGGGTAAAAGCAGGGCTATGGTGACTACCGTTTCAGACATCTTTTACGAAACCTCATATGCCACCGAACTATCCGTTGATGGTCGCGGCAAGCGTATTGATCTGACTGCCGATGGCTGCACCCAGGGATCTAAACGCGAGGACACAAGCGATCGCGACTAACGCGGCGGCAACTGCGTATTCGGAGAGTTCAAGGCCGGCTTCATCGCAAAGAAAACTCTTCATTATGTTTTGCTCCCGTTCCGGATGGGACGACTCTTAAAGAGCCGGCAACGCGCTTTACTCGAAGTGAACTCAACTAAAGCGCGCCGGGCCCATTTGCGCTGAGTAGCAATTTATCCGGTGATCGTCGCGGCAAGCGTGTTAATCTTGGTGCTGATGGCTGTGCCCAAAGCGGTGAAAGCACCGACGACTGCGATCGCAACCAAAGCTGCGGCAACAGCATATTCCGACAACTCAAGACCGGTTTCATCGCGAAAGAATTTGCTAATCATTTTTGTGCTCCTTTAGGTTGGTGTTTGCTTTGATAATTCGTTCGCCCTCTTCCGCGTTGAAAGAAAGCTCGCGAGGTTGCTGACAATCTCATGATGTGAGGGCCACGCTTGACTGTGGCCCTCCGCGGCTCCGGCGTGATTGCGATTCAGCCATGACCGTGCGGCGGCCAAAGCCATTGATCCCACTCACGACAGCGCCACACAGAGTCAGTGCCAATAGCAAGAACTCGTTTCCAGCCGCCACTGTGCGTACGGCAAGGACGAGGCCCAGCGCGAGCACAGGGGCAGTGATTGCGATCAATGCCAGCGATACAAACTCTTTTTTTGTTAAAGGCTTCATGAGATTCTTCAGTAGCGTCTTTTCGACTTCTATTTCGCGACGCTCCGTGGCCTCGCGAATGAACGTCTGCTTAACAAGAGACGTGCCATCAAGCCAGGAAGCAGCAAACATCAACTTACAAGCGCTGTTCAGATTACTACGCGGTCGTAGTTGTCGCCTGGAGTTAACAAATAGCAATGACTAGAACGAAGCAAGAACGCTCGGTGAGACGCCTAACGCTTGCTTTTGCAGCCTAAGGTGCGTTGTCGCCCCCGGTTGTCGAGAGACACGCCATTTTGTGTAACGTGGCGACAATCGTGGGCACAAAAGAAAAAGCATTCGAGGGCGCTCTCGAATGCTCGCAAAATATTTAGTGGCTTATCCTCTAATTACGTTCGGACCGAAACTGTAGACCTGGCTCAGTGTCTTCCTGAAGAAAGTCGGTAATGTCGATGGCTAGTCGCTTGATCTTTTTGTATAACGTTTGCCGCGAGCCTAGCCCCAGCGCTTCGCTCGTTCGCGCCACGTTGCAATCATTACGCTTCAGCGTCTCAGTGATTACTCGCCTTTCGTAGTCTTCCATTAGCAGCTCAAGGTTTTCGCCCGACCGCTTTTCAGATTGTAACTGCTCCAAGCTAACTGGGCAGATGTGGCGACTGAGGTGCTCAGGCGCAATGTTTGTGTTCTCCTCGGCGTATAGAACTAGCCTCTCCATTTCGCCGGCGAGTTCGCGCACGTTACCGGGCCAGGAATAATTTTCGAGGGCCCGGATCGCTTCCCAGGTAATTCCGGCAATCGTCCTATCGTTGCGTCTGGCGTAGTGTGAGAGGTAGTGAGAGATCAGCGCTGAAATATCTTCCGGCCGTTCCCGCAAGGGTGGAATCCTCACGGTGAGCGTGGCGATTCGGTAGTACAGGTCCTCTCTGAAGAGCCTTTCACGAACTAGCTGCTCAAGGTTCTTATGGGTTGCGGCAATCACACGGACGTTGACTCGTCGCGGCGTGTGCTCGCCCAGGGGTTGAATCTCGCCTTCCTGCAAAAATCGAAGAAGCTTCGGCTGGAGGTTTAGTGGGAGATCGCCAATCTCATCCAGGAACAAAGTTCCGCTTTCGGCGGCTCGGATCAAGCCCTGGTTATCCTGAAGTGCACCAGTAAAACTTCCCCTGCGATGACCGAAGAGCATACTCTCGATCAGGTCAGGGGGCGCGGCGGAACAGTTAAACGGGAGAAAGTCTTTTTCAGAACGCTTGCTGAGCCGGTGAATCGCATGGGCAACTAACTCCTTACCCGTACCTGATTCGCCGGTAATCAGAACCGTAGAGTTTGAGTCTTTGACTCGATCTACGGTGCGAGCCACCTCGTTCATTGCCGGGCTCGCAAATATCATCCCAGGAAGGATGCCTTTGCTTATCTTCTCCCCGCTGGCTCCTGGCGTGTGAATAGGCTGTGCAGCCGAAACGTGCGAGTGCGCCAGGCGCGTCACATCCAATATGGCACCAAGGTCTCGAGCCTGGCGGGCAGATAATGCGCGAACGCACAGACCGTACAGAGCAGCACCTGGGCACCCAAGCTTGGATGAGGTCAACACAAAACAGACGGAGGAGTCGCCCTCCTTGATGTCAGGCCAGGAGGCGTTAGATGCCAGGGTCTCGCCAACAATTCTCTGTCCCACCGTCAGCTCTGATTCGTCGAGGCCTTCGGCCCAGTTGAGTCTCGGCTTTTGGCCGTCATCTACGCTCCACATTGAAAGGCCGTACATAGGGGCAGTTGCTTCAACCAGAAGGCTCAGTTTGAGCATCACTTCATAAAGCAGATCGGGGCCAGCGTTTGCAGCTTGGCAAAGCGCCCTAACAATTGAACCTATCGGAAGTGGACTTGTATTTAGAAGTGTTTGGGCTTCCGGGTAAGAACTAGTCAATTCTGGCATGGAGCCTCTTCGGTTTCTGATAGCGAATGGAATGGCCGCCGGTTGCTGATCCAGCGATGGGCCAACTAAGTTCGGTGAAATGAGAGGCAAGACGGGCCTGGTACTTGAGTTCGGGGTTGGGAGCCAATTAATGAATTTGCTCCCAGCGGCTTCATCTCTTCAGTCTAGCTTCGCAAAAATCTCGTGTCAACCCCTCGAATTGCCCCTCTTCAAACGCGGACGCATTTCCAGAAAAGGCCTTGTTTTAGTGTTCGCCATGCGTTCGCCTTCGTGGTCCATTAAGCGCTGTTAGTTCAAGTAAACGCTGAGGTTACTCGACGAAACCAGTGCAAAGATATTGCTTTACACCCTTAAGCACTGGTGCTACATTCCGCCAACCTTGCCCTAAACTGTTGACTGGCAACGGATTGATGATGAGCAAAACACATTCCATTGGGGTTCGAACCAACGACGTATCAAGTATCTTGTGGCTAAACACACATTCAACTTAAGCAGGCTCTTAAAACGAGCGACATGACAATTCGATTTGGGACATCTGGTTGGCGGGCCGTAATTGCTGACGAATTCACTTTCGCCGGCGTCCGGTCCGTGACCAGTGCAATTTGCTCTCACTTCGGAGCCACTAAGACTGTCGGCGACCTGATGGTCGTTGGATACGATACCAGATTTTTGGGTGAGCAGTTTGCGGAAGAATGCGCCAACGTCATTTCCCAGAGTGCTTTTCGAGTCCTTCTGTGTGACGAACCCGTGCCGACCCCAACTATTTCCTACGTCATTCGCACAAAGGGGGCCATCTGCGGAATCAATTTTACCGCGTCGCACAACCCGCCTCAGTACAACGGAATGAAACTCTCAACCAGCGATGGCGCGCCCGCCTTGCCGGAAATAACCAGGAACGTCGAGCAAATCATTCAAACAACTGCCCCAACTTCAGCGAAACCGAGGCCAATGCAAGCTAGCGAATTGCAAACATTCGCCGCTCGCTCCGGCTATCTGGAAGATCTAAGCACGAAGATCAACTTTGAGGTAATTACTCGAGCGGGAGGCCGCTACGCGTACGACCCCCTGTGGGGAACCGGTCGAGGATATCTTGATGAAGTTTTACGTACGCACGGACTGGAAGTGGAGACGATCCACGACTGGCGTGACGTCCTTTTTGGCGGACGCTCCCCGGAACCGGAGGCCAGCCACCTGGATGAATTGCGCGAGGTCGTGCTGTCGAAGGGCTGCGTATTAGGGCTCGCCACTGATGGTGATGCCGATCGCTTTGGAGTCATCGATTCAAACGGCTCGTTCATAACCCCGAATCAACTAATTGCCCTTCTCTTCGATTACTTGGTGGAGTCGAGAAAATGGAACGGCGGCGCCGCCCGTTCAGTTGCAACTTCCCATCTGGTTGATCGCGTCGCAGAGGCTCGCGACCTTCCGGTTTACGAGACGCCTGTTGGTTTCAAATACATCGGAGAATTGATCAATGAAAACAAGATTGTCATCGGTGGTGAAGAGTCAGCGGGGTTGTCGATCAAAGGTCACTATCCGGAGAAAGATGGCATCCTTGCGTGTTTGCTCGCAGCGGAGGCAGTTGCGGCGCGCGGCGCGTGCCTGACAGAACAGTTAAATGACTTGTATGGCCGCGTTGGCAAGCTGGAATCTGGCAGGATGGGAATCCGCTTAACCCCTCAACTCATGCAATCGCTAGGCGACAAGCTGAAGGAAGATCCCAGGGAGATCGGTGGGCGTCGCGTTGAGCGAACGAATCGGATGGACGGAGTGAAGTTTATTTTTGCGGACGGTTCATGGCTGTTGATGCGGCCTTCCGGGACAGAACCAGTAGTTCGCATTTACGCGGAATCAGAATCAGCAACGGACTTGGAGGTGCTCCTTGAGCAGGGTCATAAATTCTTACTGGGTTGATGAGCGAATTCGGGCGCAACGTGTCGTGCCCAGAGTGAGTTCCCCGTTCGCATCCGTCAGAGAGATATCGCTTGACATCATCGGAACTCCCGCGGAAGTTCGCCGGCGCGGTGGTGTAATACCCGCTTGGGTGATTTTTGGAATGATTATTCTCGGGACATTTGCAATATGTGTCGCGGTCACGATGCGGACGAGAACCAGGATGTCTTTGGCTTCTCAGCAATATGTCCGTATGCAAGGTGACGTCGAGGAGCTTCGCAACACAAACCAATCTCTGCGATTGGAGATTCAGCAACTGAGCTCCGACCCACGCGCCATCGAGGCAGCGGCGCGAACCCGTCTGAACATGGTCCGAGCCAATGAGATTGTTGTACCCGTCGAATGAGCAAAAGGGGACGCTCGTTCGGCAACTAATTTGTTTTCCCTGCCGGTTGCCCGCTAGTTCCCCTGCTTGAAAGCCACGCATCGCGAGTGCCTGCCGAGTTGCGCGGTTGTGACTGCCATCACAGCCGCGCTCCCTTCTCCCAAATCGAAACAAAACTGCGCCGTTTACCTGCGTTGACAGTCGAATTGTGCTCAACTAATATCGAACTCTCGAATCCAGCGAGAATGATAGCGAGTCGCATGTCTGAAACCAAAGAGATCGGTACTCCAATTCAAGAAGAGCTTGAGCGGTGGAAAACTGAAACGCTTGAACCCGCGCTTAGAAAACATCCTGAGGCGAAGGAGCGCTTTGAAACCGTTTCACTGGAAGAAGTCGACCGGCTCTACACGCCCGCCGACATCGCCCAGGTAGATTTCTATCGCGACATTTCATTCCCTGGAGAGTTTCCCTACACACGCGGAATACATCCCACGGGCTATCGCGGCAAGATGTGGACGATGCGCCAATTTGCCGGCTTCAGCACTCCGGAAGAAACCAATTCGCGATTCCGATACTTGCTAGAACAAGGCCAGACTGGCCTTTCAGTAGCCTACGATCTGCCTACCTTAATGGGTTATGACGCGGACTCTCCACTGTCCGCAGGTGAGGTCGGCAAGTGTGGCGTGGCGGTTTCATCGCTCGCCGACATGGAAGTACTGTTCGACAAGATCCCGCTTGAGCAAGTCTCGGTTTCCCAGACGATCAACGCGCCGGCGTCTGTTTTGTTGGCGATGTATCTGGTAGTGGCGGAAAAGCAGGGCGCCGATTGGAAGAAGATTTCAGGGACACTGCAAAACGATATTCTCAAGGAATACATCGCTCAGAAAGAATGGATATATCCCATCCAACCAGCGATGAAGCTGGTGGTCGATACGTTTGAGTTCTGCACGAAATATGTCCCTCGCTACAATCCAATCTCTGTTAGTGGTTATCACATTCGCGAGGCCGGTGCGACCGCGGTTCAGGAACTCGCTTTCACCCTCCGCGACGGGCTTGAGTATGTTGAATGGGGGCTGACGGCTGGTTTGGACGTTGACGACTTCGTTCCACGAATATCTTTCTTCTTCAACGCTCACAACGATTTCTTCGAGGAGGTCGCCAAGTATCGGGCGGCGCGTCGAATTTGGGCGAGAGAGATGCGCGATCGCTTTGGCTCGACAAACGAACGCACGCTTAAGCTCCGTTTCCACACTCAGACTGCCGGAGTTTCGCTTACGGTCCAGCAACCACTCAACAATATCGTCCGCGTCGCCATCCAGGCGCTCGCCGGAGTTTTCGGTGGCACGCAAAGTTTGCACACTGACGCGTATGATGAAGCGTTGGCTCTGCCCACGGATCAGGCGGCCGTTATCGCGCTACGTACGCAGCAAATCATTGCCGAAGAAACGGGTGTCTCAAACACGGTCGATCCGCTCGGTGGTTCTTACTTTGTCGAAGCCCTCACCGACAAAATGGAGCAGGGCGCGCTGGACTATTTCCGTAAGATCGACTCAATGGGCGGAATGGTCGCCGCGATTGAAAAGGGCTTCCCGCAACGGGAGATTCAGGATTCCGCTTATCACTACCAGAAAGCAGTCGAGTGTGGCGATCAAGTAATCGTGGGTGTGAACAAGTATCAAATGGAAGAGAATTCCTCAATTCCGATTTTGGCGATTGACGAATCAGTTCGCGCCCATCAAATCGAACGTCTCGATGAGGCTCGCGCAAAACGAGACGGCGGGGCGGTGGCGAACGCACTTGCGAAGCTCAAACGTGCTGCTCAGACCAAAGAAAACACAATGCCTGCCACCATTGAAGCAGTGCGTGCGTATGCCACGCTCGGTGAAATTTGCTCTGCGCTGCGCGATGTCTACGGCGTTTACGAGGAGCCGGCCTTCTAGTTTTTCCACACTGATCCTAAGCTTGAAACCCTTACAGAAAAGATGCATGCAGAAAATACTCCTCGTTTTCCTATCGTTCCTAACTTTCACTAGTGTCAACACGCGTGCAGGTCAAGCCAGCACTGCTAAGCCTACCGGTTCTGAGGGCCATGCAGTCATACAGCGCCGCCGGATCGTTCTCGTGCGGAGCGCTCAACTAGTCAAGGAGTTTCCTCACAAGAAGCGCGCGGTGGTGATTTATCCTGTGGTCACCGGACTAAGTGCCCCGGTATTACACCGCGCGCGTTTAGTCCTCGACTTCAAGAACATCTTTGACTACTCATTGAAGGAGTATCGCGAGGACACGTGGCTGGACGAGTTCAGTTACGTTGTGAATCACAATGGGAACTATTTGCTGGACATCACTTTCTCGCAGAGTGGATCTGGTGCATATCCCGACGATCAATCCCGGCACTTCCTTATCGACCTAAGAAACGGCAACATTATCAAGGCGTCTGATGTTTTTGAAGCAGAGAAGCTGGGCTTGCTCAACGGCCTGGTGAATCGAAGGTTACAGAGTGAACTGAAGACGATTTTGGAAAGTCTGAGAGACTCCAAGAGTGATCCTGAGGACATACGAATTGCCAACGAGGCCCAGGAGCCGTTGGAGTTTAAGGTTGAGAATCTCGACGACTTCGCTGTCGGGGCCAAAGGAGTTACCTTCCTTTACGACGCAGGCTACCCTCACGCAATACAAGCGTTTGAGCCAATCGGGAACTATTTTTTCAGCTATTCAGAATTGAAACCCTACATCAAACGCGACGGGCCGCTGGGGCAATTCATACAGTAAGGCTACAATGCAAAACATGAGCGACAGAAAAATCCGCGTCCTGGTGGCGAAACCCGGTCTCGACGGCCACGATCGCGGCGCCAAAGTGATAGCGCGCGCCTTACGCGATGCAGGCATGGAAGTCATTTACACCGGTCTACGCCAGACGCCCGAGATGATCGCGGCGGCAGCGCTACAGGAAGACGTGGACGCGGTCGGCGTTTCCATTCTCAGCGGCGCGCACAACACTCTCTGCCCACGTATCGTTCAACTGCTTCAAGCCCAGGGCATGGACGACTGTCTTGTATTGTTAGGCGGGATCGTTCCTCAGGATGACATCGCCAAACTCAAAGCGAATGGCGTTGCGGAAGTTTTCCTTCCGGGAACGTCGACTGAAAACATCGTCAAGTTTCTGCGTGAAAACGTTAAGCCGCGTGAATAGGCGATGGCGGAAGATTCATCTGCGATAGTTACGAAACTTGACGGCGCGATCGCGGTTATCCGTTTCAATAGACCGGCCCAACGCAATCCTCTTTCTATCTCCACGCTTCGCGATCTGGAAAGGGTCTGGTCTGAACTGACGCTCCGTGACAACGTCAAGACCTTAATCTTCACAGGCACTGCTGACGCCTTCGCTTCCGGAGCAAACATTCGCGAGCTCGCACAACTGGATTCGGCCTCTGCTTTCCAATTTTCACAACTTGGCCAGCGATTGTTCCAAACAATTGCCGATGCCAAGCAGCTAACGATTGCCGCGATCAATGGTTACTGCTTGGGTGGCGCCTTGGATCTCGCGCTCGCCTGCGACATTCGAGTGGCTTCAGCGTCTGCGGTTTTTTCACATCCCGGCGCCAGGCTGGGAATCATCACTGGCTGGGGAGGAACTCAGCGACTGCCGCGAATAATCGGTCGCGCGCGTGCATTAGAGTTCTTCGCAACAGCCCGCCGTTACTCCTGCGCCGCTGCACTTGAATTGGGTTTGATTAGCCGCGTTGCTGATCCGGTAATTGAATGCGCATTTGAACTTGCCGACAGTATCGAGTAACACAACAAAGAAGGTGGCGAATTACGCGCCACCTTCAATCCCACCTATGAAGTCTTCAACGACTAAAAGCTAAATCTCGCTCCAAGTTCCGCTGAGAAGCTGTGCGGCACAGTTACGCCGCTCGGAGTGAGGAAATTCGTCGGTGTTGCGAAATTAGCTTGCCGAATATCGGTCACGAAGTTGTTTCCAAAATTAGCCCGGTTGGTCAAATCAAAGACCTGAAAGAGCACCGATAAGGTTGACCGCTCCCTAATCTTGAAGTTTTTGGTGATTCGCGCGTCAAGTTGGAAATACGGTTGCCCGCGCAAGTTGTCAAAAGAGGCGAATGAACACTGACCGGCCCGCAGACAGTCCCTGTATCTAACTGCATTGGCGGTCACGCTCGGAGATCCGAAGGCTGTCAACGTGGCCCTGAGGTCCGTGGGACTATTATTGAAGACCAACACGTGAGAAGTTCCGCGGCCGCTTCCGGTGCCAAGCACGTCCACAGTCCCGCCATAGCCCGCTGTGTAGGGACGTCCGGACTCCAGCTGCATGACCGGGGCAATCTGAAATCCACCCGGAAGATTTACGACGCCACTCATTGAAAATCGATGGCGGGAATCACTGGGAGTGGGTCCGATTTCCGACCGATCGAACAATGCAAACGGATTCCAGGCGCGATTGCGAAAAGCTGCGGCGTTTCCGTTATAAGCCAAAGCTCGGGATAACGTGTAGTTCGCATTGACGCTTACGCTGCGATGAAGACGCCGGCGGTAAGATACGTTCAGTCCGTCGTACCGCGAGCGACCAGTTGAAGTTTCCAAGTCAATGCGACCCAGTGCGGGTAAACCTGCGGCAGTGAACGCGGCACTAAGCGGACGAGATGTGATTTCATTTCCCGCCGAATCCAAAAATAACCGGCGAGTGGGATTGATATTTACTGTCTTCGACTCATGGAGACCCAAAACGTGTGTGTATTCAAACTCCAGAACCGAGTAAGAATTGAGCTGCCACGAATACCCAACATTCCATTGCTGAGTAAAGGGATTACGGTAATCGGGATCCATGATTCGTCCGGTATTTCCAGCGGCCAATTGCGTCTGAGGCGCTGGAATCGTGGGCAGGGGGTCAATCCCATACCGCCAGTTTGAAAGGAGGATCCCGGTGCCGGGCACCACATCTCCGCTGGCAATGCTAAACGCCGTGGCGAAGATCGTGGGATTGATTTGCTGAATCATGAAAAGTGGGATATTCAAGAAAGTTTGTCCATAGTAAAGTCCGTATCCACCACGGAGCACGTGTCTTCCGTTTCCGCCCGTGTCCCAGGCGAATCCAACTCTGGGGCTAAAGTCACGGCTGTCATCGTGTGGTAACGCTCTGGCGGCCGGGTGGTTTATTGTCTTGAGCGCCAGGTAGGTGCGGTTTCTCGCCTGGGCCTGTGTGCCTATTAGATTGAAATCTTTGTCCCAACGCAGACCCAGGTTTAGCGTCAAATTCCGTCGCGCTTTCCAGTCGTCCTGGAAATAAACGCCAAACATTTTGGCGCCACCGGGAAGATTGAAGTAGGGATCCCCGATCGCGATCGTCATGCCACCCACGGCTCCGCGCGTGGCGAAGCCCTGCGGGTACCTGGCCGCGTTAGTGGTAATGACGCTTGGAAGATCGTTAAAATCAATTTCCAGTGTCGGATTGAATTCAAAGAAGCCGCCGAGTTTTGGTTCCCAAAGATAGTCAAAGCCGGTCCTGAATGTATGGTTGCCGCGACTGATCGAAAGGTCATCTTTGAACTGATACTTAGCCTGATAAGACTGTTGCGGCACATTAACATTTGTGCCAAAGCTAATGCCGGTGGGGAAAGAAAAGAAGGGCACCTTCGTCTCCGTGTCGATCAGATTGTTCCAGTAGGAATACCCGACGGTTGCCGCATTAATCACAGTGCTGCTAAAAGCGGAGTTTAGGGTGATGTTTCCTAACAGCAATCTGTTCTTGGTGAAATTGCCTTCGCTAAGATCGTTTCGTTGGCCAGACTGATCATTCAGACCAAGATTTGACTGATCATTAAAACTGGCGAAGATGTTGTGGCGCGAATTGAAGGTATGATCGATTCGCGCATTAATACGCCGGTCATTGTAAGGCGTCGGCAGGACTGCGGCAGGGACTGCCCCCAGGTTACGAACGAGATTCAGCTCCGCTTGCGCATCGGTAGCGACGGGAATTGACGTTGCCTCGTTTTGCTTTTCGTAAGCGAAGAAAAAGAAAGTCCGATGATTGTCATGGTAGCTGCTGCCACCTTCCCCAAAACGCGGCAAATATAGCGGGCCGCCAATTGAACCGCCCCATTGCTTGCGGTTAAAAGGGGGCTTCGTCTTGATGGCGATGTTGCTTGGTGAAACTTCGCTCGCATTCAACTTCCTGTCGCGCAGGAAGTAGAAAGCCGAGCCATGGAAATCGCCTCCGCCCGACTTAGTCACTACATTCACCGCGGCGCCTTCGCTGCGACCATTGACTGCGGAGAAACGTTGCGTACTGATAATAAATTCCTGGATCGCTTCCAGCGGAAACTGCATCACCGGGCCACCGACGGTGTTGTCTTTGTTGTCGATGCCATTGACCGTAACGTTGACGTTGCGACCACTTGACCCATTAACAGCGAAGACCGAAATGCGGCGCTTGGTGGGATCGTACGAGTCCACTGGTTTTACTCCCGGCGCCAGGTAGGCAAGATTGCCCAAGTCCCGCCCGTTGAGCGGCAGATCTTGGACTTCGCGCGGAGTGATATTCGTGCTGATGTCCGTTTTCTCTGTATTGACTAATTCGGTCTCTTCAGTGACCGTCACACTCGCCGTCTGAACACCTGGATTCATCGTGAAGTTGAGTCTATTGGTCTGGCCAATAAGTAATTCGACGTTGTCCGAAGTGACCTCACCAAAGCCGCTGGCACTCACCTTGACGGCATAGCGTCCGGCGGGCAAGAAGTCGAGTTTGTATTCTCCGTCATCGTTGGTAGTCGCTGTTCGCTCTGTTCCAGTCGCTTTGCTGGTGACTGTTACAATCGCGCCCCTGATGACATCACCCTTCAGATCGCTGACCGTTCCACCCATGGCGCCAGTGGTGTTCCCCTGGGCAAAAACAAAACCGCATCCCAACAGTAGGGTGGAAACCAGGAAGAAAACGTTTCTCGCAAATCTACTTAGTCCTGAGGTGGAATTTCTCATGTTCATGGTGAGCCTCCCAAAAGTTAAGGTTTCGATTAGATCAGAACCCCGGATTCGAAGCTCGACGCGGCGACCGCGTCAGGTAGATATCTTCAATGATTTTCGAGCGCTAGGAGTGGTTGGCAGCCTGGCAAGCCCTTGTGCAGGACAGAAACGAAACCCAAGCCCCCAAGCCCCGTTATCGCCACTAGTCCAGGAAGTTTCAGACGAGCGCATGCTACTCTTTCTTTAGGAACCTCGCAATACCCTTTTGGCAATCTTCTGTCATGCGGGCAATCACGTTCACATCAACACCCGCCTCCGACGCATCTCCAAACGACATTCCATCCATTTGATAGAGCAGCGTCTTCGTTAACGCGACGGCCGACTTGCTCATCTTTTCAAACCCGCGAACGTAAGTAGTCACCTCTGCATCAAAGTCCTCGTCCGTGAACACCTGATTTACAAGTCCAAACTGCTTTGCTTGTTCCGCACCGATTTCCGCTCCGCGCGTAATCAATTCAAAGGCCCGCTTCTCGGAAACGTTCCGGCGGAGAATCGCCATCACCATTGCGGGAACGAAGCCAATCTTGACTTCAGGGTAACCAAACTGCGCGTTGGCTGAGGCGAGCACAATGTCGCAAGCGCTCGCCAATCCACACCCGCCCGCCAGCGCTTTCCCGCGTACAGCCGCAACGATCGGCACTGAGACATGCCGCATCAGCGAAAATAGTCTCATCAGCGAACGCGCATCAGCCTGGTTTTCTGTGACTGAGGCTTGCGAGATCTTTTGTACAGCAGAAAGATCCGCTCCGGAACAAAAATCCTTACCAGCTCCCCCAATCAGAATAACTCTTATGGATTCGGTCTTGGCGGCTGCCCCGATCGAGTCCTTGAGAGCTCCGATCAGTTCGTCGTTAAGAGCGTTTCGCTTCTCAGGGCGATTGAGCGTGATGCGTGCAACAGAGTCTTCAACCGAGTAAAGAAGAGCCGTGCTTTCGTCAGACAATATGGCGCCTCCACCTTTTTGCAGTCTGGCGACCTGCGAAGTACCCCGCTGAGCCAAGCGAGAGTGCTCCTGTCGTCGCTTTCGTTGCGAAGTTTTGAGTCTTTAGCTTTATGAAACTCTATCTACTCTCAGCTGTCAATTTTTGTCACAGTCCATGTTGAAAAATTAAGCACAAAGCACTCAAATAATGACATAATCACAATCGTGCGACGCCCCCGGCCAAACGATCTAATCTTCGAAGCGAGAGCCGCTCAGGTCGACACAAAGAAACATGGGGCAGCCCCAACCGACGCCTAAGTAGCTCCCGGGGTAGTTTCAGTTCCCTACCTTGCGGACCCGGGTCAATCCCACCTAAGAAAGTCAGATCAGCCAAGGATGACGGGGTAGCACACTGTGAAATCAAAACGTTCTAAAAGCATCAAACTCATGGATCTGATCAGTCGGATTGTACCGACTACATTTTTCCTGTTCGTGGTGATGCTTAAGGGCACCGAACTATACACTTTCCTCAAGACTCATTACTACGGGAATGAACCTGTGTCCTGGAAATTTCTCGTTGATGTCGCGTCCAGATCTTCCACGGTCTGTTTTCTGGCACTGATGACGATCCTATTCCTTATCAGGCTTGAGCCAGTGGGGAAAGCGAGGAGCATTCTGCCGCGATTCATGGCCATAGCCGGAACGTTCTTTGTAGCCCTCGTGACTCTCTTCCCCCGCGTGAACCTGTCGATGACGCAAACATTCATCGCGAGTTCGATCAGTATTTTTGGAACGATCATGTCAATCATTGCTCTGGCGCATCTGGGTCGTTCGTTTAGCTTGATGGCCGAGGCAAGAAGACTCGTCACAACCGGGCCTTATCGAATCGTGCGGCATCCTTTGTACCTCTTCGAAGAAGTAGCATCGTTCGGCGTGCTGTTCCAGTTTTTCTCGTCCTACACGGCCCTGATATTCCTTGTCCATGTGCTCATACAACTGCAGCGAATGAAGAACGAAGAGGTAGTTCTGGAAAAAGCATTCCCCGAATATCAGGCTTACAAGACAACCACAGCGCGTGTTATCCCGAAACTCTACTAATCACAACTTGATTACCTTAGGGAATAGATCAGAGTTACAGAACCCAGGGGCCGGTCACTCACTGCACAATTTACTTAAATCTGATGCGTTGCTCTGGAACTTCAAACTTGAAATGGACACTCTGGGCTGCCGTTGCAGTAACGCTGCTGGCCCTCTGCCCACAGCTCTTGATGTGGGGATCCCGCGGTGCGCAATGGAACGGCAGTTACGCGGAGTTTCATGGCGACGAATGGGTCTATTCCGCGTATGTCCAGGCATTGATTGACGGTCGGCCACGTCGTAACGACCCCTACACAGGGCGTGATGAACGTCCCGACAATCCGCAGCCGGAATCTCTCTTTTCTATCCAGTTTTTGCCCGCCTATATGATTGCGATTCCGGCTCGACTCTTGGGGATATCTTCGTCGACGGCATTCATAGGTTTCGGAGTTCTGGCGCCCTTCTTTGCGTGGCTCACCATCTTCTGGCTAATTGCTAATGTGATCCAGGATCGCAGTCTAGCTGCCGCCGGATCCGTAGTAGTCCTGTGCTTTGGCGCGCTCGCTGCGGGAGAGGGCCTGATCCACCTGCTGATCTCTGGTTCTAACTATTCCTTTCTTCCCTTCCTCAGAAGATATGAACCCGTAGCACCTTTTCCGCTGTTCTTTGTGTTCTGTACCCTGGTCTGGAAGGCCCTGAACGACCGCCGTTTTGTGTTTGTTTGGCCGGTCGCCGCAGGCCTGGTACTCGACCTACTCATCTTTTCTTACTTCTTCCTCTGGACAACTGCGGCGGCGTGGCTGGCGTGTATCGGGCTTCTCTGGTTCGTTGCCTACCCCGGAAAACTGCGACGAGACTTTAGGCCTTTCCTGACCATCCTCTTGCTGGCGGGAACAGCGCTTGTCCCCTATGTGGTACTGCTGTCCCGCCGTTCTTTAAACATGGACGCCGGTCAGAAATTGACGCTTTCGCATGCTCCAGATCTGCTTCGCATGCCTGAACTAATCGGCTTGGCCGCGATCGTCCCGATCGTCTTTGGTGCTCTCCGGGGAAGCCTGAACTGGCGCGCTCCGGAGACATTGTTTGCCGCCTCGTTTGCTCTTACCCCGGTAATTGTATTTAACCAGCAGGTAATCACAGGACGTTCACTACAGCCTTTCCATTACGGATCGTTCATCGCGAACTACCTGGTTCTTGTTGGCGTGGTATTGGCGAGTGTCATCATTTGGCGTGGGTCTGAGGGCGAAAGACGACCGATACGTTATCGCTGGGCGGGTCGTCTGGCTTTCATCGCAATCTGGTGGGCGGCTATTGAGGTCCTGGCGCCTGCAAAAGTGATAATTAGAGATAGCCAGTTCACGGATCGCGCGGCAGCGGTCTGCCAACGTTTACGACAACGATCCACTGCCGACGGATTAGTTACAAGCTCCGCGACTGACCCTCGGCCTCTGGTGTTAGCCAGCGACAACAAAGTCGCCGTGATCTTGCCGACGTTTGCGCCTCAAGCCGTGTTGTGGGCCCCTCACTTCGACTTCCTGAACCTCGCTGCCGGCGAGAGCCGCGAGCGCTTCTATGAGTACCTTTATTTTACGGGCATAGACGGAGACAAACTCGCAAAGGAATTGGCAGAACCCATGAGCACCTTTGCCGCGGCAGCGTTCGGGCATGAGCGCGTGATACCCGATCTGTCCGTGCAAGCCAAGCCGATAAAAAGTGAGGAGATTGCGTTCCAGGTCTCAGATTATGAGGCCTACTATTCTTCATTCACACGAGATCGCGCCGTTCAGCACGTTCTCTCGTATGTCATTGTACCTTCCGCTGGCGGACCTGATCTGTCGAATCTGGATCGCTGGTATCAGCGCGACAAGGGTGAGCAAGTTGGCGACTACATACTCTATCGAGTCAAATTGCGATTTTGAGATCTTCTGCGCGGGGTCGCACCATTGATGTAACCTGGCCGGAATTCAAGTCCTACTTTGGTTTCGCCCAGCGAGGCTCATTGCGAGCTGAGGAAATCGATTAGAGCTTCGTTCACTTCCGCCGGCGCTTCATTTTGCACCCAGTGGCCACTATCCGGAATACGCACCTCGCGATAATAGGCGTTGATGTACTTGTCTAACCCGCGAACAGTCGCCGGGATGATTGCGAAGTCTTGTTCGCCATAAATAAACAACGTGGGAACTCGAACGCGGCCGCTGCTCTGGTTCGCATCGCCTCGCCGCTTTCGCGCGAAGAGCCGGTCAAAAACGTTCGCTCGATAATAATTAATGGCTCCCGTAAGTGCGCCGGGTTGTCGCACCGCTTCTTTGTAGCGCTCGACGTCTTCGCTCGTAAAGCTATTCTTCCGCGTCACCTTCTCTTGGAACGTCCGCTCGATGGCCCGGAAGTCCTGCCTGCGTATCAACCACTCGGGTAAGCGACGGATTTGAAAAAAGAACATGTACCAACTGCGCAGGAGTTGTTTGAGCGTCATGTTTGCACGCCAAGCTGCCGCGATCGGGACCTGCAATACAGCAAGCTTCGAAACTCTTTCCGGATGCTTTTGGGCAACCGCCCAAGCCACGCCCGCTCCCCAGTCGTGCCCAACAACGGCCGCCTGCTTGGCGCCAAAATGATCAATGAGGCCAATCACGTCGGCAACAAGCTTGTCTATCTTATAGTCTTCGACTCGCGACGGCTTGTCGCTCAGATTGTAGCCACGCATGTCGGGCGCTACCACGTGGAAGCTTCCGCTCAGCGCATCCAATTGCTTTTGCCACGAATACCAGAACTCCGGAAAGCCATGCAGCAAGACTACGAGATTGTCGCCGCTGCCTGCCTCGGCGTAATGCAGGCGAATGCCATTAACGCTGGCGTAGGCATGAGTGATGGTTGTCATTCTGGTAGTTCAGAGTTCATCAAACTTTAGCTTGTCTCTTTCGCAAGAGAGCAACCTGAAGGTTGAACTCTAAACCGCTTACGCCACTCCGAGGTTGAGTGCTTCGTCCTCAGAGACTTCAACTTCCATCCTCAGCAGAGCCGTCGAGAATGTTTTGCCCTGAGCGTCGGTCATCAGAGACAGTGTGCCGCCACCACCGAGACTTTCGTGTAGGAGAAAGTTCAACGCACCGAGGTTCGGCAGTTCGAATCGCTCAACTTCTCCTTTGCAGATTCCTTTGAAGTGGTCCTTCACCCGTTCGGTCGTCACTTCGCGAACCAGGATCGGATAAATCTCATCACGCAAAGCAATCAGCCCGACATTGGCCGTGTCGCCTTTGTCTCCCGAGCGAGCATGCGCAAGTTTTAGCAGTTGCAGCTTCATACGGTAAGAACCGTCTGACTCACGTTAGTTCAGAAGATTTGGACAATGTGTCTTCACCTTCATACGTCAATCACACTCACGACTGGAGTAATCTCGCCCTTCGGCATAAGTGCCGGCCAGTAGGCAACAATCTCTTCTACTTTCGGCCGGCCACCGGCGAATCCGGTGACGCCCGGCGGACCAGTCAAAACCAGTGGAGCAATTTCCTTCGTGAACCTCTCCACCGCAGTTCGATCTTCGCTCCGGACGCCAACGCGCAATTGAACTTCAGGCAAATCCGCTGAAGGTTTGCCGGCAAGTGGGCCGTGCGTAGCGTTGGCCCCAACAAACTCCGTAAGAATGTGGTCAAACTTCAGACTGAGTCGATCGAGTCTCGTCCGAAGTATCCTGTCGGCGGCTTGCGCTTTGTCGTACGCATCCGGCCAGGAGTACACGAGGGTGCCGACAGCTTTGTAGCCGGCTGAATAACTAATCGAAACTTTGAAAGTGTCGGTTGCCGGTCGTCCCTCGATTCCAAAGACGCGAACGCGATCACGGCCTTCGTATTCGAGACGTACGGTAGTGAAATCGGCAACGCAATCCGGCGTGATGTAGGAATGCGGATCGCCCATCTCATAAACCAGTTGTTCCTTGACCGAAGGAATTATTACCCAGCCGCCGCTGCCTTCGTGTTTCGTAATCACGAAGGTGCCGTCCGGTGCTGCTTCAACAATTGGGAAACCGACATCAGCGAGGTTGGGGATGCTACGCCACTCGTATTGACAGTTGCCACCCGAACATTGCGCGCCGCATTCAATGATGTGACCCGCAATCGTGCCGGCGGCGATCTTGTTCCAATCGTCCGGCGCCCAGCCAAACTCATGCATGAGCGGCGCGAGTGTCAGACCGGTGTCAGTTGCCCGGCCGGTGATCACGACTTGAGCGCCACGATTAAGCGCCTCCAGCATTGGTGCCGCGCCCAGGTAAACATTGGCGCTTTGAATTCGGTCGCGAACCGTCGAGAGTGGTGCTCCGGTATCCATGTTACGCAACTCGATTCCTCGGCCCAAGAGTCCGTCCAATTTCGCCATGATGTCGTCGCCGGTCACCAGTCCGAGGCGAACCTTTCCAGCGAGGCCAAGCTCGAGCGCGACTTCTCTTACCGCGGCCGCACAACCTGCGACGTTCACGCCGCCGGCGTTTGCGGTAACGCGAATATTTCTGGCAACGCAGGCGGGCAGAATTCGCTTCATCAGCGGAACGAAATCCTTCGCATAACCGGCCGACGGATCCCGCGAGCGCTGCTTCTGCATGATCGACATCGTAACTTCGGCGAGATAGTCGAGCATCAGATAGTCAATCGGTCCACCTTCAACCTGGCGCACCGGCGCCTCGGGAAGGTCTCCCCAGAACCCTTGACCGCCAGCAATGCGAATCTTTTGTTTCATTCAAGTAGTTTAGAGTTCAACCTCTAGGTTGTGGATTTCGCGGCGGGCAAGCTAAAGCTTGAACTCTGAACTTCTTGCCGCTTCCGTTTCCGGTTCTGACTTATACCAAGGTTGGCGGCAACACAAACTGCCCAATATGCGGGCCGCTGTAGTTCAAGCTGGTGCGAAGCGCAAGTTCCAAGGCGTCACGCGTGTTCTCAGGAATGATTACCGCGTCGACAAACCCGCGCGCGGCCGCATACTTCGCGTCCAGCTCCATGTCGTAGGTGTCTCGCACCTGATCCATTTCCGCCACAAGCTGCTCATCAGGTTTCAATTCGTTGCGCTTCAACTTTTCGAGTTGACTGCCAAATACAGCCTGCACCGCCGAGTCGCCTTCCATCACGCCCATGCGCCCGGTTGGCCAGGTAAAAATAAAATCTGGATCGAATCCCTGACCCGCCATCGCGTAGTAGCCTGCACCGGACGCATGGTTCACAGTTAAAACGATCTTCGGCACCACGGCGGTCGCCATCGCTTCCACGAATCGCGCGCCCGCGCGAATGATTCCGGAATGTTCTGCCTCTGGTCCCACCATGAAACCGGAAACGTCCTGAATGAATAATAGCGGCGTCTGACGACGGTTGCAGGTTTCGATGAAGTAGGCCACCTTCTCCGCTGACTCTGTATAGATGATGCCGCCAAAGCGAGGCGGGCCGCCGCCGGGCGGACGAATCATGCCGCGGTTGTTGGCAATCACGCCGACCTGGATGCCGCGAACGCGCGCGTGTCCGGTGACCATCTCTTTCGCGTAGTCTGCCTGAAACTCATCGAGATGTCCGTCATCGATCAGACATTCGAGCAGGTGCCGCGCGTTGTAAGGCTGCTTATGATCAGCAGGAATAATGTCATAAAGCTCGGCGGCGGGGCGCGCGGCCTCGGTACCGAGTTTGGTTGCGGGGTTTGACGAACTAATAACCAGCTCAGAAACAAATTCACGAATCTTCGCGATGCACTCTTCATCATTCTTCACGCGATAATGAGCAACGCCCGAGAGCTCGTTATGCGCGCGAGCGCCGCCGAGCGTTTCGTTGTCGATGGTTTGTCCGGTCGCACCTTTGACCAGGTTCGCGCCACCCAGGCCCATGAAGGACGTCCCATCCACCATCACGATCACATCCGACAGCGCGGGCAAGTAGGCGCCACCGGCGATGCAAGGCCCCATCACAGCGGAGATTTGCGGGATCTTCAGATATCGCCGCATGATCGAGTTGTAATAGAAGATCCGTGAGGCGCCGTACTGACCCGGAAACACGCCACCCTGATATGGCAGGTTAACGCCGGCCGAGTCGACGAGATAGATTATCGGGACGTGGGAGCGCATCGCGATCTCCTGCGCCCTTAGGATTTTCTTGATCGTCTCCGGCCACCACGAACCAGCCTTGACCGTTGCATCGTTGGCCACAACGACTACTTCGCGATCCTCTACACGCCCAACCACCGTAACTACCCCCGCACCCGGCGCCGCTCCAATTTCTTCTTCTTTGTTTCTGCCTTCTGCCTTCTGCCTACTGCCTTCTGTTTCTTTGTATTGATCGTAAGCGACGAGTAATCCGATCTCCTGCGCGTAAGCCTCTTTATCGAGCAGCAAATCAATTCGTTCGCGGGCGGTGAGCTTTCCCTGCGTGTGCTGCTTCTCAATCTTGTCCGGCCCACCGCCGAGACGCAGTCGCGCTTCGAGTTCCTGCAACTCGGCAGTCAATTCTCCTAAACGTGTTGGGGACTTGTCGGCAAACTGCGTATCAAGCTTCTTCATGATTTGTTGTTACAAAGGCAAGAACACTACTTGGTTGAGCCAATCATTAAGATTGCTTGATTTGGCGATAAGCTCTAAGTCCGCTATGCATTCAGCGACAGTGATGTTGAGCTGATGCGCGTAAACGAGGCCGACAAAGTGCTCGCCTGCTTGTTGCCTTCGCTTGGCCTCGCGTAACAAATCCTCGTCTTGCGTAAACAACACTCGACCAAGGCTCGTGGCGCGATCCAGCAACTCAGGATCTTCAACTCGGTTCGCATCATCTTCCTGAGCTGTTATCAAGTCCACACCACGAAGGCGCAAGCCCCCCGTGACTGCACGACGAACATGCACATCCATGTACAGTCGCACGCTCACAGGCCTTGCTTTAGTTCACGTAGTCGCTGCTGGAGGGGTGATTCGGATTCCTTTGCGGCAAGGTCGTTGATCTCGAGCCAGCGTTTCTGAATCTCAGCCTCCAACTCCGTTCTGTGCTGATGGTAAAAAGAAAGCGCGGCGTGAATCTGAGCCAATGATAGATGCGGGTGCTGGAAATGTATTTCCTCCGGACTGGAACCGTGAGCAAGCGTATCGAGCGCAACCTCGATCACCTTCGTGTTAGCGCCGGCGATCCAGGCAACGCCGCTTTCGTCAATCTCGATGAGTGAGTTAATTACAGTGGACATCTCTTGCGGCCCCCATCAAATCAAGTCGTCGCGTAGCTCTCTCACGTAACCTAAGCATGCGCGAGTTCCAACTTTTTCACTCTTACTCCTCGGTTCAGTCGGCGACTGATCTCCGCCTCATCTCCTTCCTCAAGCAGCAACTCGACTGCCTCCTGAATCATCGCCTCCGCCTCTTCAAAGGTGCGGCCCTGGCTGGCGACACCAAGCTCGGGACAAGTTGTGACATACCACTGGCCTTCTTTCTCGATCACTACTGTTAACTTGGGTAGTTTCATCGTTTCGCCTTGATCATGATCTTAGAATTCGTGAGTCGCACCGGACGGAATTCTAACACGTACCTGCTGTCTAATGCCCAATGCATGAAGCCGACTTAACCCGCGGCTAGGATCAGCCTTAGCAAATGCAAATCACTGCCAGAAGGCTTTGCGCAGCGCATTTGCATCTACGCCATCCGGTATACCCTCAAGGATCACTACACGGAGACCGCGGAGTTCGATAACGACTTCGCCTTCGCTTGTCTGCCAGGAATAAGAGTTTCGAGTTTCGAGTTTCGGGTTTCGGGTCTCGGATTCTGAGTCGGCGGAGTTCGATCGTTTCGCGCTGGGGTAGCGTAATTCGGTACGTTTGACATAAGCATCAAAGAACTCGCGCGCGTCGTTCTCTGTATCCCAGGCAGCCAGTTGCGCCAAAAACAACTGACCGTTTGCTCCTTCATACAGCGCATAGCGATCGCCCGCCCAGCCGGCGGCTGCGCGCTTCGACTCCGCCAGCGCATTTAGGAACTGATCCAGAATCAGGTAGTACGTCCATTCGCCGTTGACGTCAGAATCGATACGGCGCCAGTCAGCAGTGAGCAGTGGGCGGTTGGCAGTGGGCAGTCGGCGACCGGGAACAGGTCGTCGAGATGAAGCCCTTGAGACCGGAGCGGGCGGGACGCCCGCGGTCCCAGGAGATTGCTGAGTGCTGACTGCTGATTGCTGTTTGCTGTTTGCTGTTTGCTGTTTGCTCCCAGCGTTGAGCAGATTCGTGACGTCAGGCAACACGATCTTTATCGGGCGTTCGTAGTTGAAATATTTTTCCGGGTGCAGAATCTGTTCGCTGGAAAGCGGCAGTCGGGTAAAGGCGTTTGAGACCATCGTCCAACCGCCCCGCTTATACAGTTGGGTGGCCCACTCCGAGCCTTGCATGTATGGAAAGATCAGCGATTCGCGCATCGCTCGCGGCATCCTGTTAAACTGCTCCGTTGACACTCCAGTAGTGAGCGACCGGCTAAACGCCAGCGCTACTAACGGATTCTTTGCCATGTAGAGCAGCATCGCCAGGGTGGCGTCGCCTTCGACCAGCGCGTGCGCAGCAAGCTCAGCATCTGAGTCGCCGTGCGGCCATTTTTCAAAGCGCCGGAGGTTGAAATGCTGATCCTGAAGCGCGTGGGTCAATTCATGCGCCATCACCGGCTTTTGTCCTTCCAACTCAAGCCAATCAGCCAGATAGAATTCCTGGGCTTTCGGATCATAGTAGCCGGCCACCTGCTCCGTCAGGAGTTTGATGATATTCGATCGATATTCAAAATTGTCGGGTGCCAGACCAAACTTCCGCAGGGAAAGTTCCGTAGCATGCATTTCGGCCGTAGTCATTTGGTCATTGAGGTTTTTGATCAGCATGAGTTCAATCTCAGATCGAGATTGCGCCCCGCTTTTCACCGGTCTCAGGATGGCAAGTTCCCTGATTTCGCTTGTTTCCTTGAGCACTTCCGTCGTCGCCGCCACGATGGCCGCATTTCGCGCGTTGCTCTTGGCCATGCTGGCTTGCTGCCGGGTCGAAGCGCCCGAAGAGTGCCTTGCCGGCAGGCCGGCCATGGCCAGGCCCAGGACAAAAAGAAGGGTCAGGAATCGATTAATTCGCTTTGACATCATGGGCTTTCGCTCTTATAGTCCGCTAAATGTCTTTAACTAATCCGGAGCTCAAGGCTAAACACGCAACCTTTCAGTAGAGTTTGAAGGTATGACGCTCATATGACAAGTCCCGCCCCAGAGATCATCTTAGGAGAATGGCACGAGACCCTGCTGCGTGTCCGCTATGCGGAAACGGACAAGATGGGGATTGTCTACTATGCAAACTACCTCATCTGGTTTGAGTTGGGCCGTACCGAGTTTTGCCGCGCCCGCGGTTTCTCGTATCGCGACATGGAAGAGAATGAAGACGCCTTCCTGGTCGTCGCAGAAAGCTACTGCCGTTACAAGGCGCCCGCTTACTATGACGACGAACTTCTGGTTCGCACTCACATTACCGAGATGCGCAAGCGATCGCTCAGATTTGGCTACGAGGTTGTTCGCGCGGCAGATGGTCAGATAATTGCCGAAGGCGAAACTGGACACGTGGTGACCGACGCCACCGGTCGGGTGCGCTCATTTCCGGAAGGATACGCGCAGCGCTTGCTGGCCCCACCTATCATTAAATCCCAATCTTCAGGTGCTATTGTTCCAGCCGAAGAAGGCCCGGCGTAGAGCAGTTGCCAGTGGGCGGCAGCCTGAAGGGCTGCAAGATAGTAGCCGGTGGTCGAAGCGGAGCGCAGACCACCGGAGCCCGGCGAGTTGATTGACGGCACCCCGGAGGGGTGCAACATCGATCTTCGGTCTGGCACCTCTTCGAGGTGCGGATCATTCTTTGCTTCTTTCCGGCGGTCTACGCTCCGCTTCGACCACCGGCTACTTTCTGCAGAACCCTCCGGGTTAAATACGCCCACTGCCCACTAATCATGTGCCAGGTTCAGTCGAACGATACTCCTTGCGCGCCCAGTCTCTTCATCAACGTCTAAGACGGCCGCGCAAATTCGTGCCTGTTGCGTCGAGTGCTCTGCTCTTTTGGCAATTGCTGAGGTGAAACGCGCAATCACGTCCTCCTTGTTCATCCCAATCACGCCGGAGTAGCTTCCGGTCATTCCCAAATCCGTGAGGTAAGCAGTTCCCTGTGGCAGCAGTCTCTCGTCGGCCGTTTGCACGTGGGTGTGCGTGCCAACCACCGCCGAGACTCGTCCGTCGAGATACCAGCCCATCGCCACCTTTTCGGACGTAGCTTCGGCGTGGATATCAACAATGCGCACCTTGGTTTCGGCGGGCAGTGATTTCAGCACCTGATCGGCCGCTCGAAACGGATCATCCGACGGTGGCATGAAAACACGCCCCATCAGGTTAATAACTGCGACCGGTGTGTCTTTGATTACTCCGGTCCACATGCCGCCTCCCGGCGTATTCGGGGGATAGTTTGCTGGTCTGATCAACCGGGGCTGCTTCGCGATGTAAGGGATGGCCTCTTTCTTATCGAAGATGTGATTTCCGGAAGTCATCACGTCTATCCCGGTTTCGAAGAGTTGCTCACACAAAGATGGCGTCACGGAAAACCCGCCCGCCAGGTTTTCCGCATTCATGATGGCGAGGTCAATCTGGTATTGTTCCCGCAAATCCTGTATGCGTTCCAGCACAGCCACCCGGCCGGGCTTCGCCACCACGTCACCGATCATCAGGATGTTCATAAAAAGTAAATCGTAAATCGTGAATAGAAAATGGCAGGAGCGGGGGACTTTACATCATCACTCAATCGAAAATAGAAAAACCGTCAACAGAAAGTCGTTAACCGCGAATAGCTTCAATTACTATTTACGATTCACGATTTACTATTTACGGTTCTAGTTGGCAGGAGGGAAATCCGCAGTGGTCGTTCCGAAGCCGTAATTGAACCTGCTTTTACAGGTGGGTGACCTTTAAGAGCCGCAGCCTCTGGCAATTCTTAACGCTGAAGAAGTGCACTGGCAAGCAGCATCGGTCTCCCATTTCAACGGCGTTGGCTCAATCATCGTACACTCGGTGACGGGCCCCGCAGATTAATTCCCTCCGCCGCGGGGATACTAGCACAAGACAACTCGGAAAAGTAAATTAGACTTACCGAATTTGGGCCCTCGGTTCATGGCAGGTAACGCTTTTCTGTGAAAGTCTCAGCTGAAAGCAATCGTCCCGGGTCCGCCTTTTTCCTGCTCGATATTGCTGCGCACTTTGAGCAGGCGGTCGAGCATTTCGGCGCATTCCGTGCTACGGGTTGCCAGTTGGGCATCCGCCTGCTCATGCGTTTGCTTCAGGCGATGCAGTTCGTCGGCGATGTGGAGCGCGGCCAAAATCGCCACCTTGAGGGAATCTACCGTCAAAGTGCCTGAGGAAATCTCACGCATGCGGCTATCGACAAAATCAGCTAGTTTCGTGAGGTATTCGGAGTCGCCGTCAGAACGGATATTGTAGGTTTGGTTGTAAATCTCAACCCTGATAGTGGGAGCCGCTGTCGTTGTAGTTTCCATACTTCTCTTATCAAGGACGGGGGTGGTTGCAGTAGTCATCTAAGCTCCTCGGCCATCTCGGGATCCAGCGCCGCCACCGCGTCGAGCATTGCCTCAACCTTTGAACGTATGATGTCGCGTTCGGCGAGGAGCGCCTCTACCTGTTTTTCAAGTCGCTGTTGCTCGAAAGGTACGCTGCCGCCCCGGCTGCGTCGCATCAGAGAGAGTTCCTTCTCCAAACTCTCTTTCTCCTGGCGCAACGACTTGGTGAGTTCAATCGTGCGATAGATCTTATCTTCCAAATGCGAGAATTTTTCTAGTCCGGATAGGGCGACCATCTGCCTTTTCTTTCTCCACTACCTACTCGATTTCAATCCGCCTCGGATTATGCGACTTCACGCCTGCAAGCGCAAGACTCTTTGCGCAGTTGCATGCGATTTATTTTTTCAGTGCAACTTTGCACTGAATTTGATCAATAGCGAATCTATCAATCCACGGTGCCGCCCTTCAACCTCTTCATCGCGCAAGGTGCGTTCTTCCGAGCGATACTCCATCCGCAAAGTTATCGATCGTCTGTCTGCGGGAATATTTTCACCCTCGTAGATGCCGACTAACATCACGCCCACACAATTGGCAACTTGCTCTGAGTTGATCGTTTGCACCAGGTCAGCGAATTTTACATCGCGACTGACGAGGAGGGTAACGTCGCGCTCCACTGCAGGATAGCGCGGCAGCGCGGCATACTGAGTGGACCGAGGTTCACAGTCGAGCAGCGCGGTTAGATCGAGTTCGGCCACGTAAACAGGCTGGCGGAATTTGTATGAGGCTGCGATCGACTCCGCTAACCTGCCGATGCTGCCAACGGCAGTCCCATCTGCAATTGTGATTCTGGCCGCCTGACCATCGCGCAAATGTTTGACCGTGGCCTTTGAAAGCTCCAGCGGTGCGAGTTTTATCGCCTCGATAGCGGCTTCGAGCGCCCCCTTGAGTTCGTAAAAATCTATCTCGCCTGTCGCCTGCGCGCGCCCTTCCTCTTTCGCCCCGCCGGTAGCGATCAGAGCCAGCGCCTCCCGCTCCTGGGGAAGCTCTCGGGCCTCGGAACCTGCAAAAACACGCCCGATTTCGAACAAACACACGTCCCGGTTGCCATGATTCAGGTTGTGCCGCACGGCTTCAAGTAGCCCCGGAAGCAATGTAGGGCGCATGCGCGTCGCTTCGTCAAGGATGGGGTTATTGAGCGAGACCAGCGGCGTTTTCCCCTCCTTCGCTTGAGTTTTCAAGCCCGGCAGCAGTTCAAACTCATCATCGTGGGCAGTGTCAACGAAGCTGAAATTGATGGCTTCGTCAAATCCCAGGCTCGTGAACGCCCGGCGCAAGTCGCGGCGCTTCCTCTCGTTAGGCTGGTACTCGCCGGCGAAGTTTGAGGGCGGCAGTTCAGACGCAATCTTGTCGTAGCCGACGTGTCGAGCCACTTCTTCGATCAGGTCTTCCTCGATGCCGACATCAATACGCCAACTGGGAACAACAAAGGTCAGAGCGCCGTTTGCCTGAAGTTCGCTTTGCGTGAAACCAAGCGCCGCGAGAATTCGTGTCATCGCAGCCAACTCAACGCGCAGCGAAGTGTGCCTCTCAACCCGGGCGGGACGAAATGCTATTGAAAGGGCGGGCAGTGGCTTCGGATAGATGTCGATCGCGTCCTCGCTCGCAACGCCGCCGGCGATTTCGCAAATAAGTTCGACGCACCTTGCTTGCGCCAGCAACACGTTTTCGCAGTCAGCGCCCCGTTCAAAACGGCGCGACGCTTCCGTATCCATCCCCAGTTGTCGTGCAGTCCGGCGGACGGAATCGGGATTGAAGTATGCGCTTTCAATCAACACGTCCCTGGTCGTCGTGGAGATTTCTGAATCCAAACCGCCCATAATTCCCGCCAGCGCCACTGGCTGGAGGGCGTCGGCGATAACCAGCATCTCCGGATCGAGCTTGCGGTCGACGCCATCGAGCGTGGTCAGTTTCTCGCCGGCATTGGCGCGTCGGACTACGATCCGTTGCTCCGCGAGTTTAACCAAATCGAAGGCGTGCAGTGGCTGACCGAATTCGTGCAGCACGTAATTCGTGATGTCGGCGACATTGTTGATGGGCCTTTGACCGATTTCGCCCAAGCGCTTCCGAAGCCAGGCGGGTGACGGCTCAATCTTGACGCCGCGCACAATTCGGGCCGCGTAGCGCGGGCAGAGGTCTGGATCGTTTATGTCAACTCTGGTGAAGTCTGCTGCCTTGCTTGCAACCTTGGGAACTTTAGACTTTGGACTTTGGACTTTGGACTTCTCGATTACTGAAACTTCGCGAGCGATCCCGATATGCGACAGACAATCAGGACGGTTCGAAGGCACCTCGACATCAAGTACGGAGTCGCCTTCAATCTCTGCAACCGTATCAATTGCGAGGCCAACCATAGTCAGCCGCTCCCGCAACTCCAGCGGAGTCAAAGCGGTGCCGGTAAGCTCGCGTAGCCAGTTGTAGCTGATTAGCATAAGAACAGCGGTGAATAGTGAATGGTAAATAGTGATTAGTTCAAAAGCGGTTCTTCCTATTTACTATTCACTGGTTTAATCAAACTGTTCCAGAAAGCGCACGTCGTTCTCGAAAAGGAGCCGAATATCGTCCAGGCCGTACATTAAAGCGACCATGCGGTCGATACCCAAGCCAAAAGCGAATCCGGAAAACTCCTCGGGGTCGACGCCGGCGCCGCGCAGCACATTGGGATGAACCATGCCCGAGCCGCCGAGTTCTATCCAGCCTGAATTTTTACAGATACGACAGCCCGTTCCCCCGCATTTGAAGCAACTAAAGTCAAACTCCGCGCTCGGCTCGGTAAACGGGAAGTAAGACGGACGGAAACGCGTAACTGTCTGCTCACCAAACATGCGTCGCAGAAACTCGGCGACCGTACCCTTCAGGTGCGCCATGCTAATCCCGCGATCGACGCACAAGCCTTCAACCTGAAAAAACATCGGATTGTGCGTCGGGTCAGGCGTGTCGCGACGGAAGACTCGTCCGGGTGCGATCATTCGCACGGGCGCCCCGCGGCGTTGCATCGCATGAATCTGCACTGTAGACGTCTGCGAACGCAACGCGAATCCCTCGGTAGTGTAAAAGGTATCCTGGACAGCGCGCGCTGGATGGTTCTCGGGAATATTCAGAGCGTCGAAATTGTAGAAGTCCGTTTCAATCTCCCGGCCGTCTTCAATCGCATATCCCAACGAAACAAATATGTCTTCGATCCTTTCGCGTACGATGGTGATCGGGTGGAGATGTCCGCGGCGCGGACGCCTGCCGGGGAGCGTAACGTCGATTGCTTCGCGTGCTGTTCGAGCGGATTCGAGATGACCCTTGAGCGCCTGTTCAGCCCGCTCGATTTTGCCAGTGATGTCGGCTTCGTTTTGCTGTACGAATTGACCAAAACTACCGCGCTCGCTCGCGGCCACGCGACCGATCATCTTTTTGCCTGCAGCCAGCGCACTCTTCTTGCCCAGATGCCGCGTTCGCAGTTCCGCGAGAGCACGCTGTTCAGCTTCGGCACTGCTCAGGTCAAGCGCGCTTAACGTCGCAGAATTCTCCGCAAAGTTGGCAAAGCGTTCGAACTCTTGCTCGAACGCTTTGCGTGCTGCTTCAACCTCAAGTCTTGGATCTTGCTGACTTTGATCTTCTGCCATCAGTTGAATTGTTCCAGCGGGCCTATTTTTGGCCCGCGTCTACACGATTGATGTAGAACCCGCTGACTGCCAAAACTCAGGCAGCCACCTTTTCCTTCTGCGAGTCCAGCGCATTCTTCGCCTGCACCGCCACTGCGGAAAAAGCTTCGGGCTGGTTAACGGCCAGGTCCGCAAGCACTTTTCTATCCAACTCCACACCGGCAACTTTCAGCCCATGCATCAGCTGGGAATAGTTGATGCCATTCAGCCGCGCAGCAGCGCCGATACGCACAATCCAGAGACTCCGAAAGTCACGCTTCTTGAGCTTTCGTCCGGTGTAAGCAAAATTCAACCCGCGCTCAACCGACTCCTTTGCCGAGCGATAAAGCTTCGACTTGGTGCCGCGGTAGCCCTTTGCCAGTTTCAATATCTTCTTGCGCCGTTCGAGGCGCTTGTTTCCACGTTTTGCCCTGGGCATTTTCCCCTCCTCAATGATGAACGCTGAACGCTGAATTATGAATTAACTGAAACCCTTCATCGTTCATCGTTACGAGTTCCTCGTTCATACTTCTCTTCTAGCCTCTTCCGTACGGCAGCATCGCTTCGACACGCTTCTGGTCTGATTTTGAAACCAGGGCGTCAATGTCGAGCAATCGTTTTCGCTTGTGCTCTTTCTTCGTCAGAATGTGGCGCGCATGCGAGTGGCCGCGCTTGATCTTTCCGGTCGCGGTCAAGCGAAAGCGTTTCGCCGCACCCTTGTGTGTTTTTAACTTAGGCATAATCTCTCCATCTCAAGTTTCAAATCTCAATTTTCCGATCTCAGATCTCGGGACTCAATCTTCAAAGTCGCCAGCCACGATCACGCTTCTTCATCTCCCGGTGGCAACAGCGAAGGCGGCGGAGGTGGCGCAACTTGTGGTTGCGGCGCAACCTCAACCTGTGGCGCGGCCAGCGGCACTGGCGGAACCTGTGCTGGCGCCACTCGCGGAGCCTCTGGCGGCGCTACCGCCTGTGGTTTGGCCAGCGGCTGCGGCGCCGGATGATCGGCCTTGGCGCTCTTATGTCGCTTGGGCCCCAGAATAATAAACATCTGGTTCCCTTCCATTCGCGGTCGTGCCTCTACTTCGCCAACTTCGATCAGATCCTTCTCCAGCTTCTCCAGAATGCGCGCACCCAACTCCCGGTGCGTCATCTCGCGGCCGCGAAACCAGATGGTGGCTTTCACTTTATCGCCGCCCTCCAGCCACTCGCGCGCGTGCTTCATGCGGTAGTCATAATCATGATCGTCCGTGCCGGGTCGAAACTTCACTTCCTTGACGGTGATCGTTACCTGTTTCTTCTTCGCCTCGTTGGCCTTCTTCTTGGCTTCGTACTGAAACTTTCCGAAGTCAATAATTCGACAAACCGGCGGGTCGGCCGTGGCGGCAACCTCCACGAGGTCCAAACCTTTTTCCCGGGCCTGGCGAATTGCGTCTCGAATGTCGAGTACGCCGAGTTGTTCACCCTCCTCGCCGATGACTCTCACCTGGGGAACACGAATTCTCTCGTTAATGCGGGCAATCGGCAGGCGCCGGTTATCCGGACGCTGGCCGCGACCTCGAAAGCCTGTAGCTATACCTCACCTCCATCGTTAAAGAGTCTCAGGTCTCAAGTCCCAAGTCTCAGGTGATTTAATCAACCTGAGATTTGAGTCTTGAGACTTTAGACTTCGTTATTAAGTGCACGCGTCGTAACCAGCCCACGCGCCATCATCTTGAATTCTTCCAGAGACATCACGCCGATGTCACCCTGTAAACGTTCGCGCACCGCAACGTTTCCCTGTTCCATTTCGCGATCGCCAAGCACCAGCATGAACGGAACCTTTTGCATTTGCGCATCACGGATCTTCGCGCCAATCTTTTCGCTTTTCAGGTTCGTCTCAACACGTAGACCGGCGCTTCCCAGATCTGCGGCAACTTTCTCCGCATATTGGTTAACCCGATCGGTAATTGGCAACACCGCGGCCTGCACCGGCGCCAGCCACAACGGAAACGCTCCGGCATAGTGCTCGATCAGAACACCAAAGAACCGCTCCATTGAGCCGAATAGGGCGCGATGAATCATTATCGGTTGGTGGGGCTTATTGTCCTCGCCGATGTATTCAAGCTCAAAGCGTTTCGGTAGATTGAAATCAAATTGTACTGTCGTCAACTGCCACGTGCGGCCGATCGCATCCTCCACCCGGATGTCAATTTTCGGTCCATAGAAAACTGCTTCGCCTTCAATGCGATTGTAGGCAATGCCGCGTTCAACCAGCGCATCTACCAACGCGGCTTCAGCTTGAACCCAATCCTCGTCAGAACCGAGATAGTGCGCGTTCGCCTGGTCGCCTCTAACGGAAAGCTCGACGCGAATGTCCTTGAATCCGAAGACGCTAAATAAGTCGAAGGCGAAATCTATGCAGCCGAGTATTTCACCGCGAACGGTCTCCGGTGTGCAAAAAATATGGGCATCGTCCTGCGTGAAGCCCCGCACGCGAGTTAACCCATGAAGCGTGCCGGAAAGCTCCGCGCGGTACACGGTACCCAGTTCCGCGTAGCGGATCGGCAAATCTCTGTATGAACGCTGTCCCGATTTGTAAATGCCAATATGACCCGGGCAATTCATCGGCTTGATCCGAAACTCCTGCCCTTCAAACTCCATTGGCGAAAACATCGAATCAGCGTAGTTGTCCTCGTGGCCGCTGATGTGCCACAACTCGCGCTTGGCAATGTGCGGCGTAAAGACCAATCCATAACCCCGGGCAGCTAACTGTTCGCGAAGATAGTCTTCCATTTCCTTGCGAATCGCTCCGCCCTTCGGATGCCAGAAGATTAATCCCTGGCCATACTGCTCCTGAATAGAAAACAGATCGAGCTCTTTACCGAGGCGCCGGTGATCTCTCTTCTCAGCCTCTTCGCGTTGCTTGAGCCAGGCGTCAAGCTGTTCCTGAGTGAAGAATGCCGTCCCGTAAATGCGCTGCATCTGCGGCCTCGTAGCATCGCCCTTCCAATAGGCGCCGGCTAGCGACAGCAGCTTGAAGGCACGCAGCTTGTTGGTGTTGGGCACATGCGGACCGAGACAAAAATCGAGGAACGGCGAATTGTCGATGTAATAAACGCTGACCGTTTCGCCAGCCTTCTCGTCAATCAGTTCGCGCTTTAACGGCTCGTCGCGCTCTTCAAAAATCCGGAGCGCTTCAGCCTTCGAAATCTCGTCCCGCCTATATGAAAGATTGCGACTGGCGATGTGCCGCATTCGTTTCTCAATTATGGCCAGGTCCGCCTCGGTCAAAGCCTGCGGCGTGATCACATCGTAGTAGAAACCGTAGCGCGGATCGTCAAGCAGCGCGGGCCCAATGCCCAGCTTCGTTCCGGGAAACAAATCGAGCACGGCAGCAGCGAGCAGATGCGCGGTTGAATGACGTAGAACGTCCAGGCCTTCCAGCGTCTCTGGTAAAACAGGTTCGATCTTTATCGCCTCGCCGTTTTGTTCCGCAAGGGTGTAGGCGAGATCAACTTCGCGACCATCCACCCGCGCGGCGAGCGCTTGTTTCGCAAGGTCACGGTCTAGCTGCTTTAGCGCTTCGCCGACAGTGATCGGCCCCGCCACTACTGCAGTCGGTCCGTCATTTAGTTTTACGTTAAGCTCGCTCATTTTGCTTTGATAAATCGTAAATCGTTAAATCCCGCTCTAGCGGCTCTGCCGCAATCCGTGCGGTAAGGCTCTGCCTTAACGAAGTCAACCTTTCAATTCTTACGAGGCTGCGCCTCATCAGAGGCATAGCCTCATTCATTAAAAACTCTTACGGAAAGCCAGAGGCTTTCCGCACGGAAGGCGGCAGAGCCGCGCATGCAATAGCCCTGCAGTGCCAAATGGCTCTGGCGCTTCCTATTCACGATTTACGATTCACTATTTACTACTTCAACTGATCGGATCTGATAGGAGCGCCTTCGCCGCAGGCCGCCACAAGGTGGCTGGGCAATCAAAAACTAAAGAATCGAGTGTGTGTTCGATTCATGGCGAAGGTCTTCTGGAGCATCCTATCAAAAATTAGAAATCTGTAACGCCGGTGTCCTCTGAACGTCTAGAATCTAAACAAAGAGGCCGAATATGTCAATTCGAGGCGCTGTTTGGGTACTGAATGTAGAAGTGCGCCCTCCGCGTTAGTGTTTCGAGCCGGTTTGTCTGGTTATGATGACCGGCACGATGCGTCTTACCTCAACCTGAAAAGGAGGTATGTAAGCGGGTGACAAATCTGCTTCCGGCGTTCCATCGTCCATGATCTTGAAAATGAACTTAAGACGAACCGACCTAACCCTGGATTCGCCAACAATGGAAGCAAACAGCCAGCGTTTTGCGGCGTTTTCGGCTGCATGATAAAGAAATGGACGCCCTTGAACAGCCCGGGCGGTCGTAACCACACCGTCGGCATTTACTTCTGTCTGGACAATCACACTGCCGACCGCATAGCCGCCCTTCTCAGGAACCGGAAATGCTGGCGCTACAGCCCGCACCACAGCCAGCTGCTCCGGCGCCTGGGCCGCCACGCGCGGGTGCATGACGTTAACTGAAACGAAAATAGCAACGGCTGCGATTGCGATTAATCGAGTTCTCATAAGGCACTCCGAGCCCGTGTTAGCAGCGCGCTTTCCTACTCTTTCGTCTTGGATGTAGCAGTTCGGCCGCTCTTCGCGTCCGCCGAAGCGAAGCCGCGCTTCTTCATCAGCGCCTCTACGCGCGGGTCACGGCCGCGAAAACTGCGATAAGCCTCGGCTGGGTCAATCGTGTTGCCGACCGAGAAGATGTACTTGCGCAGCCGCTCCGCCACCTTGTGATCATACGGCCCGCCGGCTTCGACAAACGCGCCATACGCGTCAGCGGTCAGCACGTCAGACCAAAGATAGCTGTAGTAGCCTGCCGAATACCCGTCGCTACCAAACACGTGCATGAATTGCGGCGTGCGGTGGCGCATCACGAGTTCGTCCGGCATTCCCAACTCAGCCAGCGTCGCCTTTTCAAAAGCGTCGGCGTCTATCTTCTGGTCACCGGACAAGTGCAGTTTCATATCAACCAAAGCCGCCGATAGATATTCCACCGTGATGAAGCCTTCGTTGAAAGTAGCGGCACGCTTGATTCGGTCGACCAGGCTCTGCGGAATCGGCTTACCCGTCTGATAGTGAACGGCAAAACGCTGTAGCACTTCGGGAGTGGAGAGCCAATGCTCGAGCAGTTGTGACGGAAACTCAACGTAATCTCGCGCGACCGCGGTGCCTGACAATGACGGATAGGTCACGTTTGAATTCAAACCGTGCAGCGCATGGCCAAACTCATGGAACATCGTCGTCGCATCGTCCCAGGAGATCAGTAAAGGCTCACCCGGTTTTCCTTTAACGAAGTTTGCATTGTTGGAAACGATCGTCGTGATCGCGCCGTCGACGCGTTCCTGACTGCGGTAGGCGTTCATCCACGCACCTGAGCGCTTCCCGGCTCGAGCGTAAGGATCGAAGTACCAGAGACCTATATGCCGCTTGGTGGTCTTGTCAGTCACTTCCCACACGCGCACATCAGGATGAACTACGGGAACGTTGGTGACGGGAGTGAATTTGAAATTGAAGAGCTCGCCCGCCACCCAAAAAATGCCCTCGCGTAATTTCTCGAGCTGGAGATACTGCTTCACTTCGTTGTTATCGAGATCGTAGCGCGCCTTGCGCACCTTCTCCGCGTAGTAACGATAATCCCACGGCTCGATTTTGATCTTTGCGCCGTCCTGATTAGGTAAATTGTCAGCGAGCGCCTGCATGTCCCGAACTTCCTCGTGCACGCGCGCCACCGCCGGCTTCCAAACCTGTTCCATTAACTCCATAGCGTGCTCCGGCGTTTTTGCCATGGCGTTCTCAAGCCGCCAGTGTGCATGCGTAAGATAGCCAAGCAACTTGGCCCGCTCGGCCCGCAGTTGCAGTATTTCGGTGATGATTGCGTTGTTGTCGTGCTCGTCGCCGCTGTCGCCACGGTTCACAAACATGCGCCAGGCTTTCTCGCGCAGCTCGCGCCGATCCGAATAAGTAAGAAAGGGGTCGATGGAGGAACGTGTATTTGAGATGACCCACGCGCCCGGCTGTTTCTTCGTTACGGCCGCGGCTGCAGCGGCGTCGCGCACTGATTGCGGCAAACCAGCCAATTCGGCCTCGCTCTTGAGCACGATGGACTGGCCGTCCTCTTCCGCCAAAACGTTTTGACCAAACTTCGTGTAGAGCCCAGCTAGTTTTTGATTGATCTCCGATAATCGCGCTTTGTCGGCCGTCCCCAATCGAGCACCGGCGCGAACAAAGTTTGTGTAATCGAGCCAGGCCAGACGCTGTTGTTCCGGCGTAAGCTTCGCCTTCCCTCCGGACTTCGACGAGTTGTAGACCATCTCGATGCGCTTGAAGAGCGCCTCGTTCTGTATGATCTGATCGCTGAAGGCGGATAGCCGCGGAGCCATCTCGCGCTGTACGGCTTGAACCTCCGGCCCGTTCATAGTCGAGCCAAAGATGCCGTAAATGGTTTGAACGCGATCGAGCGTTCGTCCGGCGCGCTCCAGGGCAACGATGGTGTTCTCAAAAGTTGCCGGGGCTGGATCGTTGGCGATCCGATCAACCTCGACGAGGTTCTCCGCCATGGCAGCTTCGAGCGCGGGCTTGAAGTCAACCACCAGTACGCGATCAAACGGTGGCACGCCACCATAAGGACCTTCCCACTTCCGGAGCAGCGGATTCGCTGGCAAGAGTGGCTCAGTGGGTTGAACGGTAGCGGTCTCCATAGTTCTGGCGTTAGCTCCGATTGTTGCTTTCAAGTTATAAGCGATCGCCATAGCGGTCAATACGGTCACAAGTAGCAGCACGCGGCTGCGAGTGGTTAAGTCGCGCATACACACCATCTTCCTCACTTCGTAGTTTTTTGAGAGCCAATCGCGCCCCTAAGCCGCGCCGGAGAGAATAGCTTTTTCGTTGAGGTTAGTATATTGGTGGGAAGGAATCGTTGTACAGCAGTGGGAAGTGAGCAGTGAGCAGTCTCATGCGGTTCACTGCTCACTAGCCCACTTCCTCACCGAGTTGCCAGGCTCTTGAGTGGAAAGTATCCAACGTTGGGCCGGGCGTAATAGAAGTCTCCCTGCATCTCCCAACGCCCGACATTGAACTTGCGGCTGGCCCCGCAGTTGAGACAACTTCTGTAAGCTTGACCCTGGCTTGAAAAGGGCCGACTCATTTCCTCATGCCAACAACCAAACAGCCGAGTTACCCAGCTGGCAAACAATTCAAAGGTTTTACAAAGCACTCTGTCGGGGGGCGGGATCGCCCGCCGGTCGCTGCTACGCGACTCGACGCACGGCCGAAGGTATGCGTCAGGCGATCGAACGGCTGAAGCGCGCCGTAGAGCTGGATCCGAAATTTTCCCTCGCCTATGCCGAACTCGCCGACTGCCACGCTCTTCTCAATTGGTACGTCGAACCACCACCCGCCAGCGCTTGGGAACTTGCGAAACAAGCCGCGCTTAAGGCAGTCGAGGTTGATCCCGAAGCGGCTGAGGCTCATGCGTCATTAGGATTTGTGAGACTTCATTACGACCGCGACTGGGACGATGCCGAGCGGGAGTTACGAAAAGCAATCATGCTGAAGCCAGGCATTCAGGTGGCGCATCGCTGGTACGCGTTCAGCTTGTCGGCGATGGGCCGGCATGAAGAAGCTTTCGCAGAAATTGAACGTGCGCGCGAGATTTCGCCGCAGTCTCCGGTGCTCGCCACCGCAGTCGCCAACGTTCTTTTCCTGGCCCGCAGATATGACGATGCGATCGCGCAATGTCTTAAAGCGCTGGAGTTGGATTCGGGAGCCGTGTCCGCTCACACGGTCCTGCGCTGGGCTTACGAGAAAAAAGGAATGCACCGCGAAGCGCTATCTGCTTATGAACAGGAGCGGGTCTTTGCGGGTGACACACCGACGACGCACATAAAACGAGCCTCCGTCCTGGCCTCAGTTGGTAGACATGAAGAAGCGCGCGTAATTCTGGAAGAAATCCTCGCGCGGCGCACTGAGCAATGGGCTTCAGCTTATGAGATCGCGATCGTCTACAGCTTGATCGGCGAACCTGACAACGCTTTCCGCTGGCTAGCCCTGGCTGAACGCGAGCATGCGGTTGGGTTCACCTTTGTTCGCGTCGATCCGCGCCTGGAGTCGCTGCACTCCGATCCACGTTTCCACTCGCTGCTGGTTGGACTCGATAGAACGATTCCGTAGAACCGCAACTTTCCGTACCGCAACACCTGATAAGATCACGCAATCGGTACTTGTGCGCAGATCAGCGGTATAATACCTAGTTGAGTCGCCGATGGAGGTAAGGAAAGATGAGTCTCGAAGGAATCTTCATCAACGGGGTTTATTTGGGTGTTCTCAGTGACAGCTGCAAAGTGCAGAGCCTTGTTCCTGAGCTAGTTCTTTATCTACAGCCATATTCTGGTCAACGTATCGTAGAACTCTCCAACAACCGACCGTCAACGGATTCGCCTATCCGACTGTTCCTCTCGTTGACCGATGACCTTCCTACCGTCAGATACACATGTGAAATTGTGGATTGGCATGACAAGCGTGAACTCACGGGCCGCAGACGTGAAATCATTGAGACCGTAATCAAAGCGTTCCAACCAACCGAAGACGGCATTTATCATCAAATCAACGAAACTGAATGCGTCAATTTACTTTCCGTCAGGCGAATGCGCGAACTATCAAAACCATTCTCCGTTGCGGAACTTGAAAAGGCTTCCGACAATCAGCCACTTTCAACCAACCGACAGCGATCTGGTGGCTGGTCATACGTGAGATACCCGACTGAGGAATGGCTGGAATCGCGTTTCTGAACTTGGTTTCGTGCGACGACCCCACAACACGTCGTTAAGCAGGCGTCGGGTCGCGTGTTCTTCAACTTGTTCGGTGCGGCGAAGATTGTTGCTAATCGCCGCACCCGGTCAACACTGACGTTAGGCGGCTTTGGTTAGAGAGCAGAGTAAATGGAATCGGTAATGAAGCGATACTCGCGTGATTGTGTCATGCGAGCTTTTGAAGCGACGGAGCTGCCATGACGACGTGGCGAATCTTTATCACATCCTCAAAGTTTACCGCTTGCGGTGCCGTTCTCCTCGCCCTGACCCTGGTCGCGATGGCTTGGACGGTGTCGGGCCAGCAGGTCAAGCGATTTTCTGGGAGCGACGCCCCTCGAATCCGGCGTACGGTGCCGGCCGCAGCCGCCCTGGTGGCGCAATACCGCTTCCTGGAGATGTTCGCTCGGGCATACTTCCCCGGACGAACCGGCCAACTCATGATCGTGCCACGTGAAGGTGACTTTATTACGCGGCCCGACCCGAACTATACGTACATGCACGGTTCGCCTTGGGCGTATGACGTCTCGATTCCGCTGATGTTTGCCGGCCCGGCAGTGAAAACGGGAGCCTACTCGATGCCCGCCGTGCAACAGGACGTGGCGCCAACGCTTGCGGCTGCGCTCGGCGTCGAGATGCCCTCGAGTGTGACAGGCCGTGTATTGCCGGTTTTGCGGAATGGTTTTGCTCGACCGAAAGTGGTCATGCTAATAGTCCTGGATGGCATGCGTCGGGACTACTTCGATCGGTACGCCGCATATATGCCAGCGCTCACCGCCCTGCGCCGGCGCAGCGCCTGGTTCACCCAGGCGCAGGTTAACTTTCTCCCGACGAACACTGCTGTTGGGCACTCGACCATCTCGACGGGAACTGACCCCCGCGTGCACGGGATCACAGGCGTCAGTGTTTACGATCGCGTAAACCGCCGGCAGCACGATCTATTCGCTGGCGGGATGCCGCAAGATCTGATGGCATTGACGCTGGCAGACGTCTGGCAACTCGCGACGTCTGGTCGCGCGATCATATTGGCACAGGGCAGCATCGACAGAGCAGCGACGCCGCTTGCGGGGCATGGAGCGTGTCAGTTGAATGGAGTGCCAGTCGTGCTCGCAAGCTACGATCAGCAGACGGGCAACTGGCACACGAACCCTGACTGTTTCCGGCTGCCCGCGTATCTGAAGGATCGCAACGCGCGAGCACTGTGGTCGGCTAGCGGGGAATGGATGGGTCACAGAATTGACTCGCCCGTCGCTGTGCGCTATTCGGCCCTGTTTCCAGCATTCGAAGCCGATGTGATGACCGCTATGATCGAGCGCGAGCCCGTGGGCGAAGACGATGTTGCGGATCTCATTCTACTGAACTACAAAGGCGCAGATTTCGTGGGCCACAAGTACGGTCCGGATTCGAACGAGCTCCGCGTCACGCTCGGCGAGATGGACCGTCACTTGGCGCGGATGCTGAGTGCGCTGGAGGCAAAGGTTGGGGATAATTACCTCCTCGCGGTGACTGCGGATCATGGCATGCCGCCAGAACCGTCGTCGCCGGACCGCCGGCACTTTACGACGGCGATCGTAGATCTGTTGCACGAGAAGTTTGATCCCGAGGGGAAGAAGCTGATCGTGTCCTTCGAACCGGAAAACTGCCAAATCTTTGTCGATGAGGACCGTCTATCGTCTCTTGGCCTGACGTTGCGTGATCTGGCTCGCTTCCTGAAATCACAGCCGTTCCTTTTTGCGGTGTTCACAAATGACGACGTGCGACGGGCGGCTAACGCTAACCGACACTAGAAATATTCCTACTTCGAGTTAGTTCGTGCGGTTCGTGGACGGCTTCTGCTGCTCTTAACGAGAACCAGAATGGCAAACACAAGACTTATAGTTGTAACGGCGATTCTGTTGCTTGGCTTAGCTACCGAAGCCGCGGCCCAGGAAACAAAACTAAAGTGGTTTGGTCACGCTGCGTTTTCAATCACCACCCCACGCGGCAAAGTTCTGTTGATTGATCCATGGATCAAGAATCCTTCCAACCCCGAGGCGAAGGACAACAAAGATCCGTTGGTCGCGCTTGCAAGAGTTGATTACATACTCATCACGCACGGACACCGCGACCACGTTGGCGATGCTGTCGAAATCGCGAAGAAGACCGGAGCGGTGCTCATCTGCAATCCGGAACTCGCCGGCAATCTCGTCAAGCTGGCAGACTTCCCAGCCAAGTCAGCCGAAACCGACAACATCATGGGGATCGGAGGCGAAATTCAAATTGCCCATGGCGAAGTGACAGTTGCCATGACCCCGGCAGTTCATTCGAGCAGTGTCTTCAACCCCAAAGCTGGGCCGAATGAGCCTGAACGAGCCTACGGCGGAAACCCTGCCGGGTTCGTTATCGCGATTAAGAACGGTCCGACAATTTATCATTCGGGCGACACCGCTTACTTCAAAGACATGGAAACAATCGGCGAGAGTTATTCGATAGATGTCGCGTTGTTAAATATCGGTGGACATTTCGGAATGGAACCGAAGCTGGCAGCAAGGGCTGCGCAATCCGTGCGTGCAAGGCTCGCAATTCCCCAGCACTTTGGAACCTTTCCCGGTATCGCGCAGAACGCTGACGGTTTCGCCGCCGAACTCAAGAAGCTGAAGGTTAATTTTTTCGAAATGAAACCTGGCGATACGATTTCGTTTCGCGGAACACAATTGGTCAACCGTAAATAAACTTGCCGGACGAGCCATTGCTGGCAAACGAAGCCAAGCGCGGGTAGCGTCTTAAATTTGCCGTTCTCTGTGCAACCTCCGTCTCCTCTGTGAAACAAACCGTCAACTTCTTGTTTTTCTGGCAAGGTTTTTGGCGGTCTACTGATGGAACTAGGGTGAGTGGAAGCATTCAACCAGCCTGCGAAGCTGGCGGACAGAGTGATAGCCCCAGGCGATGGCGCAGCCGAGCCTGGGGTCACAGCGGCAAAATCTAACTGAGCCTGCGAAGCTGGCGACGGATGGAATAGTCCACGAGCCATATGAAGGTCATTACGATCAATCCAAGTCTATTTTTTTGCATGTTTCCTCTGTCGCCCACTTGGTGGGCTCGGTTCCCGCTCGGTTGCGGTTCCCCAGGCTCGGCTGCGCCATCGCCTGGGGCTATCACTCTGTCCGCCAGCTTCGCAGGCTGGTTGGATGCTTTCTTTTAGCAGTCCATTTGGTTGCCCGCAGCGCGTCAGAAAAGACTAACCAGGAGCCCGCCAGCGACGGCAAGTACGAAGATCGATAGAGCAACCGAGCCTGCGACCTTCCAGTTGGTTGAGCGCGCGATTGTAAAGAGCGAGGGAAGATTCACGGAAGGGCCGGCAATGAGCATCGCCACTGCCGCTCCAGCCGGGGCGCCGGCTGAGAGCAGGATCAACGCCAACGGAATTTCAAAGAACGTTGGCATAGCCAGCGGGACCGCAATCAAAGCAACCACGACGATCGCAACTATCTGTCCATTGGTTGAAGCAAGAGTGCCCACTGGCAGCCACAGCGCCATCACCATCGAAACAACGACGCCGATGGCTATCAATGGCACTGTTCGCACTGCCACTTGCAGGCACGATCGCAGAAATCTGGTGAGCACGGGCCGGGCGCTTTCTTCGTCGCTGGTTGGACAATCAATTGGTCTGACAGTGAAAAGTCTGTCTATCAGGATTCCGGTCAAGAATACGGCCACGCCCGCCACGGCCAGGCGAGTCACAGCAATCCGGTGGTCAAACAGCATGAACGTAAGTATCAGTGCAAACGGATTCAACGAAGGAGCGGCAAGCATGACCGCCAGCGAGGGTCCCAACCGCGACGATCGTTCATACATGCCGGAGAACACCGGAGCGGCGCAACACGAGCAGAGCATCAATGGTGCTCCTGCAAGTCCGGCAACTAAATGTGGCCGTATCCGGCCTTGTCCCAGAGCCTGGCCCAGCCAGCGTGGCGGGTCGAGCACGCGCACAGCTCCACTAATCAGAATCCCAAACAGCAGCGCCGGCCAGATAACGACGAAGTAATTCATCGAACGCGCAAGTACGTTGACCTGCGCAGCATTGCCTGGCAGGGGAACCACATTAGTGCGCGGTTGAAATGCTCCGGTATTTTGTACCTTCGCGATCACGGCCAGCGCGGCGGTTCCCTTATAGACGAGAAGAGCTCCAACGATTACCAGCAGCAGCGTTAGTCCCCAGACGACTTTACGACTATCATGCGCCGGCGCGAACGGATTTGTATTTTGCGTTGAGACAGTGTCCACAGTTTTGCGCTTTCTGAGAGTAGTAACCTTGAACTTTATAATACGGGGATTCGTCGAGCGCCAGATTGTAGAACGTTCACGAGGATTTAGGAAAGGGGGAGGAGCTGATGCAACCCTCCGTGAAACTAACTTTTCGCGTGCTGCTGCCGGTTGGGCTTTCGGTTTTCAGCTCTACTGCTGCACATCCGGGATGATCTCGCAATCAAATACGCCACACTTCAGGTGGGATCAGAATCGAGGGTTTAGCGACTACCGACGCGAGTCTTGCGCGAACCTAATTCGCCAATCAAGTCAGCCCAAGCCTGTTCTTCGTTGGCGGGATCGAAGATCGGAGCGAGCTGCTTACACCTCATTCTTAATTCCGCGGTGAAGGCCGGATCAGTTTCTGCACGGAGCAAGAGTTCCGCCAGTTGGCGTGTCTTGCCAACATCGAAAAGCCCGGGATAATCCGAGCCCAAAATGCCAGTGTTGCCCTGAATTCGTGACGCAAGAATTGGGACGCCGGCAACTATCGCCTCCGACAAAGCATTCGAGCCTCCTTCCATGCGAGACGAAATGACGCAAAGCTGGCTATTAGCCAGGGTGCGAAGAGTTCGCGAGGACCGCTGCTCGCCGAGCCAGCGAAAGCGCTGATTAGTTTGCACTTCGGCGCGCGCTCGCTTCGCCATTGCGGCTGTCATCGCTCCGCCAATTTGCAAGATACGAATGCGCGAGGAAGACACAAGCAATCGCGCCGCCAGAGCAGCGCGAAAGGGATCCTTTACCGTGCGCAGGTGACCAATCACGCATACATCGAAGCTGCGGCCAGCCAGGGTAGGTGTCGGCAAGCTTGCCTTCGTCGTATTTCCGCGTTTGCCTGTTAGCGCTGGCTGGTTTGTGGCTGACTGGTAAATCACCTGAGTCTTGTCTCGCCAGACTGGCCGCAATTCGTCGCAGGCTTTTGGTTGTAACACCACGATGCGGGTCGCGATCTCAAGAGACTTTCGCGCCAGATGATTGCTGCGGATATCGCGATAGAGATCTGTTCCGGTAAGCGCGACGATGACCGGAGCTTCCAGGTTCTCGCGGCGAAAGCGCTTGATTGATGGATAGCTGCGGCGCGCGTGCAAGGCGATTAGTAAATCGTATCGCTCGCCATCGTATGCTTGTGAGATCGAGACGCGGTGAGCCAGTCTGCGCAGAATCCTTGCCCAGCGAAGCGCAGTGATTCGGTTTCCGTAATTCGATCCTGGGGGAGCCGGCGTAACTATTCCAATTCGCATCTTTCTGGAATTACAGAGCACACGTGCGGACGCCAGCCCACACGTCACGCCGGTCCGGTTTGTAGAAGTTTCGATAAGAGTTCTGAATTAAGTGCGCTCGGGTTGTCCAACAGCCGCCGCGCAGCACCTTGTGATCGCCAAACCATGGCGCGGAATATTCTTTGTAAGGGCCGGCGATAAAGCCCGGGTACGGCGTGAAATCGCTTGCCGTCCACTCCCAAACATTGCCGATCATCTGCCGGCACCCAAAGGCACTATCACCTGCCGGCAGCGAGCTGACATTGAAACAACCCATCGCCTGCCAGTCGAGATTGGCGCGCTCCGGCGTTGGCGCGTCATCGCCCCACGGGAATCGTCGTTTGTGATCCGTGATTCCGCGGCCGTCGGGGGCTGGCTCGCCACTTGCGGCCAACTCCCATTCAGCCTCGGTCGGCAGGCGACGTCCGGCCCATCTGCAATATGCGTCCGCCTCATGCCAGTTGACGTGCAGCACCGGCAGGTGATCTTTCAACGGGACCGTCTCATCAAAGTTTCGGCGCCACCATTTGCCTTCAGCAAACTTCCAGTAGACCGGATGCTTTGCGTCGGCGCTTTCACGCCATTCCCAGCCATGATCAGACCATAGCTCACGGCGCTGATAGCCCTGGTCATTAACGAACTCGGCGTATTCCACGTTCGTAACAGCCGTCCGCGAAATCGCGAAGGGCCGTACCTGAACTCTGTATGCACGCATCTCATTGTCAAACACGAAAGGCCGGGCCTGCGTGCTGCCCATTAGAAACGTGCCGCCGGGTATCAACGCATCGCCCAGTTTGTCCCTGGCCGGTGGTTGTTCGCCGGCTGGCTTCTGATCGACATCGTCAACACCCGCCTGTCGTCCCACGCCTAAGCGAGGTGAAACATAACCGAGCGTCTGCCGCGTGTAGGTGATCGCCTCCGCGTGCATGGCCTCATGAAAAAGAGCGAGGGAGAGGAAATAAGCTGCATCGTGAGTCAGCCCACCGGCGTTATCAGACGAAACGGATCTTGCTCGATCATTTCGATCGAGCTGGTCGAGCACCTGGTCGAGCACGTTCTTCATGTAAGTTATCGTTTCAGCCTTTGATGGAAGCTGCAGGTCCCATCGCGTTTCGTGGGCCACCTTCGCGGAGTCGTAAAGCGCATCACCCGCGGCCAGTATCGGCGCACGTCCGTGCAAATGGCGTAAGAGCCAATATTCCTGAAACCAGGCAACGTGTCCGATCTCCCAACGAAGAGGGTTCACGATCTCCAGGCACGGGCCGATCATTTGCTCGTCGTCCAGGTCCGCAATTAGCTCGAGCGTGCGCGCGCGGCCCTCCCGCAGTGCCTCAATACATCGGATCATGGTAGAACTGGAGCTCATCCAGCTTAATTATCCCTGGGATAATAAAGTAGCTTCAAAGTCTTATCGTACGCGAATGAAGGCGACTGACCAACTTCTGCCGGCCAGCCCTCGCGGACCTGGATCATTGAGAAGCAACGGCTTGACTCCGTTGAGAAAGAGTCGAAGTGCCTAATGCGTACGCGAACGAAAGGCCGCCAGTAGGGTAAATCGTTGCTTGTTATTGGTCGTGCGGGCAGAATAATATCCTGTTCTTACTAAGCGGCGCGCCCACAGACTGAACCAAAGTTGAAAACTGGAGCGTTTGTCCGAAGGAGCTAAATATGTCGAATCCGTTCTCTGACTTCCTACAGTTCCTGCAACAGAGCACGCTCCACGGTCGGTTTCCGATCTATGCATTGATCTGTCTTGTGCTTGCGAGTGTAGCCATCGCGTTGTTCAACTTTGCGCGAAATCCTGAACAGCGAACGCTGAAGAAAACCTATACCTGGCTGGCGCGGCTCTTTGTTGGCGGCATGTGGTACCAGCAAATGCTTTGGAAGATGCCGCCGACCTTCACTGACAGCCCGGACGGCAGCGGCGGCCTGCGCTACTGGATGGAAGAGATGGGAAGGTATGCGGCATTTAAGCCGCACGCGGCCCTCGTAAACGATTTGATGCTGCCACACTTCAAGGTCTTTGCGTTTCAAGTGTGGGCTGCCGAGACGTTTATTGCCGTCTCGCTGATGCTCGGATTGTTTACTCGCCTGGGAGGCCTGCTGGGCACACTCATGGCTCTCAACCTATGGCTCGGGCTCTACCACCGGCCGAACGAATGGCCGTGGACCTATTTCTTCCTGATCCTGCTGAACGGCTTCTTCCTGTTCCTGCGCGCGGGTCGCGCCCTGGGAATCGACGCCTTAGTTGCTCCGAAGATTAGGTCGGGAGGAACGTTGCGGCGGCGACTAATCTCGTGGATCACCTGAGCCTCTGCGATTTCGGATTGAATGTCAGATTGGAAGCAACCCCCGGTAATTGAATTCTTCGCTCGAAGGAAACGGTGGCCATGTCATCAGTTAAGAGCTCGACGTTATCTGAAAGCGAACGCGGCTCGCCCGGGGGGTTCGCGCTCGGCCTGGGCCTGACTAATGAATGCAATCTCACCTGCTCCTTTTGTTATCGCGACCCTAATAGAGTAGATCGATTGACGCTGGATCAAGTACGGGCCGTCGTCGAGCGCCTGCCCGTTCGTTCCGCGAATCTTGGCACTGGCGAGAATGGGATGCATCCAGACTTTCTCTCCATCCTCGACTTCCTGCGAGCCCAACCGATAAAGCTGACTATCACGTCAAACGGCCATAGCATCGCGCTGCTCGACGACGAACGTGTTCGCACATTTCATGACGTCGAATTCTCGCTGGATTATGCAACCGAAGAAGAGCAGGACGCTCAACGTGGCACTGGTAATTGGAGTCTGATTCACGAACAGGCAGAGCGTTGCCGTAGCCTTGGCGTACCAGTAACGATCATCGCAGTGATGATGAAGTCGAATTATCTCAAGCTCGCTGACGTGGCGCGTGTCGCCAGGAAGTTCGCAGCCCCTCTGCGCGTGAACGTTTACCAATCGGTCAGGACCGACGCGTATGCTTTGACTTACGCTGAGTACTGGGAAGGCTTTCGCCGGTTGTTTGCCGAGACCTATGTGATCGCGATTGGCGAGCCGCTGGTGCGGGCCATGGCTGGTCTGCCTGCCCACCAAACTGATTGCGGGTGTGGCGTCAGCACGGTACGCGTAACTCCGCGTGGCACGACCCAGCCTTGCGTTTACTGGCCTGGCGCTGGCGGGTCATTGTCGGATCTGCTCGAAGCGGGTGAAGCAATCGTGAGCACGCCATCGTTTGTAGCGGCGCGTATGGTACCACCGGCGTGCGAGCCCTGCGAGTTTCGAGAAACATGTCGCGGCGGCTGTGCGGGAAGGCGCATTCTGCAAGGGGCGCTGGACGAACCTGATCACTACTGCCCAATTATCCGCGGCGATCGTCCACGGCTAGAGATCGAAATGGCGCCTACGCGTGATCTACCAAAACTCGGCAGCGCCTGCACCACCGTGGTCATTGCGCGCGACTGAGTTTCGTCATAGTGATCGGCAAAGACCAAGTGCTTTGCGTTTCAGGATATTGCCAGAGAATTGTAGTGCGGTGCCCGGCTGAGTAAGCCGTAGCAACGCACCTTGATTCATCCCATGAGATAAACGGAATCAAAAGACACCCTCTCCGAAAACTATCTCACGGGAAGCGGTTAGGCAGGACATGTTCCGGTTTTATTAGGAATCCGAATAAAACCGGAATAACCGAGAAGTCGACAGTCATCACCCTTAAGGTGAATCATTTAGCGGAATCAAGCATCCGGTTTTATGCGGAAGGACGAACCCTCGGCGGGTTTATTAGGAAACCAGATATACATAGTCAGATGCTGTTATGGAATTCTTCGAGTTGTGAGAAGAAAGAGATGAAACTCCTCCTTATCGGTGGGTCGATATTTCTCGGTCGTCATCTGATTGATGCTGCGCTTGCATCTGGACATCAAGTTACTCTGTTCAATAGGGGACAGCACAATCCCGACTTGTATCCTGAAGTCGAAAAGCTACGAGGCGACCGTTGGGGCGATCTTGCCATATTTGGCGGTCGGCACTGGGATGCTGTGATTGATACTTGCGGTTATTTGCCCCGCATTGTCCGACGGTCAGCTGAACTGCTCGCTGGTGCTGTAGCGCACTATACATTCATTTCCAGTATTTCCGTGTACTCAAACTTTGACCTCAACGGAACTGATGAGAATGCTCCGGTTAAGACGATAACCGCGGGGCAACTGAAAGAGGCGGAAGAGATTGATCCAGGAGAGCGTGCGACAGCCATCACTTACGGAAAAATGTATGGCGCGTTGAAAGCTCTCTGCGAACTGGCGGCGGAAGAAGCGATGCCGGGTCGGGTGCTGAATATTCGTCCCGGCGTGATCGTCGGTCCGCACGATTATAGCGACCGCTTCACTTACTGGGTTCATCGCGTAGCGCAGGGCGACGAAGTGTTGGCTCCAGGACACCCTGATAGGCGAGTGCGAGTCATTGATGTTCGTGATCTGGCCGAATGGATCGTGCGACTGGTTGAAACCAAACAGGCGGGCATCTACAACGCTACCGGAGCGGAAGATGAGTTAACAATGGAGCGTCTGCTTAAAGAGTGTCAAACTGTCTGCGGCAGCGACGCCAGATTCATCTGGGCGAGCGCGAAGTTCTTGCTCGAGCAGAAGGTTGGAGCATGGAGCGAACTACCTCTGTGGATTCCCGAAGCATACAACGGAATTTTCGTCGTCAATAATGATAAAGCTATTGCCGCCGGACTTACTTTTCGCCCATTAGCCAATACTATCAGCGACACGCTGAAGTGGGATGCTGCCCGCTTTCCTGGGGTGGAGCGACATGCCGGTTTGAAAGAAGAACGAGAGCGGCACTTGCTTCAAGGACTGCTTCATTATCACGATGCGTAACAGCATCTAACAACTCATTCAACCCGACGCCTCGATAGCATTTCTTTCATGCTTGTGTTTTGGCGATAATGTTGGATGCTGCATGCTCGGCGCGGGTTAATTCCAGCGTTAGGCCGCGAAATTCGTATGCATCCACAGCCCCTTATTTGCGTGCGCGATGTTGAGGCTAGCAGTCGTTGGTATCAATGTCTCCTCGGCTGTCAGAGTGCGCATGGCGGCCAGGAGTCTGAGCGACTGGTCTCGGGTGGTAGGCTGATTCTTCAATTCCGGCTGCTCTAGTTCGCGGCCGGCCTCAGATTGACTGGCCTCTTCGTTGACGCCTGTTGCCGCTAATGACGTGGGCCCTTGGGTCTCTTCTTGTCACGGAACTCATGATTTTCTCCCTATTCTCAGCTGACTTGTTTCCGGCGAGGTTGCGCTACCAGACTTGCTCATAAGCCAACTCGCCCGCAGGCGAGGCTCAGGCTCTTTCACGCCAGGC
>JANMQG010000168.1:0-3838 GCA_031370285.1 Chloracidobacterium sp. | reverse complement strand
GATGCGGTAATGCGACAGGGTGGTGTTGGCTGATAGTTGCTTATTCACTCTGTTCAAATTCATTAGGGCAGATATTGCTGGTTTCACTTCAATCCATCCACCAGATAGAGATCCATCAGGTACCGGGACACTCGATAGACATACCCTTTTCCGTCCGGCGTGAGATAAATACTGGGCGGTTGTGAGATGCCGGCTCTGTCGTACGGACTTATCTCTTTCGCCAATTCCTTTCGCCCGGTCACGAGATCCAGACGTGACACCTTTACCGGCAATTCCCCGCGAGGGAAGACGAAGAGTGAATGCCCATCGCCGCTCCAACGGACAATTTTGTCTTTATCATCTAGTGCTGGTATTGGCCGGGGTTTTTCATCTCCTTCGATAGGGTAGATCCCGGCTTTGCCCTGGCTATCGTACGCGATCAGATATCTTCCATCCGGTGAGACGATCGTGCCGGTGACGCCCTCCGTCGTGATCGGGCGCGGCTCACCCGCATCGATCGCCTGAATGTAGGAGCGGTCAGCGTGCCCTGCCTCCCTCCCGGTGAATACAATCTGCTTTCCGTCAGGAAACCAGACTACACTGTTATATCGTTCGATCCGGTGCTTATCCAATCGCCTCAATTCCCCGGCACCGGTAGGCAAAAGAATTATTTCAAGGGGTTCGTTACGAATCGCAACGACCCATTTTCCATCCGGCGACAGGTGGCCGCTTGCTCCCTCACCAAGGCGGACAGGCGGCGAACCATCTGTTTTGCCTAGGTACACAGCATAGTTTGTTCCGCTGCCCTGGCCCCAATACTCAAAAAGAAAATTCTTGCCATCATCCGAGAGATCGACGAAGGTACCAAAATCAAGCCACGAAAGGTCGCGTTCCCTCGTTTCGCCGGGAGCCAGCCCGATCGCGTCATTTGTATTTTTATACCGTGTCAATAGAACCCGTCCATCGCGAGATATATCGTGAAGCCACAGATCGGCGGGCACCCGCAGCACCAGCCTTACTTGTCCCGAGAGCGTACTCGCATAGAGATTGTTACTATCGCTGCCCGTGCCTGCGGTAAACCAGACCTCGTTTCCGGCGGGTGACCAGGCGACCCCTTCTTCTCCTGAGAACTCTTCAGAGATGAATGTTTTATTACCAGCGAGGTCCAATACCGCGACGCGGCCGCGATTGTCCCACTGGATCTCATGATCCATGAACGCGATCCGGTCGCCCTTCGGCGAGATGCGTGGATAGCTGATATAACCGGCGGTTTCGTAGAGCACTTTGCCGATCGGATACTCGAGACGGTTGCGTCCGTCGACATAGCGAACTACCGCAAGATCTTTGCCGTCCGGCGACCAGTCTGCTTCCACTACGTCTTCGAGGATTTCGCGTGGCGTGCCGCCGATCATCGGCATGCGAGCGAGTGTGCCTCTATAGGACATCTGACCAAGGAATCGGCGTTTAAGAAGGACGGCCATCTCACCTGTCGACGATATTGCCAGGACGTCGACATCTGAAAGGCCAAGCGAACGCGATTCGTTTTGTCCGGATCGCGTCGAAAAGATCTCCAATGGATTGCCGTTCCACGCCGCACTATAGACCAATGTCTGACCGTCCGGAGCAAATCGCGCGTGGTTAACAAACCCGCGGCGAAAAGTAAGCTGCTCATACGACGGCATTGGCGATCTTCGCATATAACTGTAACTAAGGATTCCCGCAACCGCCCCCGCTACAAGCAAAAGCATCCCCAGGCCGTAATGCAGCGGCCCGCGCATTCGCCTGGCCGGCTCGAGTTCGGTCGCAACCTCGGGCATACTCCTACCCGACGAGCTTGTCGGAGCCGATAACGATTCGAGAGCAAATCCAAGGTCTGATGTCGATTGGAAACGTCGCTCCGCTTTCTTTTCCAAACACCGCCGCACGATCCGCTCAAGCGACGGGCTGATGTTCGGATTGGATTCGGTTAGTTCCTTGGGTTCTTCTTTGAGAATGGCCGACATCGTCTCGGCCATCGTCTCGTGTTGAAACGCTCGCCGACCAGTGATCATTTCGTGCAGGATCGCGCCGAACGAGAAGATGTCTGAACGGTGATCCGTCGTTTGGCCGCGCACCTGTTCCGGCGACATGTAGCCGACCGTTCCCATCACGAGGCCGGGGTTGGTCAGCGCCTTTCGCGTTGCGTCTTCGGACCCGGTCGCTACCCCGACTGGTCGGGGTTCTGACAGTTTTGCGATTCCAAAGTCGAGTATCTTGACGCGGTCGTCCTTGGTGATAAAGAGATTCTCCGGTTTCAGGTCGCGGTGCACGATGCCTTTCTCGTGCGCCGCCGACAGCCCGCTGACGATCTGCTGCGCGTAGTCGATAGTCTTACGCATCGGGATCGGCATTTCATCGAGAAGCTCGCGAAGCTCCTCGCCATCAAGCAGTTCGGCAACGATGAACGGCGAGCCTTCGTGTTCGCCGATGTCGTAAACGGTCAGGATGTTTGGATGGTTGAGGGCCGAGGTCGCTTTAGCTTCCTGCTCGAAACGCTGCAGCCGGTCTTTGTCAGCCGCGAAATCGGCAGGGAGAACTTTGATCGCGACCTCCCGATCGAGCCGCGAATCGTGTGCCCGATACACTTCACCCATCCCGCCCGCGCCGATCTTCGAGACGATGCGGTAATGCGACAGTGTGGTGTTGGCTTCGAGTTCTTTATTCATCTGATTCAATCTATTTTCGCCAGTGCGATCCGGCGGAGTAGATCCTGAAAACGCGGGTCATCGCGCAAATCATCGAATACAGGATTGACTGAAAATACCGGAGGACGCGGTGTGCGCTCGGTAACGTCTTTTTCCAGCCAGACAAAGGCCTTATCTTTTTCGCCAAGCGCGCCAAAGACCACCGCCAGACCGGCACTCGGTACATAGCGATGCTCCGCTTCCGATTGTAATTCGCCGAGCATTTTGATGGCTTCGCCGCGTTGCCCCGACTTTACCAATGAACGGGCAAGCAATGCCTTGACCCACGGATCATCATTTAAGGCCAGAGCCTTGCGATACTCGGCGATAGCTTCGGCATAATTCCCTTTAGCATGGTAGGCCGTCGCCAAAGCATAGCGAGCATAGTAAAAATTCGGATCAAGAGTGAGCGTGCGATTGAATTGCGCGATCGCCTCGTCGAAACGCCGCGCCCTGGTGAGGTTCGCGCCTACATCCGTACTGATTACTGGCGAAAGCGGATCAAGTTCTTCGGCGAGCCTGCCTTCCGCAATGGATTCATCAAACCTTCCCATGGCCACTAAGCATGAACTGCCGAACTGGTGATGCGCGGTTGGGTAGTTCGGGTTGAGTTCAATGGCTCGGCGAAATTCTCTTTCGGCAGCGGGTTGATTCCACGAAAAGATGGAAAGATAGAGTCCGAGCGCGACGTGTGCTTCCGCCAACGAATCATCTATCTCAAGTGCACGAACAGCCGCCGCCCTTGCTTTCGGCATAGATTCCTGAGGTAACGCGACGCTGTAGTTAGGAAACAGTACGTAGCTTTCAGCCAGACCCGAGTAAGCGAGAGCGTAATTCGGGTCTTTTTCGATGGCCTGATTGAAGAACTCAACCGATTGTTTGAGCGATTCGCCCGTCCGCTTATTCCATTGGAAACGGCCTTTGAGATAAAGCTGATACGCTTCGGAGCTGGCGGTGTAAGTCTTTTCGACTTTCGCCACATCCGCGCCCGAAAGTTTGGTCTTAAGTTTGTTTGAAACATCACGGGCAATCTCGCTTTGGAGTGTGACGAGATCAGTCTGTTTGCGATTGTATCGCTGACTCCACACAACCTTATCCAATGCGACATCAATCAACTCGACAAAAAGCGACAACTC
>JANMQG010000129.1:0-5867 GCA_031370285.1 Chloracidobacterium sp. | reverse complement strand
CACGAATTGTTTTGTTTTTGCATCCCTGACGAAGACGGCCTTACGGTTATAGGCCTCTGCATAGCTTATGTAGTAAGCGAGATAGGCATTCTTCGATGCCAGTGCCGGTGATATGCCGCGACGAATGCTGTAGACGAAGTCGTGCGCGGTAATTGGATCGCGATTGGACCAAACCGCATTCCGGCGCAGGTGAAACACAAATTCCGAGGAGTCATTATTGATGTCCCAGCGCTCGGCTAGCGCCGGGATCGCATTGAGCGTCTTGGGATCGTAGTCGACCAACCCCTGATACAGCGCCATGTAGATCCGCGCTTCCGGCTGTCCGGTGCTAATCGGAGGATCTAGCGATTCGGGTTCGTCGCCATTTACATAACGCAGAATATTGAGCTTCGGCGGAGTGGTGCTTCCGTAGAAGTCGCCTGTGGTCGCGACCACGCGACAGGAGATTGTGCCAAACACAAACGAGGCGATCGCGATTCCGGCGATTAGTTGCTTTAGATAGAGTCTGGTCATCGCTCTGCGTGGGAAAACTTTTCTCGCAAACCGGAACTTAACACGCGAAAACTGAATTGAGCAAGATTCTTTTGATCGCGTATTCGCGATTCAGCCTGAGCTGCAGGACCGGCGGGAGATTCCAGCGACGGGTACAATCCCAAACACGTGTTCTAAGGGCTGCCCTTGTCAGCCTCGGATTGCTTCCAACCAGTATTAATCCGAACTGTCTTTAGCGAAGGGGCATCAAGCACGCTTCCATCAAAGCCCAATACATAAGGCTTGACCAGAGAATAGGACGACGCAAAATAAATCGGCATCGCGCTCAAGTCTCGCAAGGCCTGAGCTTCGGTTTCAATCGACTGCGGCGTGCGCAAGTTCTTCTCTTTCAGCTTCGCCGGCCCGCCCCCTTGAGCAGCAGGAGAACCAGTGTCCCTCCCCGCAGGCGCCGGCGGTAAGGCTTGACCGCTCTCCGGGAAGAGCATGCGAATGTTGGTGAGTTCGTCAGTGGTTTGCATCACGAGCCCCCGTCGCACCACATCATAATCACCTTCGCGAATCGCCGCCTCATAGTCATCCCAGTTTTTGACCACGATCTCGGTTTCAATATTCAGCACCGTTCGCCACATGGTCGCAACCGACTGCGCCACCAGACGCTGCTGCTCGTTGCGGTTGATAAGCAGCCTGACCTTAGGAAAGTCTCTTCCACCGGGAAATCCAGCTTCGGCCAACAGTTCCTGGGCGCGCTCGTACTCCTTTTCCAGCACTTCTGACTTATTGACCACGGGCGCTTGCGTGTTGGGAACCGTCTGAGGGAGAAAGCGCTTGGCGGGTTCCGTAGCGCCGCCCATCTCATCGGCGCTGATCCGGTCGCGATCAATCGCGATGGCCAGCGCCTCGCGCACGCGGACGTCGTCAAAAGGCTCGCGCGCGTTGTTGAAACTGTAATAGGTCAAAGCGCCGTAAGTAGTGCGATGAAAATCTTCGTAGGGTGTCAGGAGTTTGATTGCCAGCGGCTCGAAAGCGGCGTTGGTGACGGCGTCAACCTCACCGGCTCTATATGCAGCCAATGCCGACTCCGCATCCTTCTCACCGACGAACGAAACTTGCTGGAGCATTACCTGATCCTTGTTCCAGTAAGTGCTCGCGCGCTCCAATAGCACGCGGGCGCTTTCGGTCCTGGCCAGCGAGAATGCGCCGTTTGAAACCAGATCGTTTGCCTCTAACTTATTGATGCCGGCTTCGTCTTTCAGCTTTACGGGACGAAAGACGGGATGGGCAACCAGCGCCGGAAAATTCATGTCTGGACGTCGCAGGCGGACGCGGAGCACGCGATCGGAAATAGCCTCAACTCCAAAAGCCGTTGCGTCGTGAGCTTTCGAGGTGTCTGACGTCTTCGCTTTGGCGCCGGCGTTGACAGCCGGAGTCTGTTTTGGATTTTGCGGCATCGAAGCCGCCGATCGCGATTCGGTCACGCTAGCGGGATTCTCCACCCGCGCTCCTTCAATATTGGCGAGCAGCTCCGTGTGCGGAGCCAGGTCTCCAATTCTCATCGTGCGACGCCACGAGCGCACAAAGTCGGAAGCGGTAACCAACTCGCCATTTGACCAGCGCGCGTCAGCGCGCAAATAGAACGTCCAAACGCGGCCGCCATTCGAGGCTTCCCAGCGAGTCGCCACGGCGGGAACGGGAGTTAGCGAACGGGGATCGTAGTCTGTAAGCCCCTCGAAGATCGCTCTTACCAAATCCGTATCGGGCGGCGCGGCAGCGAAAGCGGGGTCGAAGGTTTGTGGTAGCCCGCCATCACTCCAATGGAACTCCTGGTCACGCGGAACCACAATGCGGCCGTAGTAACGCTCGAGCTTTTCATTGAGGAAGCAACCGGTATGACTAAGCAGCAGCGCGAACAACAGCAAGCTGACGACAAATAATCGCAGCTTTATCCCTTGCCTGAAAATGTTTCTAGTTAACGTCATTTAGCTGTACGACCCACACCACGCTACACAAGGTTAGCCCGAGCCTTACTCTGTCATTAACACTTTAGCTTCAGCCAGGTGCTAACTTAGATCGAGCCGAGTTTGTGGAACTCTCCACGCTCCTAGCAGGCTGCTGAAAAACCGGACTACGATCCACGAAATCACACTAAAGAACACTAAGCAAACTCCTATTTCGAGTTATTTCGTGTGACTTCGTGGATCGCTTTCGTAGCCTTAACCGGCTCTACTATCTTTTTCAGCAACCTGCTAGCTCTTCAACTCCTCACACAGCTTGGCGTAAACATCAACGGTACTTCTGCGTGTCGCGTCAAACCCATCAGAGGTGTCAATCAGATAGTCTGCAAACCTCTTCTTCTCTTCCTGTGGCATTTGAGCCGCAATACGCCTCTCCGCTTCTGCGCGGTCCAGCTTGTCTCTGCTCATTAAGCGCTCAAGCTGAACGTCCGCGCGACAATGAACCACGATGAGCTTGTCAAAACGTTTGTAGCCACCCGATTCAATCATCAGAGCGGCGTCGACAACCGCGATCGCGTTTGGGCCCGCGGCTTCCCATTCGCGTAGGCGTTGATCCTGTTGGGCGATGATGTAAGGGTGCAGGATCGAATTCAAGGCAACGCGTTTGGCTGAGTCTGCGAAGACGATCGCGCCCAGCTTTGAACGGTCGAGCGTGCCGTCGCTTTGAAGAATCTCAGGCCCAAACTTGGCCACGACATCTCGCAAAGCCGGTAAGCCAGGCTCCACAACTTCGCGCGCTGTTTCGTCCGCATCGAGCACGCGGCAGCCAAGCTCAGCCAGCACGCCCGAAACGAACGACTTTCCCACCGCAATCGATCCTGTTAAGCCAACACGCAGCATTAATCAGCGGTTGTTACGGGTGTTTGCTGTTGTAGTCAGCAATAAAGGGCTGCGTTATATCCATGGCTGGGTTCACTGTTAGGACAGCCGGCAGCAACTTGCTGATATCAAGGATCAATGTTAAGCCGTGCTGGCTCGCATACTGATCCAGCGCCTTGCCTATGTCAGTTGAAATTGGACTTACCACCTGACCGAGGCGCTTCTGAAAGTCAGCATCGGCTTGCTCTTGCTTATATTTCAATTCGCGTTGCAGTCGCTCGCCCTCTTCTCGCTTGGCTTGTATTGTCTCAGGACCAACAACGGGGTTGCTGCTGAGTTTTGTTATCTCGTCAGCTAGCGCTTTGATTCGAGTTTGCAGACCGACAAGTTCAGAATTCCTCGGCGCGAATTCGGTTTGCACGCCCTTGAATGCTCTGATGTAGCGCGCTATTCCGGCTTTCTCATCGGCGAACATGGTTGTGTCAACCAGCGCGATCTTCGTGTCAGGCACGTTCGCTGTGGTGCCAGGTGTTGGTTGCGGCGCCGCCGGCCTCGGCGTTACCGGGCTCGGGGTTGCCGGACGCGCCTGAGCGGAGGCGGAAACATATGCTCCGGCTAAAATTACGAACGCCGCCGCAATAACAATTATTCTTTTCATATTCGTTTAGTGCTCCTTAATTACGTTAAGACTGATGTGTTTCACTACTTAGTGGCTAGCTGACTCCTCTTCGTTGCCGTGCGGCCTTGACGGTGTTGCGCATAAGCATCGCTACCGTGAGCAAACCAACTCCGCCTGGAACCGGCGTCCGCCTCCCGGCAACTTCGTCCGCTTCACTTGGATTCACATCGCCGGCGAGCGTATAGCCGCGTTTCGAAACTATCGCCAACCTGCTCGCGGCTTCAGCGCCAAACAATTGCCTCACGGTTGCTTCGTCCGTGACCTTGTGCATGCCAACGTCAATCACGGTCGCGCCGGGCTTGATGTGTTCACGCCCGATGAAACCTGGACGACCGATCGCTACGACCAGCAGATCTGCCTGCCTTGTGACCGCCGCCAGGTCCTGCGTGCGCGAATGGCAAATCGTGACAGTCGCATCTCGTTGCAAAAGCAACTGCGCCATGGGACGGCCCACAATCTGACTGCGACCCACAACACAGGCGCTCGCGCCCGCGATCGGAATATGGCTTCGATCAAGCAACTCAACTATTCCGCCTGGGGTACACGGCACAAACGTCGGCCGCCCCATTGATAATCTGCCAATACTCACTGGATGAAATCCATCGACATCTTTTTCCGGATCGATGGCTTCTATGATTTTGCTTTCCTCAATTTCAGCAGGCAGCGGCAACTGAACGAGAATCCCGTCGACATCCCCGCGCCGATTGAGCGAACTAATCAAATCCAGCAACTCTATCGCCGTGGTGGAAGCCGGAAGCGCGTGCTGCTCGGAGCGAATGCCCACCTCTCCACAGGCCCGGATCTTGTTTCTTACATACACTGCCGACGCCGTGTCGTCTCCCACGCGCACTGCCGCCAGACATGGCTGCATTTCGAACTCGCTTACAAACTGGACTACGTCACGTGCAACCTCTGCCTTGATCTGGCCGGCAACGACGGCGCCGTCTAACAACTCAGCGCGTCCGAGTCCCATCGATTTCGCGTCATTCATGAAAGAGTTTGTCAACGTCCTCGATCTCAATTCGGTTGAAGCGCATCCTAGCATACGTTTGACGTAGACATCATTCGTGCTCCGGTAGGAGATCTGAGGTTCAAGTGTGAGATTTGCCCACCAGTACCTCGTGGCTTACAATTTGGTTTATTACTCCTGCACAGGTAACAATGAAGACACAACGATCTCTCGCGATAGCGATTCTCTTTTGTTTCAGTCTTATCTTCCTGGGCCTTTCAAGCTGTCAACCTAAGCAGCGCGTACGCTCGCCAACTGAGAAACACTACGATCTCAAGGGCAAGGTGGTAACAGTTGATAAAGAAAAGCGCGCGGTAACCGTCGCGCATGAAGACATCAAAGACTACATGCCGAGCATGACGATGCCCTTCAGCGTCAGGGACGACTGGGTCTATGAGATTGCGGCTCCGGGCAATCAAATTACCGCGACCCTGGTCGTTGATGGTACGCAGTCGTGGCTTGAGGATGTTGTGTTGACCGAAGACAGCACGCCCGCTTCAAGCGCGGCGCCGGTTGAAGGGGCGGGACCAAATGTTGGCGACGACGTGCCCGATTACCGGCTGATTAACCAGGATGGCAAGACCATTCGGATTCACGATTACAGGGGCAAGGCACTACTTCTGACTTTTATTTACACCCGCTGCCAGGATCCTAACCAGTGCACGCTGATGAGCAGTAACTTTGCCGCCATCGATCAGGAGCTGCAAAAGCAACCTGGGCTCTATGGGAAAACGCATTTGTTGAGTATTAGCTTCGATCCGGCATACGACACACCAAAGGTCCTGCGTAGTTACGGAGCAGCGTACACCGGCAAATTCTCAGACGAGAAGTTCGCTCATTGGGAGTTTGCTTCCGG
>JANMQG010000107.1:0-2563 GCA_031370285.1 Chloracidobacterium sp. | reverse complement strand
TGCCGTCTCGAAGACCTGCGAGACGCCGGCTGAAAGATCGTATTCAGGTCCGCCGGCTAAAAAGCGCGTTGAGCCGTACTGAGAATTGAGTTGCGGGTTTGGAATCAGAGCGGCTTGAATTAGATTACCTTCAGCGATTGCCAATCGCTGACCCGCGGCAATGAGATCGGCGCGACGCTGGAAAGCCGCATCCACCAACTGCTGGACTCCCAGTCCCGAGGGCGCGATGAATTGGGAGGAAGTGGTCGGCAGCGTTGTGCCAGGCGGATTCTGCCCGGCACTGGGCATAACAGGTTGTTGAGGGGCCGGAGTCTGCGCAGGTGACGTGGGCGGTGCAGGCGCGGATGTTTGTCCATGCCCTGTCACTGCAAGCAACGAAACTAAAACAATCGGACACAGCTTACCGATCGCTACTCTTAGATTTCCGGGTTTGATCTTCATCTCATTTCGGCGGCGAGTGTTCCTGTTCGTCAGTTTGGTTGTTGTGCTCTCGCTGCTCTTGCGCTTCCTCTCTCGTTACATCTCCAGCCAGCGCGCAGGTTCGCTCTCTACTTCCGGCACAACAGGTCGTCCGAACTTCATATAAAGAGTAGGCAGCACGATCATGTTGAGGAACGTTGAGGTGAATAGCCCGCCCAGAATGACGACGGCCATTGGTTGCTCTAATTCGCGTCCCGGCTTACCGACGCTTAGCGCAAGCGGCAGCAGGGCCAGTCCCGCCGTCAGAGCCGTCATCAGGATCGGCGAGAGCCGCTCCAGCGCACCTCGCACCACAAGGTCCCGCCCGAACTTCTCGCCCTCTTCTGTCATCAAGTGGTTGTAGTGCGTGATGAGCATGATGCCGTTGCGCGTCGCTATGCCGAACAGCGTGACAAAGCCGACGAGCGAGGCCACAGATGTAGATCCTCCGCTGAAGATGAGCACTGCTGCAACGCCTCCGATTAGCGCCAGCGGCAGATTTGCCATCACGAGCAGCGCCTGCCTGAGCGACCGAAAGGCAAGAAAAAGGAGCAGGAAGATGCCGATAATAGCCGCGATGCTCAATAGTAAGATCTGACGCGTCGCGCCGGATTGTGCTTCGTACTGTCCGCTGTAAACGAGGTAGTAGCCGGTCGGCAATTGCACTGCGGCTACGCGCTGCTGGATGTCTGCGACTACACTGCTTAAGCTTCTTGCGCCCGACACGTTGGATGAAATGACAATGCGGCGCTGGGCGTTCTCGCGATTCACTATGTTCGGCCCGTTAATGATTTGAATATCCGCGAGCACGCCGAGCGGGACCTTTGCGCCCGTCGGGGCGTCAACCAGCGTATTGCGCATCGTCTGTACGTCGCTTGCAAAACTGGACTCGTAGCGCACGAGGATGTCGAATGATCTCTGCTGCTCGAAGACGGCCGAAACCTGCGTGCCGCGGAACGCTGCCTCAATCGTCTTAGCAAGGTCGGCGCTATTGAGGCCGTACTGGGCCATTACGTCGCGATTGAATCGAACGAGAACTTTCGGCACGCCGGTTTGCTGTTCGATGTTGAGGTCGGCGACGCCCGAGACTTTTGCCATCGCCTCCTGAATCTCCGCGCCCTTCTGGCGCAGCACATTGAGGTCCGGCCCGAAGAGCTTCACCACAATCGTCGCCGTTGTGCCCGACAAAACTTCTTCGATGCGCTCGGAGATGAACTGCTTGATGCCGAAGGCGAAGCCACTGATTCCCTCCAGCTTATCGTGCACGTCCCCGATCATTTGGTCACGACTGCGGTTGCTCTCTTTCAAATTGACATCAAACTCGGTGGAGTTCGGGCCGAAGGTGTCATCGCTCAACTCCGCGCGACCTGAAAATTGCGCGATTTTAACAACTTCCGGCACTTGGGCCAGCCGCTGCTGCGTAATAGCGCCGACTCGCATTGACTCTTCCAAAGAGGTTCCGGGCACACCATTCATGTGGATGATGAGATTGCCTTCGTTGAACTCCGGTAAGAACTCGCCGCTTAAAAAAGGAATTGCGACGAGTGACAACGCGAGTAGCAGAAGTGAAACGATGATCACCATCCGAGGATGATCACGCACGGGATTGAGGAAGCGACTGTAGTGGCGCTTAAGAAAACGCACTGTGGCAGTGTCTTCCGACTTCCGAGTGGCCTGTGGCAACAGCACATAACACAGCGCCGGCGTCACGGTGAGCGCCACGACAAGCGAAGCAAGTATCGAGATGATGTACGCATAGCCGAGCGGTGCGAAGATGCGTCCGGCAAGCCCCGACATTGAGAAGATCGGCAGGAACACCAATGCAACGATGACCGTCGCATATACCACCGAAGTGCGCACCTCACTCGAAGCGTGATAGATGACCGAGAGCACTGAGTCTGGATTTTCTTTTAGACGATTTTCACGCAGCCGGCGATAGACATTCTCGACGTCAATGATCGCATCGTCCACGACCACGCCGATGGCGATTGCCAGTCCTCCAAGCGTCATCGTGTTGAGCGTTCCCCCGAACCAGCGGAGTGTAACAACAGCCACAAGCAGCGAGAGCGGGATGGCTGTCAGGCTGATCACCCCGGCGCGCCAG
>JANMQG010000072.1:0-7352 GCA_031370285.1 Chloracidobacterium sp. | reverse complement strand
AAATGAAATAATTGATCAAGACGGCGAAAACAAGTTTCGCGAGATTGAGACGCAGATGTTGCTTGAAGTTTTGGGAGAAGAACCGGCGCGCGTTATTGCCGTGGGTGGAGGCGCCTGGACGATCGCTGCGAATCGCCAGCTGATCGCGGAGCGCGGAGTATTGACCGTGTGGTTGGACGCACCCTTTGAACTGTGCTGGAAGAGGATTGAGGCTGGCCGGGAAGCGCGGCCACTGGCGCGTTCGCGCGAGCTGGCTGAACGGCTTTACGGCGAGCGCCGGCCCGTCTATAAACTAGCCGGCGCGCGGATTCCTGTTTCTGAGAGCGAAAGCGCGGCAGAAGTCGCGACGAAAGTATCTGACGCCATTTTGCAACTGCAGCAGAGGGCTTGAAGGGAACATGCAGGAGGCAATTCGAGACGACAGGCGAGACGACGGTCGAGACGACCGCGGAATTCCAGAGGCGTTGCTGGGCGATGGCCGGCCGCTGCTTCTCCTTAGTGGCTTAGCGCTCATTCTTGCCGGAGGGTTCGCTTTATTCCTCTCCGCCAACAAACAGTTTCTGCCTCACGACGTTCACTATCTCGGCATGACCGCCGAGCAGCTTTGCGGGATCAACAATTGCCGAGTCGTCTATTTCATGTTTCACGATCGCGTCGCCTTTGGTGGAGCGCTAATCGCGATTGGCGCGTTATACATGTGGCTGGCTGAGTTTCCTCTCCGCCAACGTCAAGCGTGGGCCTGGTGGGCATTCGTCGTTAGCGGTATTTTTGGCTTTGGGAGTTTTCTCGCCTACCTGGGTTACGGCTATCTCGATACGTGGCACGGCGTCGCCACGTCACTGATAATTCCTTGTTTTGTTACTGGCTTAGTCAAATCGCGATCCTGCTTGCAAGCGCCACGCGGGATCCGGTCATTGTTCATACCAGGCGCAGCGGTCACCTGGCTTTCGCCTTTCGGCGTTGGTCGCGCGCTTCTCTTAGTGGTAGCGGGTGGCATGATTGCGGGCGGCTTGACGGTGATGACCTTTGGCATGACGCGCGTGTTTGTCCCACAGGATTTGAGGTTCATGGGACTTGCGAGATCCGATCTGCAGACCATAAGTACGCGCCTGATACCCTTAATCGCCCATGACCGCGCGGGGTTTGGCGGCGCGATCTGTACGACGGGGATCACTGTGCTTTTCTGCGTCTGGTGTGCCAGGCCGTCAAGAAGTCTCTGGCAAATATTGTGTCTCGCCGGCGTAGTCGGGTTTGCCGCGGCGATCGGAGTACATCCGATTGTGGGTTACAACGATCTGCTTCACCTTGCGCCCGCCATCGTCGGGGCACTGATGTTCATCGTCGGTTTGATTTTGAGTTGGAAGCCTATGCGAGCGAGTGAGTGATGCACTGGCCTCACAGTGTTCCCAAGAGGAAGGTGAAGGAAATCAGAATCTATGAAGATCGTAATCCCGGGCGGTTCAGGACAGGTGGGCACGGTTCTGGCCCGCGCGTTTCATGAGCGTGGCGACGATGTCGTTGTTCTTAGTAGAACGCAAACCACAGCGCCGCCCTCGCGTACAGTGAAATGGGATGGCGAGTCACTCGGCGAATGGGTGTCTGAGTTTGAAGGCGCGGATGCGATTATTAATCTTGCCGGACAGAGCGTGAACTGCCGCTACACCGAAGCGAATCGGAGAATCATTACCGAGTCTAGGGTGAAATCAACGCGGATTGTCGGACAGGCTATTGCTGAGACGGACAACGCCCCGCGTGCGTGGCTGCAGGCCAGCACGGCCACGCTCTATGCGCACCGCTACGACGCGCCTAACGACGAAGCAACGGGCATCATCGGCGGTTCGGAGCCGAATGCACCGGACACCTGGCGCTTTAGCATCGACGTCGTGAAAAAATGGGAACGCGAACTCAACGCGGCGGCCACGCCGCACACGCGCAAGGTACTGATGCGCTCGGCAATCGTGATGAGCCCAGGCCAGGGCGGCCCATTCGACATGCTTCTGAGACTGGTTCGATTAGGGCTGGGCGGTCGCTTTGGAGATGGGAAAGAATTTGTCTCCTGGATACATGATCAGGATTTTGTGCGAGCCGTAGACTGGCTAATTCAGCAGGAGGACCTCGAAGGACCAGTTAACCTCGCCGCACCGAACCCCATACCCAACTCGGAGTTTATGCAAGCTCTACGAAAAGCGTGGGGCATACCGTTTGGTCTTCCAGCAACGGAATGGATGCTGGAACTGGGTGCCTTCGTTCTTCGCAGCGAAACGGAACTCATGCTTAAGAGCCGTCGCGTTGTGCCCAGTCGCCTCCTTCAGTCGGGCTTCAGTTTCCTGTTTCCCATCTGGAAGGAAGCTGCTCGTGAGCTTTGTACAAGATGGCGGAAGAAAGCATTAGAGGCCCCGAGCGCAGGTGGGTAGATTTGATCCCATTGCCAGTCGTCAACAAGCAAGACTTCCCGAAGTGTTCTCACTGTCGAGATGGTTTGTTGAGTTGCGGGACTTGTTGGCAACTCTAAATGGTGATGTTAGAATCCGACGACTTGTTAAATCGGTTTCGCGGCAGCAGGTCTCGTAGCGTATCTCACTGGTTGACTAATCGACTGAATTTTCATAATCCCTGAGGAGGCTCCCCCAATGGCTTCACCTCTGATTGTTTTGACGGCGTCGTCCACCGAAGCGAGCGAGTGGAAACATAGCGTCTGGCAACAGATGATGTCCGCCGCCGTCCCCGTTAAGCTCAGCAACACACTTTTCAATAAGGTTTCGTTTGCGAACGAGTCGTGGCCGGACGGCCGAGCCAAGTTCGTTCCCAACGGCCTGCGTATGGTCGAAACGTTGTTGCTGCGGGAATACCCGGAAGAAGACGTGGTTTCCTGTTACTGCGATAACCTGGAGAAGTTTATCGGTCCGGAGACGAAGGTGCTGGCCATTCACGCGCACAATCCGTTGGGCATCTCTTACGCGACCGAAATTTACGCCAAGCTCTTTGGCGAAAACCTGATGCCGCTTAACGCCGCTGAGTTTCTCAAGATCGTTACCCATCCGGTAGTCAAAAAGTATCAGCCGAAGATTGTTGTGGGCGGCCCCGGCGCCTGGCAGTTAGAGAAGGCACACCGCCTTGATGAGTTTAAGATCGACTACTTGATCGATGGCGAGGTCGAACGCGTTTTCAACGATCTCTTCGCGCGCATCATGCGGGGCGATCCGTCTCTGCCGAGAATCATCAAGGTGCCGAAGGACATGCAGGCGACCGTTGAAGAGATTCCGGTAGTTCGCCATCGTTCAACTTTCGGAGTGGTTGAGATCACGCGAGGTTGCGGGCGCGGCTGCCAGTTCTGCGGACCAGCCACGAAGGTCGGGCGCTCGTTTCCGTTGGAACACATTATCGAAAGCGTAAAGGTGAACGCGGCCGAAGGCGCAGACAGTGTCCTGCTCGCTTCCGAGGACATGTTTCTCTACGAGCAGTTGCCAAACTTCCAAACGAATGTGCCGGCATTGGAAAAACTTTTCAAGAGCATCGTCGAGGTTCCCGGAATCAAACTTATTCAGACCTCGCACATCACGATTGCTCCGGTGGTCAAAGACCCTTCGATCGTTGAGCGCCTCGCGCCTTTGATCGTTCCCTATTCGCACGTTCAGCATCCGCTCTCGTCGCACCCTGACAAGCGTGCTGCCGATCCGATCATCGGACTCGAGACAGGCAGCGCTCGGCTCTTCGATACCTACATGAAAGGCAAGGCTTATCCCTACAAGGCCCACCAGTGGCGCGACGTGGTTCTGAAGGGAATAGAAACCCTGAACCGCCATAACATATTTCCCATGTGCACCTTCATCCTCGGCTTGCCGGGTGAAACCGCGGAAGACACCAAGCAGTCTCTCGATTTGCTTTACGACTTGCGTAATGCCAAGGGCACGTTTGTGCCCACTTTCTTTGTGCCGCTGGAAGATACGCGCATGCAGAAGAAGGAAAGCGCGAAATTGATCGAGATGACTGACCTGCAGTGGGAATTTTTCTTTACCTGCTGGCGCTACAATCTCGAATTCTGGAAGGGCGGCAGTCGCGTGAATGCGAAGTTTTCACTAGGCGTGCCCATCTATTACAGCAAGATGGGTAAGCGACTGTTTGGCGACGTTATCAAGTATCCAATCGCCCGCTTTGCCGGCGTGCCGGATCGCTTCACACGCAAACATCTCTACCTGGACTTCACCGGCCACAAGCGAAATCCAAACGGTCTGACGCCGTTCGCAGAAAAGATTGTTCCGGGATTCAAGAACGTACGCGAGCGGGGACTTAACCTGATCGACGCCAGCGAACTTCATCATCTGCAACCTGCGCCGAACGCAGCCGGAGCCGCTTTAGCTTCCGTCGAGTAATAAAGCGGGACAGCAGACTCAAATCTGATGCTTCACGATCACGCTGGCGAGCCGGTCGGCGATGGCAGGGTCGAGCGCTTTCGCTGTATTGCCCATCATCAGGTAACTGATCGCACAGTTGAAATAATAGGAAGGTTCGCGCGGGTCGAGGGCAATTGCTTTCTCATGAAAAGCGATTGCCTCCTTTGCCCGTCCGGCTTTGGAAAGCGTGACGGCGAGACCGTCGTAGGCGAGCGAGTAGCCGGGATTGCTCTTGATCAAATTGCGAAACCCAAACTCCGAGTAGCGAAAGTTGCCCATGAGATCGTAACTGACCGCCTGATTGTATCTGGCCTGCAGTTACCACGCGCGGGTTTCGCGGTACACCTTGCTTTTCGGCCCGCGCTACAACTGGCGCAACGCATCGCCATTCCTCCCCTACGCGCACGCACTGTTTGGCGTGGCGCGTTATCAGGCCAAGTTCCGCAACGGGGATTTTACCTGTCCCGATACCAACGAAACCGCATTTGCGATGGCGCTGGGTGGCGGTTTGGACATCAGGGCCGGCAAACACGTTGACGTGCGCGCCGGACAGGTTGATTACCTGCCGATCTTCTTCAGTCATAAACGGGAAGATGGTTTGCGCTTCTCGGCGGGCGTGAAGATCAAGCCGTAACCGGATTCAGCTTCAACTGGTCGTAAGCTTCAGCTTCTGGCGCTGAGCGAAAAAGTCAGACCAGGCGTCGCCGTTTTTCTTGAGCAGGGCGGGAACGTTTTTGACTGTAAAGTCGGGAATCTTCACGCCCTGCTCAATTTGTTTCCAGGTTAGCGGCATCGAGACGGTAGCTTTTGCTTTCGCCCGCGCCGTAAAAACTGCGGCCAGACTTTTCCCGCGCGCATTCTGCATCCAGTCCACGTAAACCTGTTCCTTCTTTCGTTTGGCGATCGCTCGCTCAACGGTGGCGATCTGCGGCGCTCGCCGTGCCACCTCGCTCGCCAGCAGCCGCGAAAACTCCGCTACACTTTCATACTCATTGGTCGGCTGCAGCGGCAAATAGATGTGTATCCCCGACGAGCCTGAAGTCTTGGGAAACGAGTTTAGTCCAACCTCGTCACAAACTTCTTTCGTGACGAGCGCAACTTGCAGCACGTTTTCCCACGGCGCTTGTTTTGGATCAAGGTCGATGGCGATCCAATCCGGTTTGTCGAGTTTTGTGATGGTCGAATGCCACGGGTGTTGTTCAATCGTTCCCAGGTTCACGAAATGCAGCAGGGAAGCGGTGGTAGTGTAAACAGCGTAGTCGAGTTCACGTCCGTCGCGATTTGTGAGTCTGACTGTTTTGATGAAGCTGGGCGCGCTCTCCAGGTCCTGTTGAAAAAACATCGGCGCATTAACACCGCGCGGCCAACGTTGCAGAATTGCCGGACGACTCTTCAGAAACGGCATCAGGTGATCGCTGACGCGCAGGTAATAGCAAAGCAGATCAAACTTGGTCAGCTTCTCGTCGGGCCAGTAGACGCGCTCAAGGCTGGTTAGGGAAACCGGCTGGCCTTCAACATCGAGTATCAGGTCGCCCTTGGGCTGCTTAAGACTGAAAAACTCCTCGACAGAAATCGCGGCGCCCTGCTTCGGAGGAGTGCGCTTCAGCCGCGACTGTTTTTGCGAAGCTGCTTTTGGATTTGCCATGGCTCTTAAGCAGGACAGACGTTCCTGTCTGTCATCTAACCTTGAAAGTTACCGAAGAAAGCTCTGAAAAAGTCAATACGGACATGCCGTTCCAAACCCGCGTAGCGGGTGGAAGCATAAAGCCCGGGGTGGAGCGGAGCGGAACCCCAGGTTGACGACCGATAAGAAGACAGAGCGCGCGGAGCGTGCGATAACGCAAATCTTACAATCTACTGGTGATGAATGGCTGTCGCCGCGCTTCGCGGGCTCTTCCTTCATACTCCAATTGATCCTGGGGTTCCGCTCCGCTCCACCCCAGGCTTTATGCTATCGCCGCGCTTCGCGGGCTCAAGAAAACCTCTCACCAACTTGATCAGAAGTTACCCAAGTTCCGCGCGTCGAACAAGTCTCAACGCGTATCTTTGCGTCATCGAGCCGCTTCAGGCTATAACAATTTGTCTCTATAGGATGATTGGAAGTTGAGGTATTCAAATGACTATGCGAGCAAAGATCTCGTTGGCGATTCTGTTTTGCGTCTCGAGTTTGGGCATTCCGGGAACATCGCAACCAGCACCTGCAAATAGCCCGGCGCGAAAGGCAGGCGCCACCGTGCGTTTTAGACTCGATCCCAACCAGAGCAAATTTATCGCCCACGCTCTGCGCGGCGGTCTGCTTTGGTTCAAGGGTCATGAACATCTGGTGGCCGCGCGCGAGTTTAGCGGCGAAGCGCAGCTCAATTCAGGCTCATTAGTAGCGAGTTCGTTGCAGCTAACTGTAAAGACCGACTCGATGGCGGAGACAAGCGATGCCTTCACCGAGCAACAGAAACAGATCATCAACGGTGAACTACGCGACATCGTACTCGAGCCGGCGAAGTATCCGGAAATTGTCTTCAAGAGCAGTAGAGTGACGGGCAAGCCGCTGGGCAACGGTCAATACGATCTGAAGATTGTCGGCGATCTCACGCTCCACGGCGTGACCCGCTCGATTGTGATTCCCGTGCAGGTCACTCTGAGCGGAAACGATCTGCGTGCGACGGGTGAGTTCAGTATTAACCGCAGCGACTTCAAGGTGAAGGCCACCTCAGCGTTTCATGGCATGGTTCGCGTTCGAGACAAGGTGAAGTTTACGTTTGATATTGTCGGACACAGAATGTGAAGGAATAGAAATTCACTCAGGATGACGTACGGATGAAGTTTTGACAGTGCTGCTACGGCTTGGCCGCTCAGGTGCGCGGCAAGTCGCTGACGTGCCGCCCGCCCCCGCCAATTTGTGGGGGCTTGACCCTGCGTTCAAAGGGCAGGGACCGTGACTGGCTCTAGACCATCCGGCAAGGC
>JANMQG010000020.1:0-6936 GCA_031370285.1 Chloracidobacterium sp. | reverse complement strand
GGCAGGATCAAAGGCAGGGCAGCGGTCGCGATACTCAGTTGGTTGCGCACAGAAGGGCATTCAGTATCGTTAGCCAAGTTAGCTTTACCAAGGCCACTCAAGTCAGGCCAAACTCACGCGGTTTGGATGAAAGAGTTCTCGGCCGTGGACATATGGAGCCGCAGGTTTATCCGTCAGAAGCTTCATTACATTCATATGAATCCTGTGCGTGCAGGCTTATGCGATCATCCGGCTGAGTGGCGCTGGTCAAGCTATAACGCATATTTGCCACATGAACCTGGTAGTGTGCCAATTGAAGTAGACCAGCGATGGTTGTGGACGGAGGAGGAGTTGAGTGCAGCGCGAGGCAGGCGCACAAGTGCGCTCTCTAAACGGAAGATAAAATGAAATGTGCGCTCTCTAAACGGAAATAATTTACTCGGGATAATCAAAAATGAACTTTCCCAGATCCAGCGGCATACTGCTTCATCCGACTTCGTTGCCGGGGCCCTTCGGCATCGGCGATCTCGGACCGGAGGCGTACGCCTTCGCGGATTCCCTTGAAGCTGCCGGGCAAAGTCTGTGGCAAGTGTTGCCTCTCGGCCCGACGGGTTATGGTGACTCGCCCTACGCGTGTTACTCAGCATTTGCCGGCAATACTCTGCTCATCAGTCCCGAACAACTTGTAGCGGACGGCCTGCTCACCCAGGATAATCTCGGCAACCTTCCGGATTTCGAAGCAGAACGAGTCGATTTTGAAGTCGTTCACAAACACAAAGACTCAATCCTGCGCAGCGCCTTTGCGTCGCTTAAGCGAGAGACCTCTCCAGAACTCCGCAACGCCTTTGCGGAGTTTTGCCGGCAGCATGTTTCCTGGCTCGACGACTACGCCTTGTTTCGCGCGTTGAAAGATGAACATCGTGGGGTCGCGTGGAATGAATGGGAACCGGCGCTGGTTAGGAGAGAACCCGCCGCGCTCGAAACTGCAAAGCAGGAACTCGCTGAAGAAATCGAAGCGCAGAAGTTTTACCAATTTCTTTTCTTCCGGCAGTGGTTCGCGCTTAAAGCTGACTGCAATAAACGTGCTATCAAGTTGGTTGGCGACATTCCGATTTTTGTGGCGCACGATTCGGCTGACGTTTGGACAAATCCCGATCAGTTCAAGCTAAACGAAGATGGAACTCCGGTCGTTGTCGCCGGCGTGCCGCCCGATTACTTCAGCGCCACGGGCCAGCTCTGGGGCAACCCTCTCTACAACTGGGATCAAATGCAGGCAGACGGTTTCAAATGGTGGATTGATCGCGTGAGGGCGACGCTGGAGACATTCGACATCGCGCGCATCGATCACTTCCGCGGTTTTGCCGCCTGCTGGGAAATACCGGGTAGCGACAAGACTGCGGAACGTGGAAGCTGGGTTGAGGCGCCGGGAAAAGAATTGTTCACTGCCATCAGAGCAGCGCTGGGGCAAGTGCCGATAATTGCGGAGGACCTGGGCGTGATTACGCCCGATGTCGAAGCTTTGCGCGATGACTTCGGTTTTCCCGGTATGCGCATCCTGCAGTTTGGTTTTAGTAGCGACACGAAGAATATCGATCTGCCGCACAACTATCATAAGAACGTTGTCGTCTATACCGGCACACATGATAACGATACGGCGGTTGGTTGGTTTAGCAGCGTGGCTGGTGAAGGCTCGACGCGCGATGCGCAACAGATCGAACGTGAAAGAAAGTTTTGCCTCAAGTATCTCAACACCGCAGGCAAAGAAACCCATTGGGACTTTATCCGCACCGTGCTGGCCTCGGTCGCGAATACGGCAATCGTTCCTTTGCAGGACGTACTAGGCCTCGGTACCGAAGCGCGCATGAATCTTCCTAACAGCACTGAAGGAAATTGGGCCTGGCGAGTTAAAGCTGGCGCTTTGACGGAAGAGATAGCTGAGCGGTTGAAAGATTTGACGGAGTTGTATGGCAGAGTTGGAAATGAGGCGAGCGAAAGTGAAGAATCAGTCGTCTCGATTTGAGCGTCCCGTAGGGACAAAATGTTTATAGGGCGCCCATTTCGTAATTCCTTTGTAAGCTCCAAGGAGCGAAACGCGATCGATCGCAAAACTCGATGCCGATATACATTTCGCTCCTACGGAGCTTCGATTGTGAATGGCTTACTGCGCTATAGACAGCGCGCTCCTACGGAGCTAAGGAAAGTCAATTGAAGGTAACCTTTCATCTAACTAGAACCCAAAGGATTTGTCTCTTACTTCTTATTGGCTTTAGCGCGAGTCTCTCGTGCGCCGCCCAAACCGCGCCTGAGGTTCTCAGGGTTGAGCCGCCAAGCTGGTGGGCCGGAAGTTCGGTCAATCCGGTGCGACTGGTGATCCGTGGGAAGCAATTTAAGAACGCGCAGGTGCAGGCTATCGGTCAGGGCTTTCGCGTAGTCGGTTCGCCAAAGACTAACGAGCGCGGAACGTATTTATTCGTTGATGTAGCCATCGGGCCGCACGCGAAGCCCGGCCCACGTGAGCTACTCATAACATCGCGTGAGAAGGCCTCGTCTTTTTCAATTGAGCACGCCCACTTTGAAATCCTCGCACCCTTGAATCGTACTGGTCGTTTCCAGGGGTTCTCGCCGGCCGACATAATGTATCTGCTCATGATCGACCGGTTCAGCGATGGCGATCCGGCAAACAATGACCCGCCGCAAGCGCGCGGCATCTACGATCGCGAGAACAAGTTTTACTACCACGGCGGCGACCTTCAGGGTGTGATCGATCGTTTGCCTTATCTGAAGGACCTCGGAGTCACCGCCGTTTGGCTTACGCCCTGGTATGACAACTACGATCATCCGAACCAGATTGAACTCAAAGACGGCAAGCCAAGCACTGGTTTCCATGGTTACAACCCGCAGGACTTTTACGGCGTCGAGGAACACTTCGGCACGCTTGCGAAGTTGCGCGAACTTGTCGAACTCGCTCATCGCTCAGGGATCAAGATTATTCAGGATGAAGTCGTCAACCACACCGGTCCTTATCATCCGTGGGTTGATGATCCGCCCACACCGACCTGGTTCAACGGCACCAAGGCGAACCATCTGAAGAATGTTTTTCAAACGTGGGTGCTCCATGATCCGCGTCCGGTAGAGGAATTGAAACGCGCAACGATGGAAGGCTGGTTTCTGGACTTCCTTCCAGATCTTAATCAAAACGACCCCGAGGTAGCCCGTTATCTGATTCAAAATACGCTGTGGTGGATTGGCACCACCGGGCTCGACGGCATTCGCATGGATACCTGGCAGTACGTGCCAAACAGTTTCTGGCGTGATTGGAACGCGGCTTTAAAGCGTGAGTTTCCCAGTTTCAAAGTTGTCGGTGAAGTGAAAGACGGCGACACAGTTCACACTTCGTTTTTCCAGGGCGGCAGAGTTCGCTTCGATGCGCAGGATTCCGGTCTCGATTCGCTGCTCGACTTCCCGCTGTTCTACTCGATTCGCCACGCGTTTGCCGAAGGACACCAACTCGATGAAATCCCGAAGACGCTCGGGAAGGATTATCTCTATAACAACCCGGATATTCTGGTGACTCTGCTCGGCGGTCACGACGATGGCCGCTTCATGAGTGAACCAGGCGCCACTATCGCCGGACTCAAATTGGCGAACGCGTTTCTACTGACGACGCGCGGTGTGCCGCAGCTTTACTACGGCGACGAGATTGCGATGACGGGTCCCGACGAGCCAACCACACGCGGCGATTTCCCGGGTGGGTTTCCCGGCGATAGGCGAAACGCGTTCTCAAGTGCGGGCCGCAATCGTGAAGAAGAGGATTTGTTCCAGTACATCAGCAAGCTAACGAAGTTGCATGGCGAACTCGAGCCGCTCAAGCGTGGGGCGCTGATAAATCTCTACGTCTCCGACCAGCAGTATGCATATGCGCGAAAGACGAAAACCGAGTCAGTTGTGGTTGTCATTAATAATGATTCGAAGACGGCAGAGATAGAGTTTGACGCTGCGCCGGCAGGTCTGGCCAGCGGCAACCTTCTGCTCGATACCTTAGGGGTTAGCAAGTGGGAAGTTGTCCGGAACGGTAAGGTAAAAGTAAAGCTTCCCGAGCGTTCCGCGTCGATCTTTGTTCGCGGTGATTTTGTATTTCCGGTCAGGACTGTGACCACGCGCCTGGCCAGGTAACCGCAAAGGCCGAAGCTTAGTCAGCACGTCGTTGTTGTTAGAGATGAAGACTAAACCTTTACCTGAACAGGTCGCGATAGTAACCGGCGGTGGCACCGGGATCGGACGCGCCTTTGCCGAGGCCCTCGCATCGGCCGGCGCCAAAGTCGTAATCGCCTCTCGTCGTGAAGATGTCCTGCGCCGCACTGCGGAAGAGATAAATGCAAAGCTTGGTTCCGAACTCGTCTTCCCGTATGAGTTTGATATTCGCGAACGCGCACAAATCGAAGAGCTGGTCGCCGAAGTCTATGGCAGGTGGCAAGCGATTGACGTGCTTGTTAACAACTCGGGCCTCGCCGTCCCGGAGACAGTCGAAGATATGACTGATGATGGTTGGGAGACTGTGATGGACACCAACCTGCGTGGCGTTATGCAACTGGTGCGCGCGGTCTTGCCGTTGATGCGCAAGAATGATTTCGGCGACATCGTGAACGTGTCATCGCAGGCGGGCAAACACGGTTACGCCGACGTGCCGTCTTACTGTGCATCGAAATTTGGACTGCTCGGTTATGCCGAGGCATTGCGCGACGACGTGCGGAAGACGGGTGCGAACATTCGCGTCTTCAATTTTTGTCCGGGACTGGTTGACGTGGAAAACTCGAGGATTGATCAAACCCCGCGCGAGGGCTTTGTCCATGTTGCCAACCTGGCGCGCACGTTGATGTATGCGCTCTCGCTCGATCGGAATGTGGTGCTGGAGGATATCGGTATCTATGCCCGATAGGGAAAGGGTCACGGCTCTGCCGTCTGATGTGCGGAAGGCCTACGGCCTTCCGACAGCGAAGCTTGAATATCGGGCTACGCCCGGTTGCGGGTTATTGAGAATGGGCGTAGCCCCAAGAAGATTTAGAGCCTGCGACGGAAGGTCGGAGACCTTCCGCACATCGGACGGCACAGGCAAAACGACTACCACTGACCCGGGGCCTTTCACGGAGGACTACAAATGCTAAAACCACGCTTGAGTTTCTGGCAGATCTTCAATATGAGCTTCGGGTTCATGGGGATCCAGTTTGGCTGGGGCTTGCAGCTCGCCAACATGAGCGGCATCTATACGTACCTCGGCGCCAGTCCAGATGCCGTACCGCTGCTATGGCTCGCCGGACCGATGACCGGACTTCTGGTCCAACCTATTATCGGTTCAATGAGCGATCGAACGTGGAATAGGTTAGGACGTCGTCGCCCTTACTTTCTTGTCGGCGCAATCCTGGCCAGCATTGCGCTCTTCTTCATGCCCGATTCTTCCGTGCTCTGGATGGCCGCCGGACTGCTCTGGATTCTCGATGCCAGCATTAATATCAGCATGGAACCCTTCCGCGCCTTCGTTGCTGACAAGCTGAACGTTGAGCAGCGAACAGCCGGCTTCGTGATGCAGAGTTTCTTCATTGGCATTGGCGCCTCACTTGCAAACGGGCTTCCGTACCTGTTTCGGCAGTTGGGTGTAAGCGGCACTACTCGCAGCGGTATTCCTCTCACAGTGCAGTACTCTTTCAAGATCGGTGCGGTAGTCTTTCTCCTCGCGGTGCTGTGGACCGTCTTCACCACTAGGGAATACCCGCCGGAAAACATCGAAGAGTTTGAGCGAATGCGGCGTCAGACTTACGGGAGCGCCACTGGTCTCGCAAAAATATTCAAGGTCATTGCCGAGTTGCTGCGTGAGATCTCCAGGGCTTTCGCCAACATGCCGAAAACAATGAAGCAGCTCGCCTTCGTTCAGATCTTCACCTGGCTGGGACTGTTCTGCATGTGGATGTTTTTCGGTCTGACAACCTCTTACCATGTCTTTGGCGCCCACAACGCCGGCGACCCCCGCTTTGCCCTGGGACAGGAGTGGGGTGGCAACGCCTTCGCCATTTACTCCGTGGTTTGTTTCATCATCGCCTTTCTGCTTCCGAAGCTGGCGGCCGCTACCAGCCGCAAGACAGTGCACGCCATGTCGCTCATTTGTGGCGGCCTGGGTCTCGTCTCGGTCTACTTCATTCAGGACAAGTGGGTGCTGCTCGTAACGATGATCGGCGTGGGTATTGCCTGGGCTTCAATTCTTTCGATGCCTTACGCGATTCTCTCGGGTGCATTACCAGCGGCGCGCATGGGCGTCTATATGGGCATATTCAACTTTTTCATTGTGATTCCTGAGATTGTCGCGTCTCTGTTTTTTGGACGCATCATCAGGGCCATCTTCGGCGCGAACAGTACGATTGCACCGCTCTACATGGTGATGGCGGGCGGCGTGTTCATGTTGATCGCGGCGGCGTTGGTTACTTTGGTAAGCGATGTCGCCGACCGAGACGTGCCGGAAGGGGCCGTGCTTGCAGGCGACGAGCATCAGTTGTTTACAGTGCCGGAGAGTGTGCAGCCGGTGCCAAGCACTGGGTTGATCGATAAGGAATAAAGACTCGCAACGGCTTGCCGCCCTCCGTGGAGATAGGCTGCGAGGCCGAGCCCCGTTTAGGGGCGAAATGTTTATAGTGCTGAGCGCCCTTATCATTCTGAAGCTCCATAGGAGCGGAATGTGGAGAGTTGAAAGAATATCTCGCTCCTAACGGAGCTAGTGGTTCTATTCGAGCGTATTTCTATAGACATGTCGCTCGAGCGCCAAGAAAAGCTGGGTGTTTCTGACTGGGTGAAAGTCCCAGTAGAGAAGGTCTAACCAACCACTCTTACCGAGTGTTGCTGCCGTGTGGAGGTGGAGTCAACGCCGAACGTAACGGTTGAGGCGTACACAGGGAATCACATAGGCCGTAAGGG
>JANMQG010000015.1:0-65211 GCA_031370285.1 Chloracidobacterium sp. | reverse complement strand
CAAAGTTGTGCCGCTTCGGGTGCGTTGAGTGGCTAGCTGCCAAGCACTATTCATTTAATCGGCGGCCGGCTGGGGAGAACTTTTCTCTTGACAGCCCTTTCATAGAACCGCTCCCGGTTCTGACTTCGTCGACCCACGATGACCGTCGCACCTTCCCGCGAAAACCGTCTGGATTTCACTGTGGCTTCCCACAGCCACTCGATCCGTACCAAACGCTGAGGGTGGACGTGTTAACATGACCGCCGACTGATTAGCGCCGCCTCGAATAGTTAGCAACCAGGACCAATAATTCCCACATGCTCGCGTTCATGAAACGACGACAATTCACCTTCGGGTTACTGGCTTGCTTCGTCCTTGTCCTGCTGGGTTCCTACTTTTCGCTCGCACGAAACCAAAGGAGCGAACTCCAGCATGCCGGCCGAGCCTCTGCCCTTTACCACCACGCCACAAATCATGCTTTAGCTCATTCCGTTTCCCTGGACGCAGATAACGACGGCATTCCTGACACAGCTGAATTGCAAAGCTTCATGGACCGCGAGAACTTTCGCGACTGGTTCACGCTAATCGCCGAAGGTCAGTTTTATCATTTGAGCGAACAGTGGAACGCGGAACAAAGAGACTGCGCCGGTCTGGTGCGTTTTGCGTGGCGCGAAGCTTTGCGCCGTCACGACCGCGCCTGGCTGCAAAAGATGGAGCCGGCGTATTCGCCAATCGCGCCCGATGTTGCCCGCTACACGCTCGAGCAGGGGCCGCTGGGCGAAAAGCTCTTTCGCACCGGTTTTGGTTCTTACAAAGATGGCGAACTCTCTAACGGGACCTTCTCGGAATTTGCCGACGCTCGCACTCTCAAGAGTTTCAACGCCAAATTCATCAGTCGCGATCGCCATCAAGCCGAACCAGGCGACCTGCTGTTCTTTTATCAGCCCTGGGTGCAGAAGTTTCCCTATCACGTAATGGTTTTTCTGGGAAGTGCGCAACTGGGCGGTAATCAGGCGAACGATTGGGTGGTTTATCACACCGGCTCTTCGCCATCCGACGAAGGAACAGTGAAGAAGGTTGAACTCTCGGTTTTGGATAATCACCCAAACAAACGTTGGCGGCCGACGGAAAGTAATCCCAACTTTCTCGGCTTCTATAGATTGAAAATACTCGATTGAACCTGTTGGACTAGCCCCAAGGAGGCTCCGGCCATGTTTGAAATGAACTCTCGTTCTTATCGCGTTCTTACCGCATCTTTGATTTATCTCGTCGCCATCGCCGGGGCGCTGACCGTAGCCACGCTCAGGTCGCGAGCAAAGGTGAAGCCAGCGGAGGCAGTGCCCGCCGACGCCTATCCCGAAAAACGTCGAGCCGGCAAGCCGTTCTTTTCGCTGTCAACTCATCGCACTTATGGGACCAGCGACAACACGCGTTTGTGGGTCGACTACCAGGGAGTTGACCATCTGGACTTTCGCGTTTACCAGGTGAAGGATCCGCGAAAGTTTTTTACCGGGCTCAAAGACCCTCATCAGATGGGAGAGCACGAAGAGGAAGAAGTTGCCAGCTCGTTGCCGCACCGCAAATCGTTTCTGGAAAGGGTGCGCGGCTTTAAGCGTTGGGCGTTTAGCGGCATCAAAGAGTTCGTGCGCGGTCAGTTACAGCGCGATTCGCGCACGGCGTTCAATCAAAAGTTTCGCAAAGAAGCAGATCCCATTCGCACGCCGTTGAATGTTTCCGACTACGCTCGCGTGCCCTTACTGAATCCAGACTTGCTCGTCAGTAGTTGGCGCGAGCCTTTGCCGCCACTGGAAAACGAATACGACCAACGCATGATTCCGTTGGGCAAAAGAACTCCCGGAGTCTACCTGGTGGAAGCTGTTGAAAACGATTTGCGCGCTTACACGGTGGTCGTGGTTACCGATTTGACCATGATCGACAAGACCACTCGCGATGGCGAGTTGCTTGTTTACACGGTCGATCGAAAAACCGGCGAGCCGCGTCCGGGCGCCCAGGTGGAAATCGTAAAGGATCAAAAGACCGTTGCCAGTGGCGTCACCGACAATCAGGGAATCCTTAGAACCAGGATCGAAAAGAAGAAGCCCGCCGCCAAAGCCGGCGGTGATGAAGAAGCTGCACCCGAAGAGCCTGCCCCGGACGAAACTGATTCCGAGTCTCTCCTAATTCTCGCCAGGCAAAGCAACAACTTCGCAATATCCGATCTGGGTTCCCTCTTCTTCGGTGGTTACGATGGCGAAGAAGACGGAGAGAACCTCAAGGGCTACATCTACACCGATCGTCCGGTCTATCGACCGACTCACAAAGTTAGTTTCAAGGGAATAGTCCGCGCCGTCGATTCCAATGGTGCCTACAAGCCCGTCTCGCGTAACACCGTGAACGTCACTATTGAAGATCCGAATGGCGCCAACATTCTTACCAGGGAACTTCCGCTATCTCCGCGCGGCACCTTCAATGGCGATGTAGATATCGCGGAAGAGGCGCCGCTTGGCAGCTACCGCATCGCGGCGGAAATGGAGAGCGGTTCAGCGAGCGGCAGTTTCGAAGTGGCGGAATACAAGAAGCCCGAATACAAGGTCAGCGTTTCCGCGCCAGGAAAATTCGTGCAGACTGGCCAGAAAGCTAATTTCTCCATCGATGCCCGTTATTTCTTTGGCGCACCCGTCGCCAGTGCAGAAGTGAAGTATTACATCTATCGCTCGCGTTACTACGCCTGGTTTCCGGAAACTGACAGCGACGAAACAACTGACGAGTCGGATTCGGAAGACGAGTATTCGCAGTTTTATCGTGGTGGCGACGATATGGTTCAGGAGAGCGAAGCTACGCTCGACGCGCGCGGCCACTTGAACGTTGAGTTTCCTGTCCCACAGTCAGACGAAACTGACACGTCAGACTACAGCTATCGACTCGAAGCACAGGTTACCGACTCAGCTCGCCGTACAATTGACGGCGCCGGGAGCTTTGTCGCCACTCGCGGCACTGTCGTGGCCAATGCCGATCCCGATCGTTACGTCTACAACAAAGGCGATGTCGCCAAGATTCGCGTTACGACGAGCGACTACGAGCGACATCCTGTTTCCGCGAAGGTTCAGCTTCAGTTTGTAGAGCGCACTTGGACGAAAAAACCAAAACCAGACGATGCCGATGAGTATTACTACCCCGAGTATGAAATGCATGAACGGGCAATAGCCTATGCAGACGTTCAAACCGACTCGCAAGGCCAGGCCAGCTACGACTATACCACCACCGAAGACGGCAACATTTCGATCAAGACGGTGATTTGGGAAAACGGCCGCGCGGTCCCGACGATTGGCGGCTATCTCTGGGTTACTGATAAGCAGTATCCGTGGACTGACTCCTCGTATTACAGCGAAGACTACAAGGCCATCAAGCTTGTCCCAGATAAGAAGTCGTACAAACCCGGCGAGACTGCTCACGTGTTGGCGATCCTGCCAACTGATAACGCACATCTCCTGGTAAGCACGGAACTGACGACGGTGATGTCTGTCCAGCATGTTAGTTCAGCCGGCAGATCGATTGTCCTCGATGTTCCTATTCAGGCTAGTTATGCGCCCAACGTTTTCCTCAACGTGTCATACGTTAAGGGCGGCGACATGTATACGAGCGACCAGCGTCTGGTCGTGCCGGCGCGCGACAAGATGCTCAACCTCGAAATCATCTCGAACAAGAAAGAGTACAAACCGCGCGAGACGGCGTCTTACACAATCCTCGCGCGCAATGCTGAGGGCGCGCCCGTGTCCGGCGCCGAAGTGAGTCTCGGCGTAGTCGATGAAGCTATTTACAGCGTCTCGCCGGACTATTCCGGCAACATCAAGAGCGAGTTCTACGGCCTGCGCTACAGCAGCGTCGAGACGCATCTCTCGATTAACTACACCTTCACCGGGTTTGCCGGCGACAAGCCAATCGATCTCGCCAAAAACAAGCCAACTTACCAACTTGCCGACTTCAAGAATGAAGGCGACCTGGTTCAGCCTACGATCAGGAAGAACTTCAAGGACACGGCCTTCTGGCTACCCGATGTGGTCACAGGCCCCGACGGCAAAGCCACTGTCAAAGTTGATCTGCCCGACAACCTGACCACCTGGCGCGCCACAGCGCGGGGAGTGACGGCGGACACCAAGGTTGGCGCGACGAAGTACAAAGTGGTCGCGCGCAAAGATGTAATCATGCGGCTCGAAACGCCGCGGTTCGTCACGCAAGGCGACACGGTTACGTTGTCAGGAATCGTGCACAACTATCTGAACGCCGATAAGTCAACGCAGATATCGCTCGAAGTCAACGGCGCGCAACTGCAAAATTCTGCGAAACAAACAGTCACGATTACTAAGCAGGGCGAGCATCGCATTGACTGGCAGATCTCCGCTCCGAATGTCGGCGAGATCAAACTGCTGGCCAAAGCTCTAACTGACACCGAATCAGACGCGGTCGAATTGCCTTTGACGGTGGTGCCGCGTGGTTTGCATCAAGTGAAGAATGAGTCGGCGGCTTTTTCCGACGAGAATGCAGAGAAAACTTTCTCTCTGAATTTACCACCAAACGCAGACGCGCGCGCGCGTAGTTTCAAAATCGAAGTGGCGCCCTCGGTCGCCGGCACGCTGTTTGGCGCCCTGGACTACCTGACCGCCTATCCCTATGGCTGCACCGAGCAGACCATGTCGAGTTTTCTTCCCAACGTGATCGTCACGCAGGCTTTGAAGAACGTAAAGTCGTCGTCAATAAGAGACTCAAACGATCTCCCGAAGAAGGTGCAGAAGGGAATGGATCGCCTATACGCCTATCAGCACAACGACGGCGGCTGGGGCTGGTGGAAAGACGACCAGAGCGATCCTTTCATGACCGCGTATGTGGTAAGCGGCCTTTCTCTGGCGAAGCAGAACGGTTACCAACCGGACGACAATCGCATTGCCAGTGGCCGCGAGAAGTTGAAACAGATGCTCGATTCGGGCACGACTGAAGCAGGAACGCAGATCGATCTGGAAACACGCGCGTTCATGGTCTACGCGCTCGAGGAAAGCGGTGGCAGCGAGAGCCGGCACCTTGAGAAGATCGTAAGTGAGCGCGGGAACCTGCAGCCGTATGGACGCGCGCTGCTGGCGTTGACTTTGAAACAACGCAAGGACGACAAGCGCGCGCGCGACGTCGCTGCGGAAATCGAAAGGACCGCATCAGCGGATGACTTCTCCGCATACTGGGCGTCAAACCGCAAAGCCATGCTCGACTTTGCCGAAACAAACGACACGGAAGCGACCGCGCTGTCTCTGAAGGCGCTGGTTCGTATAAAACCTGACAGTCCTATTCTTCCGAAGGTGGCGCGCTGGCTGGTTTCGAATCGCCGCAGCGGTTACTACTGGGATTCGACTAAGGACACCGCGTTCGCAATACTTGGACTCATCGACTATCTCAAAGTGAGTCGCGAACTCTCGCCGGACTACGACGTCGAAGTTTACTTGAATGGCGAAAACGTGCTGACTCAGCACGTATCTTCGGCAGCCGCTTCCCAAACTTTCTCCATCAACCGCAAGGCGGGCGAGGTGGCTGGAACAAATGACATAAAAATCGTCAAGCGCGGGAAAGGCATGGTTTACTTTTCGTCATCGCTCGATTACTACACCGGCGAAGAGGATGTCGCCGCACGAGGCTCAGCCGATCTGAATCTCACGCGCGAGTATCTCCGGCTCGAAGTCGTCGAAGACGGCTACAAACTCAAGTGGAAAACTACGCCATTGAGCGGCGAGATTCATTCGGGAGACATGCTGGTCGTACGCCTCAAACTTAACGGCGCAAAGGCGCGCCACCTGATGATCGAGGATCCAATTCCGGCCGGAGCGGAACAGGTTGAGAGTGTCGGCAACCTCAACCTCGACTACACCACCGGACATGATTGGACTGATTGGTACAGCTCGCGCGAGTTTCGCGATAACCGGACGGTGTTTTTCCTTGACTACTTTGACGGCAACGCAACTTTTCAATACGCGATGCGGGTGCAGGTGCCGGGACAGTTTCGGGTAGCGCCGGCGCGCGCGGAGTTGATGTACCGGGCCGCCACGCAGTCAAACACGGCGTCAGGGAAACTGGCGTTCCTGGAACGGAAATGAAACCAACGAGTTCTTAAACCGAGCAACCTAGTACTGGGACTGCGGGCGTCTCGCCCGCTTTCGTTGAATGCAGGTTGCCTGGACGGCAGGTTCAACTGTTCCTTGAGTGAAAGCGCGCTTGAAGCGGGCGAGACGCCCGCTGTCCCAGTGATAAGATGTTTTGACTTCGGGCGGCCTTGGCGCCTTGACGGTTATGTTCTGATGAGGATTACACCAGATGCTGACTGAAACTTTTCATTCAATCGTCCATGCTGCACGCCAGGTCTTTACAAACTGGCGCGCGATGTTGCTACTCGCATTTGTGTATGCCGCATTGCTGGCATCGCTCTACTCCTTCGTTGCGGTCAGGGAGGCGAGCATTGCCCAGGTGACACTGACTTTTGCGCTTGCGATTGCCGCACCGCTGCTCTTTTTCGTGCTTCAGAGCATGGTGGCCAGTCAGACGGACGAGGCCACTGTGGGTTTGTTGCTAAGGAGATCACTAACTAGTTTCTGGAAGTTGATCTTGATCAGTTTGCCTCTAATCGCGCTGGCGCTACTCATCGCATATCTCCTCGCGCGGGCACAAAATCACTTTGGGCAAAGTATTACCGAGCCCGCCATCAACACGCCCCATACGTTAGCTGCAACTGCAAACGCTTCACCCGCCGCCCGACCGATTAACTGGAAAGTCGCGCTGTTCTCCACACTGCGCTATCTATCCTTCGGCCTGGGCTTGCCGTTGGTGGCGATCCATTTATGGCTTGCTACCGTGCGTGATGGACTGGGCGGGGCGATTAGAAAGATTGCGACACTTCTGTCGCGCGCCTTCGCTCCTCAATCCGTCTTTATATACATCGCCGGCTTTCTTATCTTCGCCGTCGCTCCCTACTTTCTGCTTTTTCGAACGACTCAAACCAAGCATGCCTGGCTGGAGTTTTCTTTACTCGTCGCGCGGCTCTTAGTAGTGTTTGCCCTGACGCTGTTTGGTTGGATGATTACGGTGCGTGCCCTCGGGCTCCTTTCTGCAAACCCGCCGGTCCCACCCGCGAACGAGGCGGCTTGATGCAGTCGCGCCGCTCATTTATATCTGGGAGCGCAGGCATCCGGCCTGCGCTTTCGTCGCCGAAACACAAATTTCACATCAAGTGGATACAGTCCGCGCGCTTCTCAAAGGTCGCTGCCTTCGCCATCTGCATCGCGGTTGTTGCTGGGGCAGTTACTCTCAAAGTCGCCCGGCATTTCAGTCTTTCGACCTCTTCGGCGGCGGCGGCTAATGCCGAGCTACTCGATCAGCGTTTGCAGCGCGCGGCAACTCTGGCGCTCGGCGATCGCCGCGGCACCGTTATCGTGATGGACCCGCAAACAGGACGCGTCCGCGCCGTCGTCAGTCCGGAAATCGCCTTTGCAGAAAACTTTCCGCTCGGCTCGGCAATCAAACCCTTCACTGCCCTGGCCGCGCTGCGGTCCGACGTGATTGACGAGGACTCGCGCACTCTCTGTCACGAAAAATATTCGCATCACGTGTTTCAGACAACCTGCTCGCATCCTCGGGACCTGTCGCCGCTAAATCCTACCGAGGCCATCGCCTATTCCTGCAACTATTACTTCAGCACCGTAGGCGAACACCTCAAGGAAGCGAGCTTTAGCAGTACGCTTAGCGAATTTGGTTTTGGCAGAAAGAGCGGGGTCAACGCCGGCGGAGAAGTGGCCGGACAACTACAGCGCAGCGATTGGCGCCCGCAAAATGCAATTGGTGAGGGTAACTATCTCCAGGCAACTCCGATTCAAGTCATCAATGCTTATGTGGCGCTGGTCAATGGTGGTCGCCTCTTTACCCCACGCCTCGGGAAACCGGCCGGCTTCGTATCGGACGTGCAGGCGCAGGTAGAAATTAGAGATCGGGACCGGGACGTAATCGTCAAAGGAATGCGGGGAGCGGTGCGTTACGGCAGCGCCGAGAAGGCCAATCTTTATTCGCTGCCGGTTTACATCTTTGGCAAGACCGGCACTGCCACAGAACTCAATGGTTTTCGTACGCATGGGTGGTTTGTCGGGATCGCCTCGCAACCTACTGACAACGGAACGCTTGAGTCTGAGGCCGCACCCGACAAGGTCAACCTGGCTGTGCTTGTACTTTTGACGAGGGGCCACGGATTTGAAGCCGCCGAAGTCGCACGTCCGATCTTCGACGCATTCGCGTCTGAGATCTCAAATTCCGGATCTGAGCTGCGCCCCGAGGATGCCGTCGCTGGTACCGAGCTGTCTGTTAAATCGCCAGCAGCACCGAGTCCGTCTCAGATCTCAAATCCAAAATCTCAAACACCCGCAATCACAGTTCACCTGGTGCGCGAAAACATCACGCGCACGGTTGCCTTCGAAGACTACGTTCGCGGCGTCGTGGCGGCCGAGGGCAGCATGGAAACGGAGCCTGAGGCTTTGCGAGCCCTCGCCATTGCCGTCCGTACCTTTGCCCTCAAGAACCTGGGCCGGCACGCTCGCGATGGTTACGATTTTTGCAATTCAACGCACTGTGAAAGATACCGTCCGGTGGACCTGAATTCTGCCAGTTACGTTTCGCCGTTGCTTCTCGAAGCCGTGGAAGCTACTCGAGGAGAAATACTCCGCGATGAGAATAACGAGCTTGCCGATTCCTACTTCAGCGCCTCGTGTGGTGGCGCCACTGCAAACATGGCAACGCTCTGGGGCGGCAACGCCCCTCCCTACTTGCGGGGCGTGCCGGACGAATACTGCGGGAACGAAGCGCACAGTAGTTGGAAAGACACGGTGTCGTACACGCAACTGCTCAAGGCGCTGCAAACAGATCCGCGGACTAACGTTGGTGCACGGCTGGTGAGCGTCGGGGTTTTACGAATGGATGCCAGCGGCCGAGCTGAGTTGATCGCCATAGAAGGTAATCGCCGCGTCACCGTCAAAGGATGGGACTTCAAGATCATCGTTGGTCGCGCGCTTGGTTGGAACTTGCTCAAGAGTTCGCGTTTTGAAATCGCGCGCTCTGGCTCAAGTTTCATATTTCGGGGCCGTGGGTTTGGCCACGGGCTCGGGCTTTGCCAGGAGGGCGCGCACGTGATGGCAGAGCGCGGCGCCAGTTACCGGCAAATCCTCCGGAAGTATTTTCCTTCCACGCACGTCGCAAATGGCAGCGGCGCAGCGGCGTCGGCTGACCTCATTTGGGAGCGCGAACGTCAGATCAGTTCTCCAACAATCGGTCCCTTCATCTACGAAACAAGTCGTGGCGACATTGTGGCTCGGCTTACTCTTCGCAGCGAAGACTTCCGCATCAGTTATCCCGCCACCATCAGCCAGCGCGAGGCTGAAACATTGCTGAGTTTGCTTCAGACCAGCCGCAAGTCGCTGCTCGCGCGCGTTGCTGTTGCTGGAATTCAGGTTCAGCTCCCTGCCCTGGAAATCTTCATAAACGAAACGACGGGAGACTTTGTTGGGCGGACTGGGCAACCGGCCTGGGCGGCAGCGGCGACGAAAGGAAGCCGAATTGAGCTGCAACCGCTCGCAACGCTGAAGCGCCGGCGAATTCTCGAAACAACTCTGCGGCACGAACTCGTACATACTTTGGTCGACGTTATCGGACACGGCCGTGCGCCGCGCTGGCTGGCCGAGGGTTTAGCGGTGCACTTGGCGGGCGAGGGTCGAATGGTGGCGCGATACGAGCCGCGAAAAAGGATGAGCATCGAGGAAATTGACCAGCAGCTTGGCTATTCCACAGCGACGATGTCAGCCAACGAAATGCGGGCAGTTTATGCGGCTGCCTACGGCGAGGTCAGACGTCTAATCACGAGCGAAGGCGAAGCAAGTGTTTGGAAGCGACTGGCGAAGTGAGCAGCGTCAAGCTTTTCACTGAGACCGCGGGCGTCCCGCCCGCATCAAGCAACCAGTTCACTCAATGCCCAGTGAATCAGACAACCCGTCGATTGGCATTCAACGACAGCGGGCGGGACGCCCGCGGTCCCAGTGAAAAGGTTGAGCTTGAAAACCCAACGTGCAGCAGGATTATAGAAGTAGCTAAATCTCAATTACTCACATGATGAACTTCAACAAAGCTAACCGCCTGGTTGCCGCTGTCGTCGCGATTGTCATTCTGGCGTCGCCACTACTAGCGCAGCAGAGACACAACGCGCCGAAGAAGCGGGCGGCGGTTCCCGAACCGGCGCCAACGTTCGACTCGCTGCTCGCCGCCGACAGTTACAAAGTCTATTGCGAGGTGCGAGGCGTCGGTGGATTGATTCGTTCATCTGCGGTCAACGATCTCATTGATCCGGTGATGAAACTCGGCGGCCCGCCAAAAGAATTCAAGACAGTTGTGAAATGGCTTAACGCACACGCCGACGTGCTTGCCGGCTCGCGCATGTTGGTGGCCGGTTGGCCGTCTAGACCCAAACTCCCGACAGTTCTTATTGCCATCGAGTTTTCTTCTCCCGAAGAAGCGAAGAAGTTCTATCCGGAGTTGCGCGACTTCCTTCCTAAGTTCTTACCAACCCCCACCCCGACGCCATCACCTACACCGTCTTTATCGCCCGTTGCGAGTCCGACACTCGCAGTTTCTGCTGGTCCTTCCGACACACAAGACACGAGGACCGAGCTGGTAGTCGCACCTGGAGTTGCGCCCCAAAACATAGGAACTGTAGTGAAAAAGGAACCTGAGCCAACCCTGCCGCCTTATCAAATGAAGCAGGCTGGCTCGCTCGTCTTGATTAGCGACATCGCGTTTACATTTCGCAATCTTAGACCGCGAGGCAGCAAGGCGCTTGAAGAAGATCAGAACTTCCTGCTGGCGCGGAATCGGTTTGCGTCTGAGTCGCTTTTTCTTTACGTCGACCTGAAGTCGATTGAAAAGGAAGAAAAGGAGCAACGGCAGAAGTTGGAAGAGGAAGCGCAGAAACGAGCCGAAGCTGAAGCGGCGAATCCGCCGAAAGCAGAAGAGTCGCCTGAGATGGAGGAAGCGGAGATGACTGCTCCCACGGTTGTGGAGCAGCCTATACCACCGCCGGCTGAGGCATCTGGTTCCTTGCAACCTCCGGTGGTGGTGGCCAGCGATGATCCGCAGTCGTCGAGCAACGCTGCTCTATCGGGCACGCCACAAGGCGACACCGATGAAGCGGGCCCGATGTTCTATTCGCTTTATAGCGCGCTCTTCGGAGGGGAAAGCAAGTGGCCCGAAGCGATTGGGGCGGCGCTGGTTTTTGAAGGCGACGCTTACGTTGTTCGCACTTTGATAATTTACAGCGCCGAAAACAAAGGCAACGCGATTCCTTTCGTGCCTCAGTTTGTTTCGGGACCGGCGATCGTGCCGGAGTCTCCCAACATATTTCCCGCGGACGTTGACCTTTTCGTAAGCGTTTCGCTCGACTACCCACAAGTGTACGAAGGAATGCTGAAAGCGATTGCGCAGGCGGAGGAGCGGGCGAGAAAGTATGGCGGCCAACCTGTCAAAGATGGTCCGCCGCCAGAAACACCCTTTGCTGCGTATGAAAAGAAGCTGGGACTAAAAATCAAAGACGACTTGCTACCGCTACTCGGAAATGAGTTGGCGCTGGCGCTTCCCCGGAAAGCAAAGAAAGCGATTAACGAAGCGCCGGCAAACCCGCGCGAAGATAATCCGGCGGCAACGGGTCCCAACCAGCAGAACACGAATGCAGGTCCTAATCCGGTAATCGCAATCTCAGTAAAGGATCGGGAAGCGGTTGGACGACTCATACCAAAGCTTGTTGAAGGCTTGGGGTTAAAGGGTGCGAGCCTGCTGGCGCAAACTGAGAAACGCGATGGAACTGAACTCGTCTCCTACGCGGGTGTTTTTTCTTACGCGTTCGTGGGTGACTTCCTCGTCGTGTCGCCCGATCCTGCCGAAACGCGTCACGTAGTAGACAGCTATCTGAACCATCAGACACTTTCGTCCGATAGTCATTTTAGAAACTATACCCGCTGGCAACCGCGGCAGGTGCTTGGGCAGGTCTACGTGGCCGCTGGCCTGGTAGAGCAGTACACCATCGGAGGCGGGATCTCCGGCGCCGGCTTCCGCGACAAGATGAACGATTTTTTGTCAGGCGTGAACCCGCTGATCGACCCTCTGACCTACTCACTTTCCAACGACGGGCTGGGCCCGTTTCACGAGTTGCATGTTCCAAAAAACTTGCTTCAGGTGCTGGTGGCGGGAATGTTAGTAGGATCAAGTGAGGCAATACCGGCGAGCAATGAAGCGGTCGCGAAGAGCATTGTGCGCACCGTGGCCAGCGCGGAAGCAACCTTCAAATCAACTGAAGGGAACGCTGGTTACGGCTCATTCGACCAGTTAGTCTCAGCCGGTTTACTCAGCAAGGAAATGTTGGAGAAGTACGGTTACAAAATCGAAGTAACCGCGTCAGGGGATAAGTTTGAGATTACTGCTGTACCCATCGAATATGGCAAGACCGGCAAGCTTTCTTATTTCATGGACGAGAGTCAGGTTCTGCGTGGCGGCGACCATGGTGGCGGAGCCGCCACCGTTGCGGATGAGCCCGTGGACTAGAGAGTCATTGAGGATTTTCCGAACGCTTTCTCGAAGTTCATTTCCAGGAGGATGGACATGGCCAGTCGTCGTGCCTCTTTTCTCATAGATTATCAATCTTCACCGGCTCGACCAGCTCCGCGAGTTCGAATCCAAACACGCGCGAATAAAAGTAGAGTTCGCCATCGAGTGCTCGCTTGATATTCTTCGCCTGACGAAATCCGTGTTGCTCGCCTGCAAATGGCAAATACGCAACCGGGATCCCCTTCGCCCGCAACGCCTCAACCATCGTCTCTGCCTGATTCGGAGGCACCACTTTGTCTTCGAGTCCCTGAAAGAAGATCACGGGACAAGATAGACGGTCGGTAAAGTTGATCGGCGAGCGTTCAAAATAAATCTCCCGCTTTTCCGGATAGGGCCCCATGAATCCATCCAGATACCGCGATTCAAACTTGTGCGTCTCTTTTGCCAAAGCTTCGGCATCGCTGACCCCGTAGTGGCTGGCCCCAGCGCTAAACGTGTCGCGGAAGGTCAACGCGCAAAGCGTTGTGTAACCGCCGGCGCTGCCGCCAGTGATCATCAGGCGATCGCCATCGACTTCGCCCTGCTTAACCAGATAACGCGCTCCGTTCGCGCAGTCGTCAACGTCCACGATTCCCCACTTGTCCTTTAGTCTTTCCCGGTAAGCTCGCCCAAACCCAGTGCTGCCGCCATAGTTCACGTCCAACACGGCTATGCCCCGGCTCGTCCAATATTGAATGCCAAGACTCATGGCCGTGGCCGCCGCAGCCGTTGGCCCGCCGTGGCTTTCAACCAGCAACAGTGGCCGCTCGCCCTCGGGTGCGCGGTAGTCGCGATTCTTTGGTGGATAAAAAAATCCGTGGGCTGTCAGTCCGTCTTCCGTGGGAAACTCCACGGCGCGCGGAGTCGAGAGATAGGCCGCGTCAATCTGGAGACTACTGGAGCGCCGCAACACCTCGAAGGTTCTCTTTTCCAAATCAAACTTTACGATTGAAGCCGCTTCCGTGGGCGATCCGGCGCGCATCACTGCCTGCCCCGGCGCTGCCCGCACAAACCGAATGTCGGTGTATGAAGAATCTATCGGCTCAAACTCTTTCGTGCCGGTGTGGATTAGCGCGAGCCGCGAAATACCATTCTCAATGTAAGCGCAAACAATTCTCGCTGCCGATTCGAAAGCATAAGTGGACATGCCAAATCCCCACTGCGGCATGCCAAACTCAGCTTCCATTTCGCATATTGCTTCAACAAATCCCTCGGAATTGACGCGGTAGAAATTCCACCAACCGTTGCGGTCTGAAACAAAATAGAGCTCGCCATCCGGAGACCATTCAGGCTGAAAGATCGACTCGTCATTGCCGCCGGCAACGCACTCGCTCGTCGCCAATAATGCGTTATCGTCAAATGTTCCGACCCAGAGTTCAGTGCCGTCCCAGGGCATGTTGGGATGGTTCCAGCTGAGCCAGGCCAGCCTTGAACCGTCCGGGCTTAGTCGCGGTGATGAATAAAAGTCGTTCCCTGAAACCAATACCTGGCCCAGAGTTCCATCGCCGGCGAGACTGAGACTGGCTAGCGTGTTCACCGCTTCACCGCCCGCCACAGTGTGGTCTTCCCTGACGCAAAGCAAACGTCCGCGCGCCTTGTCTATGACTGCGTCGGCGTAACGCATATCGGCTATCGGAGTAATCGGCCCCGGAGGCGTTCCTGCTGGAGATGCGTAAAGGCGCTGATCCGAAAAGTTTGAAAAATAAACTGCGCCATCTCGAACCGCATAGTCCCCACCGCCATACTCATGCACGCGAGTGCGCGCGTTGAAGGGCACTGGATTTACATCGGTCACTCCACCCAACGCGTCCCGCTTCACAATCACGCTGCGGCCGCTTTCGGTAGGGCGCATCTCAATCCAGTAAAGGTCGGAACCATCCAGTAAGGGCTGTGACAGACCAATGGAACCGCTTACGATTAGATCAGACGTTATTGGCGACTTCCAGGAGCCATATGGCGCGATGCGAGTTTCCGGCATAAGAGCCTTTCTCCAGTTAGAACTCCGTTTAGTGTTTTGAATCCTCGCTCTTCGCTGTCTGTCTTTGCACCCGGTTCAAAAGACGTCGAAAAGGTTTGCGGAAATTTTTGTTACAGAGTCGTAAAGTGTTTGCAAGATTACTGCAACCACCGGTCGAATGAGTGGGACTAATATCCCTCATCGTTAATTCTCCACGGGAGAACTGAGATAAAGGCAGGGGCGCCGGTCTTGGGGGAGGTCGGTGCCCACGGTCTTTTTTTGGCCACCCACGCTTTTGCTCGAACAACTATTTTCTAACCTCCACTCTCTTTATTCCCTGTCGTTCCTTCCGCACCTTTACTTAGGTCTTTAGCGAAGCCGTACCCAATTCTAGATGATTATCGAAAATAGGAACCAGAGTCGTGCCGTTGTCAGTGCTTTTCCATAAACCTCCACCCGCAGTGCAAACATAAAACGTCATGAAAGTAATCCAGAGATTACGCAGCTTACACCGATTTCGAAATAGGAGGCGAGCAATCTCTCCACAATCTCGTTGATGGCTTACGTGTTTGGGTAGTGTTTTGTCATCTGCGTAATCTGTGCAATCTGCGGATTGGGTTTCTGAATGTCGTTGACTAACGCGGAAAACAAGATCACAATTCGCACGGATTCAAACTCAACTGAGAGGTTTCTCGCCATGCGCCGCTTGCTCGTCGTCTTCATCGCCCTGGGCTTGTTGCTCGTTTCAGGTCCGCAACCCAAGTCTCAAACGCAGACATTTCACCCGGTAGTTCGCGGCCGGCGCGGCGTAGTTGCCGGTGGGCATCCATTATCAGTTGAAGCCGGCTTGCGAATCCTGCAGCACGGCGGCAACGCAGTCGACGCGGGTGTGGCAACAATACTCGCGGCTTCAGTCATCGAGTTTTCTCACTTTTCTTTCGGTGGCGAAGTGCCAATTTTGATCAAACTCCAGGGCAGCCGCCGCGTGGTCGTAATAGAAGGCATGGGCCAGGCGCCGATGAAAGCGACCCGCGAGTTTTTCGCCAACAGAGCCACGACAGGCGATCGGGGCGCCGATTCTGACAAAGCGCAAAGCGGCGCTGGGATGGCGACGATGGCGGGGGCCAAGTCAGGTTTGATTCCCTCCACCGGCCCCCTGGCCGCAACTGTCCCCGCAGTGCTGGACGCTTGTGTCACCGCGCTCGATCAGTTTGGCAGCAAATCACTCGCCGAGGTCATGCAACCAGCAATAGAGCTAGCCGACGGTTTTCCCATTGATGAGTTGCGCGTGCAATACATCCAGACGCGAGCGCCGATCTTTTCGCAGTGGGCCGACGCCAAACGCATCTTTCTCCCCAACGGCGAAGTGCCGAAGGTTGGTGACATTTTTGTGCAGACAGATCTTGCCCGCACGCTACGCGCAATCGTCGCCGCCGGAAAGACGGGCGCGGCCAAAACTCGCCATGCGGGACTAATGGCCGCACGCGATTATTTTTACCAGGGCCCGATCGCCCGCCGCATTGGCGACTACATGCAACACCACGGCGGATTGATCGCGGCGGAAGACTTCGCGCGTTTTCACGCGCGCGTCGGATCGCCTGTGAAAGCGAATTATCACGGCTACGAGATTTACAAGGCCGGCTTCTGGACGCAGGGCCCCGCGCTGGTCGAAACCTTGAACCTGTTGGATGGTTACGACCTGAAGGCGATGGGCCACAACTCGGCAGACTATATTCACACGCTTACCGAGTCGCTCAAGCTCGCGCTTGCCGATCGCGATCGCTATTACGGTGATCCCGATTTCATAAAGATTCCCTCAGCAGAATTGCTTTCGAAAGATTACGCCGCGTTGCGGCGCCCGCTAATCGAAAAGGAGCGCGCTTCTCTTGCCCAGCAACCCGGCGACCCGCAGAACATGAAGGCCCTACTCGCCGGCGTGAGCGAGCCGCTCGGCCGAGTTTCAACCGTTCCCCTGCTGGAACGGGCCAACGATACAACCTGCGTCAATGTAATCGACAAAGACGGAAATCTTTTCAGCGCGACGCCGAGCGGCGCGTGGTTGCCGGCAGTTGTTGCCGGCGACACGGGCGTGTTGATGGGCCAGCGTCTGCAGTCCGCGCTCACCGATCCGAAAAGTCCAAACGTGGTCGCGCCCGGTAAGCGCCCCCGCATCACCCTCACCCCGACGCTGGTGCTGAAGAGTGGCGAGCCATACATGGTCTTGAGTACGCCCGGAGGTGACAATCAGGATCAGGCGCTTCTTCAAGTGCTTTTCAACATTATCGAGTTTGGCATGAACCCGCAGGAGGCAGTGGAAGCGGCGCGCTTTGACACCCAACACTACGTCAGCTCGTTTGACGACCACGAATTCCTACCGGGCTCCTTAAATCTCGAATCGCGTATTCCGGAAAAGACCGTCGCCGAACTGAAAGCGCGCGGTCATAAAGTAAAGGTGCAATCCGCCTGGGGCACGCTTTCTTCACCGACTGTGATTATCTACAACCCGCAAACCGGAGTCTCATCCGCCGGCGCCGACCCACGTCGCGGACGTTACGCGGTAGCGTGGTAGGACAGCCATTACTGACTGTCTATGTTTCTCTTTGTAGTAAACCGCCAACTTATCGTTTTCTGTGCAAGATTGTTGGTTGAGGAAACACAATCTTATTTGGGGCCTTCAACGAGTCTGCGGAGCAGGCGGAAGCGTAAAGCCTGGGGCGTAAGCCCCAGGAATGGCATTGAGAAATCTCCAAGCCCGCGAATGCGGGCGACGGCGGTCACCGGGCTAAGAGAGCGCGGTATGATTTGTTGCAAATCCACTGTCGCCCATTTCATGGGCTCGCATTTTCACCGCTCTGTTCCTGGGGCTTACGCCCCAGGCTTTATGCTTGCGCCTGCTCCGCAGGCTGACCGAATGTTTCGGCCCAGACATTGTTTGGTTGCGGCTCTAGCCGCGCTGTGTAACCTTCGTGTTCTTTTTAGCTTAGTCGCGAAGAAGCGGCGTAGACCACGGATAAAGCACGCTGAGGTAGACAGATTTGGATCGGGAGATGGATCAAATGGCTGACAAACTTTTCCGAGTAATCCTGCAAGTCGATGATCTCGACAAAGCCGCGGAGTTTTATGCGAAGCTGCTCGACGATCCCGGCAGAAGAATTCCGCGAGCTTCGCGACACTATATCGATTGTGGGCCGGTAATTCTGGCGCTGGTCGCCGTCAGCGCCGAGGGTGAGAAAGCAAAACCGCTCCCTGACTACATCTATTTCGCGGTAAACAGTCTCGATCAAGTTTACGCGCGCGCTAGCGATCTGGGCTGCCTCTCTTCAAAAGAAGTGCATGGTGCCAGCGCGGGCGAGATCGTGGTGCGACCGTGGGGCGAGCGCTCATTCTATGTCGCGGACCCGTGGGGCAATGGGCTTTGCTTTGTTGATGAGAAAACGCTGTTCACTGGACGCTAAGCTTTTGAATCACAGCGCGGCTGTTGCGGCAAACAATCGTTCGATGAGATACGATCCACAAAATCACACAAAACTACACTAACGGCGTTTCGTGTTAGTTCGTGTCCTTTCGTGGATCGCATCTTGGTCAACATTTGGCCAAATGATCAAGGAACTGCAGAGTTTTTTCAGGGAGATACCTTGCTAGTCCCAACCGTAAATCTGAAGAGTCATAAAACTCGCTGGGCCCGCATGAGCGTCGGTGTATGCATAGTCGCCGGTCTCCTGCTGGTCGCGAACCTCGCGTACGCTTCTCGCTGCGAGCAATTGCACGCGCGACCTAACGCCTGGGTGGCGACTAAGGTCGATGCGCTGGTGCAAACTGCGCGCGGCGCGTACGAAAGCGACAGCGCACTGCCTGCTTATGAAAGAGTGCTCGACGGAATCGTGGGCACGATGCGCCAGTGCAAGCTCTCCGCGGATCACGACTTCATGAGCCGTTATCGTACGTTTGTCGAGTACGTCGAAGCTGCGTCTCTTGACCGGCAGCCTGATCACGAACTCGGCTTTCTCGTCCCCGACCAACAATACTTTGCGGAGACGCGCCGGTTTGTGGAGATCCCTCGGTTTCTGCTGGACCCTACCTTCCTCCGCTATGTCAGTCGTTACGAGACATTGGGGCGCGCCAAAACTTTTCTGCGGCAGCTCAACTCAACCAGAGGCACTGCCGAGCAACTCATCTTTTTGAGTTACAAGTCCCGACACCTCGGCACGCCCGACAATGATGCGAGCTATGGCCGGCTGTTAATAGTCGTTCCCGGCAATGCAGAAAAGGGCACACCCGATAAGTGGGTGCAATTCGGCGTTCCCGATCCGGGCGCGCGCGCGCGTGTGCGCAACGTGTCAGTGGTGTCAGCGGTGGCCGGCGCAAATGGCATTTTCAACGCTTACTTTAAAGACTTTTACCGCAGCTATCGGCGGGATGGTTCGATCGCGGTCGCCGGACGTTGGGAGCTGGGTGAGGGGGATGACAACTGCGCGATGTGTCACAAGAGCGGCATCCTGCCAATCTTCCCGGTGCGGGGTAGTGTGAGCGCTGCCGAGCAGCAGGCTTTGCTCACTGTCAATGAGCGCTTTCGAACTTACGGTTCACCGCGGTTTGGTGGTTACCTGGACCAGCGGAAACTTGGACCCGGACTCAGTTCAGCGAGCGCGGAAGATCGGTGGCGGCGTTTCGGCGCGCGCTTTGATGCGACGCCGGTGGCAAGCGCGATGGTCTGTTCCTCCTGTCACCGCTCAGAACGCCTGGGCGCTCTCAACTGGCCGATGGATAAAATTCTAATTAGCTCCTATGTTAAAGGGGGCCAGATGCCCTTCGGCCATCAACTCAAAATCTCCGGCCGGCGCGAGTTGTATGCGAAACTAATCCAGGAATATTTCGCTATCGACAAAGACAACCCCGGCATTCTCAAATCGTGGTTACTGGGAAGATCTGAGGAAGGCTTTGTGTTGCTCACAGAAGCCGGCGCGCCTCGCCGGGAAGGCTTCATTGTTTCCCGGCAGCGAAAATCCTTCGTGCTGGTAGATGAAGACATAAAGCAGGAGGCCGGAGTAGCGGTCGGTGATGTCGTTACCGTTACGGTGGGGCTGGCTAGTGTTGTTAAAAAGTGACCTTGGAACGCGGCTACCAGCGTTGATACACTTTCGATTGATCAGCTAATCGGGATTATGGTTCAAAAGATTCCTTGATAACGGCCCGCGATTAGTGGCATTCTCTCCACGCTAAGTCAACTTGAAGCTCCAAAACCCAAACAGCTTTACTCTTCACTCAAATGAAAGGGCCCGCGATGAGAATATCAAAAGCGATCACCATGCTTCTGGCAAGTTTGCTGCTGACGATGATAGCCAGTAGCAAGATATCTCACGCTACTCCTAATCCTGTACTCCCCAACCCGGTGCTCTACTTGATGGGAACAGAAGCTTACAGCGCCAATGGCAAGAATTGGATCCGCTACAAGTATGACGTTGACAACAAGGCGGATTACCCGGCCGCGCTTTTCGCGCCCGCGCCCGCGCTACCGCCGTGCGGCAACAACGCCAACTCCTCTCGCACCTGGGTGGACATCTTTGATCAACGCGGAGCACGGCTCTACGGATTTTGCGCCCTCAGCAACCCGTCAGACCTTGGCCGCATCTGGTTTGCGCTGGAAGAGGACGTGATTCCGCCGAGTTATGTCTATATCGAGATGAATGATCGCCAGACGAATACGAAGTACAGATCCAACCTGGCAGACACAACGCTTTGAGGTGCGACTACTTCAGCGCCTCCTGAATCGATGGGGTTGACGCAACATAAACTGTTAGTTTGCGATGCGCTTCTTTTTGAGAACTGTCGCCGGAGTCTTATAGGTCAGCGGTTTACCGCAAACTAACAGGCGCGCGTTACGACTAACGAATCTCAAGCTCGGTCACCACCGGCAAATGATCGGAAGCAAGCGTGCTCACTACCCACGCCCGCTTCGTTCGTATGCGATCCGACTCGCGAGTGAATATATAGTCGATCCGCTTTGCCGGCTTGTCTGCGGGATAGCTGAGCCCTGCTTCTTTTGCTTTCGTACTGGTCCACGCATCCAGAAATCTCGTCAGCATCAACTTGTAAGCGCCTCCCGCAGGCTCATCATTGAAATCGCCAACGACGATAAGCGGCCCTTTGACACTCTCAAGAAACTTCAGTATTTGCTCGGTTTCAAAAATTCGGCCATCCTCGTATTGATAGTCGAGATGTGTGGTTGCGAAGTTGATAGTTCGGCCGACAAATTCAAATTCAACCCGGATCATCCCGCGCCTTTCCGCCTCTCGCAGGTGCTCATACTTGCGATGCTCAATGTCTCGCAGCGGAAAACGGGATAGAATTGCGACGCCGTATTGACCACCCTGATAGTCGAGGTTATGCGCGAAGGCGTAGTTCATAGATGTCAGCTTCGCCAATTCGGCAATTTCATCCTTGCCTTCGGTGCGCTTAACTCCACGATCAACCTCCTGCAAGCCAACCAGATCAGGATGTTGACCATTTATCACGTCGGCGATGCGCTGAAGATCGAGTTTCTTGTCCATGCCCACGCCTACGTGAATATTGTAAGTCATCACGCGGAGAGTTTTCTTTGTTGAGACCGCAGACGGGGCGGTGGACGGCGTGGCGGATTTGGGCAAGCGCGCCGCCGGAACCCCAAACGAAAGCGTGCCAAGAAGCCCGATTAGGCAAACAAGAAGTAGAGTTCGACGACTCATGATCGTCCCGCAATCATTCCGCACTGGCGGGATTGATCGCCTCACCCGCCTGAAACCCAATCTGGCTATGCGTGCCATCACAGAAAGGCTTGTTCGATGACGCGCCGCAACGGCACAGCGCCAGGCGCGGCTTATCAACCGTGATCTTGTTTCCATCGGTATCGAAAAGCTCGACTGGGCCTTCGACGATGAGCGGCCCATTCTTCGTCGGCCGAATAGTTACCTCTGCCATCGTTGCCTCCTAAGGTTCTGCTTTGTGAAACTGTGTGGCTCATTCTAACATGGCTACCAAGTTTCGAGTTTCAAGTTTCAAGTTTCGAGTTTCGAGCTCTCTGGCACGAAGCTCCCGGCTCCACATTGAGACTCGCAACGCGGAACGCGAAACTCAGCACTCAGAACTCGAAACTTGGAACTCGAAACTATTTAATGTCCCTCCCAAACATGCTAATGATGATCGCGGCGGCATTTGCCGCGGGTGTGATCAATTCCATCGCCGGTGGCGGCACGCTGATTACTTTTCCGGTACTCATTTGGCTGGGACTCGATCCCAAAGTTGCAAACGCCACCAGTACCGTGGCTCTCTGGCCCGGACTCTTCGGTGGACTGTTTGGCTATCGGCGTGAGTTGGAGAATAGTTCGACAATCCTTTTGCGCCTTGGAATCACGAGTGTCATTGGCGGCGCCCTTGGGGCCTGGTTGCTGATTTGGACGCCATCGCCCACCTTTGCGCGACTGGTTCCCTTCCTGATCCTTTTCGCCACCATCCTCTTCATGGCCCAGGGGTCCATCAATCGTCGCCTGCGGCTGCAACCAATCGTTGCCGAACCACAAGCCTCATGGTGGCTGGGCGCAATCGTGTTTCAGTTTTTCTCGGCGGCGTATGGCGGTTACTTTGGCGCGGGCAACGGCATCCTGATGCTCGCGGCGATGGGACTCCTCGGCTTACACGACCTTAACCGCGCCAATGGAATCAAGAATTTCCTGGGCATCTGCATCAACAGTATTGCGGTGCTGAGTTTTGCGCTTAAGGGTCTCGTTGTCTGGCCGGACGCGCTGCTGATGGCCGGGGCCGCTCTAATCGGCGGTTACTTCGGTGCACGGATGGCGGTGAGGGTAGATCAAACTACGATCCGGCGCGCCATCGTTGTGATTGGCTTCGTGATCACTTTCGTCATGCTGTGGAAACTCTGGCATTGATGAGTTAACGCGACTACAGCGCCGTAGGCGCACAATGTTTATAGTTACCACGATTTGATTAGAATTCTTTTACAGCTCCGTTAGGAGCGGAAGAATATTTCGCTCCTAACGGAGCTGAGATTGTTTTGCGTGCAGGGGATGCTATAGACATTTGGCTCCTAGCGGAGCGATGGAAGCTGTCTTGCCAGAGAAAATGGTCCAACCGGAACATCCGAAGTCTAACCTCAAGCTCGCTCGCGAGTTCTACACGCGGCCGAACGTCTTGCACGTTGCACGCGAGCTGCTGGGAAAGCTCCTGGTTGTCCCCACCAGAAATGGCAAACGAGTCTCAGGTCGGATTGTAGAAGTCGAGGCTTACCGCGGGCCGCAGGATCGCGCCGCGCATTCATACGGTGGACGCCGAACCAAGCGCACTGAACCGATGTATGGCATTGGCGGAACTGCGTACGTCTTTTTTGTTTACGGCATGTATAACCAATTCAACGTGGTGACGAATATTGCAGACGCACCTCACGCCGTCTTGATTCGTGCGGTTGAGCCGGTTGAGGGAATCGAGTTGATGCGCAAGCGTCGCGGAGGCCAGCCAGATCATAATCTGACCAATGGCCCCGGCAAGCTCAGCATCGCGCTGGGCATCGATCGCCGACTCGACGGCGCCGACTTGCTGAGCAACCGGGTTTGGCTCGAAGAAGCCGAGAAGATTCCACGCTCACGAGTCTCTTCCGGGCCACGTATTGGAATTGATTACGCAGAAGAGTGGAAAGATAAGCAGTGGCGATTTTGGATTAGGGACAATCCGTTCGTCAGCCGGCGGTAGCGTGTCACACCAAACAACGGCCCCTGTCCCCTCGGCACAGGATCCCGACTCCAACACTTCGCGTATTCTAGTAATAACTCAGAAGTTAAACTTCAGTGCGAATTGGATAAGCCGCGGGTTGTTGCTCGTCGAAATAACCCTACCGAAGTCGCCCGGGTTGATGATCCTTCCGGTATTCGGATCGATGCTGCCACCGGAAGACGTAACAGCATTGAGGTTACTAATCGGATTGGCAAAGTTGACGTGATTGAAGAGATTGAAAAACTCGGCGCGAAACTCAATGTTCTTTGACTCACCAACCGGAAAACGCTTGATCATCGAGAAGTCCACATCGATTTGACGTGGCCCGCGCAAAACGTTGCGACCGACGTTCCCGATGTCGGTGCCGAGCGCACCCGCAGTGGCGGTTCCATTTGAGCTTGGGATCAATTGACCGGCCGGCACAATGGGCCGCGCAAACGCGAACGGGTTGAAGAAGTAGCCCGCCGGAATGTTGCTGGTCGCCGTGTCGCGCGTCGCGCCCGGCGCCCAGTTTGGCCGCGCGAGGGGATTGTTCCCGCCGTTCAGTCCGTAGAAGGAACCAGCGCCACCATCCACGATATCAATCGGAAGTCCGGACATCGCGGTGATAATTCCTGCCACCTGCCAATTCCATAGCAGCATCCGGCCGACACTTGACCTCCCAGCCAAAGCCGGTCGCGGCAGGTCCCAAAGATAACTCAAGACAAAGCGATGCGGACGATCGAAGTTTGAGACACCACGGTGCGCCCGGTTATCAAGCTGGTTGCCAAGTATTATGCCCACATCAGCGCTTGCGCCCGAAACTGAACCGCCGCCTGAGCTGTTGTCAATTGACTTGGCATACGTGTAAGCGGCCAGGAATTGCAATCTCTTCGACAGCCGCCTGGTCAAGCTCATCTGGAGTGAATTGTAACTCGACTGCGCGGTCGTCTGACTCTGCCGGAAGGTGATGGTCGAGGCGCCCTGAAACGGCGCGCGCAGTTGCGCGTTCCCCGGAGTGTTCGTCGTTATCACGGCTCCGGGCAAGCTTAGGGCGCGCAGCACTTCGTTGACAATCGGATTCTGTGGGCTGGCGAGGCGCGCCTGATTGATGCCGACATCGCGAAACAAGTTTAGCCCGCGGCTGCCCACATAAGCGATCTCGACGGTCATGTCCTTGCTCATCGCGTGCTGCACACTGGCATTGTATTGCTGAAAGTAGGGAGTGCGGAGATTGCGGTCAAAGACGGGGGTCGACAAATCAATGGGAGGCACAAAGGTCGGAAACCTATCGATTGAAGGCACCGCGAAAAAAGGATCCGCGAACGGTGGGTTGGCTCTTCGACCGACGATGTAGTTGGGCGGCAATATAGACGGGACATAAATGAATGATACGCGCGAGTAGAAGATGCCATAGCCGCCGCGCACGATCAGGTGGCCTGAATCAAGCGGCGAGTAGGCAAAGCCAACGCGCGGGGCGAAGTTATTTGGGTCAACACTTCTAACAATGCGCTTACCGACATTTGGCACATCCGGCAAATCGTATGGAGTAATCACATTTCCTGCCTGCACGAATCCAGCGATAGGTGGGCCAATGGGGTTGCCACTGCTGCCCACAGCCAGACGCGGCTTGTAAAGCGCTGGGTCAAAGTTGACATTGCGCCCGCGCGTGTCATAGGGCGGCATATCCAGCTCGTAGCGCAGTCCGAGATTGAGGGTCAGCTTGGGCGAAATCTTCCAATCATCCTGGACAAAAAAGCTGTGATCCGTCGCGCGCAAGCTGCGGTCGCTGATGCCGGTGCCGAAGATCGACTGACTAGTGGCGCCCATTAGGAAATCATTCAAGCTGTTGAAATCGATCTGGCCACGGGTGTTCGTGTTCGACGTAATATTGAGCTGGTAGAGAATCAATTCGGCGCCCGTGCGGGTGCTGTGCTTACCACGTGTGATAGAGAGAATATTACTAAGCGTAGCTGAAGGCGCAGTGAACGCCAGATCGATGTTCGCGGTCGCGGTGCCGAACGCTACTCCGCCGGCATTAGGCGCGATGCGAATCAACGGAAACCCCGGAAAGCTATTGGCATTAGCCCGCCTGATACCTACGTCAGAATCTTTCACCGGTTCAAGCGGGAGCGAAGCCTGCCGAATGAAGTTGTAGCCGATGCGGGCCTCATTGATCACCGTCGAGCTGAAGCTGTGAATGTTCTGAATGGATACTAATCGGTTGTTGGTCTGTTGCTCGGCAGCAAAGCCGGGAACGTTGGGGCCGTTGAGCAGCGCGAGAGTCTGTGGCGCGTTCGAGAAGAAGAATTTTAAAGCGAGCGAGTTGCGATTGTTGACACGGTAGTCAAGGTTCGTGTTGAACTGGTCTTCGCGATAGCTTGACGGTGCAGAGCCGGAATAGCGGCCATTCGCTTGCGGCGTTGGAATCAGAAATTGACCGCCTGGCAGCTTCACATTCAGGAGAGCAAGGGCGATAGGGTTGATCGAGGGCACCCTGAATGTTCTCCGCAATGTCTGCTCTGAGCGGTCGTCGGTCAGACCCTGCGCGATCAAAACACTGGCCGACAGGCTGTTATCCGACGCCCCGTTTCGCTCACGAGTTCCCTGATAGGAAATAAAGAAGAACGCCTTGTCTTTCTTGAGACGGCCGCCGAGCAGGCCACCGAAGATATTGCGTTTCAGAGCAGGCCGTCTGACGCCGGCGGCTTTCAGAAATGGGTTGTTGGCAATGAGCGCATCGCTAAGGAAGTACTCATAGGAAGCGCCATGAAAGTCGTTGCTGCCGCTTCTGGTGACGGCTTGTATGTTGCCGCCTCCGGAGCGGCCAAACGTAGCATCGTAGAGCGAAGTCTGCACCTTGAATTGCTGGATGCTTTCAGGCGCCGGCACAGCGACGCGCACTGCGTTGTTATTTCTTATGTTGTTAGCATCGACGCCATTGATTTGATAATTGTTTTGCGTCGCCCGTGCGCCGTTAACCGAAACGCCTTGCGAGTTCCGGCCCACGGCAGTGTTGTCCGGAAGTTCGGCCGACGTGCCTGGGGACAGCCCCAGGATTTGCGTAAAGTTGCGCGTCGCCAGCGGCAATTCTGACACAGCGCGCGAGTCAACCATCCTGCCAAGCTGAGGTCCATCTCTTTGAATCAGAGGCGCGAAGCGTATTTCAATAGGATCGACGATAACCCCTGCCACTGTGAGGCTAGCGTCCACCGGCGTTGTTTCAGTGATGACTACCTGAACGGTCTCAAGGACCGCCTGGTTGAATCCGTGTGCGGTTACTTTCACCCAGTAGTTGCCAGGGGGCAAGAGTGGCACCGCAAAGTTGCCCGCAGCATCGGTTGTGGCCTTACGCTCATCGCTACTTGCTTTGCTGACAACGGTCACCTCTGCTCCAGCAATAAGGGCTCCGTACTGGTCCTTAACAGTTCCGGTAATGCGCCCGGTAATCTGTGTCTGAGCAAACGTAGTAATAGAAGGCGCAAGCAAAATGGCCAGCGGTAAAAGCAGTAATGTCGTTCTCTTGGCGAGCATCGCGTTGTTTATGAGCGTCTCAGACTGTCTGAAACAATCCCGCTAGGGATGAAATGTTTATAGACGGCGACATCATCTCTGCATCTTTAGTTCGCTGAAAGCGGCTCATGTGAGTGCATCTCAGACCCAATGAGCTGTTGAATAACAACTCGATGACTGAGCTAGAGACATCGCGCTCCTGCAGAGCTGCGAGCCGCAAGCCAGACCTCTAAACTCCCGACTTCAAGTCGCGAAGTTCATGCGCCGCAGCAGATCTGCGAACCGCGGGTCTGAGCGAAGGCTGTCGTACCTCGGGTCAATTTTGAGAAAAACCAAAGTGAAAGGGTATTCGTCATAGGTCTTATTCAACCACTCGAATGCTTGGTCCCTGTCGCCAAGTCCCATATAGATAAGCGCAAAGTTGAAGGGTGAGACATAACGCTGCTTTGCTTGCTCCCGGAGATCATCAAAGATTTTCAGCGCTTCGCGTCTCTTGCCGGCCACCGCATAGGCATATCCGAGCGCTGCAGCTCTGCCCCATCTGCCTGGTGACTCATCCAAAGCGATCGCTTTTTTGTGCTCGGCGATGGCTTCCTCAAACATTCCCTTTTGCAGATAGGTCGCCCCGAGCCGCACGTGTGTTGGAGCGAAGTTTGGGTCCATCTCTATCGTCTTCTGAAATTGTTCGATTGCGCGGTCATACTGGCGCGAGAAGTACAACGCAAATCCGATGTCTGCGCCGATGTTAACCGAGAGCGGATCAAGTTCTTTGGCTCGTTTCAGATGCAGCATGGCTTCATCCGATCGCCCTAAATCAATTAAATACCATGCATAACTCGCTTGAACTGCGCCCGAGTTCGGGTCAAGCTCGATGGCGCGTTTATATTCTTCCTCGGCGCCCGGCCAATCCAAATCAATCTCTCTGTTGTGTGCCGATAGGGCGTGAGCTTGAGCGAGTGCATCGTCTATCTGCAGGGCCCTCAGCGCTGCCCACGCTACCTTTTGCCGAACCTCCCTCGGGGGCAACGACCCGAGCCATCCAAGCCCCCCGTAGGCATATCCCAGCGCTACGTATGCCGGTGCGTAGTTCGGGTCTTTTTTGATGGATTGGTCGAAGTATTCAACGCTTTTTTCCCATCCCTCCTTCGTTCTTTTGCGAGCGTAGTAGCGGCCCATCACATAGAGCTGGTAAGCTTCGCCATTCTCCGTGTAGCGTTTGGTCAGCAGCTGCTTCTCCTCGCCGCTCAACCGCAGCCGTAACCTCTCCGAGATGTCATGCGCGAGCTCCGCCTGCATCGCAATGATGTCTGACAGTTTCCGGTTATACTGATCACCCCACAGACGTCTGTTGTCCCGCACGTCCACCAACTCAATGCTGATCGAGAGATCATCTCCACGCTGAACGAGCCGGCCCATCAAAACCGCTCGGACATTCAGCTCGCGCCCGACCGTCTGCGGGTCGGTCTGCTTTCCCTTGTAACGCAAGACTGAGCTGAAGGAGATCACTTTCTTTAAACTGGGCAATTGCGAAAGGTTGTTAATAATGCTGTCGCTAATCCCGTCTGAGAGGTATTCCGTGTTGGGATCGCCGCTGACGTTGACGAACGGCATGACCGCGACTGAATCTATCGCCTCGCCGGGTCTGCTGGAATAAACGATGGCCGCGGCCACTGCTGCCAGCGTTAAGACACTAAGTGCCGCCGCCCATTTGTGCTGTTTGAGCGCCGCGGCCAAGCGCTCAATTCCCGTGGCTCGGTGAGATGAGATCAGACTAATGTTGCCAACAACCGGCAAATGTGAAGTCTCAATGACTCCGTGTCCGTTCGTTTCCTCCTCGATGATGACTTGAACACCAGCAGTCTCTTCCGTGTAAGTAGTCATCTGCGCGGCTGCACTCTGGTCTCTCACTTCCTTTTCAAAGATGTACCCACGCCCGTGAACGGTCTTGATAATCCGCTGCGTCTCATCGCGGAGTGCATGCCGAATATCCTTCAAGCATTGCACTAGTGAATCATCGGTTACTGCTATGTCAATCCAGACGGCTTGAATCAATTCATTCTTGCTTACTAGCCGACCATTGTTTTCGACGAGATATTTCAGAACCTCGAATGACTTGGGACGCAGTTTGATCTCTTGCCGATCGCGCAGCAAACATCCGCGCGTCAAGTCGAGCACGAACTCGTCAAAATAATGTGTTTCGTGGGATAGCCGCTGCATCTGGATTTCGACAAATTTTGGTTTGTCGTTGCCTGGCAAATGGTCGATGGAGGATCGCGACAAGCTAAAGTTTGTCAGACCGTCCGGCGCTTCTTGCACGAGTGATAATGAGGCTGGGAAAAGGCGGGGCGGCGTGCTTCCGTCTCGTGCTGATATGCCCAGCAAGTGCGGTTTGCAACCCTAGTTAGCTTGGCGACCACATCATAACTCCACTTCGCCAGTTTTTCCCAGCCTTTCCTGAATCTTTCCCGATACTTTCCCAAAACTTTCCCCACTCTCTCCGTACTCGCATTTGCGATGGCGTTAACGTGACGCCCTGTCGAAAGGAGCAACAGTGAAAACATACCGACGGATTGAGGTCAATGCTTATCGCCGCCGTGTGACTGTCGTTTCCGGCGAATGGCCTCGCCCCATGTCCGAACCCCCGCCGGCGGAAGCTGATGACGGCGTTTCCCTCCAGGACGCCAACCTATGCGAGCCGGTAGCACCGGATTCTCCTGAAGGCCAACTGCTCCTGGTCGAGGCGGTGCGCTCTTTGGAGCGACGCTTATCGCCGGAAGCCCGCGCCACGATTCGCGCCGGCCTGAGTGCTCCCGCTCCCGATCGCTCAAACCCAAAAGGTTCTTATCTTAAGTTGCAATCCATCCCTCAGTTTCTTTGTCCAGAGATTCTGCGCCTTGTTGGAAAGGAGAAATTTAAATGCCTTCTGCAAACGATATGCGGAATCAAGCTCGTCGTCATGTTGCTCTGATACTTGCAGTTGCCGGCCACGGATTTCCTGGCAGGCGGAAATACCAGGGAGGGTGACTTTCAATAATCACTGCCGCATTCGGTCGGCAGACTAATTCGGGCCGACGCTCGCAATCTGCGCAGCCCGCAACCAGAAAGAGCCTCGCATTTTCAAAGGAGATAAGATCATGTTGTTAGAAAAAAAGAAGACTCATCGGAGCTTCGGATCACATGCGGCTCTGACATTGCTCGCCGCCGGCATGTTCGCACTCGTCATGGCGCAAGCGACATCGGCCCACGCCCAGAGGTATTCCGACTGGTCGGCGCCCGTCAACCTCGGCCCCGCCGTCAACTTGGTGTCCAGCGATCAAGGGCCGGCGATCTCAAAGAATGGCTTGAGCCTTTATTTCACTTCCAACCGTACGGGAGGCCTCGGCGGCTTTGACATGTACGTCTCGCAGCGCGCGAGCGTGGATGATCCTTGGGGCTCGGCAGTTAACCTCGGGCCGACTCTCAATACTACCTTCGACGAGGGCAACCCGGCCTTTTCGCGCGACGGGCACTTCCTGTTCTTTCAAAGTAAGCGTCCCGGCGGACTCGGCTTGATCGACATCTGGGTTTCATCCCGCCGGCACACGCATGATGATTTTGACTGGGAGCCGGCGGTAAACCTGGGAGCAGGAGTCAACTCCGCCGCCGACGATAACGGTCCCAGCTACTTCGAGAACGAAGAGAATGGTGAGAACGATGAGGGTGAGTGCGAGAACGAAGAGGAAGGCGCCCCTCAACTCTTCTTCGGGAGCAGCCGCCTACCCGGCCTCCCTGGCGACATGGGTCCATCGATCTATATGAGTGAGCAAATGGCTGACGGCTCATTTGGACCGGCGACGCTGGTGACGGAACTGAGCAGCATAGCGACCGAGAACCGCCCTTCGATCCGGCATGACGGCTTGGAAATACTCTTTCAATCGAACCGCGCTGGAACGATTGGCCTGGGTGACCTGTGGGTCGCAACACGGGAGAGCACGCTTGATGCCTGGTCAACTCCGGTGAATCTGGGGAGCACCATCAACACCGCGTTCATCGAGCAGAATGCGTATCTGTCATCCGACAGCAAGACGCTTTTCTTCAGCTCCGATCGCCCGGGCGGATTCGGTGGGCCAGACCTCTACATGATTACCCGCACGAGACTCCACGGACACTCGGATAAAGACCGGTGAAAGCAACCTGTGAATATTACGGCAGCGAAACAAGCGCCGATGTTGCGCTAATCGCTGCCGTATCGCGGGTTCGGTGCTCACTGAATGGTTTCTTAGTGGGAGGATCAGGTTGACAAGAACGCTTGGCAGCTTTACCGTCACGGGTAAAGGTGCCAAACAGTGCAAACCAGTAAGATTTCCAGTAAAGCTCAAATAACCCTGCCGCGAAAAGTGCGCGAAGTTCTGGGCGCAAAGACCGGCGACCTGATTGTCTACGAAGTGGAAGGCGACGTAGTCAGGCTCAAGCGCCTTGAACCTTTCGATGCGGCTTTTCATCATGCGCTCTCCAGCACGCTCGACGATTGGGCTACCGAAGAGGATGAGGAGGCGTTCCGTGAACTGTAAGCAGTGGGATCTCGTGGTCGTTCCTTTCCCCTTTAGCAATCAATCTGGAACGAAGCGACGACCCGCCCTGGTCCTCAGCGACGCCGCTTTAATATTCGCGGTCACACAGTTCTCGCCATGGTTACGACTTCCGGTCATCGTTCGTGGCCGGGCGATGTCGCCCTCTCAGACTATAAGGCGGCCGGCTTATACATGCCTTGTATCGTGCGCTTGAAACTCTTCACGCTCGATAACCGGCTGCTGGTGAAACGGATTGGTTGTCTTTCGGTTAAGGATCAAAAGAAGATCAGCTCGCAACTTAAGACTTACCTTCCGTGGTAAAGGCGCAATGCCGTCACGCCGCGATGCTAAAGCGACTGAAGAGAAGCACGCTAAAGCGCGCTGGCGTTGAATCACCGGCGCGTTACCCAGCCGTAGAACGGCTGGTCTAATAACCCTTCGGGCAAGCCCGATGAATCGGGCTGAGGCGCTTCGACGGAGCTTCCGAAATGACTTGTTTCGAGGATCGATAAACATTTCGTCCCTCCGGGACTGATCGCGGGCGGTCCGAGCCAAAAGCATTAGCGCTTAGAAATTAAGCTTCAAGGCAAACTGAATCAGCCGCGGGTTGTTGCTAGTCGAGGTGATGCGGCCGAAATCGCCTGGATTGATGATCTGCCCCGTGTTCGGGTTGATACTGCCGCCCGAGGCTTGTACTGCGTTGAGATTACTGATCGGGTTGGCAAAGTTGACGTGATTGAAGAGATTGAAAAACTCAGCTCGAAACTCGATATTCTTTGAATCTCCAAACGGAAAACGTTTGATCACTGAGAAGTCAACATTAGTTTGTCGTGGTCCGCGCAGGACGTTGCGTCCGACGTTGCCGAAGTCGGTTCCCGTCGCGCTCGCAGTGGCTGTTCCGTTCGAACTTGGGATCAGTTGACCGGCCAACACGATGGGTCGCGCGAACGCGAACGGATTGAAAAAATATCCCGCCCGGTAAGCAGTGCAAGTGTCGTAAGGATTGTCGTTTTGTCAGACTTCCTGGCAAGGCAGACTGCCTCTCTTGATAGCTAAGATACGGGTTGTTCCTGACGTTTCCGATGTCAGTAATCGCTAGAAAATAAACTTGACGCCGAGTTGAAACTGGCGGCTCTCCTGCGAGGTTGATTGATTACGCGCTTTGAAATCGGGAAGTGCGCCGACCAATTCGCCCGTGGTGGCATTCGTCGTTACTGTCACGTTATTGAATTGGATAATGCTGTTAATGTTGAAAAGATTTTGGAATTCGCCGAAGACTTCCAGTTTGTAACGCTCGGTAAAATTAAAAAACCGCGAGTACCGCAAATCAACGTTAAATAGCGACGGAGGTTTTCCTGAATTGCGTTTGATGCCGATCGGTCTGTCCGAAATCGTTGCCCCGTCGCCATTGATGTCTGAAGTAGAGACGATGTTGAATGTTTCGCCGCTGTTGGCCGTTCCGATGATGCCGACCTGGTTGTTGTTGAATAGATAGCGAAGAGCTTTGTTATCAACATTGAATCTCGGACGGGCAACCATGGTCATCACAAAAGTATGCCGTTGGTCGGCAAACGAATTACCTTTGTCTAATCGCCGATTGTTTGGGTCTATCAAAACCAAACCCTGGATGTTGCCGGTCGTCAAATTTTGTTCGGGCGCGTCGTCTTTGGCTTTCGAGAGCGTGTAGTTGACGCTGAATTGAAGCCCGCGTGAAAGCCGTTTTGTCAATTGCAAAGTCAAGGCGTTGTATTCCGAAACGCCCGCGGCTTCCACCATCAGGATATTGTTGAATCTCGGGTCGAAGCGAGTGGAAGGATTGACCAGCCGGCTAAACACAGGTCTGCCGTCCGCCAGGAAGCGAATGGAAATCAGGTTGATGTTGCGATAAACAGGAATATGACGACCGCCGGAATGGACATAGCCGACGGTGAACGAAAGGTTACTTGTAATTGCCTGCTCAAGTTGAATGTTTGAGTGAATCGCATACATATTTTCAAAATCAGGCGCGATCGAATCAATGTTTTGCGGCGGCAACGCCGAGCCCGGAGGCAAAGAACCTGACAAGATGTTGGGAAATGATGGGGCACCGGCTGCGGTCGGCGCAAAACTGAAACTGAAAAATCTCACATTACCGTTATTTTGCAATGCCCGCTGATACATCGCCAGAAGCGGTTGGTCGTAGTAGACTCCAGCACCGGCGCGAAGAATCGTCGGGCGTTTCCCATCGCGCAAGGCATAAACGACGCCTAGGCGCGGCGCGAAATTGTTCTTGTCCACCTTAAAGTTTTGCGAAGCGGGAAACGGCGAGCTCGAATCTGCCTTGGGAATCCGGTAAAGGTCGTAACGCACACCGAAGTTAATTTTTAGCCGGCGCGTCAGTTTCCAATCGTCCTGCACAAAGAAATTCCAGAAAGTCGCTTTGTAGTTTATTGCAGGGTCGCCAAAGGCTTCGACGTAAGAAGTATAGCTCCGTGCATTCGTCCCATTTCGGGCGGCGATGTAAGCGGCAATCGAAGGAAATGTGTATTGGCTAACAATCGGAGAGCGCTCGGCTTGATTATAGAAATTGAATCCGCCGCCAAATTTGACGACGTGGGTCCCGGCAGTCCGCGTCAGATTGTCCTGGATCTGCGTTATTCTTCTCGTCGGAAAAATCGTATCGGCGTTGGTCGGCGAACCGAAGTTTGCCACGCCGGTAATTACGATTGACGGTCCGGTGCCCGAAAATTCGTTTCTCCTGTTGCCGCCGTTGCCATTGCTCCCGTTGCGTTGAGCGTATTGAAAGCGAAATTCATTTAGTACCTGCGGTGTATAGGAAGCAAGTTGCACTGCCAGCGAATAGTCCACGCTGAACGCGTCAACGGTTCGCTCTAAGGTATTGAGTCCACCCTGAAGAATATTTTTGGAAAGCGCATCGGAATGAATGAGACGCGCCGTCAGTCGATTACGTTCGTTCACTTGCGCGTCAGTCCGAAAAATATGAAAAGATCCGGTTTCCAAAGAAGGAATGGCAATCGGAAAAATCGCAGCAGGCAAACCTGCGGCAATTAACTGCGCCCGGTCTTCCGGTCGAATTGTCAAAAGCCGCGCGGCAACTGCCTTGTCGTCGCGTTTTCCATTTTCGTAACCAAAATAAAAATGCCAGCGGTCTTTGATAATCGGCCCGCCGACCATTGCCGTAAAAATATCAGCCTTATTGTTCGGTATATCTTCGGACGAAGGATAAAAGAATGGACGCGAATAAAACGAGGGTCGGCGAAAAAGATAGCTGACGGTACCGCTGATCTTATTTGTTCCCGAAGGCGTAACCACATTCATAATCAAGCCCGGCGTGTTGCCGAACTCCGCCGCAAAACCGTTCGAAATCAATTGAATCTCACTGACATAGGTAGGGGAAAGCAGCATAAACCGAAGCGAGCCGCGGTCGCCTTGCGTGTTGGTGTTGCCGTCTAACAGGAAATTGACCCGCCTTAGAAAGCCGTTGGCATTGAGAGTGGTAAAAGGAAACCCGCGGCTTGGACGACCGGTTACGTTCGCTTGCAAGAGTGCGAAGTTAAGGGGATTGCGCGGAATAAGGGGAAGGTTCTGCACTTCGCGGGTATTCATTACGCGCCCCAAATCAATTTTGCCCGCATCGGCAACTGAAGTATCCGACGAAACGGTAACGACTTCCTGGACTTCTCCGGCTTCTAGTTTCAAATCAACGGTTGCAATTTGTCCGATGGCTAACGTAATTCCTTCGTGGACGAGTTTCTTAAAATTCGCAGCTCCGGCGGTGATGCGGTAAGTTCCAAGCGGCAAAAGCGGGAAGCGATAAACGCCGCTTTCATCGGTACTAACAATTCTGGTCGCGCCGGTTTCGATGTTTGTAGCGGTGATTGCCGCGTTTGGCACAGCCGCGTTATTCTGGTCTGACACTGTGCCTTCGATTTGTCCGTTCAAGGCTTGCGATTGGGCTACGGCCAACTCTGATGCGGCTAACAATAAGCCGACAACCATTGCTGAGATTAAGAAATTTAGAGCCGCTTCTTTCATTTTTCCGAGCCTCGGAAAGGACTAGAGCGCAAGCGTCCTCGCTTGCAAACGTCGCGCGAGCGACATAATGCGTCTATCTTTCAGTAACTTTATTTTCAACGAAAGTTTCGCGCTTCGCGCTCACTGCAACCGAGACGGTTGCGCTCCAGTCTCAATGTTTTATGAAACGCGCTCGAAAATCGCCAATCTTTCGCGTTCGCGCAAAGTCCGGCTTTGACCGGATTATTTTCGATGTATTCGATAACATTGACAAAATGCTTTCGATTGCGAATATATCGGTCAAACGGTTCGTGCTGCCAAAACTGTCCTTGACGATTCAACAATTTATTCGCCTCGTGCGCTGTGTAGGATTTTATCGAATGCGCGATTTCTCTTAATTCGACATTCTCAAGCGGCGTCGCCAGAAGATGAATATGGTTCGGCATTATCACCCAAGTCGTCAGATGGTATTTATTGTCGTGGTGAAAGAGCAAGCTGCTTTCGGTTAATTCGGCAACGCGCGGATCTTTCAAAAAGCAACTGCCGTAACCCTTGTCGAGATAATTCTCGACATTCTTACGAAAAAGAATTTTTCCTTCCTCGCCTTCTGCGGCCGTTTCTTCGCGCCATTTTTCAATTACGCTTTGCGGCAATGAATCGAAGAGTCGAAAAGTAAAAAACTGCGGAATCTCGCCGCCGTCGAAATGCGGAATGTAGCCGCGATTATACCAACCGAGATTTGAACGCAATCCTTTTGGCTGAAATCGGTAATCTATGGGCATAGATTATTCTGACTGGAGCGCAAGCGTCCTCGCTTGCAAACGTCGCGCTGGCGAACGTATTAAGGTTAATTTTCAGTAAGTCTGATTACGGACGCATTTTTCGCGCTCCGCGCTCATTGCAAGCGGGGACGCTTGCGCTCCAGTCCTCTTTTACTCCAGTCCTCTTTGCTCACGGCTCAAGGTTCATACGCCGAAGAAGGTCTGCGTAACGCGGATCTGAGCGCAAGGGGTCGAACAGCGGTCGGCTCTTGACGCGAAAGATGGGCAGCGTGCGTTGCTCAACAGATTTTGTCAGCCACTCGAACGCCCGATCTTTGTCGCCGAGACCTGTGTAAATGACGGCGAAGTTATAGGGAGAGACGTAGCGCTGCTTCGCCAGTCGCTTCTGCTCGTCGAGTATTTTCAGAGCCTCGTCGCGCCGGCCCGCCACCGCGTAGGCGTAGGCCAGCAGCGGGTACCTGTCCCATCGCTCCGGGGTCTTAGCGAGGCTTACATCGAGGGCCAAACCTTTCTGCATCTCTGCGACGCCCTCTGCGGGCATACCCTTCGCCACGTAAGCCTCCCCAAGTAAGATGTGCGCGTGAGCATTATCCGGCTTTCTTTCTAGCGCCTTCCGGTACAACTCAACTGCCTTGTCATACTGGCGAGCCATGAAGTAAGCAAAGGCAAGTTCTCCGGGGTTAGGCATTGGATCCAGTTCCTGCGCCCGTATCGCATACGGAAGGGCCGCATCCGCTCGCCCAACGCCCGTCAAATAGTGGGAATACGCTAAGTTAGCTTGAGAGGATTTCGGGTCGAGCTCCAGCGCCCGTTTGATCTCTTTCTCTGCGCCAACCCAGTCGAAATCACTGAATTTCGAATAACCCAGAAAGGCATGAGCTTCGGCCAGCGTGTCATCAAGCTGTAACGCCTTGAGCGCCGCCCACTCAACTTTTTGCTCGTACTCCTTCGTGGGCCCGAAGCCGCGCGATGCCATAAATTGATAGGTACGGGCTAATCCGGCATAAGCTAACGCGTAGTTCGGGTCTAGCTTGATTGCCTGCTCAAAAGATTCAATGCTCTTGTCAAGCGCCTCTTTTGTATTCTGCCGGAAGGAATAGTTGCCCAAGTTGTAAAGCAGGTAAGCATCGGCGTTCTGGGTGTACTGCTTAGCCAACTGCTTCTTCTCCTCGCCGCTGAGCCGCAGCCGCAGTCGCTCGGAAATCTCCCGCGCGATCTCGTCCTGAACTGCAAGGATGTCTGATAGCTTGCGGCTATATTGCTCGCCCCACAGCCGGCGGTTGTCGCGCACATCCACCAACTCCGTGCTAATCGAAAGATCATCGCCACGCTGACTGAGTCTGCCTATCAATACGGCTCGCACATTTAGTTCGCGCCCCACTACCTGCGGATCGATCTGTTTGCCCTGGTATCGCATAACAGCATTGATTGACATCACTTTGAGTGCGGGCAATCGCGAAAGACCATTGATAATGCTGTCGCTGATACCGTCGGAGAGGTATTGAATGTTGGGGTCGGCACTCACGTTGACGAATGGCAAGACTGCCACTGAATCGATCGCCTCGCCGCCTGGAATTGGAGAATGGTTCCGGTTGAAGTAGAAGTAGGCGACGGCAGCAAGCGCGACGATGACCGCTGCAGCCGAGACGTAGTACGGCAGGGCAGGTGCCGCCTTGCTCTCGAACCGTCGCCTGAGTTTGTCCGTAGACTGGGGCGATACCGCCGCAGCCTCATGGTCGGTCTCCCCTTCGACGACAAGGCTCGCGCGGGGGGGCGTCTCGATGACCAATTCGGCTCCGCCGCCGCCACTCACCGCCCGCACGTCCGCGACGAAGCGGTAGCCGCGCGTCGGCACCGTCTCGATGTACCTGTCCCCGTTCCCGCCCTCGCCGAGCGCGAGCCTCAGGAGCGAGACGGTCTTGTTAAGGTTGCCCTCCTCTACGTACTGGTCCGGCCACAGCAACTGCATCAGCTCGTCCTTCCCGACCAAGTGCCCGCGCCGCTCGACCAGTGCCAGCAGGGTGTCGAATACCTTAGGCCTGAGCGGCACGGGCCGCCCGTCGCGCCTCAAAGTATGTTCGGCGACGTCAAGAGAGAAGGGGCCGAACTCGAAAATTCGCTTCTCTGAGCGGCTCATCGCAATGTTCAGGAAAAGTTCCGGAAAAATTCCGGCCGACGGAAAGACTTCCGGTGTGCAGGCGGCTTAGGCTGCGCCGCGTATAACAAGTTCGGGCGTCTCGGCGGCGCAATCTTATATCGGACGAGCGCTTCGGGGCAACCGGAACCGTTGCCACGTCGGAGGTGATTGTGAGGCGGGTAAACACGCAGGTGAATTCCAGCGGTCGACGACTATCGCTTCAACGGGTGCGGCGATAGAGAACACACCCAACTAAAGCACCCATTCAAACACAGGAGAAAAATCATGAACATGAAAATCAGAATATTGGCGACATTTGCATTAGTCGCGTTGACCAGCGGTTTGTTTTCGTCATCGCAATCAGTCTTGGCGGACATGAATACCACCGATGGGAGAGACTCTGATGAACGTGGTTGCCAAAAGGCGAAAGGAAATTTAGGCGTTGTCAATAACGGCAACGGCACGACCAGCGGTACGATTAGGCAAGGCGGAAACCTCAACGGCACAACCCAAGCAATTTTCACCAGTGCCTTTACTCCCACGCCCGACCCGAACACTTTTTCCTTCACTGATGACTTAAGCATTACGACCAATACGGGCGTGTTAAAAACGCACAACGTCGGTATCTTTGACGTGGCGACGGGATTGTTCAGCGCAATCAACCGGATTGACCCGAACGCGAGTACAGGAGATTTCGCCGAAGCGACGGGTGTGCTTTACATCAACGGGAAGACGACTGACGGCGGAGCGACATTCCAAGGGAAAATCGCAGGTGAAATCTGTTTTGCAAACTAGAGCTGGTTTTTGCTAAGAGGCTGAGGCCGGACAGGCGTTCGTCGACTCCGACCAGGGCCACGCACACATCCCTCGCAACCTGAGCCAGAGGAGAACCTCAAGCTGCGGGCTACCTACTTCGACGCCCCACCCGGCGGGGCGTTCCGCTCGATTTGTCGACCAGCTCTTCATAAACGCCGGCGTCACCCCATCGTCCGCTGACCGCGCGTTAGCCATCAACGAGTTTGGCAGTTCGGGTACAAGTGCCGACGCAGCCGCTCGGGCACGCGCGCTGAGGCGCGTCGCCGAAAACTCAACGCTCCGACAGCAGGAGTTCAACCGCGCCTTCGTGCTGATGCAGTACTTCGGTTACTTGCGCAGAAATCCCAACGACCCGCCAGAACCCGGACTAGACTTTAACGGTTACAACTTCTGGCTGACGAAGCTCAATTAATTCAACGGCAACTTCGTGCAGGCGGATATGGTCAAGTCGTTCCTGGTGTCGGGTGAGTATCGACAGAGGTTTGCACAGTAAGCATTGCGACCTTCAAAAACTAAGTCGCGCTCCAAATTGAAATGCTGGTGGAGGGTAGCTCGTGGCTGGTAAAGAAGAAGGCCCGATGTTTTATCGCTCGACGGTCGAAAGGCTATGCGAACGGATAGCTATCCTAAGCATTCGGATAACTTGTGGCGTCGATTCAGATCCAACAAGACTTGCTATCTTGCCGCCTCCAGGAATTCGATTGTGCATCCCTAAAAGACTTAGCGTTGGGAGTCGAGGATTTGAAAGGAGAATCAGAGTGCTGGCACGCTGATTCCCTAACCATGGAGGTAATAATCCAGGGACGAATGAAAACCCTGCGTCCTCGCTGCAGCGACTGGAGGAAGAAAACAATGCTGGGATTAGATCTATTAGATTCAAGATCTCATTTCATTCCGCAATCCGGCCAGCCGAATGATGCTCCGCATTTGAGCCGAAACCTTTACAGCACTTTGCAGCAAGAGGTTGATCTTGGCGTTCAAGCCCTAAAACGTGAAAGCGCCGATATGGCGGTCACGCTGTTTCAAAGCGCGCTTCAGAAGTTGACGATTGACCAGCCGTTTTACGACCATCTGGTTCACAACCTGCTCTTAAGCTATCAGCTTCTGATCGAAAAACTACTGAAGCAGGGCGACACGTCCACGGCGCTGGATTTTCTGCGTGCGGCGCTGCGGCTGGAGATACGGGGCAACATGGCTGAAGACTCCACCTTCCTCCGTAAATTCGCCGGTCACTTCCAGAGTCTCGGGATTGTTTTCCTCCAAAACAGCCTGAATGAAGAAAGCCTCTGGTGCTGCCGAAAAGCGATCTCAGTCCATCCCAGTCCCGGTTCTTACGTGAATCTGACAAATTCGTTGGCGGCAACAGGCCAGCGGGCCAAACTTTCGGATTTTACGACGGAGATAACGTCGGAGCAGCTTGGACGGCATCTTTTTATTGCCTGCGTGCCGAAGAGCGCCTCGACATTTCTCAAAAATCTCCTCGTGGATTTGACGGGCTACCGCGATCTCTTCACGGTTTATGCGGCGGGGCAGACTGAACACGAGATCTACCTGCCCACGCTTCGAGAGTCTGCTCATCTGGATACCGTTACGCAGCAACACTGTCGGGCATCGGACGCGAATGTGCATCTGATGCAGGCCTTCGGCATCCGTCCCGTAGTGCTGGTTCGCAATATCTTCGATTCCGTGATGAGCCTGCTGGATTTCTATAACAAAGGCGCGTTTCAGACATCGTATTCCCGTGCCGATTGGCCGGTACTGGATGAAGAAACGAAGATAGATCTGCTGATAGAAAACGTCATGCCCTGGTATTTCCAGTTTGTCGCATCCTGGGACCTGGCTGAAAAACAGAAGCGGCTCGAACTCCATTGGCTCAGTTACGAAAACCTTGTCGCTGACAAACCTTCGAGCGTTCTCAAGGTGCTCGAGTTTTACGGCCTTGGAGCATCGCGGCGAGGTGTCGAGCAGAGGATTGGGGAAATCGAATCGCAGGAACGAAAGATACGCTTCAATAAAGGAGTAACGGGACGAGGGGGATCAGGTCTTAACCAGCGGCAAAAGGACCAGCTATGCCGCCTCACAAAATATTATCCGTCAACAGATTTTGGCCGGATAGGGTTGTAGTTTGGAAAGGAAAAGAAAATGAAAACCACATTAGCAAACCTGAGTCGACTGGATATTCCTGGTAATGGCGACCGGTCATCAGATCGAGAAACCTTAACCGCGATGCTAAAGCAGTGGCGGCAAAAGTTGGGTTATTGTTCAATTTTTGCGGCAGTCCCTGCGATTTTGGCTTCGAACTTACAAGCGGCCCGCTCTGCCGAAGCGAAAGAACCAGAAGCGAGCGTCGCCGGACGGGGCGCGAGGCTTCTTGAGAGGCTGAATATCAGCGGCAGCAATCCGGCCTTGCGGAAACGGCAAAGCGAGTATCGCCTGCCTCATCAGAAAGGCAGCTTCGACATGCTGGCCCCGCTTGCCGGAACCGATGACTGTCAGGGCGGCGCCATTCCTGATGGGAACTATACCGCAGCGACTCCCTATACCGCCTCCGGCGATACGACCGGTGCAAATAATACTGTTACGGGCGTACAATATTATTATTATTACTCTTACGATTCTGCCGGGCCCGATCATATTTACTCCTTTACGCTCAGTGGTCGCGGTCCAAATCCGCAGATACAGGTTTCAACAACATCCGGCACATACAGACCTCTGATTTATGTTTTGCAAGGCGGATTCGCTGGAGCGTGCCCAGCCGGCACAGGAAATTTTGCATACAACACGGTGGTGGTGTCGGAATCCCCTTCTATAGGCGGTACCGCAACGCTTAATAGCGGGCAGATGAATTTTCTTCCACTGAATGTTCCTCTTTACCTGTTCGTTGATTCGCGTTCGAACGATGCTAGCGGCTCCGGCCCCTATACGATCCGAATGCAGGACCTAACGATTGCCCCGGCGGCGGCATGTCCCAATTCGATTGACTGCGCTGAGTTCTTCGTCCGGCAACACTATCTGGACTTCCTCAATCGCGAGCCGGACGCCGGCGGCCTCGCCTTCTGGACTAACGAGATTGCCTTGTGCAGCGGCGATGTGCAGTGTATTGAGGCGAAAAGAATCAACGTCAGCGCCGCTTACTTCCTCTCGATCGAGTTTCAGGAAACCGGCTTTCTTGTCTATCGCACTTACAAAGCAGCTTTCGGGAATCTGCCTAATGCTCCGGTGCCGCTCAGGCTTAGTGAGTTTACTCCGGACACGCAACAGGTGGGACAAGGCGTAATAGTCAATCAAACCGGCTGGGAGCAGGTATTGGAAAACAATAAGCAGGCCTTTGCGTCGGGGTTTGTGCAACGAACACGATTCACTTCGGGCTATCAGAGCTCGCTGACACCGGATCAATTTGTCGACCAGCTCTTCATAAACGCTGCCGTCACACCATCGTCAACTGACCGCGCGGCCGCTATTAACGAGTTTGGCGGAGCGGGCAACACCGCAGACACCGCTGCTCGCGGACGCGCCTTGCGACGCGTCGCCGAAAACTCAACGCTCCGACAGCAGGAGTTCAACAAAGCATTTGTGTTGATGCAGTACTTCGGTTACTTGCGCAGAAATCCCAACGACCCGCCAGAACCCGGACTAGACTTTAATGGTTACAACTTCTGGCTGACGAAGCTCAATCAATTCAACGGAAACTTCTCGAGTGCCGAGATGGTCAAGTCGTTCCTGGTGTCGAGCGAATATCGTCAACGCTTCGGCCAGCCGTGACGACATCTAATTCGGCAAGCAGCGTAAACGGGAAAGGGAAATGCACCGAAAACAGCAACCACGAGCTGTGGCGGAGAAGCAACTAGCATCTGCTGTTCACTGTTCACTATTCACTGCTTCTCAGTCGCTGCCGTAGCTAATCTCCATGCGGCGAATCCGGTAGCTGGCTACGATCAAAACCAGTGCAGTGACGATGATAAGGCTGGGCACCGCGATCCAGGCGGGCGTTGGCTCGGCAACGACCGCGAATGGTCCTTCCGAAACCGGCACTGGCGTGAGCGAGCTGAGGTAGTGGATGACGCTTATTTTTTTCAGTAGCGGCGGCATCAGAAAGTTAAGCCACTCCCAACCGTAAAGCACGATTGCCGGAATGATCGGATTGCGGAAGAACAGACCGACGACGAGAAAGAAGGCGCCGTAACCGATACAAGCCAGAATGGTGATGCCGGCGTAAGTAAGCAGTTGTCCCATGCCCGGCCCGTCGAAGAAGAAACGCGAGCTCTCTGAAGGGAAGTGTGGCAGATAAATCAGCAGCATGCAGACAGCGGTCGTGGTCGTAAACAGGACGATGGCCGTGACTAATCCGGAAATGTACTTGCCGACGACCAGAACCTCGCGACGCACCGGACTCAAGAAGTAGAAGTGCAGACTTCGGTCGATGATGTCTCCGCGAAAGAGATTCATGAATATCCAGGCACAGCCAAAGAAAACCACCGTGCGCAGGATCAGCCCGCCGTAATAAATGGCGAAGATCATGTTGTACTGCGTGAAGTCTTGCCACTCGCGCCCCGGCGGCGTGAAAGGGGCGAGCAAAAGCAGCGGACCGATGGGCAGCAGAGCCAGCAGGTAGAGCAGAATCGAACGCCTGCCGAGAAAGTTCTTTTCAATCTCGAGCCGGAAGATTGCGCGAATCTGCCGGAACCAGAGCGACCACGGGAGCGGTTGCTTCTCGATCTTCTTACTGGGAATAATATCTATAGCTGAGTTACTCATAACATGCCTTTGAGGCTTTGCCTCCCGATGTGCGGAAGGTCTTTGACCTTCCGGTAAGACTCCCAATCTGACCTGGGCTACGCCCTTTCTCCGCGTTCTCCACTGTCGGGGCACAGCCCCGGTAAGCTATCGGGCGTTTCGGAAGGTCAAAGACCTTCCGCACATCAGAGGGCATAGCCCCGGTAGGGGTGACAGGCCGCCACCTCCAGATCAAGAACTACTCCCTTCCGATCCAATCAAATACTGGTAGACGGCACTCAAATCGTCATCAACCGGCGCGATCGACTCGATGTTGATCTCTCCTTCAGCTACCACCTGATTGAGGAGTAGATAAAAGCGGTCGGCATCGCGCGTCCTCACAAAGAGGCCCAGCCGATCGTCGTGAAGGCGCGCCTCGACGACGTGGTCCTTATCAAAAACACGCGCGGCCAGCTTGGCAGGCTTATCGCAACGAATGAGGATCTGCATCGGGTGCTCTTCCATCTCGTCGCGCACCCCATGCACATTCCCCGCCGCCACCACATAGCCGTTGTTAAGGAGAATGACCCGGTCCGACATCGTGTCCACTTCATGCAGGATGTGGCTGGAGATGATCAGGTGCAAACCTTCGGCCGCAAGTTTCCGAAAGAGCGCGATCGTTTCGGCGCGAACCATTGGGTCGAGTCCATTCAAAGGCTCATCGAGAATCAGAACGGCCGGCTGATGAGCGATCGCCTGTGCCAGTCGAATCCGCTGGCGCATGCCCTTGCTGTAGGCCGCAATCTTGCGATCGGCTGCGTCGAGCAGACTGACTTTTTCGAGCGCGGCCACGGTGAACTCTTCCGCTTTCTTTTTGTCGAAGCCATGCACGAGCAAGAACGACTTGATAAATTCACGTCCCGTCACGCCGCGCGGAAAGGAATCAAACTGCGTGCAGTAACCAAGCTTGCGAAATAGCTGTTCTGGATGGTTGGTGGGTATACCAAGAATTGTAACGTTGCCGCGACTGGGACGAAGCAGACCCGTCATCAGATTCATCAAGGTCGACTTCCCCGCCCCGTTTGGTCCGATGAGACTGGTGATGCCGGGAGCAATCTGAAGATTGACCCGGTTCACTCCGAGTATCTCTCCATAAAACTTGGAGACATCATCGAAAAGAATTTCGGATTTCGGATTTCGAATTTCGTCCCGATCAAGCTCGAGTTCTGATTTTGGCTCGCTCATAGATTCTCTACAGAATTCCGTTCGACTTCAGTTACACAAAATCCGCAATTCGCAATTCGCAATCCGAAATTCACCTGACCACTTCGTAAGCCTTAACCTTTCTTGAAAGCAGCGCCAAGCAAATCGCGCAAACCACAAAAAGCGCAAACCACGACGCCCAGAGCGGGGGCTCGTTGACAATAATTTCGCGTGCGACACGTCCGTCGAAATCAGTAATGTGCCCGGTGGTGCGCACAAAAGTTCCGAAGAGACCTGCCGTAACGTTTCGCATCAGCGCACCCAGGCTGATGATGTTTCCCCAGCGCGTCAAAAAGAGATTGTTGACCACTTCGCCGAACACTGACGGGATAAAAAAGATTCCGAGCAACGCGGCGCTGGCTATGACTCGCCATTTGACCAGGGCCGACACAGCTTGCGAGAGCAACGCCAGCAACAGAATCCAAACCACGCTGCTAATGAAAATCGCGCTGGCCAACGACAAATTGTCTACAAACCAGCTTGCGCCCTCGAGGTACGACTGAAAGAAAAACAATAACAACTGCGGCACCCAGGTGATCGCCGAAAGTAGAATCAACAGGACTGACATTTTCCCCAACACATACTCCGTCCGCGAAAAGGGCCGGCACAAATAGAGCGGCAAAGCATTGTTTCTAAGATCGCGCGCCACCAGCGGCGGCCCAACCAGCAAGGCCACGAAAAACGCAAAACTCGCTTGCAAGTTCACAAACGTTTGGAAAAAAGACGCATCAATTGGAATTAGCTCTCTGACGTTTACCTTCAAGATCGCCAGCGCGTTCACATTGTGATGCAGGTAGATGAGAATCGCCTCGATCAAAAGGGGTATAAAACAAACAACGAAAAATGTCGTAAACAGTTTTGATTTGAAAACGTCGCGAAAGGAGTGGCGCGGTATCACCAGAAACCGGCTCCACTCGGGAGTCAGTTTTCCGAGATACTGCTTGTAGGTTTGCTCATAAACCGCCATGGCCGTTCTCCATCGCTTTCAGGAAGATGTCTTCCAGAGAATCGCGCTTGTAACTAAGCCGCCTGATCTGCACGTCAAACTGCGACGCGACGCGATAAAGATCCCGCACCTCGGTCCCACCCTGTAACACGACTTTAACGCGGTGATCGCCCGTAATCGCGTATTCACAACCGAGCGCGCCAATGCCTTCTGCAAACTTGCCCTGATCGCCACGTATTTCCAGCAGCAGGAACTTGCGATTCGATTTGCGTTCTTCTTCGAGGTTGCAGTAAACGGCGAGGCGGCCGTCTTTCAGAATCAAGATCTCCTCGCAACACTCTTCAACATCGCGCAGCAGATGCGACGACAACACAATATTGGCCTTGCCGCTGTCGCGAATCTCACGCACCAGCCGAATCATTCGCTGACGCGCGGGCGGATCGAGACCGTTGGTTGGTTCATCGAGGAAGATCAATCGCGGGCCGTGAACTATAGCCTGCGCGAGTTTGGCAAGCTGTTTCATTCCCAGCGAGTAAGTATCAAGACTACGGTAGCGCGCTTCTCCCAGGCCCACATAAAAGAGCGCTTCATGGGCCCGTTCGAGAGCAGCTTCGGAGGGCAAGCCCGACAGTTCAGCCATTAGCCGAACGAAATGCACCGCGCTCATCTTCGCGATATAGGAATCGCGTTCCGGCATATAACCGACAAGCGAGCGTATTTGTTTCGCCTCGGTAGTAATGTCCTGACCGAAGATGTGGGCCGTACCCGAGGAAGGAGGGTGAAAGCCGAGCAGCGTGTGAATCAGCGTTGTCTTGCCGGCGCCGTTGGGGCCGAGCAGACCGATGGCGCGTCCGCGTAGTTCACCTTGGAGGTTTTGCAGGATTGGACGTCCGCCAAATTTGACGCTCAGTCCGTTGAGATCAATGACCGGGGCGAAGTTCGCCGGATTACGAAGGCTGGCCTGTTCCTGGACTGTTTCAGATGACTCCATCTTGCAGACTTTATATCCCCACTCTGATAATTCCAAACAAAAGCGAGACCGAACGTTGTCCCCATCAGCACGAATGCACCGATGAATGCAAACGCTTCAGCCGGTCCTAAAGTTCTGCCGATTGCCAAAATTCCGATCAAAAAAACGGGAAGGTTGATAACCAACGCGGAGGCAACCGGGAAAAGCGCTGCCGGACGACAACCGCCGAGTCGTTTGCGTAACCAGAACAAGGATGGAGCATAAGCCAGCGAGAAGAGTAGCGCTGCGATGGCTAAGGAAGTGATGGTCGCCGTCTTAATGTCTGCCGCACGCAAGCTCTCGCCTTCCACCACAACGAACGTAAACAAGATGGCTGAGAGTCCGATTAACCAGGAGCCGAGCGAGATGCAGATGAGTTTCATGGGAGTATAGTTTCGAGTTTCAAGTTTCGAGTTTCGAGTTTCAAACCTTTAACTTGAAACTCGAAACTCGAAACTTCCTACCTACTTTTTCATTCCTTGTTGAAGAATGTGTTGCATCTCCAACGAGTTCGGCGCGCCCAGCAAAGTTGCCGGACTCAACCCGAATGGCCCGCCTTCAGTATTAGCTGCAAACGTAATGCTGTCGCCCTGCGCGTAAGCATAGGCAAGCGTTGGCGGCATATCGGCGGCCATCGCCTTGATGGCCTGTTGCTGCTCTTGTGGCAACTTGCTTGCTGCGCTGGCCATGCGATCCGCAAACGGCTGCACCAACGGCGCCAGGTTGTGATAGAAGAGCGCCGAAAAGTTGGCGTGGCCGTCAGACGGCAGACCGGCCGTGAAACGCGACGAACGCAGCAGCGTGTAGCCTTGTTCTTGCATCTTGACTGCCTGCGCCACCAGCGCCCGGCTTGGGCCCATCACTACGTAACCATTCACGTAGGTGTAGTTCACTTCAACTCCAAAGTCCGCTGACTTAAGAGTGTAGTAAGTACGACCAGATACGTCGGCGCGATCCCAAATCAGACCAGTCTTGCCAAACTTCGCAGCCTCTTTGTTAATCTCACCGACAATCCGTTCGAGCGTTTGCTGCAAATGCGCGGAGTCGTTTACTTCAAACACCATCTTCCACGACGGCGTCGGCAGAATTGGACCGTCAATCGCAAAGGCAAACTCCCCGCCGAGTGGCGCCGCGATATCCTTGCGAATGTCCAGACCGTGATCGGCCTGCTGCTTGTCCAGGTTCTTCCGCAAGTCAGGCGATACCGTTTCCAGCACGCCCAGCAAATCGTCAACTAACTTCACTGGATCCCGGACAACAAAACCTGCGACCACGTTGGCGTCCGGCGAAATGTATTCGAGTGAACCCATCGGGCCAGGGTCAGCCAGCCAGGATGGAATGCCGCGCTCGGCTTCGTTGAAAGACACGGTCGCCGTAGTGTGCGTTTTGCCTTCCAGGCTCGTCTGATCCAGCACGAAGTACTTGAGGTTCAGGATACCGAGTTGTTTCAGCGCGCTTTCACGTTGCGCGGCGTTGGCGCCCTTGGTCAGCTCGGGCTTAGCCTTCGCTATCAGCCGTTCGAGATTGGCAGCCACAACCAAGCCCGCGCCTTCCTGATAAACCTGGGCCACGCGATTGTGGAACGCCGTTCCGGTAAAGCTACTTCTTTGACCCCTCTGAACTATCGTCGCCAAATCCTGCAGCTGATTGAGTTTCGGACTCGCCGCAAACAGATCGTTTTGGATCCAGACGTAAAGCTCATCCGCTTTCTTGCCAGGCTCGGTGGCAGTCGCTGTCGCCGTTAACGGATCCTGAACGAAGCGGATTGCCGGGTGTCCTTGTGAAGAGCCCGCTTTCTGACCATCCGCATACTTCGCGATTTGCTGCTCCAGGAACTGCTGGAAGCCGGCAGAGTTCTTAAGCTCCGCGAGCACAAGCGGAGCAACGGGCTCGCCTTTTTCGTCCATTGAGACTGAAACCGCTATTTCGTCGCCCAGATACTCGCCAAATTCACGAATGCTGCCGATGACCTGATCCACATTCGGACCGCGATGTCCGCCCTGTTCCTTCTCCCACCATTCGCGCAGCGCGGCATTCTGATTAATGCGCTCCTGCATAATCCGGTGCGATTCAAGGATGGTGGAAGTCAAATTAGGAAGCGCCGCGTAGACGATTGTGTTCTCGGGCATCAGATCCAGCAGATGAGTTGAATTGCGCACTCCAGGTTGCGGAACCTTGCCCAACTCCTTGTTCAGCGAACTTAACGCCGCCAGGGTTTCAGCATAATGAGCAGCCTTACGGCTCCACGACACTTCGTCCTTAACCGGAATTCTCCCGATGGCTGCGTTCGTGGTTGCCTGCTCTCCGCCGTGCAACACGCGTTCGCTACCGGCGTGATCGAGGTGCACTTCGCCTTCGATCACCGACACGCGCGAGCCCTTGGTGCCACTGTTAACGGAAAACACTGTGCCGGTAACAGAAACGTGCGAACCATCGCCAGTGTCGACAAAAAGATGTCGCTTGCCTTGCTTGGCCGCTTCAACAACGATCGCGCCGCGGTTCAAATGAATTGTGGTGCCGAGCGAGTTGTTAGTTAAAGAAAACTCCGAGCGATCTTTCATTTCGATGACTGAGCCGTCGCCGAGGCGAATGAATGCGTGCGCATCTTTTGCCGTGCGAATGCGCTCGCCCTTTTGTAGCTTCTCGCCGACGGTAACAGGCGCGCTGCGCGTGTCGGCAATTTGATAGACCTGTCCTTCAGCGGCCTGCACGGTCGCTTCCAGGTCGCCGCCGAGCGGAGACCAGCGCTGAAGAAAAGGCAGCGCCACGAGCCCAACTCCAATAACCAGCGCCGCCGCAATTCCCCAGCGCAAAACGACGGGCTGAATGCTGTAGCGACGTGAGACGACGGCCTTCTTCGCGGGCGCCATTCTGCGCGAGCGTGCATCCTTCATTGCTTTACGACACGGGATGCACTCATGCGTGTGGTCGACCAGCAGCAGTGAGCGAGCTTCCGACAAACTTCCCGTCAGATAGGCAGGAATGAGCGATTGAAAATCAGCACAGTCACTAATCCTATCGCTCCTATCGGCGGCGACGTTCTCGGTTCTAAGTTCGCTTGTTTCCGCAGCGAGGCGCGCCCAAACACGCTCAGCCGCTTCGTTAACTACCGCCGCATCGAACTGTTCGTTGCGAATTTCGCTGGTAGCATTGTCGAGGATTAGGTCAAAATCGTTATTGCTTTTCATGATGTTTCTCCAGAAAGTGCCCTATCTCTTTTCGTAATCTTGTCCGGGCGCGATGCAACACGACCCCCACAACCATCTGTGAAGTGTCGAGCATTTTCGCGATCTCCTGATTGTCGTAACCTTCGTAGTAACGCAGCACAAACATCTCGCCCGCTGTCTTGCCCAGACCAGCTACGGCCTGGCGAATCAGCGTTTGCAGCTCGCGATCGGCATGCTCAGCCTCCGGGCTTTGCCACCGGCTTTCAAGTCCTTCCATCTCCACATCACCGGGTTCGACCAATCTTGCTCGGCTCCGGCTTCGCATCAAGTCGAGCGAGGCATTAATGGCGGCGCGCGACAAGTAAGCTGCCGGGTTCGCCGAGAGGTCGTAAGCCTCCTGGCCTTTGACGAGCCGCAGAAAAACAGTCTGCAGCACATCTTCCGCGTCCGCAGGGCTGCCGGTGATGCGATGCGCCGTGCGGAAAACGCGGTCGTGATGCGCCCGGAAGAGCGTTTCCAGCTCCGACTCAGGGTATCTGGGAGGTTCTACGGTAACTAATCTCAATGTTTTAGCGGTTGCCTGCACTGCATCCTCCTGAAATCGTCTTCCAAACATACAAACGATAGCCAGGAGGATTTATTAACAAGCGTGGGGCAATCTTACAGATCTTTTCGCGAGCGCGCTTTCAATATTAGAGATTCACTCAAAAGAGAAAACAATCTCAAAAAGGCTTTCAACCAGCAGGTAATTGAGCAGCTCGCATAGTCTCAGGGTGAGGAACGCGGGCTTGACCCCGCTCCCCTTGAATGGGCTTTCATCTAGCAAGAAATTAAGCAAGTCAGATAGTCTCAGGGTTAGGAAGGTGGGCTTTGCCCCGCTCTTGGAATTTGTTTCCTTAGCCGTCATGGCGCGCAAATGGTCCAACCAAAATCTCCCAGGCGCTCTTCACTTTGTCACCGGAAACTTCCTCAACAGGATTCCCGTCTTCAAACAGGAAATATGCTGCCAGTCTTTCATTGACACTCTTGCAAGCTCACTCAGTGGCTGGCCCTGCAAATTAATTGCTTATGTCTTGATGCCTGATCACTTTCATCTAATAGTTAACCCACAAGACGGCCGAATCCGGGAATTCACCGGCAAGCTAAAGAGCCTTTCGGCAAAAGGTATTATCCACTCGTCACACGGCATTGACTTCAAAGTAGATTCTGAAGGTTCTTCACAAGTCTGGCAGGAAAGCTTCAAAGCCACCCCGCTATGGAGCGCATGGATGATTTGGCAGAAGATCAACTACATTCATGCCAATCCGGTGAAGGCCGGATTGGTGTCCTCCGCCAAAGATTACCCTTGGTCAAGTTTCCAAGCCTTCTATTCAGGAAGTGAAAAACCTCTCAAGGTCGATCAGGAATGGTGGTGGCCTGATGATTCGGAGAAGTTATCAAAGGCAATGAAAGAGTTGGGATGGAGGAGCTATGAGAAGAGGAACTAACAAAGAGCGGAGGCAAGCCCGCCTTCCTGACCCTGAGACTATCGGACTTGCTTATTTACTTGTTAGATTGAAGGCCTCAAAAGCGAGCGGCGGCAAGCCTACCTTCCTAACCCTGGGACTATCTAGACCGGGGGACCCTCACTAGCGTCAAACTCCTCCATCTCCTTGCTCCATTCTGAGCCAACGCGGCTCTGCAAGAGTCGCACACAGCGATTCCAACGCAAGATCGCATCATCATTTCCGGCTGGGCGGATCTTTTCTGCGTTTTCAAATAGTCCCATGGCCTCCTCAAAAATCGGCAGTACCGTATGAGGTGGCCGGCCGGCACGAAGCTGGGCCTTTCCTTTTCGCTCCTGAAGGATGCCTTGGTGATAGACGCGCTCATACTCGCTTGCCAAACCGCGAAACACGCGCTCGGCTTCCGAATACCGATCAGACATCTCCCCGGTAAACTGGTCGGTGATAGCCAGACCCAACAAACGCAAGGCTGCTTGATTGTCTGAGTCAACGGCAAGAATGTCGCGACAGATCGACTCCGCTTCGCCCGGCTCATTGAGGTATCGATAGACCTCAACCTTGGAGACTGCTTCGGCGATCCCGGCTTGTGAGATAGGCTTGAGCTTTGTTTCCATTGTGGCGTTCTCCCCTCATTGCGTTCTCTTGCCGCTTATCTTCCGAAGGAACCAGCGAACGGGGTCGTAGAAGTCATCAATCACGCGCTCCTTGAGCGGGATGATCGCGTTGTCAGTGATGTGAATATCCTCCGGGCAGACTTCCGTACAGCATTTCGTGATGTTGCACAAACCGATGCCAAGCTCATCTTTCAGTAAATGAGTTCGAGACAAGCCATCCAGAGGATGCATTTCCAAGCCGGCGACGCGAACGAAGAAACGTGGTCCGCCAAATTGCTCTTTCTTGTCATGGTCACGCAACACGTGGCAAACGTTCTGGCAGAGGAAACACTCGATACACTTGCGAAATTCCTGCACGCGGTCAACATCGCGCTGGTCCATCTTCCATTCAACGCCCGGCCTTGGTGTGAACGGCGGAATTTTCTTATTGATTTTGTAATTCCATGAGACATCCGTGACCAGGTCCTTAATTACCGGAAAAGACTTCATGGGTTGAACGGTAATGGGCTCATCGAGCGGCAGCGCATCCATGCGAGTCTTACACGTCAACCGCGGCCGCCCGTTGACTTCCGCCGAGCACGAGCCACATTTGCCCGCTTTGCAGTTCCAGCGAACCGCAAGGTCCGGCGCCAGATGTCCCTGAACGTAGTGGAGCGCGTCGAGCACTACCATCCCGGGCGCGACGGGTACCTGGTATTCGATCAACTGGCCGCCAGCGCGGTCGCCACGAAAGATTTTGAAAGTTGCTTCGGCCATTAGCTGCCTTATCGGTTTAGAGCGGGCGTGCTCGCAGTATCTCCGTGGTCAAATTATTCTGCAAGTATCTCCTTCAAGTCCGCAGGCACATCGGGAGTTGATCTTTGGTTGAGTCTCATCTGGTCTCCGTCTCTGTCGATGATGTTATTCTGCCGACCCCACGTATCATCGTAATTCGGATAATCAATCCTGCTATGCGCGCCGCGGCTCTCTTTGCGTTCCAAAGCGCTCCGCGCCACGGCCTCCGAAACGGTGAGCATTGCCTTGAGATCTCGCGCCAGGTGCCAGCCCGGATTAAACAGTCGCGACCCTTCAACCCGCACCTTCGCGGCGCGAGCTTTCAAAGACTCGAGCTCCGTCAGTCCTTTCTTAAGATCATCCTCATTGCGAAAGATGCCAACGTAGTTCTGCATGGCTTCCTGCAAATCGCGATGAATATCGTAAGGACTCTCGCCAGCGGGTCGTTCAAACGGCTCGAGCATTTCGCGCGTTGCTTCCAGGACGTCCTCGGCATCTATCGACACTGAATCGACTTGCTGTGCGTGTTCGGCTGCGCTTAAACCGGCGCGTCGCCCAAAGACCAATAGATCGGAAAGCGAATTACCGCCTAACCGATTGGCGCCATGAAGTCCAGCAGCGGCCTCGCCCGCCGCAAACAAACCCGGAATCGTGGCTTGCGCGGTCTCAGCCTCAACGCGAATACCGCCCATCATGTAATGGCAGGTCGGCCCAACTTCCATCGGCCCCTGAGTGATATCCACGTCGGCCAATTCACGAAACTGATGATACATGCTTGGCAGTTTTTTCTTAACATAATCCGCCGGCTTGTGTGAGATGTCGAGGTAGGCGCCGCCGTGTTCTGTCCCGCGGCCTTCTTTCGCCTCGGTGTAGATTGCACGAGCGACCACGTCACGAGTGGACAGCTCCATCTTCTTGGGATCGTAGCGCTCCATAAATCGCTCGCCATTTTTGTTGCGCAAGACGCCGCCTTCGCCGCGCACGGCTTCAGTCACCAGAATGCCCTGAACGCCGGGCGGCCAGACCATGCCGGTGGGATGAAACTGAACAAACTCCATGTCCATTAGCTCGGCGCCCGCATCGTAGGCCAACCCCATCCCGTCGCCGGTGTATTCCCACGAGTTTGAAGTGATCCGCCACGCTTTGCCGATGCCGCCCGTCGCAATGACTACAGACTTAGCTTTGAAGACGACAAAGCGGCCCGACTCGCGCCAGTAGCCGAATGCGCCAGCTAATCGGTCGCCGTCTTTTAGCAAACGCGTGATTGCACATTCCATGTAGACGTCGATCCCGAGATGAACGCCGCGGTCCTGTAACGTGCGAATCATCTCGAGACCGGTGCGATCGCCAACGTGGCAAAGGCGTTTGAACGTGTGCCCACCAAACGCACGCTGCAAAATCTCGCCATCGCTGGTGCGGTCGAAAAGCGCGCCCCATTGCTCGAGTTCACGAACACGGTCGGGCGCTTCCTGCGCGTGAAGGTGGGCCATCCGCCAGTTGTTGAGAAACTTGCCACCGCGCATGGTGTCGCGAAAATGCGTGCGCCAGTCGTCAGCCTTGTCCACGTTTGACATCGCCGCCGCGATTCCACCTTCAGCCATCACCGTGTGCGCCTTGCCGAGCAAAGATTTGCATACGACGCCGACAGTAGCCCCCTGGCCGAGGGCTGCTATGGCTGCACAGAGCCCCGCGCCGCCGGCACCAATGATTAGCACGTCGTGTTCGTGGGTTTCGTATTTTTCGTTCACAGCAGTCTCAGATCCGCAATAGCTCCAGAGGCGACCAGCCGGATGTAGAAATCCGCGAGCCCAACCGAGAAAAGACTCAACCAGGCAGAGAGCATATGATGCTCATTAAGAATTGAAAGGCGCCGCCAGACAGAATGCCGGGCGCCGCCCATGGCAACGCAGGAAAAACAGTCAACCTTACCGCCAATGATATGCCTGAGCGAATGGCACGAGAGCGTGTAGAACGAAAGCAGAGTGATATTCGCGACCAGGACCAGCGAGCCGACGCCGATGCCGAAGCGTTTGCCTGCTGGCGAGTCAAACCAGAATCCGCTGATCGCGTCGTACCACAGTATCACCAGAAAGATCAGCGCGACATAAAGAAAATAACGATGCAGATTCTGCAGGATTAGGGGGAACTTTGTTTCGCCGCTGTAGCGGTGCGGATGCGATTCGCCCACGGCGCACCCCGGAGGATCAAGGAGGAAAGAGCGATAGACTGCTTTACGATAGTAGTAACAGGTGGCGCGAAATCCGAGCGGCGCCCAGAGAATTAGAATAGCGGGCGATAGCGGCCACCAACGCGGCTTGATTAAAGGAGAGTAAAATGGAGAAAGGTAAGGACCAAACTCATAGTACGAGTTTTCGAAGGTTCGCCAGGTCGCGTAAACAGTGAACGCGCCGAGCACCAGGACGACGGGAATAACCTCAAGCCACCAGGAGTCGCGTCGCGTGGTTTTCCCGAACCCCACCGCCGTTCTCGATTGAGCCATGAAGCGTGTCTCCGTGACAGAAGTGTCTCCGCGGTTATAGCTATCGGAGTTACGAAGTACCGTTGGATTTGACGGCAATAAGAATAGCTTACCGGTGAAGACTTGAAAAGATTTTACAGGATTAAGAACCCTTCAAGAAAGGAGATCATAATGACCTAAAAGCAGCTCAAGGGTCGGGAAGGCGGGCTTGCCCCCGCTCTTTTGTTAGTTCCTCTTCTCATAGCTTCTCCATCCCAGCTCTTTCATTGCCTTTGATAACTTCTCAGAATTAAGTTTCCGGTGACAAAGTGTAGAGCGCCTGGCAGATTTTGGTTGGACCATTTGCGTGCCACGACGGCTAAGGAAACAAATCCAAAGAGCGGCGGCAAGCCCGCCTTCCCAACCCCGAGATTATTTGAGTTGCCTAATTGCTTGCTAGCTTGGAAGCCTTTCAGAGCGATGGAAACGGACACAAGCCGCCTCTACAGAATAATGCGCCCAAAAACACATCAAACTTTGTGTTACATCGTCAGGTACCTGGATCTAAAACAGCGAGCCTGTCGCGCGGCCAAGCATCGCCTTCCGCACCAACGGAATCGGCGATGGGAGAGTTAAGGCTCGATGGTGGATGCTTCAACTAAAGGGCCGTACTTTTCCTCTAATTGCGCCAAAGTAAATTTGGTTCTTATGTCCCTCCACCAAGCCGTATAGGTCTGACCGCTTGCTTTTGCCGCGATTAGTCTCTTAATTGTTTCCATGTCGCCAGCTTCGGGAATATACGTATCCACTACTTGATAAGTCAGTTCAAGCGGTTCGTCTTTCCGAAGAACAAGGAAATACTCTATGCCCGGTTTCATTAGAAAAAATGATAAACGCTCGCCATTGGATCGCTTCACAATCGCGTGCAAGTAGTCGCCAGCCTCAAACCCGACAAAGCTGCCTGTGATGGTTTTGGTCTCACGAACCCTGTCGGGTCTTTTGCGCTGTGCCGATGTCGTGCCGCAAAAGAAAAGACCGCACAGCAAGACCATCACGAGTAATCGCATTTCCGTTTTCTGAATCATGCAGCTTTCTTTTTCTTTACGGTCTTTCTGGCTTTCTCGTATTGAGCGTGGCGCTTGTCCATCTCGCTTTTAGGAACGGCAATGATCGCCTGTGCCAGCCGTTCAAGCTTCTTCACATTCCTGGCTCTTCTTACCAACGACGGTTTTTTTCATACGTCCTCATCCAACGTAGCTGCCGTAGCTGATCGGCTCCTACTGCCGATGTTTAGCAATGAGTTCGCGAACTATCGGAACCAAATCTCGCGGCACTCCCATAACGACTTCGGCATCATCCTCAAATGCAGCTTCGTCTTCAGCAACTGCTTCTTCTTCTTCGGTTTGGGCCTCATAGTGCGAGAGAAGTATATTGACACGGCTTTCATCCCAACCGGCAGGGAACTTATTGACAGCTTTCATTTTCATTTATGTTTTCTCCTCACTTCAATTCCCTTCAAGCAGATTAGGATTTTCAGTGTAGAGAAAGGCCGATCTTCAGGCAAGGGGTTCTTGAGTGATTATCTGAGCTACGCTTTAAGAGATTTTCCATTTGTCATGTTCCATTTCTCATTTGTCATTCATTAGCCTCCACAGTGATGGAGAGCCAAGTAACAGATAGCACGAGATCGAAGATGCTAATGACGAATGAGAAATGGAACATGACAAATGGAAAATCGGTTTCGTTCTGTCATGCTCGGCGACAGAGAAGTTGACAGGCACGAATGCCTGTCCTACTTACAAGCCAAACCTTCCGCGATACTCGCCGGAAACGATGAACGACTTGACCATGTCGGCGCGCTTGACGCGATTCAAGGCGACGGCATCATCGCGTACGTTTTCACCTGGCACACTAAACTGGTTCATCTTCGCGAGCCAGAAATCGTAACCGTTGAAGTTGTTGTCGGGTGAGTCGTCAGCATCGCGGCGCAAGTATCCGAAGTATTGCATCAGAACAAAGGCAGGGTTGTACTGCGTGTTGAAGACGCTGTCACTTTCGATCACGCTCTTGAGCGCGGCGGCGCGTCCCAGCGTGTTGCCAGTGCCGTAGGCGTTGATGGCCGCTTGCCGCTCGCCGGTCGTGGGTGTCACGCCCTCATTCGCAAACACCGTGTTCACGTAGGTCGACGCCGCCAGCCCCTGCGGGAAAGCGGCAACGAATTCCGGTCGTGAGACAAATTCCTCAAGGTAAGCCTGACGATTGGCAGCCAGGAGCGCCTCCCACCCTAAATTTCCAACAATGACACCATCGCCTACTCGGCGTTGGTCGGGCAGGAACGTCAGGTAGCGTGGAATTGATTTGGCGCTGCCGAACGCCCCTTTGTGAGCGCGAATGACGAAGTAACCGGTCTGCTGAAATTCTATCGAGAGGAAGAAAGCTGCCGAGACATTCGTTCGCCGGTCGTCAAGGCAGGCTGTGTTTGAACCGCAACTGGAAAGTTGGTTTTCCCAGAAGAGCTGGCCGGGCGCGTCGGCTTGGCGGGCCAGGAAGTCGTGGTAGTGCTGGCCGACAAAGATGTCGTTGAAGTCGATTGGGTTCGGTCCAGTCTCAATTGGATCGTCAGCAATTACGACGGTGGCGGTTGACGGGCTCCCGAGTAAAGCCTGCCCGGTGCCGTTGGAGAGGGTAATTGTGAATGTCTCCGTGCCCTCGAGCTTGATGTCTTCGCTAATGAGAACGTCGAAGGACTTGCTCGCCTCAGTCGCGGCAAAGCGCAGCGTGCCAATGGCGGCGGTGAAATCAGTGCGCTGGGAGGCGTTGACGTTCGCAGTGGTGTAGTCAACAGTTGCCGGGCCGGATACGTCACCCGTACGCAACACCGTGATCGTCTTGAAGGTCAGCCCTTCCTGCACGTTGTAGGTGGCGGCGCTAAATGCGACAACCGATGGCCCCGCGGCATGGCCGACGCGCGATCGGATAGACGTCGCCAGCGCACATACAAGCATAAACGCCAACAGAAGCAATACGCGTCTGCGAATCCTGGCGCGACTGTCGGAGCTAATAGACCTGGTGTTTCTTACTCTCATGTTACTTCTCCTTGCACTCTGGGGAATTCCGGGGGGTCAGCGTGAAGAGGGGCAGAAAGATATTACGCCTTTGGGACACTGATGCGCAAAAACATCTAGCTGCTGAAAAAACGGAACTACGAACCACGAAACCACACTAAACACACTAAGCAAACTCCTGGTTCGAGTTTTTTCGTGTGATTTGTGGATCGATTTTGTTGCCTTAACCGGCTCAACTATCCTTTTCAGGAACCCGCTCCTAAGGAAAACATGCCTCTCTAAAGAAATAGTCTTAATCGCGCCAACATCGCGAAAACTCACTGGTTGCTGCTGGCTGAGCGAGACTCGAGCCGTTTGCGCGCCTCGGCGGCCTCGGGGCTGCGCGGGTAACGATGAACCAACTCCTGCCAGCCCTCGCCGTCATAACGAAGCCTCTTTTCGCGGTTATCAAAAACGAAGGTGACGCCTTGGCGGTTGTAGCGATCGAGACCGTTATAGTTCAAGAAGTAGCTGTGGAGCGGCGCGCCGCCGGCATTCATTTCGTTCTCATCCAGGCGACGCATGGCTTCGCGAGAGAGGCGACCGGCAATGTCTTCGGCGGCTTGAGAGTAGATCAGCAGCACTTCCGGACGGAATTCTGAACCCGCGAAATTGTCGAGAAAGATTCGTGCCCGTGCGATGCGATCGAAGTCTCCCGAGGCTTTGATAAGCCGCAGCAGTCGCGCGTCGTCTCCCGGACGCGCTGGTGAGACCACTGCTTCGCGCTGAATCCAGCCGCTGGTTCTGGTCGTGACGTTGACTCGATAAAAAACCACGCCATCTCTACTGCGCCTTTCTCCTTTCACAGCAACGAGAGCGCCACGCCCCATTCTTCTGAGTAGTATTCCAGAGAGTCCAGGTGTGGCCCGCAGCGCTGAGAGTCGTTCATCGACAACGACGGCGACCCGACCGCCAGCAGGCGGCCGTCTCTTAGCGAAGCCGTCGGCCGGCAGAAAAACTAAAGAGACGCAAAGAACTGAAGGTACAAACTTCCGCAAGCGATGAATGATCACGGCCAGGCCTCCTCGCAAGCTGAGGTTGATCAGGGTGAGAGTTTTTCGGATGCGGTAAGCGGGTTTAGCGGGAAACGCGGCGGCGTGTTGGAGTGCGAGTTGAATTACGACTCAGATTTTGAGTTGCCAGTATCGCTCCCGTTTTTGCGGACACTAGTCGCTGAGCAGAACGGGCGTGGTGAAAATGACAAATTGCCACCGCCAGCGCATCGGCGGCATCGTGGGGTTCAGGGACGCTCTCCAGCGAAAGCAGCGTCTTTACCATTTGCTGTACCTGAAACTTTTCGGCGTTGCCGTGACCGACGACTGTTTGCTTCACGAGTCTGGGTGAGTACTCGTGAATCCGGAGCGCTGCTCGCTCGGCGACCAGCATTGCTACGCCGCGCACCTGACCAAGTTTCAAAGTGACCTTCACGTTGGTGGCCAGGAATCCATCTTCAATCGCGCACGCGTCAGGGTTGTGGCGAGCAATGATTTCTTCGAGCGCGTTGGCAATCCGCAACAGCCGCGCGGGAAACTTCTGGGCCGCCGAGGCGCGCACCGTGCCGCATTCAACCAGACGATAATGCCGGCCATCATCTTCGATGACGCCCCACCCCGTGGTTTCACTGCCCGGATCGATTCCCAAGATGCGCATATACAAGATGTGAAAAAACATTCGCGAACGGCGGGCAGTATACTACATCGCAATTTGCAGCCACTGACTTTCTTTGCCTTGGTGCGATCGAGTTTCTTGCCAGATGTTTTGCATTGGGTGCCGCTCAAGTAGTTCAGAGTTCAACCTTCAGGTTGTGCCTTTGGTAATCGGCAAGCTAAAGCTTGAACTCTGAACTGCATCGTGGAGGCGCTGCGAAGCGCAGCCTGGTACTACTTCACCTGATCAAGCGTGCAGGCTTTCGGCTTCTTATCCGGCCGCCAGCGCAGGAACCTGGTGCCGTGACGAAAGCGGCCGCCGGTGAAATGATCATATTGAACTTCACAAACCAACTTCGTTTTCAAGGGCTCCCATTCACTCGTCTTCTTAGTGCTCCAACGACTCGGTCCACCGGGTCTGTTACCGGTGAATCCCGGCGGCGCAATCAGCGGTTCGAGTTTCTTAGTCAACTCTTTCTTTTCAAGTTCATTAAAGCTGGACGTGTACCCGACGTGATGCAGCAACCCGACGTCGTCATACAAACCAAGCAGCAATGATCCGACCACCTTCCCTTTGGTCGTATACCTGAATCCGCCGACCACGCAATCGACGGTGCGCATCCGCTTCACTTTCTGCATGCCATCGCGCTCGCCGGATCGATAAGGCAGATCCAGACGCTTCGCAATCACCCCGTCGAGTTTTATGCCCGTAGTTGAAAGCCATCCGCGCGCGATGGCAATATTTTTCGTCTTGGGTGAGAGCTCGATATCAGAGTTCTTCGCCAGGTACTTCTTTGCGAAGCCTTCAAGTTTCGGGCGACGTTTGGCGAGCGGAAGGGCGTAGAGCTGCTTACCCGCATCATCAACCAGTAGATCAAAAATGATGAAGTGTGCGGGCGTTTCCTTTGCTAACCTGGCAACGCGGCTAGCCGCGGGATGAATTCGTTGCAGTAGATCATCGAATGAAAACCCCGGAACCTGTTGGCCCTTTGCGACGCCCGCGCTCCCAGCCGGAATTACCAGTTCGCCATCGAGTACAAACTTCGACGCTTTCAGTTTTAGAAGTGCGGCGACGATTTCCGGGAAATAACGACCGAGAGATTGGCCCGACTTCGATTGCAACTCAATACTCTTGCCGTCGCGGAAAGCCAGGCAGCGAAAGCCGTCCCACTTCGGCTCGTACTCCCAATTAACGCCGGCGGGAATCTCGCTCACCAGCAGAGCGTCCATCGGCGGATAGGGCGGTTTGATTGGCAGCGTCATGATGCGGGGAACGGTAACACGACTGATGGAACTTTGAACTTTGGACTTTGGGTTTTGGACTTTGGACTTTGGACTGCGCCTCATAACTGGAGGAAATTGCTCAACAACCGCTTCCCTTCGGGCGTCAGAATGGATTCCGGGTGAAACTGCACCCCTTCGATCTGCTTCTCGCGGTGGCGCAGTCCCATGATCACCCCGTCATTCGTCTCCGCGGAAACTTCAAGGCACGCCGGCAAGCTTTCGCGTTCGACAACCAACGAATGATAACGGCCGGCCTTGAAGGGCAAGTCGAGACCGTTGAAGATCGATTTGCCGTCATGACTAATTTCAGAAGCCTTGCCGTGCACAACAGTGGACGCGCGCACGACACGTCCGCCAAAAACCTGGGCGATGGCTTGATGTCCCAGGCAAACTCCCAGGATCGGCAGGCGACCCGAGAAGTGGCTTATCAATTCCAGAGATATTCCCGCGTCGGCCGGGCGGCCCGGTCCCGGCGAGATCAGAATTCGACTGGGAAGCTTTGCCTCGATCTCACCGAGCGTTATCTCGTCGTTGCGGCGCACCACGACCTCCTCACCAAGCTCGCCCAGGTATTGGACGAGGTTGTAAGTGAACGAATCGTAGTTATCGATTACCAGGATCACGTTTCCTCTTCCGCTAACTCAATCGCCCGCAGCAGTGCCTGCGCCTTGTGAACAGTCTCCTCGTATTCGCGCTCGGGCACGGAGTCAGCGACGATCCCCGCACCCGCCTGCACCGAAGCCTCGCCGTTTCTCAGTACAATTGTACGAATCGCGATACACGAATCGAGATTGTCGTTGTAGTCCATATAGAGCACCGCACCTGCATAGACTCCGCGATCGTCTGGTTCCAGTTGGCGGATGATTTCCATCGCGCGGACTTTCGGCGCACCGGTTACGGTCCCGGCGGGGAAGCACGCCGCGAGCGCGTCGAAATGATCGGAACCCTCCCGCAGACGCGCACTCAAACTCGAAACCAAATGCTGTACCTTTGAGTACCGCTCAACCGACATCAACTCTTCAACTGTGACTGAACCAAACTGCGCCACTCGCCCCAGGTCGTTGCGTCCCAGATCGACCAGCATCATGTGCTCGGCCACTTCCTTTTCATCGGCGCGCATCTCTTCCGCAAGCATCTTGTCTTCCGGTTCCGTCGCACCGCGCGGGCGCGTGCCCGCAATCGGCCGGTAGTCCAACTGCGGGCCGCGGCAGCGCACCAACATTTCCGGGGAGGCACCGATGATTGATTCATCCGGAACTTTCAGTAGGTAAGTGTACGGAGCGGGGTTGCTCTGGCGCAGCGCCCGATAGATTGGAACGGCCTCGACGCTCACGTCCCTCGTGAACCTCTGCGAAATGACTACTTGATAGCAGTCGCCCGCGAAGATGTGTTCCTTCACTTCGCGCACGGCTTCGTGAAAATCGTCTTTAGTCCAGTTGGAACGAACGGTTGCGCTTTGGCTTGGCTTGTTGGAGTCCTCAAGGACGGTCGGGCTACTGCCCGAGTCGATCAATCGAGGTTGTAGCGCGATCCTAAGGAGCTTCTCGATGCGCGTAGTCTCCCACACCGCCGTCTCGTAGAGTTCTCGCAAACGGCTTTCGTTCCCGTCGGCCTCGTTGGTGAAGACCACCGAGACGATTCTCATTTTTCCCTGCACGCGATCGAAGACAACAAGAGTGCGGTAGAACATCAAGAGAGCATCGTCGCTTTGAGAACCGCTTGCCGCAGCGCCGTGGGATTGATTGTCGTCTTGCTTGTTCAGCGCCGGTTCGAACCACTTTGCTGCTCGATAACCCAGATACCCCACGGCGCCGCCCGCAAGTGGACCAAGATCAGCGCGGCTCGCAAGTTTGTTTTCACGAAAGTGTTGCCTGAGAAAATCCGTCACGCATTCGTGGCGCGTCTCGATCACGCCCGCTCGCTCGATAGTTGTCTCGTTATCCCGGCCGCGGACAATCAGGTAAGGATTTGCGCCGAGGAACGAATATTTGGCTACTCCTTCGCCTCCTTCCACGGATTCGAAGAGAAAAGCGTAGCGCGCCCCGCCTCCCTGGCCCGCGACATTCACAAACGCATCAACCGGATTCATCCTGTCAGACAAGACGGTTCGCGCCACCGCGACCACGTTGCCGCGTTTGGCGTCCTGCTGAAACTCCGCGAAGGTTGCAGGCTGAAGTTGAGCGATCGAGGGGTTCATGAACTCAGCATATCTCCGGTATCTAGAATGTTCAGTTTGATTCGATGGAGTATTCGCGACGCGTAGCGTCGATATGAGTTTAGCCCGGCTTTTCAAAGCCGGGGAAAGGTCAACCCCGATTGTCCGCGTCGCGTAGCGACGCCTGAATCCAGGACACCACTCAGCCGTCGCTACGCGACGATCCCTACCGCCTCATGAGGACCCGGCGTTGAAACGCCGGGCTAGACTCATGCCGACGCTACGCGTCGAAACCCTACCGACCTACCACTCAGCAAGAAACTCATGAAGCGAGTCGTACATCGTCTCAAACGAATCCGCGCAGAACAAGACCGGCTGATAATGAGTCGGGTCATACTCATGCCGCGAGGCTGCCTCCAAATCCAGCGGACGCAGTTCGGCGTTGTGCATCGCTTCCAGTTCCCCGGCAGACGACAACAGCCCCGTGCCATAAGCTTTCAAGGATCCGTTCCCGCGCAGCACGCCAAACTCGATCGTGAACCAGTAAACCCGCGACAGCCGGTTCAAAGCTTCCAGGGACGAGGTGCGTTTCACGGCCTTACCAAACAAGCGATTAATTTCCGCGAGTCGCTTGCTCGCAAGCGTCACCGCGTGGCCCACGATCTCATGCACGACGTCTGGCTCCGGCGTGTAGAGCGGTGTCGAGTGATGCCGAATGTATTGCGTGCAGAGAAATGTGCCGGAAGCGAGTGACTCAAGAAATACGCGCGGCTCAACCAGGCCGGCGACGGGTTCAAGCCGAAAGCCGCTGATTGCCTGGACCTTCTCATTTACTTCGCGCAACTGCGGAATGCGATCCGGTGCGAACGCTAACTGGCGTAAACACGCCTGATATTCCGCGCAGGCGTGGGCGCGATGCGCCGGCTCCAGCGCCTCCCAAACGGCCCGCCAAACCTGGTGTTCTTCCGTTGAGTAAGGCGCTTCGGGAATTTCCTGTCCGGGTCGATAGCTGAGTGCGAGTTGAGCGATGCGGTTGCGGCGCGCGCGATAAGCCAGATCGCGAAAGCCGGGGTGATTGGAGCTCAGTTGAACGATCCTATTACGATCAGCGGGAGTCTCATCCGCATCCAAGGGAACCACACGCATGTCGGCGTGGTCAGCCAATAAGGAAGGTTGTTCATGGTCTAACATTTGAGAACCTCGACTCTCTGGAATACAAGTTCCTAATTCTTTTCCTTGATAAAGTTTGCGGCCCGTCCCGGAGATCGCGGTAGGACTGCCAGTTACCCGACAGCCCCCGCACAGACCCCGGCGTGCGGTTTTCCCGCACCGGGTTCTTCGTGAATACTCGCTTCCGCATGAAGGCTCAACGGCGCGAAGCTACCAAACAGGATGT
>JANMQG010000005.1:0-22261 GCA_031370285.1 Chloracidobacterium sp. | reverse complement strand
CAAAGTTGTGCCGCTTCGGGTGCGTTGAGTGGCTAGCTGCCAAGCACTATTCATTTAATCGGCGGCCGGCTGGGGAGAACTTTTCTCTTGACAGCCCTTTCATAGAACCGCTCCCGGTTCTGACTTCGTCGACCCACGATGCAGGAACTTTGTGTTATCGTTCCGTCTAATGATGGCAACTGGAAACACTAGTGCTTTCTTCGGCCGCAAAGCAGCGTGGCTCGTGCTACTGGTGATCACTCTGGTGGCATTAGCAATTGTGGCGGCTCCGGTTTGGATCATTCAACCGTTCAGCCCGCAGACTGCGCGCGGCGTGGAAGTCTCCTATACGTTGCGCCGCTGGTCTCCATGGATAACTCTCCTTTCTTTGGGGTGTGCTCTGTTCCTGGTGGCGCAGCTTTGGCGTGGTTCGCGCTGGTGGAAGAAATCGTTCCTCGTAATCGTATTCATCCCTTTGCTGGCCTCGACCTGGTTTGCGCGCCAGAACCATTTCGAATGGATGTTTAATCCGCTCGCTAATGCAAGCTACGCAAAGACGAGTGAGGCTGGATTCGTAGCCGACACTGACATCGTGATGACGGTGGAGAGCAACGGGGAGGCGGCGGCATATCCGATCCGACAGATGGCTTACCATCACCTGGTGCAGGACGTGGTGGGAGGCACACCGATTGTCGCTACTTATTGAACGCTCTGTCACACCGGTCTGGTGTGGGAAACGACAGTAAACGGACGGCAACTTCACTTTCACCTGGCAGGCATTAACAATCAAAACTTCATCATGCGCGATGAAGAGACGGGCTCGTGGTGGCAACAGGTCACGGGTGAAGCGATCCAGGGACCACTGAAAGGTCAGCGTCTGCGGCCAGTTTTCCATGATGAGTTGACCTTCGGATTGTGGAAGCGGGAGAAACCTGAAGGGCGCGTACTGCGACCTAACGAGCAGACGGCGCAAGCAGGGAAATATGCTCCGGCTAATTGGGAGGAGCGCATGGCCAAGGTGCCTGTCGCAACGTCTGTTGCGGTCGATAAGTCGCTTGAGCCGCGCACGCTCGTCATCGGTCTGAAACTCAACGGAGTCTCGAAGGCTTATCCTTTAGACGCGTTAGTGAAACAGAATTTAATATTGGATGACGTGGGCGGCGTCCCAATCTTTATCGTGATTGGAGATGACAAGCGATCCGTGCGTGCCTACGAGAGATTGGTTGATGGGCGCAAGTTGGAATTTCTTGTCAAACCAAATACCGCTTCGCTGGTTCTGGTTGATGCTGAAACCGGCAGCGAATGGGATTTCACCGGCAAGGCAACCGGAGGTCAGCTCAGCGGCCGGCAACTGAAGAAGGTCTCCATCCTTAACGATTATTGGTTCGACTGGATGACCTACAATCCGAAGACGCGGGTTTACAACCTCGGCGATCGCTAGGAAGGAACACACGTGGCTGCTACTAATACGGCTTGGCCGTTTTGGTGCGCGGCAAGTCTATGACTTGCCGCAAGCGCTACTAACTAGATGAGGTCTACGACCGCGGGAACGGCAAGGTCGGAGACCCGCCTAAAAGAGAGAGGCAGTCGGCAAGTCAGAGACTTGCCGCGAACCAAGAGTGCCAAGCCGCGCTCGCGAGCAGGTAATCATTGCCGATGAAATTCTTCCATGAATTGATCGGATATCCAACACTTCGAGTTGTTACACTCGTTTTACTTGTTCTTTGCGGCACCGCAGTCGCGCAACAGCCACATACACTCACCGGCGACATTCGCGCCCACAAAAGCTCTCACTCAAACATTCTCAATAACGATCGTGACGTGATCGTCTATCTCCCGCCGGCGTATGACGCTTCGAAAAGTAAACGGTATCCTGTTTTCTACTTGCACGACGGACAGAATCTGTTCGACGGCGCCACGTCCTTCATTCCCGGGCAGGAATGGCGCGTCGACGAAACAGCGCAACAATTGATCGCGGCCGGGAAGATCGAGCCGCTGATCATCGTTGGTGTTTACAACACGAAAGACCGCATCAATGAATACACGCCAGCGGCGGACGCGAAGTACAAGCTGGGTGGCCAAGCGGATCTCTACGGCCGCATGTTGGTAGAGGAGTTGAAGCCTTTCATTGATTCCCACTACCGGACGAAGCGAGATGCCAGGCATACGGGTTTGGGCGGCTCCTCGCTGGGCGGATTGGCTTCGCTTTACCTGGCGCTGAAGTATCCAAACGTGTTTGGACGAGCTGCTGTAGTCTCGCCGTCGGTGTGGTTTGCCAATAAACAGATCGTTCACTACGTTGAAGCGCTGCGGAAAAAAGCACCCGTTCGCATCTGGATGGATATTGGAACGAAAGAAGGACGCACCCCGGAAGAAGCACAACAAACCGTCGATGACGCCAGGCTTCTGAGAGAGACACTCGTGAAGAAGGGTTGGAAGGTGGCAAAAGACCTAAACTATTTCGAAGCGGAAGGCGCTGAACACAATGAAGCCGCCTGGGCTGCACGCGTCGAGTCGATCCTTGCATTCCTTTTTCCGCGAAAGATGTAAGATAATCGCCGGCAGACAGTATTTAGGAAGATCGGATCAAGTGGTTCAGCTCTCTTCTTTTGTGCCTCCCCGGTCGGACCTGTCCGTGGAAGGGTCGGTCGCACGTCAGGTCTTTTACCGCGAAGCGGTCACGACCTATAGCCCAACGTTGCCGCCCGGCGGCTACGTTGGGTAGGCAGGTGTGAAAGAAGACGCAACCCCATCGGGGTTGAGGCGGATCGGAATTCGATTCCCCAGGGTAGCCTCCAGCAACCCTGGGCTGGAGGTCGCAACCGCTTCGCGGTACTTTGTTCCTTCAGTCATTTGTCTGTCCCTTTGTCCATTGAGCAGGAGGAAAAGTCTAATGAAACGCTTGAGAAGATATGCGCTAACAGGGTTTGCCGCTCTGGCTATTCTGTGTTCGATGGCCTTGGTGGTTGCAGCTCAAGAGCGCGCGGTCGTGCTGACGGGCGCAGAATTAGCGCGAGTTGTACCAACTGGATTTTATTTTCAGGGACTCTCTGCGTCCACCCAGATGCGTAACGCGGCAGCCGCGCGCTTCGCCGCCAAACGCTACGTGATTGCGGGCATGGTCGATACTTCCGGGTATGCTGCTGACGTGCGCGCCAGGTATGAAGGCTTCCTGATTACGGATTCGCCCATTACGATTAACGGTTCCGACCTAGGCGTTGGCGCCTATGGTTTTGGTTTCAGTAACGACGGCAAACTGAACATTCTCGATCTGGCCGGCAAGGAAATACTCTCCGTCTCCACCACCAGAAACAAGCAGATGAAGCGACCGCGCCCGCTGCTGATGACCGGTGTGGGAAACGGAATTCGTCTCTACAGCGGCAGGGAATATGCGGTCATCGCCGCGAAGTAAATAGGTAGTGCTATCTTGAGAATCTCTGTGCGTCCTCTGTGATCTCTGATGTGCCTCTGTGGTGAGTCTTAGCGTGAAGTAAGTTCACCACCGAGACACAGAGAACACAAAGGTGGCACGGAGGAAAACCAAAATTGGGACGCCTACCAGGTGATGGGCCCATTTCTGATGCACGCAATTCGTTTCCGTTTATCGCCACTGGTCGTACTTTTGTTTTTGGGCGTTTCATCGCTTGAGGCTATTGGCCAGCAGCCAAGTCCAAGTCCCAGCCCACAACGCACCGGCAAGTCCTACAGTTCTGAAACACCAAACAAGCAGCCGCCACCGCCCGCGCCGCAAGCGCAGTCTCCGGTCACCTTCAGCGACGTTACAAGTTTGACGGGCATCAATTTCAAACGTGCGCCGTCCTTCACCTCTCTGAAGTATCTACTCGAGGCGTTGGGCGGCGGCGTGGCCATGTTTGATTATGACAACGATGGTCGCATGGATCTGTTTTTTACCAACGGCGCGGCTTTGAAAGATCCGATGCCGAAAACAGAAATGCCTGATAAGCGCGACGCCAAATACTGGAACCGGCTTTACCACCAAAAGGCCGACGGCACTTTCGAAGACGTCACTGAAACTGCGGGGCTTAAAGGTAACGGTTTCAGTATGGGAGTCGCCGCAGCCGATTATGACAACGATCGGTACACGGATCTTTTTGTCACGGGGTATGGTGGCAACTATCTCTATCACAATAATGGCGACGGCACGTTTACCGACGTCACGAAGAAGTCCGGCGTTCCGGGCAGTGGGTGGGCGACGAGCGCCGGCTGGATCGATTACGACCGCGACGGCCGGCTCGATCTTTTTGTTGGGCGCTATGTTGAATGGGACTTCGACGCCGGCTCTGTCTACTGTGGCGAGATTCGGCCCGGCTACCGAGCCTATTGCCACCCGGATAATTTTAAGGGCGCCAGCAACATCCTCTATCACCAGCGCGCGGATGGCTCATTTGAGGATGTCAGTGCGAAGTCAGGGATTGAAGAGCCGGGCGGAAAGGCGTTAGGCGTGGCCCTGGGCGATTTTGATAACGACGGCTTCATGGATATCTTCGTAGCTAATGACAGCGTTCGCCAGTCGCTCTATCACAACAAAGGGGATGGTACGTTTGAAGACATCGCCATTTCATCAGGCGCCGGCTATGACGAAAATGGCAAAACGTACGCAGGGATGGGAATCGCTGCCGCAGACTATGACAACGACGGCTACCTCGATGTCTTCATCACCACGCTCTCAAATGAAACCTATCCCCTCTATCACAACGATCGCGACCTGAGCTTTACCTACACAACGAACTCTGCGGGTGTGGGACAGATAACGCTCCTTTATTCAGGGTGGGGCGCGAACTTCATCGACGCCGACAATGATGGGCTGCGCGACCTATTCGTGGCGCAAAGCCACGTGCTCGATACTATTGAAAAGACAAATCCGTATCTGAAATACAAACAGACGCCGCTGTTAATGCTCAACACGGGCAAAGGTTTTGTAAACGTGTCGGCCACGGCGGGACCAGCCTTTAGTAATGTACTAGCCGGACGCGGCGCAGCGTTTGGCGATTTGAACAACGATGGCCAGGTTGATGTGGTGATCGCAACGCTCGATGGTGCGCCGGTGGTGCTGCGAAACGATGGAGCAAAGAGTGGAACAAATAGTGGAGCAAAGAGTGGGACGAAGCACCACTGGCTGGGCTTGTCTCTGGTTGGGTCCAAATCCAATCGCAATGGAATTGGCGCTCGCATCACCGTCACAGACAGCGCCGGCAAGAAACAGATATTCGATGTGAACACGGCTGGAAGTTATTTAGCGTCGAATGATCCACGAATTATCGTAGGTCTGGGAGCGGCCGGGAGCGTGCGAAGCGTTGAAGTAAACTGGCCCAGCGGAATCGTTCAGGTTATTACCGAGCCGCGGCTTGACCGGTACCTTGTTATTAATGAGCAGGACGCCAAGTAAATTCTTAGACAATGTTGACACCTATGAGCTGGCCGCGTATTTTCGGTCGAGCTTCTAATTGGTGAGAAATTGACTTTGCTTTTAATAAGATTCTGATCTCTCCAACCAATCACCGAGTTTAAGTTCAGTCTGAAAAACAACCGAGTGAAAATGTTTTTGAAAATGTCTCGCCGCATAGCGCGGTTTCGATCGTTTGCGTTGCTTTTCCTGCTGGCGTCGCTTTCAGGTTCGCTGATGGTTCTAGCGCAGAGCCCGCAGAAGAAGCCTGAATCGCAGGGGGGTGTTTCGACCGGAACGCCGGTGAACTATTCGTCGCGCCGCACGGCCGGGGTCACGGATCCGAAAGCGCCGGTCGTATTCGAAGACGTGACCGACAAGACGGCGCTGGCAAATTTCAAACATCGTTCCGGCAGTCCACAAAAGAACTACATCTTTGAAACCACGTCCGGCGGCGTCGCAATCTTTGACTATGACGGCGATGGACTCCCCGACGTCTACCTGGTCAACGGGTCAACGATGGCTGCTCTCGAGGGCAAGGAAAAGCCGCCACGCGCCGCGCTCTATCGCAATCTCGGCAACTGGAAATTTGAAGATGTCACTGACAAAGCGGGCGTCGGCAACGATCGCTGGGGTTGCGGAGTGGCCGTTGGCGATTACGATAACGATGGTCATCCGGACATCTATGTGACCAATTTCGGCGTGTCACGTCTTTACCACAACAACGGTAATTCCACGTTTTCCGATGTTGCTGAGAAGCTTGGCGTCGCACGCAAGGGTTGGAGCACCGGGCCGAGTTGGGGCGACTACGACGGCGATGGGCGACTCGATCTCTTCGTTCCCGGTTACGCGGATATCGATCTCAATAATTTGCCGCCGAGTCCGAGCGAGGCAGGGAAGCCGGGCGGCGTTGGTCAAAACTTCTGCCAGTTTCGTGGCGTGGCCGTGATGTGCGGTCCGCGTGGTCTGCCGGGGGAAGGCGACACTCTATATCATCAAAAGCCTGACGGCAGCTTTGAGGATGCGAGTGTGAAGGCGGGCGTAAATGATCCGCAGAAGTATTACGGTTTTAGTTCGGCCTTCGTCCATGCCGACGACGATAAGCTTCTCGACTTAATAGTGGTTAACGACTCGACTCCGAAGCAACTCTACACAAACAAGGGTGACGGAACCTTTGAAGAAGTCGGCTACCCTTCGGGCGTGGCGCTGAATGAGAATGGAAGGGAGCAAGCGGGCATGGGCCTGGCGATAGGAGACTATGATAACGACGGCAGAATCGATTTTCACATCACTAACTTTTCCGACGACTCCAACGTTCTCTATCACAACGATGGTGACGGAAATTTTACGGACGTCACTTTTCAGGCCGGCCTCGGTGAACTCACGATTCCATTTCTCGGCTGGGGCACGAGCTTCATCGATTATGACAATGACGCGTGGCTGGATCTCTTCGTCGTAAATGGACACGTCTACCCGGCAGTTGACGCAAACCAATGGGGGACTAGTTTCGCCGAGCAAGCGCTGCTCTTCCACAATCTCAAGAACGGAAAATTTGAACGAGTAGGCGCGGCGCCCGGGAGTGCGCTCGCGAGCGCCTGGTCCAGCCGCGGACTGGCCATTGGCGATCTGGATGGAGACGGCCGTCTCGACCTGGTGATCAATAACATGGATGCCAAACCGTCAATCCTGCGAAACGCTGCCGCACCCTCCGGACACTGGGTGAATCTCCGACTGTTAGGAAATCCGGAAAAGAGGACTCCAAGAGATGCAGTCGGCAGTGTTGCTTACTTGACTACGGGTAAGATGAGACAAAGACTCGATCTCGTTAGCGGCGCGGTGTATTGTTCACAAAACGACCTGACCCTGCATTTCGGTTTGGGCGCTGCGACGAAGGTAGATAAACTGGAAATCCAGTGGGCCAACGGCAGCGTGGAAGCGTTCGACGTCCCGGCGATTGATAAGACCCTGACCATCATTCAAGGTAAGGGCGCCGGCAAATAACGACCCTCTGGGCATGACACTGGGAAGCATTGGCTCTGTCCCGACTGGAGCTTTGAAACCTTGCGACGACTTGATCTGAGAAAAACCCAGGCAGCTCGCCTCAATACAATCCGCGATATCAATCGGCAGATTGTATTGAATTACATCCGCGAGCGTGAACCCATTTCGCGCGCCGAGATTGCACGCGAAACGGATCTGCAGCGCTCAACCATCTCGGCGATCGTCGAAGCGCTAGCGGCAGAAGGCCTGGTTGAAGAGGTGGGCGAAGGCGAGTCGACCGGAGGCCGCAGACCGACGCTGCTAAGACTTCGCACCAAGGAGGCAATAGCCATTGGAGTGGCTATCACGCCGACTTGTACGACAGTCGCAACGAGTGATCTGGCCGGACGCATCGTCGAACAAAGAGAGTTTCTGACTGATCCTGATCCTGACAAGACCCTTAAAGAGGTGATTGCTCTGGTTCGGGAATTCTCACTCAGAAACAAAGGTTCGATCGAAGCGGTTGGCGTCAGCCTGCCGGGGTTGGTCGATCCGGCGACCGGCAACGCCATTTACGTTCCTTACTTCAAGTGGCGAGACATTCCTGTCGCTAAAACGATCTCCGCCGCAGTTGGCCTGCCGGTCATCATCGATAACGACGCCAACGCCGTTGCGCTGGCCGAGCTTTGGTTTGGTCGACCGGAGGTGAGCGATGCCAGAGACTTTATCCTCGTCCTCGTGGCTGAAGGCGTGGGCACCGGCATCATTTTTGACGGTCAGGTTTACCGCGGCCAGCGTGGTGCGGCCGGCGAGTTTGGACATATGGTGATCGGAACGCACGCGCCGGTTCCGTGCTCATGCGGCAACCGAGATTGCTGGGAAGCTTTTTCCTCAGAGCGCGCGGCGCTGGCTCGCTACCGGAAATTGTCTAAGGAAGAAAACGCGGCGCCATTCGGTTTCCGAGAATTGGTTGACCAGGCGCTTAGAGGCGAGGCCCACGCAAAGGCAGCCTTGATTGATACTGCTCTTTGCCTGGGTGTGGGAATTTCAAACCTGGTTGTCGGCTTCAGTCCGGAAGCTGTTGTCGTCGGTGGCGAGATAGCCCGCGCCTGGTCGTTGGTTGAAAGTGCACTTACCGAAACGATCGAACACAGCGTTCGCCGCGGGCTGCCCTCAGCAAAAATCCTGCCTTCTACCTTGGGAGAAAAGCCCACTTTGAGAGGCGCCCTGAGCCTGGTTCTCGCCGGCAAATTCGCCGCCGCTTTCGCCGCTTAAGAAGCCGTCTTTCCTGCGTTCCTTGTCGCGCGCGGTTAGCCGCTCGACTGGTTCGCTCATTTTGTCCTGTTAAATATCTTGCGAATTTCCCTAAAAAGAGTTGACACGCCCCTTAAACTGTATTAAATACTTCGTTCGACTAAACAACAAACTGTCGCCGGCTCTTATTCAGATTTTTCTGCGCGGCATTAGAGCGCAATTCTTATTTTTGCCAGGATCCTATATTTAACCTGCGCCAAGGCACTCGCACGACGCCTTGGCCGCCACGTCAGCAAGAGCAAATAGTCGGCTCCACTTCCACCTGACAGGTGTGAAGTGGATCCCTTTAGTTCATCACACGAGGACGCTATGAACACCAATCCAACTCTTGCCCGCCTGCTAAGCAGAGGCGGTGCCATCGCTTGCCTGCTAGCAGTTCTTACGGTTCCGACCTTTGCTCAGACAAACAAAGCGGACATCGTCGGCACGGTCACCGATAGCGCCGGAGCTGCGGTTCCGGGTGCAACTGTGACGATCACCAAGGTAGATACTAATGCCTCTCGCACGGTCACTACCGGTGACGCGGGAGATTACCAGGCTCCTTCACTCGACATTGGCATTTATAAAGTTACGGCGAGTAAGAGCGGCTACCAAACTGTCAATCAAGAGAATGTCGTTCTTCAGACAAGTGATAGATTGAGGCTTGATTTCTCGCTGGCGGCTGGGACCGTAAGCGGTGAGGTTACAATCTCGGCCGAAGCGCCATTGGTGGAAACTGAAAGCAGCGATCGTGGTAGCGTAATCACCGGAAGAGAAGTCACTGAGTTGCCGCTTTCAGGACGCAACTTTACGCAGTTGGCGACCTTGACGCCGGGTGTGGTTCGCGCCAATAACGTTGGCCTCGGTGGCGGACCCGAAGCTCGTTCCTTCAACAATGGCGACCCGCGCTCGGGCAGTGGTGGTCCCGGAAGCAGTAACTCACAGGGCAGTTCGGAGTCTTCACGTTTTAGCCGATCGGGCGGTGCCGCGATTTCCGCAAACGGCCAGCGGGCCTCAAACAATAATTTTTCGCTCGATGGTGTAGACAATAACGAGCCTCAGTTTGGCACCATCGGCACCTTCCCAAACCCGGATGCTATTGCCGAGTTCAAAGTAACTACCAGCATTCCGCCAGCCGAAGTCGGACGGGCGGCAGGGGCGGTTATCAACACTTCGATAAAGTCGGGGACAAACGCCTTTCATGGCTCGCTCTATTATTACGGGCAGAACTCGCGACTCAATGCTTATCACGTCGCGCTCAAGACCCGATTGGCCGAAGCTATCGCTCGCGGCTCATCGCCCCTGGAGATTGGCCAGCTAAAAAAGGCGGTGCAGCAAATACACGAATTTGGCGGCACGCTCGGCGGACCGATTTATAAGAACCGGACTTTTTTCTTCTTTGATTTTCTGGGTCAGCGCAATAATTTACCTTTCCCCACGAATACGGTGGTGCCGACTGCGTTGTCACGCAATGGAAACTTCACCGAGTTTCCCACCATCTTCAATCCGTTTACGGGCGCGGCGTTCGCGGGAAACATCATCAACCTACCCCTCAATACGGTGGGCAAGAACTATCTGGCCAGGTACCCCTTGCCGACGCGTAACCTTTTCAACCCAAGTGGCGACAATAACAACGTCAACGGCAATAATTTCTTCACGCAGCGCGCGAACAAAGAGAGAATCAACAATCCGGAAATCAAGATCGATCACAAGCTTTCGGACAATAATTCCTTGTCGGGGCGCTTTAGCAATCAGCCTCTGAGTACTGTGCGCGCCAATCTGCTTCCAGGCGATATTGCCACTGCGGGTTTCGGCGCCGGTGAGGAGCGCGGCAACTCGCGACAGATTACTATCAGTGATACACACACGTTTAGCCCCACTGTACTAAACGAATTTCGTTTTGGCCTGACAGAAATTCAGATCTCGATCTTCAACTGCGGAGTCGGCGGCGCTTGCGGAGTTAGTCCGACGTTCGCCCAGGACATTGGTATTCCAAACTCCAACGATGGCTCGCTTGAGGCGTCGGGCGGCGCACTGATTGGGAACTTCGGTAACGGGTTCCTTGAATTCACCGGTGACGGTGGTTTGTTCCAGGTGAAGAGTAAGAACCCCTATTTTGGTGACACGGTAACGATTGTAAAAGGCAACCAGGTTCTCAAAGTGGGCGGTGAGTTGCGCGTGCGTCACCTTAATACGATTGACGGCGGCCGCACTGGCACTTTGAAAGGGCAGTTCCAGTATGGCGACAATGGGCCTGCTACCGGCCCGAACGCCACTTGTCCGCCGGGCTCCGGAACTACGGCTGCTTGCTTTGTCAGAGTTGACGGCATTCCTTACGGTGGCACGGGAAACGGCCAGGCCAATATTCTGCTCGGCTTGCCCGCTCTTTTTGTCAGCAAGAGCAAGATTTTCGGCGGCCCATTCGATCTGCGGTCGCAAGAGTTGGGACTCTTCGTCCAGGACGATTGGAAAGTGAACGACCGTCTGACGCTGAATCTTGGTTTGCGTTATGATGTTTTTCTGCCCTATTCAGAAGCGCATGGGCGGTATAGCCTCTTTGACATAGCCCAGCGCAAAGTTGTCACTGCGAGCGGCGGTGGTGATCACATTATTGAGACAGATAAGAACAACTTTGGCCCGCGAATTGGCTTTGCCTATGCGATCGACAAGGATAAGACAATGGTATTGCGCGGTGGTTACGGTTTGCTCTATACGCTCGATGGCGTTGATTACCCACCGGGAGTTCGCAATCCGCCATTCAGCAATAGCATCGCGATGAACCAGAACGGTTTCGATACGAGCCCGACTGCTACCACGTTTAGTCTGCAAACCGGGCCACCCAATATCACGGCACAAATAGATCCCAACAATATCCCTGTTAACATCGGCGTTTTTGCCGTCGATTCCAAGCAGCGGACGACATATGTTCACCAGTTTCAGTTAAGCTTCCAGTATCAGTTCTCCAAAGACTACTCACTGGATGTTGGCTATGTAGGAAACCGATCGCGCAATCTGCTCTACGCGAACAACATCGGTTCAGGTGGTTTGGGGACGGCGAGAAATGCTGCCGGCCAACTCTTGAACAATGCCGTGATCTACACAAACGGAGCTTCCTCCAGTTATGACGGCTTGCAGACGCAGGTACAAAAGAGGTTTTCGCACAGCTTGCAGGGCCAGATTTCCTACACCTGGAGTCGTACAATAGACAACAGTACTGGTATCTTTAACGGTCTTGGTGACTCGCGCAACGGCCGCGGTGGCCCAATCAATCCACTCGACATTAACGGTGACCGGGGTAATTCGTCGCTGAACGTGCCCCAACTGTTGTCGGCAAATGCAATTATCGATTTGCCGTTTGGCAAAGGTCACCGCTTTCTCAAGGATGGCCCGGATCGCCTGGTGAGTGGGTGGCAGGTCAACATTATCCAGTCCGCGCGCTCAGGCATTCCCTACAGCGTAGTATGCAACTGCGATGGAGCTGGGCGTCCGGCGCAAGTCGGGGATCCTTTTGCGAACGTGCCCAGGGGATTGGTGCTTAATCCAGCCGCGTTTTCTACTTCCCCTAGCCTTCGGCGCACCGTAACGAATGCTGCCGGACAGACGATCAGTTTCGGCACCCTTGGCCGCAATACCTTCCGCGGACCAGGAATTTTCAATACGGACGTGTCGGTCTTCAAGAACACGCGAATTACGGAGGGAACGAAGATTCAACTTGGCTTTGAGTTCTTCAACATCTTCAATCACCCGAATTTCACTGTGCCATCAAATAATGTCAACAACGGTGATTTCGGTCAGATAAAGAACAATGCGTATCCGGGACGTGTCGTTCAATATCGCTTTAAGTTTATTTTCTGAGGTTGGGAATTCCTGATTTAAGTCCGGTTCTGTCTGGGCCGTAGCACCACCTGCAAGCTGGGTAACTGCTCCGGCTTCGGTTGCTCCGGCTGCTCGCCGATGAGGCTCTCGTTTGCTAGAATCCTCTTTGTTTCCCCTCGGATTCGGCTTAAGCAAAATGAAAGTTAAACTGAGTGGTCTGATCTTAGTTGCGTTGCTGTGCGTCTCCTCATCTGCGCAAACACTTCCAGCCGCACCTGCCATGCGTTCGCACGTGGAGCGCTTCAGCACTCCCGAGATACGCGCTGAAAAAGCCGAAGCCGATGCAACCGCTAAGCTCGATACCAACCCCAGAGACGCAGAAGCATTGAATGGTCGTGCCCTGGCGCGACTGCGACTAAATCATTACCAGGACGCCTACGAGGATTTGCGCCAGGCGGTTGCTCTAAATCGGGCAAACTCAGAGTACCAGGCCAATCTAGGTTATGCGCTGTGGAAATTGGGCCGTGCAAACGAAGCCATTGAGGCGGAACGCGCGGCTTTGAAGCTCGACGACAAAAACTACACTGCACATTATCAGCTGGGACGCTTTCTTTTGCGAATCGGCGATCCAAAACAACTGGCGGAGGCAGCCGCGCAGTTTCGCCAAGCGCTCGAGATCGATCCTCGTCAATACGATGTGCGCTTTGAGCTGATTGCCGTTTATCGCTTGCTTGACGACGCACCACGCGCGATGTCGCAGCTTTTGTTGGTCCAGGATGCTCGACCGTCCGACCCGCGAGTACCTTATGTTAGAGGCCTGCTCGCAACCGACCGCAATGATCTCAACGCCGCAGTAAACGAATTTCGAGAGGCCCTCAAGCGCGACCGCACGCTCGTTGGGGCATGGCAGGATTTAGGTCTTGCGTACGGCAGGTCGAATCGTTGGCCGGAGGCCGCCCAAGCCTTCGGAGAGCTAACCGAACAACGCGCTGATTCGTCCGAAGCGGCATACCTTCACGCTCTTGCTCTCTACAACGCGCAAGATACCGAAGCTGCGGAAAAAGAGACACGCAGAGCGCTAAGACTAAATCCGGGCGCGGCTGACGTTTACACATTGCTGGGAATCATTCTCGCTTCCCGGGTTAATGCAAACAGCGAAGCGAGCGAAGCGTTGGCTCAAGCTGTCGCTTTGGATCCGGCAAACTTCGATGCCATCTTCAACCTCGGAAGGGTACAGTATGCCGGAAAGGATTACGGCAATGCCAACAACAGCTTCCGTACGGCAGTAGCGTTGAGACCGAAATCAGCCGAAGCTCGGTTTTTTCTGGGCACTTCGCTTGAGGCTGTGGGCGACTCTGCAGCTGCGCTCAGTGAGTATCAGGAACTAGTCAAGCTCGACCCGGATTCGGTTTACGGTCAGTTGGGCTCGGGTGCGTTGCTGCTGAAACAGGATAAGAAAGCCGAAGCGATCATTGCGTTGCAGCGGGCAATTTCGATTGATCCCAGGAACTTTGAAGCACGCTGGTCGTTGGGCCGGGCGCTCATGCTCAGCGAGCGTTTCGCCGAAGCTGTGGAAGTTTTGCAGGTGGCAGTTGCGCTTCAGCCACAACGCGCCGACGCGCATTACCAATTGGGTCAGGCTCTGACTCGGCTCGGCAGAAGCGAAGAGGCGCGAAACGAGTTTGCTATCGTTGATAAACTCAACGTTGAATTCCGACGCAACTCATCGTCCATGGGTCCTGAGAAGCAGTGAAACAACAGGCGACACAAATTGAAAGCAGCGCGCAGGTGTTAGGCCTGTTCTTTTCAGTCTTGTTTTGCTGTCTTTTGTTTTCAATGGCTCCGCAATCGGCCAGGGCGCAACGCGTGCAGCCCGGCAAGTCTGCGACGCTGAGCGGTAGTGCGGCCCAACTCAGCCCGGATGCGCGCGCTGCTTTGGACACGGCTGTCGCGGCCTTAGAGAAGGGATCGCTGGATGATGCCGAGATAGCGGCTCGCCGCGCAGTTTCTGCGGCGCCTCGTTCCGCGGTTGCGCACAATCTACTTGGTGTTGTGCTGGATCGCGCGGGAAAAACGGAGGAAGGCTATCGAGAGTTTAGTACGGCAATTAAGCTTGAGCCAAATTTCGTTAGCGCGCTCAACAATCTGGCCCGTCATCTCGCTGAGCGTGGTCAGATAAGCGAGGCGATCACCCAGTTCGAACGAGTGTTAAAAATAGAGCCCGCGCACGTTCAGGCACATTACAACCTGGGGACTCTCTACGAGCGGGCCGGCGATTTTGTTAAGTCGGCAGAACATTTCGCAGAGGCTCGCAAAGCTGAACCTACAGACCCCCAGTTAGCGCTGGCATTTCTAAACGTCGGCTATCGCGCAAACCGTTCGGCAGAGGCCGATGCTGCCGCCGCTTTGGTTGAACAGGCGGTCGGCGCCGATGCGTCCGGTTTATTCACCCTGGCCAATGCTCTTGCCGAGGGGCGGCAATACCAGCAGGCAGCGCGTCTCTATGCGCGAGTGAACGAGATCACGCCGCAAACCTTCGAGGTGCTTTACAACCTCGGTATCGCGCTCTACAACCTCGACCGCAACGAGGAAGCTGCTAAGTATCTTTCCGAAGCGGCTGACCTGAATCCTGGACCCGCGGAAACGCACTTGCGGCTCGCGCTTATCGCCAGCGCTCGTAACGACTGGGCCAACGCCACTACTGAGTTCAAACACGTGCTGGAACGCGATGCAAAAAAGGCCAGTTATCATTACCTTTTGGGTCGAGAGTATTTCCGAGTTGGCTATTGGGACGGAGCAATTAGCGAATACACCAGCGCGGTTGAACTGGAACCAAAAGAGCCGGCGTACGTCTTGGCACGAGCCGATGCTTATTACCGCAAAGGTGATTGGAATTCTTCAGCGGCGGACTTCGATCAGGCGGCGACGCTCGATCCTAACCGGAGCGATATTGAATACTGGCAGGGTTATGCACATCGGGCTGCCGGCAATTTCGACCGCGCGCGCCTATTTCTGGAAAGGTTCCTGGCGAAAAATCCGGACAACGTGGACGCCCTGGCGAGTTTGGGTTACGTAGCCATCGAGCAGGGGCGGCTTGAAGAGGCTGAGGCCCCTCTCAAACATGCTTTGAGCGTCGATCCCAACAATATTTCAGTTCTTTACGATTATGCGAGGCTGGCGTTGAAGGAACGCAACTTCGCGCAAGCAGTCACGCGCTTGCAGCAAGTTGTCGCCAGGAGCCCGTCACATACAGCCGCTCGCTATCAACTATTTCTTGCGTATACACGCCTTAAACAGACGGAGCAAGCTCAGACAGCGCTGGCGGAATTCAAGCGACTCGACGCGCTGGAAAAGGAATCCGTGAAAGAGCGCACGATGGATGAGAAGCTGCGTATTCAGCAGACGCTGAACCGACAGCCGCAATAGACGTTTTGCTGCAGCAAAAGATTCAATAGCAATACATGGAAAGAAAGAAGTGTTGTTTGCCATGAAGTTCCTAAGCTTTACTTTATTCATCACCGCGGTCCTGGCAATAACGTCGCTTGTTTATTCACAGGAGAAACGGCCGGCGAAACCCTTTCAGGAGTGGTCGAAAAGGGAAGCCGAGCAAGTGCTCGAGAACTCTCCCTGGGTGGCAAAGCAGGAAGTTCGCCTCAAGTTTGCAAGCCAAGCCAGAAGAGTCGCGGGAGGCACCGTCCCGTTAGACGCCACAGGCGGACTCATTGACACCACATCCAACACCGCCGAGTTGGGTGGAGCAGAAGCGCCGGTGGATTTTCAGTTCACTCTCCGTCTTCGTTCGGCCCTGATTGTGCGCCAGGCTGTGGCTCGACTGAAACAACTCGAGGCTAATTCCGACACGAGCGAAAAGGGTCGAGCGGCATTGGAAGCCAAGCTCAAAGGGTTATTGGAATGCCCGGCGTGCGAGCAGAATTACGTGCTTACCCTGAGTTCAAAGTCTAAAGAGCGTCCGGGCGCGGACCCGATCTTTACGACTTTCAAGGGCGGCCGGCTCGCGGACTTGCAGCGCTATATCTTTATCGCAAACAGCCGCGGCGAGCGGCGCGACCTGGTTCATTTCGTGCCGCCAAAAGCGCCGGGTGATGAAGCGGTATTTTATTTTCCACGTTTCAATGAGAAGGGCGAGGCCCTGCTCACGCCTACGGATACTGCGCTGATAGCCAACTTTACAAACAACGATGTCAATATGAATATTAACTTTCGCCTAGACGTCTCCAAATTGATCGTGAATGGGCAGGTTGACTTCTGATTTCACCTGAAAGGGCTCGACAATCAATCATGGAAAAAGTATCGCGAAAAAAGAGTTTACAAACTATGAAGCTTGCTTTTTTGGCGTTCGCGCTGGCTGTGTTGGCGACTCTTGTTGGTGGGGTACACGCAAATCGCGCGGGCGAACCAGTCAATATTCCGGAACCCGGATACACTGAAGAGATCTCAAAAAACTACGATTACAAATTTGGCGCGAATCCGTTTGCACCCAGCAACGCGAGCTCCACCACCGGAACATTTATTCCTGGCGAGATGTTCGTCAGCTCAACGCGCTGCGGCACCTGTCACACGGATGCGCATGCCCAGTGGCGCCAGTCGGCCCATGGCAACGCCTTTCGCGAGCCCTTCTACCAGAAGAACGTCAGGGACCTGCAATCGCAAAAAGGAATCGAGTTCACCCGGCATTGCGAATCCTGTCATAACCCGGCGGCGCTTTTCTCTGGCGCCCTGACCAAAAATTCCAAGGTTAAGCGACCGTTCGACGACGATGGTGTTTCCTGTATCAGTTGCCATTCAATCCAGACCGCCACCGGCCGAGGCATCGGTGGTTACGTGATGGGCGAGCCCGCGCTGCTGGTGAAAGAAGACGGGACGCGGTTGCTGGCCGGAATTACTGACCAGCAGATTCTTGACGATGTTCCCTCACATCGCCGGGCGATGATGCGGCCATTGTTGAAGTCGGCCGAGTTTTGTGCCGCGTGCCACAAATCGCAGGTGCCACGCGAGCTGAACGATTACAAATTCATCCGCGCCTTCGCCGTTGGCGATGAATATCAGATGTCCTCATTTTCGAAAGAGTCGCCGCATCCCTACTACGTGCGCGACAAGGAGACGTGCAATTCGTGTCACATGAAGCGCGAGCCGGCGCCGCTGTTTGACGTGTCGGCGAAACTGGGAAAACTCGCGTCACATCGCTGGGCTGCCGCGAACACAGCCATTCCGGTTTTTTACAAATGGCCGGAACAGCTCAACGCCGTGAACAAGTTTCTCGAAACTGACGCGCTGGGCATCGACATCTTTGCCCTGCGGCGAAAGTCTCCGGGAACGAGTCCGGAGGAATTCATTGCGCCGCTCAATCGCAGCAGTTTTTCCCTTAAGCCCGCTGATCGAATTACGGCCGAAGTCGTCATTACAAACAAGAACATTGGCCATTCCTTCCCGCCGGAGTTGCGCGACTTCTATGAAGCCTTCATCGAATTCACGGTGAGTGATGAAAAAGGCAAGACTCTCTATCAGTCTGGTTTCATTAAGCCGAACGGCTATCTTGATGAGTCAGCCCACAACTACAAGACCTATCTGGTCAAGCTGGACGGCTCATATAACGACAAGCATCACATCTGGCGTACGCGTGGTATCGCGCAAAACAATCTGATTCAATCAGGCCGTTCGGATGTGGCGCGCTATCAGTTTCGCGTGCCTGCGGAAGCCGCCGGTCCGCTGCATATTAAGGCGCGGGTGCAGTATCGGCGATTCACGCGCGTGTTTAGCGATTACGCCCTGGGCAAGTCGGTAGACTATCCCATAGTAACCATGGCGAGCGCGGAGTATGTGCTGCGAGTTGGTGAGAACGGTCCCGTTCCGGCCAGTGAAATCCCAAAGAATGCCATGCCCGATTGGCGACGTTGGAACAACTATGGAATTGCGCTGATGGATCAGAAGCAATATCCGCTGGCGATTGACGCCTTCATTCACGCCGCGGCGCTTGACGAGAAATACCGGCAAACGGCGCAGGTAAACCAGGCGATCGGCCTGATTGAGTTGGATCAATACGATCGCGCAGCGAGTCTGCTTGAGGCTGTCGTCAGGGCAAACCCTGAGAACATGCGGGCGGTATTTCAACAAGCCCGCGTCTTTATCAGGCGCGGTCAGTTGGACGAAGCTGAAGCGAATATTCGCCGCGTGCTCGCCGTGTTTCCACGCGACCGCATGTCTCTGCAACAGCTCGGTGAGCTCTGCAAAATCAAGCACGACTATCAGGCGGCGCGCGAGTGTTATGAAAAGATTCTGGCGATCGATCCGGAAGATTTGGGCGCGCACTACAACCTGATGCTGCTCTTTCGTAAGTTAGGCATGAAGGAAGAGGCGAAACGAGAAGCGAAGATTTTTGCCGAACTCAAGGATGATCCCGGAGCGCTGCCGCTGGCAAACCTGTTTCTGCGAAAACATCCAGAGATGAGTAACGAGAGCGTCTTCTGGCACCTTCACGATCTGGCTCCGGCGGGACAATAGAAAAAGGAATCGGGTATCGTCAGCAGATGAATCGTTTTTTGAAAGGCGTCATCGCCTCCAGCGCCGGGGTGTTACTGCTGTTCGTCCTGTTGCTCTCAACCGGCATCGCCAGCGCATTTCACGGCAAACCCTCTCGTCGCGGGAAGGTGGATGAACTGTTCAATCGAAATTGCGCCCGCTGCCATGGAGTTGATGGTCGCGGCGATACGCCGTCAGGTCATCTGTTCAAGGCGCGGGATTTCACCGATGCTGAATGGTGGAAAAAGAATTCAAGTCTTACCAGTACAAAAACGCTCCGGCGGGTAGTGGCTCGCGGCAAGGGCGCTATGCCAGGCTTTGGCAAGAAGCTGACAAAGTCTGAGATCAACCTGCTTGTAGATCGAGTTCGCAAGTTTCGGAAATTGGAAAGGAAGAGCTAAACGCGAAGTGCGCCAATCCAATCCGCAGAGCATCGCTGAGAGCGACCCCTTTGCGTTTCCTTGCGCATTCGTCCTCCGGATTCGTTCCATTCCTCAATTAACTCTTCTCGTAGTGGCTCCGCCATTTGATGTGCGGTGGTGGCTCCGCCCCACCGTATGGTTACTGCTTTGGGCAGGGCTATGCCCTGGCCAGGGGCGCAGCCCCAAAGAGAATGGGTATCTGTTTTCGGAAGGTCAGAGACCTTCCGCACATCGGACGGCAGAGCCGTTTCAAACCTCTCCAAGCGGTGCTCCCTCGGTAGTCAAAGTCGAGCCGCCGTCGTGGTGGGCCGGCCACACGATCAATCCAGTCAGGTTGCTGGTGCGCGGCCAGAACCTCGTCGGCGCACGCGTTAGCTCCAACAGCCCGGCGCTACAAATTTCTGAGGAGTTCATTAACGGCAACGGCACTTATTTGTTTGTAAACGTGACGATCAATTCTCAGGCGCGACCGGGTTCATATCCGCTTAAGTTGATTACAAGACGGGGAAGCGCAATGATTCCGTTTACCATTCAACAACCTCTCACAGCCGTTAAGCATTTCCAGGGCATCACTCCTGATGATGTGATCTACCTGATCATGCCTGATCGTTTCGCCGATGGTGATCAGTCAAACAACGCTCCCGCCGACGCTCCCGCCGCCGCTAATGATCGAAAAAATCCGCGCGCTTATCATGGCGGCGACCTGCGCGGCGCTATCAGTCATCTGCCATACCTTAAAGACCTTGGCGTAACGGCACTCTGGCTGACTCCCTGGTACGACAACTGGAACGGAGTGAATAACTGCGATAAGCCCTGGTGTCCAAGTACCTATTATCACGGCTATCACGCGATCGATTATTACGGGGTTGAGGATCGCTTTGGCGATATGGCCACGCTGCGCGAGTTAGTCGAGAAAGCGCATGCGTTGGGAATGAAGATTATTCAGGACCAGGTGGCCAACCATGTCGGCTCGCGACATCCGTGGGTCACAGATCCGCCGCTCGACAATTGGTTTCACGGCACGCTCGCGCAACACACCGTCAACCGGTTCAAAAACAGCACTTTGCTTTCTCCGCATGCGAACCAGGATGAATTTCGCAACTCACTCGATGGCTGGTTCAGCGACGACCTGCCCGATATGAACCAGGAAGAACCCGAAGTTGCGCGCTACGAGATACAGAATGCGCTTTGGTGGGTGGGTACTACGGGGATCGATGCGATTCGTCAGGACACAATCCAATATATGCCGCGCAGCTTCATTCGCGATCTCTCAAACGCCTTGCACCGGCAATACCCGAAGATGTGGATGGTAGGTGAAGTGTTCGAGCGCAACGACGCGGCGCACACTGCTTTCTTCATCGGCGGCCACAAAGGTTGGGACGGCATTGATACCAAACTCGATTCAGTTTTTGATTTTCCCCTCTGGAATACTTCGCTTCAGGCTTTCACCAACAAAGTGCCGCTGCGAGCGCTGCGCGACCAGTTGAAGTATGACGCGCTTTATCCTGACCCATTTAAGCTGACACTGTTGGCAAACAACCACGATACCGCGCGTTTCATGTCGCTTGATGGCGCGACACTTGAAGGCGCAATGATGCACGTTGCGTTCACGCTCAGCGTTCGTGGCCTACCGCAGCTTTACTACGGCGAAGAGATCGCCATGGAAGGGAAAGACGATCCTGACAACCGCCGCGATTTTCCTGGAGGTTTTCCCGGCGACACGCGCAACGCGTTCGAGCCTGGAGGTCGCAAGCCGCAAGAACAAAAGATGTTGGAGTGGACGCGCACGTGGATCCGGCTACGAGCTGAACATTCGGCACTGAGAAGCGGCCGTTTGATCGATCTGTTTTATGATGACGATGCTTACGTGTTCGCGCGCCAGGACGAAACCGAGACTGTGATCGTCGCTTTCAATCGAGCGGGACAAGAGAAGAGCGTCACGATACCAATGAGTGCAATTGGCATAAGAGATGAGATTGATCTTGCCTCATTGATTGGACCGATGGCAGGTGCGCGCGTTGTGAACGGGCAAGCGGTATTAACGCTTCCCGGAAGAACCGCACTAGCTTTACAAGGTGCGCTGAGTGCGAATGTGCTCTTTTGGGACCGCGGGCGTCCCGCCCGCAAATGAGCGCGAAGCGCGAAAAGATCTATTGTCGAGTTTTTGAGAGGAGACTTCGCGCCTGCGGCGCGTTGCGGGCGGGTCGAGCACCCCAACAGATAGAAAAACATCTGTTGGGGACCCCGCACGCCCGCGGTCCCAGTAATAAATGAACTTCCCCAGATCCAGCGGCATCCTGCTTCATCCGACTTCGTTACCGGGGCCATACGGTATTGGCGACCTCGGACCGGAAGCGTACGCCTTCGCAGACTTCCTGGAGGCTGCGGGACAAAGCTTGTGGCAAGTGTTGCCGCTGGGACCGACCGGATATGGTGATTCGCCGTACGCCTGCTATTCAGCGTTTGCAGGCAACACCCTGCTCATCAGCCCCGAAGAACTTGTCGCTGACAGACTGCTTACCAGAGACGACCTGGCAAACATTCCAGAGTCCAGCAACGAACGAGTCGCTTTTGAAGCCGTTCACAAATACAAAGACTCAATCCTGCGCAGCGCGTTCGACTCATTCAAGCGCGTTGCCGATCCGGAACTCCGCAACGCTTTCGCAGAGTTTTGCCGGCGCCATGTTTCGTGGCTTGATGATTACGCCTCGTTCCGCGCGCTGAAAGATGCGCATGGCGGCGTGGCCTGGAATGAATGGGAGCCTTCGCTGGTCCGCAGAGATCCTGCCGCGCTCGAGGCTGCAAGGAAAGAACTCAGTAACCAAATTGA
>JANMQG010000208.1:0-4799 GCA_031370285.1 Chloracidobacterium sp. | reverse complement strand
GTGAGCACGATGTTCTACGATGGCTTGGGTCGTACCACGGAAACACGGCAATTCGAAGGCGGAACAAATTACATCGCTACGCAGCAGCAGTATGACGCGCTGGGCCGAGCCTATAAGACCTCAAATCCGTTTCGTCCGTGGCAAAGCGAGAGCGCTGTGTGGACAACCACCAACTTCGACGCGCTCGGTCGCGCCACCACGCTAACTACGCCGGACAGCGCTATTGCCAGCACGAGCTACAGCGGCAACACGGTCACCGCGACGGATCAAGCAGGCAAGGCCCGCAAGAGCGTCACCAATGGACTGGGTCGATTGACTTCGGTTTACGAAGATCCAAGCAGCTTGAACTATCTGACCAGTTACGCATATGACACGCTTGACGACCTGACTACTGTGACGCAGGGAGTGCAGACACGCACATTTGTTTACGACTCGCTCAAGCGTCTCAGTTCCGCGACCAATCCTGAGAGCGGCACAATTGCCTACAGCTACGACAACAATGGCAACTTGACGAGCAAGCTTGATGCCAGGAACATCACCACCACCTTCGCTTACGATGCTTTGAACCGGCCAACGTCAAAGAGCTACAACGATAGTCCGCAGACCCCGACTGTCAGTTACTTCTACGACGCCCAAGCGCTGCCCTCGGGCGCTCCCAGCTTTGATCGCGGCTGGGCAACGGGCCGGCTGGTCGCGGTAACTTATGGCAGCGGCAGCAGCGCCGGAACCTATCGCGGCTACGATCAAATGGGCCGCGTAGTGAGGCAGTATCAATGTACTGATTCGGTTAACTATCTCGTGGAAGCCACCTATCGGGCGAACAGCGCGCTTAAAGATGAGACTTATCCATCAGTACCGGGCGCTGGTGACCGGCGCATGGTGAGCTACGTGAATGACCCAGCCGGCAGATTGGCTTCGCTCAGCAGTGCGGCGACAACCTATGCGCCGGGAGCCAGCGTCTCAAGCATCGGCTATGCGTCGCACAATGCGCTGAAAACTGAAACGTATGGCAACAATCTGATTCACGCGATGACTTACAACAATCGCCTGCAGCCGAATGAGATCAAGCTGGGTACTAGCGGTAATCCCACGTCAATAGTCGGCCTCACTTACAACTATGGCACAACCAACAACAACGGCAACTTGCAAAGCGTCACTTACGCGGGCGGTGGTTTGGGCTACACGCAAACGTTTGGTTACGACCAACTAAACCGATTGACCACCTCGCAGGAAAACAGCGGGGCGAACTGGTCGCAAACGAATGGCTATGATCGTTACAGCAACCGCTGGATCGATCTCGGCGGCGGCAACCAGAGCCTTTATTTCGACACCGCAAACAACCGCATCAGCGGCTCAAGCTACGACGCTGCCGGCAACCTCTTGAATGACGGCGCCCACGCCTACACGTTCGACGCCGAGAACAAGATCAGCAAGGTGGATAGTGTTTCAGCGTACGTTTACGACGGTGAAGGCCAGCGAGTGAGAAAGCTGCTCGGCGAAAATCTACGATTCATTTACGACATGAGCGGCAAGGAGATTGCCGAGTTCGACGGCGCAACGGGAGCGCTGAAGAAGGAATACGTCTACGGCACCAGCGGACTGGTTGCGACGATCGAACCTGCGGCCGTCAATTCCAATGGGACCCGCTATACAACTTCCGATCATCTCGGCTCGCCGCGAGTGGTGACGAACTCAGGCGCAGGCGTCGTCAGTCGCCATGACTACAAACCGTACGGTGAGGAACTTGGGAACGGCATCGGTGGCCGGACGACCGGCATGGGCTTCGGCGTTGCCGACGGTCAGCGCCAGAAGTTCACCCAAAAAGAACGGGATACTGAAACCGGACTCGATTACTTCCTTGCTCGCTACTACTCATCGATTCAAGGAAGGTTCACTTCTCCAGATGAATTCGCTGGTGGCCCGGATGAGTTATTCGACTTCGCTGAGGATGCCGCAGACAACCCAACCTTCTATGCAGATTTGGCCGAACCTCAATCACTCAATAAGTACCAGTACGCCTACAACAATCCACTGAGTTTCATCGATCCAGATGGACACCAGGGACAAGGTAAGAAGACCATCACTGAGCGTTTAAAGGAAGGCGCACGGGAGGTAGGTAGAGTCGCTAAAGAAACGGCGACCGGTGCTGCGTCAGCCATTCTTGAGAACAACGGATTCGATGGAATAGATGCCCCGCAGAACGTAGTGGGCCGGAGCATCGGCGACGCAGCTTCTATTGTACAGGGCGGCGTGGAGGTTATCGGCGGCGTAGGCATGATCAATGCTGGCGCAGGGGGAACGGTAGCCACAGCGCCACTTTGCGCGAGTGGAGTAGGATGCGCAGCGCCAGCAGTTGCCGTGGGCACCATAGTCGTAGGCGCCGCCGCCACTTTACACGGGGCCGTCGTAATCGGAAATACTCTGAACAACATCTTCAATAAAAACACATCGGCGTATGATGATACGCCGCAAAATCGAGAAAGGATGCAGCAGGGTAAGGCGCCCGTGGGTAAAGATGGAAAGCCCGTGGAAATACATCACCAGGGTCAGAATCCAAATGGACCTGTACGAGAAATGACGCGTACCGAACATCGAGGAAAAGGAAACTTCGGCAAGAACCATCCAAACAAAGGGCCTAGTCAAATAAATCGTAACAAAGCCGCCACTGAACGCAGAAAGCACTGGAAAGATAAAGCCAATCGATGAGCCAAGAAGCAATAAGAATGTAAATTGGTTTTCATCATCTTACAAAAAATGACTCTTCCATCGTTTAGATACCATCCTGATCCAGTAACTACTGGAAGTCTCGAAGCCCGAGACATCATTTGTGTCTGCTGCGGCCAACACAGAGGATATGTCTATGTCGGCCCAGTCTACGGAGAAGGGGCTTTTGAAGAAAGGATCTGCCCTTGGTGCATCAGCACAGGACTTGCGCACGATCAGCTTGGAGTAGAGTTCACCGACATTGGTGCAATCGGTGACAATGAACCGACCATCACCGTGCCGACTAAAGTGCGTGAGGAGATCTCATATAAGACGCCGGGCTTTAACGGTTGGCAGCAGGAACGATGGCTTGTGCACTGTGGTGATGCCTGTGCTTTTATGGGTCCGGCTGGAAAGGATGAACTGGAGGCTTACGAAAGCCAACAGCTACTTGATTCTCTTCGTGCTGATATCGGTCTGGGCGAGTTCGAATTCCGCGATTATCTCAATAGCTTGAACAGAGAGGCCGGGCCAACCGCGTACGTTTTTCGCTGTCTTCATTGTGGCACGTATCAAGGGTATTCTGACTTCCCATAATTCCCGCTGGAGCTACGGTTGCGCACCTGCAAGCTTCAGAAGGACAAGCTGGTGACAAGTCGTGCAAACAATCTCTGGAAGGCTTTAGTCACTGCCACGCAACGACCCGGGCGTCCAGGCAGGGTGGCTCACAAAAGATAAAGGGCGTTAAGGCTGGCAAGGCAAACTACCGCCCAAGGGTCGGGAGAGGTATAGGTCACTCCGAGAAGCGGAAAGGCAAAGGACACACTACATTTCCCATGATTAAGAAGCTTCAGAGAAAAGATGCTGTTGAGCCATTCAATAGAATCTACGCGGAATCTGACAGGAGAACTCTCATTATCGATGATGGGAGTGAATCGGGCTGGAAGGAAACGGACAGCTTTCCGAAAGTTGGAGAGTGCGAAGTCTTGATCAAGGACATACAAATACCGGAGAATCTTCGCGCCTTTCTTCTGGTGTTGCGCGATTTCTATGCTAACAAAAGAGAAGAAACTTTCTTTTTTTTCGAAGAAGAATATGTGGCAGCTCGCGAGAGCATCCAGGTAGAGCGTGATCTGAACTCGCTCGATAAAATTGTGGACTTTGTAGATGATGGACCAAACTTTAACTCTGTGTTGTTTGACGCTTCATTTACTTGGGCACTCAAATTCCACCATGAAGGTTTTGGCTATTTTTCGGGAGAGCACAAGATGTGTGATCTCTTAGGGACTAGCGCCCTCTCCGAGCTAATCCTAAACCCTGTTTGGTTTTAGACTGGCTCCTAGCTAGAAACGTGAGGCAAGGCGGCGCCAGCAGATTGAGATCGTCGATTCTGAGGCCCAGTGGTGATGTACGACAAGCTAACAACCGAAGAGTTGACGGAAAAGGCAGAACAACTAGAAGAATCGGGAAAGCTGGTTGAGGCGTTAGAGTATTGGCGTGCTGCAGTTCAGCGTGACTCTGATCCCGTTTCCTTGTGCCAATTTGGAAATCTAGCGAGGACAATGGGGAAGTGGTCGGAAGCAGAGGGGGCTTTGGTATTAGCGGCGAACCTCGCTCCAGAGCTACCCAACCCTTACACTCTTCTTGGATTCTTGTACCTTGATCAAGACATGTTGGAAGAAGCGATGAGCTACTTCCAGAAGGCTCTAGAAATTGAGCAAACCGCCGCAGGACTCACGTCATTGGGAATGGTTCAGCTCGAGCTTGGTCTAAATGAAGATGAGAGAGCGAGTTTAAAGGAGGCAATAAGAATCGATCCAAATTACGAGGAGGCTTACTATAATCTAGGGTTAACCTACCACCAAGACCAGCGAGCAAGAGCCGTAGAGTTGCTTGCGAAAGCCGTCCAACTCGACTCCGAGTACGCGATGGCGCATCGAGAGCTAGGCTGGGCCTTAAGGCATCCATTGCTATTTACGCAGCCAACGGTAGCAAACTCAGTCAAAACGATCTAAATCGGGCCAAGAGCACTATCAAACAAGCGATTGAGGGCGCGTGGAGCGGAACGTACAAACAAGATGGGATAACTTACACCG
>JANMQG010000193.1:0-1896 GCA_031370285.1 Chloracidobacterium sp. | reverse complement strand
CTTCTCCGTTCGGCGCCTTTGCGTGGGCCGGTGTGCAGGATGCGCTCTACGCCGTGATTGTGGCTTCCGATTGCGAAGACTGCGGGTTCAACGATCTGGGGACGTTACTTTTTGGCGGGGTGTTCGCGGCAATTCTGGTTGGCGTAGTGATCTCGATCCTGCTGCGCCGGATGAAGGAAAAATCTCCGGATGCTTCAGGATTTGTTTCGATTCGCTTCGTCGGATAGGAACCCGAAATAGAGGCCTTTGCGCGAAAGCGGCTTTGCCCAAAAAGTCGTCCGCTACGAACCCATAGGCCGAGAGGTGGCCCGGTACAGAACCGCGTCTATGAAGCGGCTGAGTAAGTCAAGCAAAAAAGAGAAAGCTTTGCCCTACCCGCCAGGCCGGAGTGGTCGCAGGTTGCAAGAAGCGCGATCTCAAGTTTGGGTGGCTGACAATCTGGGTTAGCATTTTCAAGATGAACTAGCGTTACTGTCTTGTTGACTACCGTTTTTGTTTTCCGCTTTTGCAAGCGTTGCAGACCCTCATCTTACGAGTAGCGATGACGCGTTCAATCATCTCTGCGGGCACTAAGGCCACATGAGGATCGATTGGCACTTTCCCGGCTGCCCGAGGAAGGCTGGTCTCCCAATCAAGCGACAAGCATTTACCAGCTTACGCGGTTCACCGGGAAGACCGAGCTGCGACGCCACGTCGTTGGAACTCAGCGTAATCGATTTCATCCCGCAGCATGATGAAAGCACGAACTAAGAGCCGGCGGCCGATTGCCACCTTGGCCTTGGCATGACCACGACGAATCAGCACTCGCTGGTAGACTCGAGCTAAGTCCTGGTCCTGGCGAATTGCTATTTGGCCCGCTTCCACCAGATAAAAGCGCAACAGTCGCGACCCCTGTTTACTAATCGAGCCAATCCGCCGCCGTTCACCCGAACTGTCTTCGACCGGGTCAAAACCGACATAGGCCGTTACCTTTCGGGAATTGGCAAAACGCTCAGGGCACTCCAGCGTGTGCACCAAACAAAGACCGGTCAGTGGGCCGATGCCATAATGAGTCCGTAGCCGTTTGACGCGCACGTCTGATTCAGCTCGGGCCGCCAACCACTCCTCCACCTTGTCGACCTTGTTCTTTAACTCCAGCAGTAGTTGGCACAGCTCATCTCGTTGGCCGGTCAGTGGCTGAGGTAATGCCAGTTGTTGCAATCGCTCCAGCCCACGACGACTCTTCAATTGAGTGCGTAAGCTCAGCCCACGACTCGAGGCCAGGAACAGCAGGCTATTGACTACCATTGTCCGCATCTTCACCAGCCGCTGTCGATAGCGTAGCTGCTGTAACACTTCACGACTCGCGGCCGAGTAACGATGAATCCGCGGAAAGTCACCGCTGACCAGCAGGTCAAGGATCAGATCAGCGTCTCGCCGATCGTTCTTTTGCCGCCGGCGCGCAAACAGTCGAATCGCCGTCGCATGTCCGATCCAGATCTCACAACCCAGTTCTTCCAGCATTTCCTCGAACCAGGCCGCATAGCCACTGCTCTCGAATCCCACCACCACTTGCTGTCCCGCAAACTGCTGGTAGAACCTCCTCACTTCATCCGGCTGCCCGTGGTCCAACTGCAACCGTCTCATCTCTCCATCTTCAGTTGTCAAATAACTGATCGTCTGTTGGCGCGCATGAAAGTCGACTCCGATATATACTGTCATTGGCGTCTCCTTCTGCTAACGCAGATTGTTTTCAACCACCGTCAGTTTAACAACTCACGGCAGGAGACGCCGCTTTCATACCATCAAGCGGTAGCGAGCGGGTCCAAGAGGAGCCATTAATTAGATCTGCTCAGATCACTCGGGTTCGGTGGTACGGCGATGTGCCTCTTTGTCACGCTCGCTACCGCTCGCGGT
>JANMQG010000154.1:0-11049 GCA_031370285.1 Chloracidobacterium sp. | reverse complement strand
GACGCGACGAAATCCCCGACTGCGCTTGTGACCCGGCGTTGAAACGCCGGGCTAAACTCATGTCGACGCTACGCGTCCACTCATTTTGTATAGCTATCTGCTCCAAGAAAGTGTAGCGAAACGTATGGCTCATCTCCTACCACCCAACTATCATGCGGCGCAGCGGGAACATGGAATATCGTCCCTGGCCCAAGCTCATACACCTCGCCGTCTTTCATCGCTGCGGTTGCTTTTCCGGATATGACTATCCCAACGTGCCCAACCTCACAGAATTCTGTTCCGGCTATCGGGCTGACGTGCTCAGACCATTTCCATCCCGGCTCGTATGTGGCCCTGCCAATAGTCATTCCCGCTATCTTGACTAACTCAAACTTTCCCTTCTTCCCGTCGGCTGTTTGAGCCTTGCTAAGATCGAAACCGACAAATTCCCAAATGAGCAGTATGCCAGCCCATAACATGAGTTGCTTACGGGCTTTGTGATACTCGGTGGATAGTGCACCTGGTTCCCGTTCATATTTTGGTTCGGTAGTCTTGACGACTGTAGTTACTCCACTTTGATCACTTTCCCCTTGGTCGTTGGACGGGGAGCTTTCAGCTTTAGACATTGCTTCTTCGCGTCTTTTTGATAGCGGCTTCCCCTTCAACATTTCAGTGCCACCCTTCAACTGCTACATTTCCATAAAACGTACTAACATGATTGTTCGCGCCCCGAAACTTCTCGCGATATTGTCATCAGTAATATCTGCTCCACAGAGAGCGACCGATCTTCGCGCCAAGTTTGCTAGACAGGTCCGAATGCCACCTTACTTCGCTTCCGAGACTCTATCCGGAACCTCCTCCGGCATCTTCACCACTTCCTGCCAGCCGGAATTGTCGGCGCGCATCTGGGCGGTGAGATCGTCGCGGAGGCGGCGGAGCTTGTCGCTGAGTAAGCACGGATAGTTATTGATATCGGAGAAGCGGCGGCGCTGGTCGGCGACGAAGGCCTTCTGTTTTTCGATCGAGGGAATCAGATCGTGCTGACCGTTTTCCCAGAAGGGAACCAGCAAACGTTCGACGCGCGCGGCGCCGGGAATCTCAATCTCCTCATCGTCGAGGCCGGTTACGTCGCCAACGTAGTTGCCGCTGGCATCGATGCCGCGGAAGAGTTGCAGCCGCCCAGGCAGCGTTGTCTTTTCTTCTGAGTTGGACGCTTTCAGAGTTGGCCGGTCTTCGATCAGGCATTGCTTGAAGATAACTCCGGCGACGGCGGGCACTTCGCTTGAGAGTTTCGTGCCGATTCCAAAGCCGTTCGCACGCGGGAAGTCTCGAACGATGCGCCGCACCTTTTCCACGTCCAAATCACCGGTAAGGTTCGGCCTTAAGTCGTAAATACCATTCGCCTCGAAGAAGCGCAGGCACCACTCACCAAGCTCCGCCAGATCGCCCGAGTCAACACGAAATCCTTTGAACGCGCGACGCCGCGCTTCAGTTGAAGTCGCAGCCATCGCCGCATGCACCGCGCCCATGTAAACGTCAATCGTGTCAAGCAGGAGCGTGGTGCCGTTTGGATTCGCGTCGAGCCAGCGCTCAAACGCGACTTGCTCGAAATGTTTCGGCTTGCCCGTGCGCGGTTCAATCTCCGGCTCAGACATGTACTCGATGTAAGACTGTTGCCAGTAATGCGCTTCCGTGCCCACGGCCGGGATGTCCAGACGATGCGCGGCTTCCATGTTTGAGGTGTCGTTGAAGCCGCCGATGAACGCGTAGACCGCGATATCAACGGCGCGCTCGATGTCGCCGCTGCGCCGCAGCGAGAAATCAGACAGCCAACGCTGTTCGCCCGCGGCCATGCGAAACTGCATTGCCGTAGCCGCAGTGGTCATCGGCAAATCGAACGCGTGCTCAGACTTGATCTCCTGCGCTTGCGTGAGGCCAAAGGCGCCGGTGATGTCGGCGAAAGGTTGTTGGGCGAACACGATTGTTCCGGTACGCACTGCGCGGATGGCACCGACGAATTGAATGTCCTCGATGGCCTTGGCAAATCGCTGCAAGCCGCCGCGATCCTGTTCGAGGAATCGCAAGCGCGGACGATCGATTTGGCTGTCAACCAGTAAACGGATGAGACGTTCGTGGCCCAGGCAAGGCGCGAAGGGCAACTTCCGTTGTGTCACATAAAACGTCGCCAGCGCATCACTGAGCGGACGATCGTGCAGACGCGTCACGTCTTTGTAAGACGCGTCGCCCATCGCGGCGTGGTAACGATCTATGTTTAGTGTGCCCATGTATTATAGAGTCCAGAACGTATTCGTACCTCTAGGCTCCTTACTCTTTGTCCTGCACCTGGGCTTTCGATTGCTTGTCTTCAGTCCTTCGTGACTCGTCTATGCACTTCTGCTTATTCATTAATTTCTCAAACCGCTCGGTAACGGTAAGCCGTAGGTTTTCACGAATCTCTACGCGATCCACACCTTCCATATAAGATTCAATAACTCGATCCTCATAATTAACCGAGCGCACTTCAGAACTTGATCGCGATGAATCCGTTTTAACTAGTTCGGCTCCCGCGCTGCGCATCTCATCAATAGCGCGTTCGCCATCGCCCGGATTGACCTCGACGGCGCGCATTGCATTCTCCAAAGCCTTCACACGAAAGCCTTCTTTCAACGCGTCGAGCACGGTGCTCTTTACGCAGTAGTCCGTCGCCAACCCGCCAACCCAAACCTCTTCGACACCGAGCCGTTGAAGTTGTAACGCCAAATCAGTTTCGTCAAACGCCGAATAGCAATCCGTGTCGCCCAGTCCCTTTGAGATAACGCGGATGTGCATGTCGTCGATAAGGTCAGGATGAAACTCCGCACCTTTCGTATTCTGCACACAATGCACCGGCCAGGTGCCACCGTAAGCTTTGAAATGTTTAGTCGCTTCCGTATGCCAGTCACGGCTTTTGAAGACCGGCTCGCCGCGCTCGAGGAATTCTTCGATTAGCTTATTCAGCGGCGCCACCACCTGATCGCCTTCGGCAACGGCGAGGGCGCCGCCGGGACAGAAATCATTCTGCACGTCTACAACAATCAGTGCACGCTTGCTTGAACTCGACATATTCCTTGTTTCCCCTCCTCAATAATTGCTCGCTTATATGATGAAGCCAATGTGACTGCGCGACAAGCCAATAGGGATAAGAGCGGGGGCAAGCCCGCCTTCCCGACCTGGAGCTTACCTCTCTTGAGCCAGACCACCCGTTTGAAGGGCCTTCAAGGGAACCGCGATAGTCAACCAGGAAAGGCTCTCAGGTTGGGAAGGTGGGCTCGCCCCCGCTCTTCCTGTTTTGAGTACGAGTCCGCTCCCGGAGTCTCATCGGAACGGCCCGTGGTAGACTGTTTCCGTTCCTAAATTACAGCGACTATCCAATATTTCTCGAGGCCTGATTATGAATGATGCAGGAAGTGAAGCCAAGCGAGAGACTGATCAGAACGCGCCCTTGAGTGTGTCGCTTGGAAAATACGCCCGAGCGGTGAACGCGGCGCTCGAAGCAGCGGCGCGAGCGAACGTCATCGAGCGCATCTGGAACAGAGATGCTTCGCTCTGGAAGAACGAAGCAGCGCATCAAAAGATCATCGGAAACTCTCTCGGCTGGTTAACGGTGCCGGGCGAAATGCTCACGGTCGCTGATGAGCTCAAGACGTTTGCAAAGGACGTCAGTGCGTCAGGGTTTCAGCAAGTGATGGTCTGCGGCATGGGCGGCTCTTCATTGTGCCCTGAAGTGCTGCGGCAAACATTCGGCCGGCAAAAGGGTTTTCCCGAACTGCTGGTGCTCGATTCCACCGATCCAGACACGATTAATACCTTCAAGAAGCAGATCGATACGACCGAGTGCTTGTTCGTTATTGCGTCGAAGTCTGGAACGACTACCGAGCCCAACGCTTTCCATCGCTACTGGCATAACGAAGTCGCGCAAAACACGGACGCGCCTGGCCTTTCCTTTGTAACCATCACCGACCCTGGTTCACAAATGGCTGACACGGCTGCCGCCGAAGGTTTCAAGCGAATTTTTCTCAATCAGGCGAATATCGGCGGACGTTATTCCGCGCTTTCATATTTCGGCATGGTGCCTGCGGCGCTGATGGGCATGGATGCGGCCAGGTTGCTACGGCAAACGCAGTCGATGGTTGAAGCTTGCGACGCACAGGTGGAAGTTAACAAGAACCCCGCAGCGATGCTCGGCGCAGTGATGGCTGAATGCGCGCTTGCCGGGCGCGACAAGTTAACAATCGTGACCGATCAAAAACTCTCGGCGCTCGGCTTGTGGGTGGAGCAACTAATCGCCGAGAGCACCGGCAAGGAAGGCAAAGGCATCGTCCCAGTGGTTGGCGAACCGCGCGGTTCAGTTTCCGCTTACGGCAATGATCGGCTCTTCGTTTCGATTAGTGTTGGGCCGGTTGATAACGAAACAAACTCGAAGCTAAAAGCGCTTGAGGCCGCGGGCCATCCGGTTGTCTATCGAAATCTGGCGGACGTCTACGATCTTGGCGCGGAGTTTTTCCTGTGGGAAATAGCGACTGCATTTGCCGGTTGGCGCCTGGGCATTAATCCGTTTGACCAGCCAAACGTGCAGGAGTCGAAGGATGCGACGAAAGCGCTACTGGAAAAATATGAGCACGACGGAAAACTCGCGGAGCAGGTTGTTTTAGCAAGCGATGGTCAACTAACTGTCTACGCCGGTGGTGAAGTTGGCGCGTCTTCAGCTGCGGTTTCCGTTGGCGAAGCTCTAAGGGCGTACTGCGCGAAGATAAAGCCGGGCGATTACGTGGCGCTGCTGGCCTACGTGGAAGAGACGCCCGAGACAGAGGCGGCGCTGCAGAAAATTCGCACAAGTATTCGCGATGCAACTCATTGCGCCACGACAACGGGCTTTGGGCCGCGGTTCTTACATTCAACGGGGCAACTACACAAAGGTGGCCCGGCCTCGGGAGTTTTCATTCAAATCACAGCGCCTGACAAAATTGATTTTCCAGTTCCCAAAGCGCCGTACACGTTTAGCATTCTCAAGGACGCGCAGGCGCTGGGCGATTTTCAGTCGCTGCAGAAACACGGTCGACGGGCCATTCGAATTGACCTTGGTACCGATGTGGTCGCTGGGTTGGCAAGACTACAAGAGTTAATAGACAAGATGGTAGCGGACGACGGAAGAGCGGGGGCAAGCCCGCCTTCCTCACTTCGAGCTGATCAGACTTGAGTCGCTAATTCTCGATTGAAAGGCCTTCGAGGGTGAGGTACCGAGCCAATTAGGAGAATCTCCAGGTAGGGAAGGGTGGCTTGCCCCCGCTCTTTCGTTCGTGATTCCTATGACCACTGCAAAGATTGGATTGATTGGCTTGGGCGTGATGGGTCAGAACCTTGCGCTCAATATCGAGCGCAACGGTTTTCCCATCGCGGTCTACGATCGCGAGGCGCCAGTGCTTGATGCGTTCATCGCACGTGAAAGCGGCAAGCAGATTCTTGGCGCCCACACTCCGGAAGAGTTTGTTCGTTCGCTCGAACGCCCGCGCAAGATAATTCTGTTAGTGAAGGCCGGTGATCCGGTCGATTGGACTATCAACTTAATAAAACCCTTTCTCGATCCCGGAGACATCATCATCGATGGCGGCAACTCCAACTTCAAAGACACCGGGCGGCGCCAGCAGGAACTGATGGCAGCTGGCCTCTTCATGATCGGCTCGGGAACTTCGGGCGGCGAGAAGGGCGCGCTACTGGGACCGAGCCTGATGCCGGGTGGCGACCCCCAGGCTTACGAACAGATTCGTCCGATTTGGCAAGCCATCGCCGCGCAAGTTCCTGACGGGCCCTGCGTCACTTACATTGGTCCCGGCGGTTCAGGTCATTTCGTCAAGATGGTTCACAACGGCATTGAGTACGGTGACATGCAACTGATCGCCGAGGCTTACGGAATCATGCGCGATGGCTTCGGGTTAAGTACGGACGAAATGGCCGACATCTTTGACGAGTGGAACCGTGGCGATCTCGAGTCTTACCTGATTGAGATCACAGCGAAGATTCTGCGAGTGAAGGACCCGCAAACTGGCAAGCCACTGGTTGATTTGGTTCTTGACAAAGCTGGGCAGAAGGGAACTGGCAAGTGGACAAGCCAGATCGCTTTGGACTTGGGCGTGCCGATACCCACGATCGATGCAGCAATCGTGGCGCGAGTTCTATCCTCTCAGAAAGACGCGCGGGTTGAAGCGAGCCAACAGATCGGCGCAGGCACGTCGGGAAGATTTGAGGCGTTTAGCGAGAAGCTGAAGGGCTACATTCATGACGCGCTCTATGCCGCCAAGATTTGCTCGTACGCGCAGGGAATGAATCTCATCAAGGCGGGTTCAGACGAATTCAAGTGGAACATCAATCTGAGCGAGATAGCGCGCATCTGGCAGGGCGGCTGCATTATTCGCGCCAAGTTCCTGGGCAAGATCAAAGAGGCTTACCTGCGCACGCCAAACCTCAGCAGCCTCCTGCTCGATGCGGAGTTCAATTCAAAAATGAACCAGGCACAGTCCGGCTGGCGAATTGTAGTCAGCACTGCCATGCAGCAGGGACTACCGGTGCTGGCTATGTCGTCGAGCCTCGGATACTTCGATATGTATCGCGCGGCGGACCTGCCGCTCAACTTAACGCAAGCGCAACGCGACTTCTTCGGCTCGCATACGTATGAGCGCGTGGACAAACCCGAGCAGGGTTTTGTGCATACTGAGTGGGAAGAGTTGCTGGAAAAGCGGTGAGCAGTGAGCCGTGGGCAGTGAGCAGTGGGCAGTGAGCAGTGGGCAGTGAGCAGTGAGCAGTGGGCAGAAGGCAGGATGCGTTGTGTTCGGTGATGGAGAAGATTCCAAACGTTTCAGTTTTCGAGACACCGGAACAGCTTGCCGTGGCTGCGGCGGAACGGTTTGTCGAATGCGTCTACGAGTTTCATGGCGAGCGCGAGCGGTTTAGCGTTGCGCTGGCTGGGGGCAATACGCCTAGGCGAGTTTATGAATTGCTGGCAACTGAACTTTTCAAGAGTCTGATTGAGTGGTCTCAGGTCCATTTCTTTTTTGGCGACGAGCGCTGCGTTCCACCGGAGGATCCTGACAGCAACTACGCGATGGCCTATGAAGCGCTTATTTCGAAGGTCCCACTTCCGGCAAAGAATGTTCATCGCATCATTGGCGAGGGAAACGCGAACGAAAACGCGCGGGCTTATGAAAACGAGTTACGAACATTTTTCGCAGGGCTAGCCTGGCCGCGTTTTGATTTGGTCTTTTTGGGAATGGGCGAGGACGGACACACGGCTTCGCTTTTTCCAAATTCCGCTGCGTTCAAAGAAATGTCCCGCTGGGTTGTGCCGACTAAGAACGAGCAGTTAGGTCAGGATCGTATTACGCTCACCGTTCCGGCCTTCAATCATGCGCGCCGCGCAATGTTTTTGATTACGGGAAAGAGAAAGGCGCAACGCCTCAAAGAAGTGTTGCGCCCTCAACCAGGGCCGGAGCAATTGCCGGTTCAGGCAATCGCGCCGGTCGCTGGAATCCTCGAGTGGCTGGTAGACGCTGACGCGGCTTCGCTGCTGTAGCGTCTCAAAGCTTCTTCACGACGGCGGCCGTTTTAGCAATGCACATAGCCGAGCAGCCAAAAGACTTTCTGACGAAGATCTCTCGGCCTTGCAGGAAGAATTCAAAAGGTTGCAAACGAAACCCGCAAAAGGTGGTGCAGGCGTTTCAGCTAGCGCCGCGTGAACTGGGGATTGCGGTCCAAAAAGCTCTAACGTAGGTAATTGGAATTCGCGCGGGATTCGTAGTGTTTAAGTGTTATCCCGCGTGAATTATGAAACGGTCTGCTCAAAAATCCAAGATTCTTTCGCTGGTTTCGACTGAGGCCCGCGCTTCCGATTCGGCCACGGAAGCGAAGGCCGCAAAACTAAAAGAGTCCTTCGATAGCTGGTTTAGTTCAGTGGCCCCGACGCTCCTTCGCTGGGGCCCTCCTGAAGATCGACCGAGCGTTGCCGAGCGCTCGCGGCGATCGCTAACTTCTACCGACATCACGCGAGTCAATCGTGCAACCGTTCGGGAAAGCATCGATCATCGCCTTTGGCCGCCGGAAGTTGTCATCAGTTTCCTCGCTGCTGATGTTATTAAAAGAAAACAAAGATAAGTACGCCAATGTGAAATGCCGCAACCAAAAAGGGTCGCGGCATTTCGGCGTGGACAAGCATCCGGGCTTAGAGTTTGCGGGCCGGCTGTTTTCTATTTAGCACAGCTGAGGCGGTAATCTCACGACTGCCCCGGTTGGAATACAAGAAAATGAGTTGTCCGCGTATTCTCTCGATTACTACCAGACCTTTGTCACTGCATTTGTCTTGCCCGTGATCCAACAACTCTTTGAACCTGGCTTTACTACCGTTAATGCTTAATAGCTGCCAGCGTCCGCCACAGCTAAGGGACGGGTAATCGATCGAGAACGTACGCCGCCCGCCTTTGATTCTCTTGATCGACAGCTGCATCGGCCAGGTGCTCCGGTCATCGGTTTGGTAGCCTGTGCCTTCCCATGATCCGCGAAGCCATGACTTGCCTTTGCCCTGCGCGGCAGCAGTGGATGCCAACAACAATAGCAGTCCGAAAACGACCAGAGGTTTACGCATGATCACGCCACACCTTCAACTGAGATTAAGAGAGCTTTGAACTGTGCTTTGGACTTGGGTCTTTGGTTTTTGGTCTTTGATTTTTGAACCTTGAACTCTCTGCTTCGTTGCTGTCACTCCATGAACAGGGGAAACTCTAACCGATCGCCAGAGATCAACGACCAAAGTCCCAAGACCTAAGTCCAAACTACGAAGTACAAAGTTCCAAGTACAAAGCACAGTTTTACGGTTCCTTGTTCTGCTCGTCGAGCCAGGTCTTGAGCGGCGCAAAGTAGTCGATGATGGCGGTTGCATCCATCTTGTCTTCGCCGGTCATTGTCTTCAACGCTTCCGGCCACGGCTTGCTTAGTCCCAGCGCCAGCATTTGTTTCAATTTCTCGCCCGCCTTCTTGTTGCCGTAGATTGAGCATTGATACAGCGGTCCGTTGAATCCGGCTTCGCGACACAAAGCGCGATGAAATTGAAACTGAAGAATTGCCGCCAGGAAGTAGCGCGCGTAAGGTGTATTGGCCGGCACGTGATATTTGGCGCCTGCGTCAAAGTCCTGTTCGCTGCGCGGTGCTGGCGGAGCCAGGCCCTGATATTTCGCGCGCAGGTCCCACCAGGCTTTGTTGTAGTCGCTTGCTCCCACCTCGCCTGAGAAAACTTTCCAGCGCCATTGATCGACCAGATAACCAAAGGGCAGGAACGCAACTTTATCGAGCGCGCGTTGCAGCAGAAAACCAATGTCAGCGCTCTGGTCCGGCACCTTGTCGATCAAACCGATCTGTTTCAGATAGGGCGGTGTCACTGACAACGCCATGGTGTCGCCGATGGCTTCATGGAAACCGTCGTTGGCGCTATCGCGAAAGAGGAAAGGCTGGCCTGCATAGGCCATTTGATAGTAGTTGTGACCCAGTTCGTGATGGACCGTGGTGAAATCTTCCTCGTTGATCTGGATGCACATTTTCAGGCGCACATCTTTTTCGAAGTCGACGTCCCAGGCGCTGGCATGACAGACCACGTCGTGATCCACTGGCTTAGTGAACAGCGAACGATCCCAGAAAGTGGGCGGCAGCGGATCGAAACCAAGCGACGTAAAAAACGACTCACCATAGCGCACTAACTGTTTCGGCTCGGTATTGCGCGCTTTAAGAATTTGCGTCAGGTCATAGCCACGATCGCCACCACTCTCAGGTTTGAGCAGCGGATAGATATTGCCCCACTGCTGTGCCCACATGTTACCCAGCAGGTGCGCGGGAATGGGCCCGTCTGGCGGTACGATATCCTTGCCATACTTTTCCGAGAGCTTGCGACGCGTGTACGTGTAAAGCGAATCGTAAAGAGGTTTGACCTGCTGCCAAAGTCTTTCCATTTCGGCCGCGAAAGCATCAGGCTCCATGTCATACTTTGCGCGCCACATTGCGCCGGTATCTTTGAAGCCCATTTCGCTGGCGCCCCGGTTGCTAAGCTCGACAAAGCGCGCGTAGTTTTTCCGATAGGGCGGCGAAACCTGGTGCCAGCCAAGCCAGACCTTCTTCAGCTCTTCCGGGTCGCGGCTGTTACCCATAATCTCTTCCATGTCGCCGAGGCTGAGACACTTTCCCTTATCGCCGTCGGGGCAGTACTTGCCTTTGCCGTAGTCTCCCTCGAGTGATGCGGCCAGCTTGGTGAGTTCAGTGCGTTCCTTCTCGTCTTTCGGAGCCGGCAACGTTAGCGACAACTTCAAAAGGTTCATCTTGCGCGCAACGTCCGCCGGGAGTTGCAAACCGTCGAATCGCCGTGATTGACCCGCGAGTTCGGTCGTCGCCGCTATCACCTCTTCATTCGCGCTGGCGGAAAGCGCTTCAGTGTCATCTGTGATGTAAGTGCTCTTTACCCAGTCAGCGCGGCTGTATTTGAGGTTCAAGTCAAGCAAGCGTTTCTCCGCGTCGGCAATAAACTTCTCGGCCTCCGCCGGCGTGCCCTTCGCGTCGGAAACGGCAGGCGAATTCGGGTTATTGGCGCAAGAAGAGGTAAGCGCAAGAACCAGGCTGATTAGTAGAAAGGTGCCAATCCACAGATTGCGACTACGATAACTAGAATTCATGCTGCCTCCGTTGGCTGTCCGTCGCTTGAAATTCACTCGGGGATGCGTGCGATTGTAACCAGAGGCGAGAACCTTTGGAAAGGAAAAGCGAGCCGAATAGTTGATCAGTTCATCCGGCGATCTGTTTATTCTTGATGACGTGCAAAAAGATGATTCCGCATTTGCGTAGTTCATGATAAGTTGCGCCATTCGTTCCGCCATGCAAGGAGACGCTGGTTCTATGAACTTCGCTTTCGACTACGTAAAGCACAAATCAAAGCCGCAGAATGACGGCTTTTGTTTCGATATCGAAACGCCGAGGGGGCACTTCTTCGCGGTTCTCGATTTCGCTGCG
>JANMQG010000144.1:0-26269 GCA_031370285.1 Chloracidobacterium sp. | reverse complement strand
AAAATCAGTAGTCAGAAGACAGTAGTCAGAAGACAGTAGTCAGAAGACAGTAGTCAGAAGACAGTAGTCAGAAGACAGTAGTCAGAAGACAGTAGTCAGAAGACAGCAAACAGTAAACAGTAAACAGTAAACAGCGGTCAGTGGTCAGTGGTCAGTGGTCAGTGGTCAGTGATCAGCGAACAGTTGGTCAGGCGGAGCAGCACGTGATCTTCCTACTGTCTACTGTCTACTGTCTACTGTCTACTGCTCAGACCGCATGATACGCGTGCCGAACATCGGCAATCTCGGCGACCGCCTCGGCGACGCGTTCACCAATTTCGGAGGTCGTCGCGACATAGCCGATCCCATCCGAAGCGATGTCGCGCGTGCGATAGCCGTCGTTGAGCACGAACTGAATCGCCTCCTCAATGTCGTCGGCTTCGCACTCGAGCCCACCGCTGTAGCGCAATAGCATCGCGGCTGACGTTATCGCACCAAAGGGATTGGCGATGCCGCGTCCGGCAATGTCTGGCGCCGAGCCATGCACGGGCTCGTAAAGTCCAACCTCTCCGCCAATGGTAGCCGAGCCCAGCATACCCAGAGATCCGGTAATCACCGCAGCCTCATCTGAAAGAATATCGCCAAAGAGGTTTTCAGTTAGCAAAACATCAAAACGACGCGGATTCGTAATTAAGTGCATCGCGCATGCGTCCACGTACAGATGATCGAGGATTACTTCGGGATAATCCAGGGCTACGCGTGTAACCGTGGCTCGCCAAAGTTGCGACGTCTCCAGCACATTTGCCTTGTCGACTGAAGTGACTTTGCCTTTGCGCTTCATCGCGGCCTGGAAAGCCACGCGCGCCACCCGCTCGATCTCCGTCACCGAATAAGTCATGGTATTGACCGCCACGGAGTCGCCGTTTTCGCCCGTTGTGCCGCGCGGTTCGCCGAAGTAAAGTCCACCCAACAGTTCACGAACTATCAGAATATTTGCGCCGGCGGCAATCTCTGGGCGCAGGGGAGAAGCCGCGGCGATTGCAGCGTATGAGACCGCCGGGCGCAAATTCGCATAACCTCCAAGGGCGCGCCGAAGCAGGAGCAGTCCTGCTTCTGGCCGCTCGGCCGGTTTAAGCGAATCGAATTCCGGCGAGCCAACAGCGCCAAGCATTACTGCATCGCTGGCCAGACACTCATCCAGGGTGACCGTCGGCAATGGCGACCCGGTCTGCTTGATCGCCGCCCCACCGATCAGTCTGTGATCAAAAGTAAACTCGTGGCCGTGAAGCGTGGCAACTGAGCGCAGAACGCGAACGGCCTCGCGCGTTACTTCCGGGCCAACTCCATCACCGTCAAGTACTGTGATTTTCAGTTTCATTGCTGGTCGTCAATTACGCGGATTCAAGCGGCAGACGATGCCCGCGCGCAGCTAGTTGCTAATGTCGCACCTTCAGTGGCGATTCTGTCGCTGGCTAGTGATGCTGTTTGCAGCAAGGCGATCAAATCCTGATCGTAAATACGCTTCTTGCGATCGGCGAGCGTGGTAAAGCGCTGATAGATCGCGTCCAATTCGTCAGGTTGCATTGAATAGCCCAGGTCCTCATAGCGCAGCGCCAACGCGTGCCGCCCCGAGTGTTTGCCGAGTACGAGATTGTTCGTGGGAACACCTACCGATTCCGGCGTCATGATTTCATAGCAGAGCGGATTGCTGATCACACCGTGCTGATGAATCCCTGCCTCGTGCGCGAAGGCGTTGCGACCAACAATCGCCTTGTTTGGCTGTACGGCGCAAGCAATGATCGATGAAAGCAGTTGGCTGGTGGGATAGAGCTGCTCGGTCTGTATCGCCGTTTCAAAAGGTAGCTGATCGGCCCGCACCTTCATCGCCATCACTATCTCTTCGAGCGATGCGTTGCCGGCGCGTTCGCCAATGCCATTGACCGTGCACTCAACCTGGCGCGCGCCGGCTTCAATGGCAGCCAGGCTATTGGCGACGGCTAGCCCAAGGTCGTTATGGCAATGCACGCTGATCGTGATGTCATTGCGGTCCCCGACCACCTGCTCGCGCACCCTGCGCACCAGGCGGGAAAACTCCGTCGGCATCGTGTAGCCAACCGTATCGGGAACGTTGATGACTGTGGCGCCGGACTCTACCGCCGTAGCAAACACCTCACACAAATAGTCGACGTCGCTTCGGGTTGCGTCTTCGGCCGAGAACTCGACTTCCTCAGCGCATTCGCGCGCGAGCGCGACCGCCTGCCGCGTCATCTCGATTACTTCTGAACGGCTCTTCTTCAGTTTGTATTCGAGGTGCAGGTCAGACGTGGCCACAAACGTATGGATGCGGGGATGGGCTGCCTGCTCCAACGCTTCGGCAGCTCTCAAGACGTCTGGTTCCGAAGTGCGACACAGCGCGGCGACGGTCACCTGCCGGCATTCTGCTGCCACCGCTCTTACCGCGGCGAAGTCGCCGTCTGAAGCGATCGGAAACCCTGCCTCGATCACGTCGACCCCGAGCCTTTCCAATTGCCGCGCCAGGCGGACCTTTTCCGCCAGGTTCATGGAGCAGCCGGGCGATTGCTCGCCGTCACGCAGCGTGGTGTCAAAAACCGAAATCCTCTTTCCAACCATCCTCAGGCCTCCTGCCGCAACCAAAAGGCTAGATCTTAGAGAGCAGGCCGCAAATAGTCAAAGTTATAATATCTATAGCAACATAACATCTCGTGATAAGATAACCTTGACCGTTTAGCCAGATAAGCCAGAACAATAGTCGCCAATCAGAACTTAGTCTCGTCCCGGAGGCGCATGATGGACATCAACCAACTCGAAGTACTGGTCGCGGTGGCCCAGGAAAAAAGTTTTTCTCGCGCGGCCGAGAGGCTCCACCGCACTCAGCCGGCGATCAGCCAGGCCATTCGCAGGCTGGAAACGGAAATCGGGGAACCACTCTTCGATCGCTCGTCGAAGGACGGAACCATGACAGCCGCGGGCCGCGTTCTCTTCGGACTGGCGCAGCAGGTGATAAATCTCCGGCACGGCGCCCACGCAGCCATCAAAGAATTGAAAGGTCTTCACCGCGGCAAACTGAGCCTGACCGCAAACGAATACACCGTGATGTACCTGTTGCCTCTGCTGCCCGTGTTTCGCGCGCGTCATCCACACATCAAGATCGAGGTGAAGCGAAGTCTCGCGAGTCGCATCTCGTCTGAAATCCTCGCGCGCGAAACGGAGATCGGAATAGTTTCCTTCAAGCCAAACGATGCGGCGATTACTTCGGTAGCAGTGTTAACGGATGAACTGGCGTTGATCGTTCCGCTCAATCATCCACTGGCAGGAAAGAAGGTTGTTTCGGTGCGCGAGTTAGGAGCCGAGTCGTTTGTCGCGCATAACGTTCCCTCTCCATATCGAGAACGTGTGGTACGAACTTTCGAGAAGTATCGGACGCCGCTGAACATCTCGCTGGAGATGCCAACGCTCGAAGCGATCAAGCGGTTCGTTGAAGGAGGAATGGGCGTGGCGTTGGTGCCGCGCTTGACCGCTCAGGCCGAAATCGCTCGTGGCCAGGTCGCAGCGCTCGCGGTGCGTGAAATGAAATTGGAACGGAAGCTGTATCTGGTTTATCGGAAGGGTGCAACTCTGTCGCACGCGGCGCGCGCGTTTCTGCGAGTTGCACGGGAACTCCAGAAGGCTGGACATCAGCAGTAACAGTCAGTCTCGCCCCACCCCTAACGCATCGGCCACACGGTTGATGTAGTTGAACCACGAGGCAATCAGAGTGATCTGGAGAATGCCGCGGTCATCGAAGCCAACCGCTCGCAGCCGTTCGTGATCTTGCCGGCCGATGCCAGTGGCATCGCGTGTCAACTGCGCCACGTAGTCAAGCATTACCCTATCCCCCTCCGAGATAGGTGCAGTCTTGTAGTCCTCTTGCAGCGCCCGCACCAACTCTCCATCCAGTGTGACTCGACGCAGAAACTCTGCGTGCGATTCGATTCAATAATGGCACCGGTTGGCAACTGACACTACGGTCGTGATCATTTCATGCTGACGCCTGGTGAGCGGCAGCTCAGGCGACATCAAGGCGCCGAAGGTGGCAAACGCGTGATGAAGCGCGTCGGGTATCAGGCTATGAGAAGCCACAATCTCAGACGACTGCTGATCAGGAGTAGGATGGATCGGTTGGGCATATTCCATCGGATACAGTTCGCGCTGTGCGTCCATCGCCCGTCGTACCTTCTCGTCGGTGTCGGGCGAAATAGTCTTGATCCAGGTCATTGACGATTCGTACCTCTATTTTGCAACACCGCTTCAGTTGATTTTGATGGTTTGCGCAAGGCCGTTGTCGACGGTAGTAACAACGCCGTGAGCGCGGCCTGGGGCTTTCACGACAAAGCTGAATTTTCGACTGCCCGGGTTATAGCCCCCAAGCGGCGCGCTGGTGGTGACAAGATAGCCGGGGCCCAACCGGTTCGCATTCACATTTGTGCGGCGAAAGCCACTCTGTTTATACGCCGGACTGGTACCGTCGTCTTCATAAAGCGTCACCGAAGCAGAGCCCTTATCGTCCGCATAGATGTTGAAAATGATCGGGTCCTGGGGCTTTTCGCCGATGTAGTTCAGCGCGGGGCCCATCGGAATAATTGCGCCCGCACGGACAAACATAGGGACAGTATCAAGCGGTGCATCAACGGAGATCATCGTGCCACCTTCGTATCTCTTGTTTGTCCAGTAGTCGTACCACTGGCCCTTTGGCAAATAAACCAAACGTCTGGTGACATCGGGCTTTAGCACCGGCGCCACCAGCAGATCGTTTCCAATCATGAACTCATCGTCGAGATTGTAGGTATTGGGATCGTCCTGATAGTTGAGTACCAAGGGGCGAAACAATGGCACGCCGGTTTGATGAGCCTCTTCGAGAGTGGTGTAGAGAAAAGGCAACAACTGGTAACGCAGCTTTAGATACTTGCGAATGATGTCTTCGTAGTATTTCCCGAAACGCCAGGGCTCCTGATCGTAGCCATCGATCACTTTGTGATTGCGGCAAAACGGCGCCAGGAAACTCACCTGATACGCGCGCGTAAGCAATTCACCATTTCCGCGACCGATGAAGCCCCCAACATCGCTGCCAACAAACGGTTCGCCCGATAACCCCAGGGTGGTGAACATCGGAATGTTCAGCGCCAGAGCTTCCCAGGTGCTGTTGGTGTCGCCCGTCCACATCGTCGAATATCTTTGGATGCCGGCATAGCCTGCGCGCGTGATTACGTAGGGCCGCTGGTTAGGTCGTAGTCGTTCGAGTCCCTCGTATGTCGCGCGGGCCATCAGGAGCGCAAACACGTTTCGATTCTTCGCGTGCGTGGATTTCTCGCCTTCGTCATAGCTGACGACGTCCATTTGGTTCTTACCGGTTTGGTCGACAAAGTCCGACGGCTCGTTCATGTCGTTCCAGATTCCCGCCACGCCATTGTCCAAATAAGCACGATGCAAACTTCCCCACCACTCGCGGGCTGCGGGCAGCGTGTAATCCACAAACGTACTTTCGCCCGGCCACACCCTCGGAATAAACAGGTCGCCATTCTCGCGCTTTTGAAAATAGCTGTTCTGTATTCCCTGCTCGAAAACGTAATAGCGCTGATCCTGTGGCTCGAGTTCCGGTGTGATTGAAGTAATCTGACCCGCGCTCTTGGCGACGGGCTGATATTTGACTCCCGGATCGACGATCGCCACCAGCTTGATGCCCTGCAGCCCGAGTTTGTCGCTCAATGCTTTGGGATTGGGAAAGCGATTTTTATCCCAGGTAAATACGCGATAGCCCTGCATGTAGTCGATATCCAGATGAAGCACGTCGAGCGGCAGGTCGCGTTTGCGATACTCGCTGACAACTTCCTCAACCATCGTGTCCGGATAATAGCTCCAGCGACTTTGTTGATTCCCGAGCGCCCACAAGGGCGGCATTGGCATGTGTCCGGTGAGGTCCGCGTAGCGATTCAGAATCTCTTTCAGCGATGGGCCGTAGAAAAAGTAATAGTTCAACTCGCCGCCCTCGGCGCCAAACCAGGCGCGCCGCTGCGACGACTTGCCGAAGTCAAAATAGCTCCGATAACTATTATCGAAGAAGATGCCGTAGGCGTTCCCGTTTTGCAGGCCGGTGTAGAACGGCACGGTCTGATAGATTGGGTCCCTGCCTTCGAGGTAGCCCGGCGTGTCGGAGTTCCAGTTCACAAACGAACTGCGACGCTTATCGAGGCGCGCGGCCTTTTCTCCCAACCCGTAAAAATGCTCGTGGAAGCCGAGCTTCTTCGCGACGGCGATGAAGGTCCCAGCGCGCGGATCAAACATCATCTCCTTCAACAACCCTTTGGCATCGTAGGCCATCGGCTGTTCGTCAGCATTGATAACCGCGCGCGTTTTTGCGTCGCGGAATTCAATGAGCAACGGCACGCGATGAACTACAACTTCGAGTTCGTCAGTGGTGATAACAACAACGCCGTCGGTTTCCGACAGACTCCAACGAGGAGTCGCCCACTCTGCTTTAGCTATTGCCCATGAATGATCCTTCGCGGGAATTGGCCTGGCGAAGGAGGCGCGGACGCGCACCAGATCGGGAGCGAGAATTGTTAGCTGGACCTGCGAATTGTCCTGACAGTTGAAAACAACGGCCTTTTCGGATTTCGTGAAACTGGCGACTGAGCCGATCTTTTCCAGCTTCGTGATGTCCTGCGCCGCCGCTGTCGCGACACATCCGAGCAGGCAACAAAAGATTGCGAGGTATCGTTTCATCGTATTACTAGTCCTTGAATGCCAGCCGCGCCGCGCCGAGCAGGCCAGCGTCGTCGCCACATTGGGCACGCACGATCTTGACGCGCCGGGCCGGTATGGGAAAGGCCCGCTCAATAACCTGTTGGTGCATGTGTTTCTCAAACAGATCCCATCCGTTTGATAAGCCGCCACCAATAACCACAATTTCCGGATTGAGTACATTAATGAGGCTGGCGAGGCCGATTCCCAGGTAGACTCCCATGCGCCGAAAAACTTCGATGGCGAGTTCATCGCCTTCCCTGCCCGCCTGATAGACTTTTTCCGAGGTTAGATCTTCGGTGTTGTGCAGGATCGAATTGGGATAACGCGGTCTCGCCTCGCGGGTCATTCGCACAATGGCCGTCGCCGATGCGTAAACTTCAAGACAACCGCGACTGCCGCACGTGCAGGCGACGCCGGCAAACGGATCAACGCCAATATGGCCAATCTCCCCGGCTGAGCCGTCAACCCCACGCCACAGTTTACCGTCGAGAATAATTCCGCCGCCGACGCCGGTGCCGAGCGTCACGCAAATAAGCGTGCGATATCCTTGTCCGGCGCCTCGCCACAGCTCGCCAATCGCGGCGGCGTTAGCGTCGTTCTCCAGGATCACCGGCCACTCGAGTTCGCTCTCCAGCGCGGCCGCCAGGCGAAATCCGTCAAGACAAGGCACGTTCGGAGCTTTGACAACCGCGCCCTCGGCGACGTTTACAGTACCGGGGACAACCACTGACACTCCGGATATGACGCCGCCCTGTTCAGCAGTCTTCCGCTCACAGGCGTGGACGGCAGCGATCAGCGCGCGCACTATATCGTCTGGCTTCTCTGCTTGTGGCGTTGGCTGCATCTGCCGGCAGTAGACCTTCCCGTTTCGGTCCACGGTCGCTACCCGAAGATGAGTGCCGCCGAGATCGGCCGCGAAGGCGAACTCGGGTTTGGGTGCACCCAATTTACTTTTTTCGCCAACTATCAATTCTTTGCTGAGCCTTTCAGGTATCGTGCTGTGGTTGCGTTTGGAGTCTCCACATTATGTCCTTGTTTTATGTTGATAGCGAGACGGATGAACTGCGCCATAGACCAGGCCAGCGGAGTGGCCGAGCCGGTGCCTTCGCCAAAGCGAAGGGCCGGTCGCGGACTTTCATTGCGACTCCACACTTGCTCCGGGATCATCCTGCCGTCGTTCGCAAAAGCCATCATCGCGTCCAGCCGCTTGCGTGCGCTTACAAGGTCGCCGCGCGCGACATCGTATTCGCCCCGTTCGCCGCTGAGCAGAGTCCAGAGAGCACCCACGCCGGTGCGGCCATCGTAGTTGCCACCATCAGCCCGCTCGCCGTATGCGTCGTGATTGTAACGGTACCAGCCCGAACCTCCGCGTGTCTCGACTTTGAGCAACCGGTCGATAATAACCAGCGACCTCTCAATCAACGGATCGTCGGCAGGTTTGATTCCAAGTCTAACTAACTCCAAAAACCCGGCATCGACAATCTCGCGTTCGTCGTAAACTCCACCGCCGCTGTTTATTTCGATTCGGGCGCCGTTGTTTGGATCATCGTTTTCCGTTACGCGCAAAAAATAGGTTTCTTTCGCATGCGGGCCGGTAGCAGTTGCGGTCCAGATTTCCACCGCACGAGCCCATTCGTCTGCTTTCTTTAGATACAAGCTGGCTGAAAGCTTGTTCTGGTTGAGAGCCGCGATTCGTGCGGCGCAAACCAATCCGGCAATCTCCGCAGCGATGGTAGACGGCGAATAACCAGGCTTCTCTTCCCAACGTTCCTGCTCGCTGGTGGGGCCCTTGCGCAAAATGAAATCTGCCGCCGGCTTGACGTGCTTCAGCCAGGTTGTTTTGTCGGTGCGCTGCAACTGATAAGCGAGCACCAGCGGCAACGCGACTTGATCCAGCTGCAAGCCACCACCGATCGGACGACCATCAACCCAGGAATTTTGCGGAAAACTGCCGTCCGGCTTTTGTTGGACCTTGAAGAGATAATTAAGGGCGCGATTGGCGCTGGCACGATCACCCATTGCGAGAAACGCGGTCGCCACCTGATAAAGATCGCGCGACCACACGGCGTGATAACCACTAATCGTCGGCTCATTTGCGTTTGGCCCGCCGCCCCAGGGAACCGACGGCGAAGCGATCATTGCGCCGCGATAGGTCTTGTCTTCGAGCGCTTTCAAGACCATAGCCGACATGTTGAACTGTTTCTGATACTCCTGCTCAACTAGTGGAAGCGCCTTAGCATAGTCATGCCACCCATATTCATACTCCGCACGCGCCGTCTCAAAACCCTTTCTGACCGATGCCTGCCCATTGCTGATTGCTTCTTCCTTATCGCGGCCAAAGCTGAGAACGAGGGTGATTCGCCGCGCATTACCGACTACCCCTAAAGGCAGTTGAAAGTTAACGCGCGCCGTTTGCACAACGTTGCCATCGTCCGCGCGCATGTAGTGAGTGATACGCCCCGTGCGCCGCAATTGTGTGAGCCCATCACTCGTGCCGAAGTATCCATTAGTTTCATCCCTCAGGCTGGCATTGATCACTGTCAGCGCCGAAGCTTTGTCGCCATCAGAAGCCATCAGCCAGTCGCCATTGACCCACGCTGAATCGTGCATGCCACTGTTGTTCAATGATGGATCGTAGTAGACATAAAAGGCACATCGGCACAGGCCAGCCTCATTCCAGCGAAGGTTGACATCAACCAGGACAGAACTGCGCTCCGGGTCGGTCACGTAGGTCTTCGTAATTGTGTAAGCGCCACTCTTGGCGGTGTTGATTTGACGGAAGGTGAGTGCAGAGGGATCGAGCACCTCAATACGATGCGTTGTATCTTCAGCTTCAGTTTCGAAGCGCTTGCCATCGCCGTTCACGAAAATAAACTGCAGCGTCTGAACATTAGGCACATCCAGCCGCGGATAGTAGACCTCCGTCATCACGCCATTGTTCAGCGTAAACCAAACCTTCGAGGCCAACGTGTTCGACGTTCCTAAGCCATTCTTCGCTGCGCTCGGCCAGTGCGCATCCAGGCCGGGGGCGCCCGGCGCCAGCTTGTTAGTTGCCTGTGCGAACAAAGCTGAGCAGCTAAGCAGCGAGATTGTCGAGATGACGATTAATCGAAACATTTTGTCGCTTGTTTGCGGTCGCGCGATCCAATTGAGCAGAGATGCGTTTCAGCCATTGGCTGCGGCTGAGCCATTCCGGTGCGCGGCAAGTCTTTGACTTGCCGACGAGGTCTGGCTGTCTCTTAGGGTCTCCGACCTGCCTGCTGCGGTCAGAGACCGGGAAATACTTTAGCTGGGTTCCGGCAAGTCAGAGACTTGCCGCGCACCGGAACGGCAGAGCCGAAGCGTCTGGGCCTTCAGCCGCGTTTGCGTCCAGCCATATCCAGACCCACCGCGGCGACCAGGATCGCTCCTTTGATTATCATTTGAGAGTAAGGCTCGACCCTCATTAAAGACATACCATTGTCGAGACTCGCCATGATAAGCGCACCCAGAATCGCGCCGAAGACAGTTCCGCGCCCACCCATCAAACTGGTGCCGCCGATCACGCAAGCCGCGATGGCGTCGAGCTCGAGCAATTGTCCGGCGTCGGGCGAAGCGCTGCCTACACGCGCGGTGTAAATGATCGAAGCCACGCCGGCAAGCGCCCCCATGATGCAGAACACCGCCAGAACGTGCTTCCGGATATTTATGCCGGAAAGACGCGCAGCGTCAGGGTTGCCGCCGATGGCATAAAGATAACGACCGAAGGTGGTGTTCTGAGTCAGAAATGCTCCGGCTAAGGCGATGGCGATCAAAATGATTACCGGTATCGGCACGCCCTCGTAAGTGTTCATCGTATAAATGAACCAGAGGATGACCGCGGACGGAAGCGCAATGCGAACGACTGTCGAACCTAAGGCCGGCACTGCCAGGCCATGGCGGCGCCGGGCGCGATTGCGAGCGATCATCATCCACACGACCGCGGCTATGCAAAGCGCAGCCAGTATCCAGCCGGCGCGCCGGTCGACATAGTTCTGTCCGATTGCTTTGAAACTTTGCAGGCGGAGCGGGATTGTTTCTCCACGACTTAATCCGAGGATGACACCACGCCAGGCGAGCAACCCGCCAAGTGTGACGATGAACGCCGGAATGTTTAGGTAAGCTGTTAATGAACCTTGCACGGCGCCGATGGCAATCGCGACGGCGATGCCGGCGGCCAATGAAGGGACCAATCCGTAACCCCACCAACCCTGCGCGATCGCAGCGATGCCACCCGCAAGACCCACCAGCGAACCAACGGACAGATCGATCTGCGCCGTGATGATCACCATCAGCATGCCCACTGCCAGCACTCCGGTGACCGACGTCTGCCGCATCAAGTTTGAGAAGTTTCGCGGCTCGAGGAAGATGTGGTTAGTTGAGAAGTGGAAATAGATCCAGATGGCGACGAGCGCAAACACCATCGTGTATGCGCGCAGCACGTCGGTCGGAATTCTAAATTTTCCGATAGTAGTGACCGGCGTGATCGCGTCAGCATCCGGCAACGGCGCGGGATCAGAAGGAGCCGGAGGACGTTCAACGTTCAGTTCGTTCTTTAGGTCGTTCATCGTGTCTAAACCACGAACCTAATCAGTATCGAGTCGGACGTTCGTTCTTTTGCGGCTTTGCCGCCTGATGTGCGGAAAGGCTCTGCCTTTCCGGCGTGCTGATTGAAAAGTGCGAGGCTGCGCCTCGAAGGAAAAAGCTGGAGGCGAAGCCTCCATAACGAAAATAAATTCGCAAGGGAAAGGCAAAGCCTTTCCGCACATCGGGCGGCAAAGCCGCGAGTTGGCATTCCCTAAGCCGCGCGCTGCACGCGTCCGGTGGCGCAAGCCATTACCTTTTCTGGTGTAGCGGCAGCACGAGTAAACTCACCGGTGATACGTCCTTCATGCAGGACCAGGATACGGTCTGACATTCCCATTACCTCCGGCAATTCCGAGGAGACCAGCACAATAGCAAGTCCACTTTTCGCGAGCTTGTTAATCTGCGCGTAGATTTCCTGCTTCGCACCGACATCAATGCCGCGAGTTGGCTCGTCCAGAAACAACACCCGCGGGTTCGTCAGCAACCATTTCGCCAGCACAACCTTTTGCTGGTTGCCCCCAGACAACGTGCCGGCAATCGTAAAAACGGAGTTGGCTTTGACGCGCAGTTCCTTCATCGAGCGTTCGCCGGCAGCCGACTCCGCGTCGACGCTGGTAAAAAACCGTCCCGAGATTCGGCGCAACCCGGCGAGAGTCATGTTGTTGAGAATCGTTTGATCCAACACCAGACCAAAGCGCTTCCGGTCCTCCGTCACAAAACCAATGCCCTGCTTGATTGCTTCAGCAGGATTGCTGATGTGAATGCGCCTACCTTCGAGTTTGATCTCGCCAGAGACGCGACCGGCGTGGGCCCCGAATATGGCCATCAGCAAGTCGCTGCGGCCGGCGCCCATCAAGCCGGCAACACCCAACACCTCGCCACGCCTCACTGAGAAACTGACGTTATCAACCAACTTCTTGCCGGCCACAACCGGATCGCCCACCGAAAATTTGGCTACTTCAAAGACAATGTCGCCCTGGGCGTGATCGCTTACGGGAAAGATGTCGCCGACTTCGCGCCCTACCATGCGCGCGATTATCTGTGGCTCAGTCCACGCGCTCCGGTCATTCGTGCCTACCGTCTTGCCGTCGCGTAGGACCGTGATGCGATCACTGATCCGGAACACCTCATTGAGCTTGTGCGAGATGTAGATCATCCCGACGCCGCGGGCCCTCAGCTTGTTGAGAATGACAAACAGCGTCTCAACCTCGCCGTCAGTAAGCGCCGCGGTCGGCTCGTCAAGCACGAGGATCCGGGCATCGTGAGACAGCGCCTTCGCAATTTCCACCAACTGCTGTTGGCCAATGCCGAGGTTGCGAATGAGCGTGTGCGGGTCGATCGACAAATGCAGATCCTCGAGCAGCTCACTCGCGCGGCGATAAAGTTCTTCCCAGCGAATCACGCCCAACTTGCGCGGCTCGCGTCCAAGAAAAATGTTTTCACCGACCGTCATCTCCCTGACGAGGGACAGTTCCTGATAGATAACTGCGATGCCCGCCTTCTCCGCATCGCGCACTCCGCTGAACTGCTGGAGGTTGCCTTCGATGAAAACCTCACCGCCATACTGCGGGTGTGGGTAGACGCCGCCGAGAATTTTCATCAAGGTCGACTTACCGGCGCCGTTCTCGCCAACCAGCGCGTGAACCTCACCCTGCTGCAGATCCAGGCTGACGCCATCAAGCGCACGAACACCCGGGAAGGTCTTCGTGATATTCCGCATCTCTAAAAAGGAAGTCATCTGTCCAAAGTCCAACGTCCAACGTCCCGATAATCCTAGCTGTACTTGTTTCCCTTAAGCGTCGATCCTTTGAGATATCTGATGAAACCCGACAGCAACTGGCCGACTTCAGTTGCGTTGCTCGATAACTGATCGAAGACTTCACGCGAAAGGTACTGCTGATCAAAAGCGACGTAAAGTTGCGCACGAACTTCCCCACAGGAGCCCTTTGCGATAGCCAAAAAGTACAAGAATTCCTTATCTCCTCCTCGTTCAAACCCCTCTGCAATATTCGATAGGATCGAAACCGACGCCCGTCTGATCTGATCCTTCAAACCAAAGTCGCGAACGAACTCTCCGGTTGCAGTTATCTTATAGATTTCGCTGGTTAAGGTTCGAGCCTTTTTCCAGGATTCTATGTCCTCGAATCTCGTGATTTTCACCGTCTTCACCTCCTAAGCTTAAGGTAATGTAGGGTGAAAAGTTTGCGGATTGCGGACTCATATGATTTTGACGTTGGACTTTGGACATTGGACTTTCGACTATTCCTTCGGGCACTTCTCCGGCGGCAGACCAGCACAAATTTCCTGGAGCGTGTGGTAACCATCTTTCACCAGGGTGCCGACAAGATTGTTTCTATCGACAGCGCCCGGCTCAAGCAGGATTGAAGGCACTTTCTTAAAGCCATTATCGATAGTCTCGGTAGTCGCCACAGCTTCGCCGCGTGCGAGCTTTACCGCCGCATCCACAGCTCCATAGGCAAGCGGCTGGATGGGTTTGTAGATCGTCATCGTTTGCTTGCCCTCAACGATGAGCTTCAACGAGGCGAGGTCAGCATCCTGCCCGGAAACCAAAACTTTACCGGCGAGGTGCTGACCCTCGAGCGCCTGAATCGCTCCCCGCGCCGTGCCGTCATTTGAAGCCACTACCGCATCGACCTGATTGTTTGCTCGCGTCAACGCGTTCTCGACGATATTGAGCGCGGCACTGGCCTGCCACTCTTTTGCATACTCGTCAGCCACGATTTTTACGTCGCCGCGATCCACGGCCGGCTTCAGCACATTCATCTGCCCCTGATGCAACAGCAGCGCATTGTTGTCGGTGGGTGAGCCACCAACGATGACGAAGTTTGCCGGTTTCTTGTTCACGTGATCGAGCAAATACTTCGCCTGCATCTCACCCATTTTGACAACCTGATGGGAGATATAGAGGTCAACATCGGAGTTCTTAATCAGGCGATCGTAAGAAATAACGGGTACACCCTGTTTGTGTGCTGCCTCGACAATCGAAGCCGCGATCTCGCCGTTATGCGGCGCCACGATCAGCACGTCAACCCCTTGCGTCAGCATGTTCTCGGCCTGCTTGATCTGTTCGCTGTCGCTGCCGTTCGCCACCTGCACGTTTAGCTCGGCTCCGATCTCCTTAGCGTGTTTCTCAACCAGATCTTTATCCCGTTGCCAACGCTCCTCCTTCAACGTGTCCATCGAAAAGCCGATCTTGACCGGCTCGTTGGGACCCTTCTTTTTCCGGGTGCCGTTGTTTGTTTGTTGCGTGCCAGAGACGCACCCGCCCGCGATTAGCCCAAGGATGACTACACAAAGCAGCAATGTTTTACGTTGCATCGATAATCTTTCCCTTCTCACCAGATTAACTAGGACAACAGAGAAATCTGAGCTATTGTACGCCCACGCTTCAAAGGCGCGGCTGCGATGACAAGATCGTTTGCAGCGACGACTGGCCGGCGGCGACTCGTCATCCCTGAAAGCGACCATTGGTTATGCGATTACAGGAATCTGCAGAAATTACTTATTCGAGGCGCTCAGCTTAGCAGACTCTTCCGGGGAAATACACATTGAAGTTTTAGTTTTTTAGTGCTATTAACTTCCTAAAATGAGTGTGCTGACGCACAGGCAGGCTCCCCTTCCCCCGTGCAGTGTTTCGAAGTTTCTATGGAGTTAGCCACTGGGTAGTTGAAGTCGAGCAGTCTACCCGGGTGATCCCCCAAGTAATTCGTCCCCGACATTTGGCTTTTGTAACAAACGTCAGTAACCGAACTCCGCTGGCCTCAGGAGGGCCTTCCAATGAATCGAACCACGTCTAGTTTGGTCCGCGTCATAACGTGCGGCCTTTTCCTGTTTCTTTTTGCAGCTGTAACAACAAACGCTCAGTTCAGGGCCAGTGTGCAAGGAACTGTAACTGATGCCACTGGGGCCCTCGTCCCCGAGGCTACAGTCACGTTGACTAGTAAAGAAAACGGGCGAACGCAGGAAGTAAAGACCAGCGGCGAAGGCTTCTATCGTCTCAGCGAGCTTTCCCCCGGTATCTACACTTTGACAGTGGAGAAGGCTGGATTTAAGAAGTCGACGCTCGAAGACCTGGCGGTTAGCGCCGAGAGCGTGCAGGGTCTCGACCTCTTGCTCACCACGGGCGAAGTGAGCGAGACGGTTACAGTCACCAGCGAGGGACCCGCCCAACTCGAAACTGAGAATGCCAATATAGACAAGGCCATCACCACGCAGGAGATTAGACGCCTGCCGCAGTTTGGCCGCGATCCTTACGAGCTCTTGCGATTGACGCCGGGCATTTTCGGCGATGCCGCGCGGGGCGGCGGTGGTGGAGCCACCGGACTGCCAAACGGGACGGGGCCGGGCGGATCAAACAATTCGATCTTTCAGGTTGAGAACCAGCCGCAGATTACTGCCAACGGCCAACGAGTTTCCGCCAACAGTTTTCAGATCGACGGCGTAAGCGTCAACAGCCTGACACACGGCGGCGCCGCGGTCGTCACACCGAATCAGGAATCGGTTAAGGAAGTGAGTGTGCTGTCCTCAACCTACTCGGCAGAGGACGGTCGCAACTCCGGGGCGCAAATCAAGGTAGTCTCGCAAAATGGCACGAACGATTTCCACGGGAGCCTTTTCCTCAAGGCCAACGATCCGCGCTGGAACGCCTTCAACAAATACGGTCCAGGCTTCAATGGCGCGGGTCCCGAGCGCGTCAACCAACGCTACAAACAGTTTGGCGGTTCCATCGGCGGCCCGCTACCGCTGCCGCGCTTCGGCGAGGGTGGCCGTTCCGTGGTTGGCGGCCGCGACAAGTCGTTTTTCTTCTTTTCATATGAAGGGTTGCGCAGCAGGTCGTCGAGTACGCTGGTGACGTTTGTCGAGACTCCCGAATATCGCGCCCGCGTTCAGCAACTCAGACCGAACAGCATCGTCTCCCGCATTCTGGGCTCGCCGGGTATAGCGCCGCGCATCATCGCTGTGCTTCCACAAAACTGCAGCAACTTCGGTAACGACCCGGCGCGCTGCCGTGTCGTCGGCAGTGGCCTGGACATTGGCTCGCCCGTAGGCGCGACCGGACAGTACGTCAGCTTTGGCAACCTGATGGGCGGCGGCTTTGATGGGATTCCGGATATTCAGCGCGTGCAGGTTGCCCTGCCGAATCAAATCAAGGCCAACCAATACAATCTCCGCCTCGACTTCAAGCCGACACAGAATGACCAACTCGCCCTCAGCTCGTATCTCACGAAGAATGATGCGACCGGCGCGGACGGCGGCTCTGGCGGACGACCGGGGAGCGACATCCGCACCACGCCGACTAACACGGCGGGGACAATCACCTATGTCCGCACGCTTTCGAACACGATGGTCAACGAGGCTCGCTTCAACGCCACGCGCTTCGCTTTCGATGAAGTCCAATCCGCCACAGATACAAACTTTGGTATACCGCGCATCGAAATCGAGACGCTGCCTTTCGACCGTATTCGCTTCGGCGCGCCGCAATCGGAAACCACTCCGGGCATTTTCGCCGAGAACCAATTTGAGTTTCGCGATGTGCTGAGCATGGTGCGCGGCAACATGGCCTGGAAGTTCGGCGGCGAACGTCGCTGGGAACAAAACAACGACAACCTTAACGGTGGCTCGCGTCCACTTTATACCTTCGCCGGTCTCTTCAACTTTGCCAACGACACGCCGCTCTTCTACCAGATCAATGCCGACCCGCGAAGCGGCGGGCCAGCGGATGCGCGCCGGAAATTCCGCACAAACTACTACGGCCTCTTCGCACAAAACGATTGGAAGGTTCGGCCCAACCTGAGTCTCAATCTGGGACTGCGCTGGGAATATTTTTCCCCACTGAAGGAGAAGGACGGTAAGCTTAGCAACATCGTCTTCGGTTCGAATGGCTTACGGAACGCGCGTCTCAACGTCGTTGAGCAGCTCTCAAACCCGGACAGGAATAACTTCTCGCCACGACTTGGCTTCGCCTACAGCCCTAACTTCGGCGACGGCTTTGGTGGTCTGCTAAACGGGGATCGCGCCGTGATTCGCGGCGGCTTCGGTATCTCGTATGACCGCACGCCGAACGTGCTTTTCTCGAACACGCGGGGCAACCCGCCATTCTTCGCTCGCTATCAGATCTGCTGCGGCACATCAGCCAGCGACTTCAGCACACCCTTCAACGGCGGCCAGATCCTTTATGCGTTGGGTTCCAGCAACTCGCCTTTCAGCTACCCGGCAAACCCGGCGTTGGCAGTTGGTATTGATCCGGTGACGGGCTCGGCGGCAGGGCGCTCGGTTGAGATTTACGGCGCGCAAGCCAATACTCCAAACGCCTACGTCTACACTTATTCGCTCGATGGGCAGTACAACCTCGGTCACAATTTCGTAGCGGATGTGGGCTACCAGGGAAGTTCGTCGCACAAGCTCATCCGACTCGTCAACCAAAATTTCATCTACCCGAACAACCCAAACTTCTTCGCCGTCTACATACCGCAACCTGACGTGAACGCCAACTACAACGGAATGAATGCGCGCCTTTCGCGTCGCTTCGCCCGTGGCTATCAATTTGACGTTAATTACCGTTGGGCGAAGAGCATCGACACGCTCTCGAACGAAGGTCCCGGGGCCGAGACCAATCAGACCTTCCCCCAAGACCTGCACACGGAAAGGGGCCCCTCAGATTACGATGTGGCTCACTCGATCACTTCGTCGGGTCTCTGGGACTTGCCCATCTTCCGCAAGCGCCAGGACACGCTGGGCAAGGTCCTCGGCGGGTGGCAGTTGAGCGGAATTATGACGTGGCATACGGGCTTCCCCTGGACACCGAAGACGGGCAGGTGCGTCACAACGCCAGGCGGCCCAGGTCTCTGCCCGGCGCGGCCCGCGCGCTACCTCGGCGGTGCGCTCACCGATACCAGCAACGACACGTTCACCAGCGCGCACGGCCAGTTCCCGGGCATCACAACGAGCGGCTCGCCCTACTTTGACATCAATAACCCAGGCGGCTTCCTGCGCCCCGGCATTGGTCGCAATTCATTCCGAGGTCCGCGCTACTTCAGCATGGACATGACGGTGGGCAAGAAAACAAGGCTTCCCGCTTTCATGGGTGAAGGCTCGTCTCTGGACCTGCGCGCCAACTTCTTCAATGCTTTTAACAACCTGAACCTCACGCCGTTTCGTTTCTTCGCGGCGAACATTGAGGATCCAAACTTCGGCAGGGCCGAGCGCGGACTCGCGGGCCGAGTTATGGAGCTTCAGGCTCGCTTTAGCTTCTAGCTTTATGTAGGACGGGCATTCTTGCCTGTCCTTGTGTGGGAGACAGACAGGAATGCCTGTCCTACTTATTCGGAGGCGGCGCGGCGGGAGGTTCAGGATTTTCGAGTTCGGTGTCGTCGCTCTGGCGTGGTTGAGCTTTCCGCTCGGCATCGAGTTGATTGAAGATTGCCAGCTCCTGCTGCGCTTCCTCTTTTCGCTTCAACCGCGACAGGGCAATAAACATTTGGTAATGAACGCTCGCGTTTTTGGGTTTGAGAGTTGCGGCATGCCGGAGGATGGCTAACGACTCTTCGTAGCGACGCGACTTCACCAGCAAGCGTCCCAGGTCGTAGTTTGCATAAAAGTGCTGGTCATTAATTGCAAGCGCACTTCGCAACAGCTTCTCTGCTTCGACGTAGCGGTCACGCTCGCCAACAATGAATCCCAGTTGTGCCAGCGTGTCGACGTTCCGCGGCCGCAACCGCAGCGATTCGCGAAACTCCGATTCCGCGCGCGCGTAATCAGCCCTGGCTCGCGCGGCAATGCCGACAAAGTAGTGAGCCTCGGCCAGTCGGGGGAAGCGTTGCAGAGCGCGACCAAAAACTTCGAGCGCCTCGTCCCCTTGGCCTAGTTGCAAGTAGGCGCCACCGAGCCGCGCGTAATAAACAAACTTAGTTGCATCCTGGGCCAAAGCACGCTGGTAGAATTCAATTGCTGCCTCGGTGCGGCGATTCTTTCTGAGGGCTTCACCCAGCATGAAGTTCACTTCAGGAAAGTTTGGCCGCAACTGAATAGCCCGGTCCCAGAAATCCGCGGCCCTTTCGTCCTGCTGCCGCGACCAGTGGATCAGGCCAAGGTAATAGAGCGGCTCGGCTGCGTTGGGCGACAGCGCAGAGGCTGATTCAAGAGTGGTAATCGCTTCGTCGTAGCGGTTCAAGTTATAAAAACTGATGCCAAGACGGTAGCGGACGTTGTAGCTGTCGAGCCCGAGAGCGATCGCGCGTTGCAACAGTGGCAGTGCCCGGGCGTCGTCGCCGCGCAGCGAATACTGCAAACCCAGATTTAGTGTTGCCTGCGGATGGTCGGGAGACAAACGCAATACTGCCGCAAAGGTTTTTATCGCTTCGTCGGAGCGGTTGGTGCGCGCGAACAGAACTCCAAGATTGGCCAGCGCGGACACGCCATTTGGATTGAGGCGAATTGCCGACTTATATTCGCGCTCGGCTCCGGTCGTCTTGCCGGCTTGGTCTAAAACGATGCCCAGCAGATTGTGCGCATCAAAATTATTGGGATTCGTCGCCAACACCCGGCGCAGCATCGGCTCTGCTTCAGCGGCCCTGCCGCTCTCGAGCAATGATGCGGCTTCGCGCAGCTGTGAAATGGTTTTCTCCGAAGCGGCTGTCCCCTGCGGCTGATCGGTGCGCGGCGGTGGTCTTTGGGCGCAAACTATCGCCGGGACAAGCGTCGTCACGCCGCTGAAGAGAGCAAACAGCAACAGGCGGGTGGCGATTCGTGTTACGCGACCAACGTTCATGGGTTTACACTGATTGGACTGAAGCGAACAAAAGTATATTACGGCTGCCTAAATTACGCCCGATAGGTAGCGAACATGAGTTGCGTTCTAACTTAAGTTTTCCTCTGTGCGTCCTTTGTGTTCTCTGTGCCTCGTTGGTGATTTTACTCTGCACAAGACTCACCACGGAGACACAGAGAACACAAAGGACGCACAGAGATTTTAAGATAGGACACCATCGCTAACATGAACTTTATCAAATCCATCCGCTCGGCGTTAATCCTGGCCGGGGTTTGCATCTTCCTAGTCGCGACGACATCTCCCTCCCACTCGCAACGGCCGAAAAACGTCGAACGGCAAATCGACGCCCTGCTGGCAAAGATGACCCTCGCCGAGAAACTCGGCCAACTGCAGCAGCTCGACGGCGAAGGTAATGGCACGTTCCGTCCTGAGCACCCGGATATGATTCGCAAAGGTCTGCTGGGGTCAACCCTCAACGTTCGCGGGGCGAAAAACACCAACCAGCTTCAGCATGTGGCGATGGATGAATCTCGCCTGAAGATTCCGGTCTTGTTCGGCTTTGATGTAATTCATGGTTACCGCACCATCTTTCCCATTCCGCTGGCCGAGGCGAGCAGTTGGGACCCAACGTTGGCCGAACGTTCGACCAGCATCGCCGCGCAAGAAGCACACGATGTTGGCCTGCGTTGGACATTCGCGCCGATGCTCGACATTGCGCGCGACCCGCGCTGGGGGCGAATCACGGAAGGCGCCGGCGAAGATCCGCACCTCGGCGCTGCTTTCGCGCGCGCGCGCGTTCGCGGTTTCCAGGGAAACGATTACGGTGCGCCAAACAAGATACTAGCGTGCGCCAAACACTGGGTCGCTTACGGAGCGGCGGAAGGCGGGCGCGACTACAACACGACCAACATGTCGGAAAACACTTTGCGCGAAATCTACTTTCCACCGTTCAAGGCGGCCGTCGATGCGGGCGTCGGCACGGTGATGAGTGCCTTCAATGATCTCAATGGTGTGCCGACGTCAGCGAATCCGTTCACGCTCACGAAAGTACTGCGCGGTGAATGGAAGTTTGAGGGCTTCGTGGTTAGCGATTACACCTCTGTCAAAGAATTAATCAACCACGGCTTGGCCGCAAACGACAAAGATGCCGCACGCGCGGCGCTAACTGCCGGCGTGGACATGGAGATGGTCAGCCGCCTCTTCAATCAACAGGGTCCGGCGCTGTTGCGCGAAGGACAATTATCGCAGGCGACGATCGACGAAGCGGTGCGGCGCATCTTGCGCATCAAGTTTCGGCTGGGACTATTTGAACATCCATACACCGACGAAGCGCTTGAGCGTAGCTCGTTGCTGACTGCCGAGAATCGTGCGGCCGCCCGCGCAATCGCGGACCGTTCCATGGTTCTTTTAAAGAACGATCGGGAAACCCTGCCGTTGAGCAAAGCCGTTCACTCAATCGCAGTCATCGGACCATTGGCAGATGACAGACGTGCCCCGCTCGGCTGGTGGAGTGGCGATGGCAAGCCGGAAGACACGGTGACTCCGCTGACCGGCATCAAGATGAAGGTGTCGCCTGAAACGAAAGTGAGTTATGCCAAAGGTTGTGACACGCAGGGAGATTCAACTGCGGGCTTCGCTGAGGCAGTAGCGCTGGCGAGTGCTAGCGAGGTTGCTCTGGTCTTCGTGGGCGAATCGGCGGAGACTGTTGGCGAGGCCGCTGCGAAAAGTTCACTCGATCTTCCGGGCCGCCAGATGGATCTGGTGAAGGCGGTGTACGCCACGGGCAAGCCCACTGTCGTGGTACTGATGAACGGACGGCCATTAACCTTAAGTTGGATAGCGGAGAATGTACCGGCCGTCCTTGAGGCGTGGATGGGGGGCACCGAGTCAGGCAATGCGATTGCCGATGCCTTGTTTGGTGACGTCAATCCCGGCGGCAAGCTGCCGGTTACGTGGCCACGCACCGTCGGGCAAGTGCCCATCTATTACAATCACATGAACACCGGCCGCCCACCTGAGGCCAACAACCGTTACACCTCGAAGTATCTCGACGTTCCCTGGACGCCGCAATTCCCTTTCGGTTACGGCCTCAGCTACACGCAATTCAAGATTACAAACTTGCAACTCAGCGCGCAGCAGATCAAAGCGAATGGGACGCTGACGGTCAGTGTTGAGGTGGACAATGTTGGCAAGCGGGCAGGCGATGAGGTTGTCCAGTTGTACATTAGAGACGTAGCTGCAAGCATGACCCGCCCGGTAAAAGAGCTGAAAGGCTTTCAGCGCGTAACCCTGAAGCCAGGTGAGAAGAAGCGCCTGGAGTTTAGGCTGACGGCAGAACACTTGGGATTCTGGAATCGCGAGATGCGCTTCGTCGTTGAGCCAGGCGAGTTCAAACTGATGGTGGGTTCAAACTCAGATGATCTCATTGAGACAAAGTTCGAAGTTGAATGACGCCTAAGCTAGATTTGCCATTTCTTTGAATGAAGTCCAGATGAACTGCGAATTCAACGAGCCTGCGAAGCAGGCGGAAGCATGTAGCCCAGGGTGGAGCGAAGCGAAACCCTGGGTGACAAATCATGGTTCAATAAGAAGCCCGCGTGAGCGGGCGACAGATGTGAATAATTCAAATGCTCTGTCGCCCGCTAATGCGGGCTCTCGATTTTCTTGCTAACGCTACCCAGGGCGGCGCTTCGCTTGCCCTGGGCTTTATGCTTTCGCCTGCTTCGCAGGCTGTTGAGAGGTTTCGTGTGAGCCATCATTGGCCAAGAGCGTCCAGCTGGCTACTAAGTTGTGCATTACTGCTATATGCAGCTTCGCCAGCTATTGCGCAGCCAGGTGCGTCGGTCGAGACCTCATACTCGGCTTCACTGATTTCGCAGCGGCTGTCTCCCAACGACCAACAATTCCTTGAAGATCTCGAGCGCCGCTCCTTTCAATACTTCTGGGAGCAGGCCGATCCCCTCACCGGCCTCGTTCCCGATCGTGCCCGCATGGACGGTTCCCCGCTGGACGACAATCATCAAAACGTGGCGAGCATCGCCGCGACGGGCTTTGGTTTGACGGCCCTTTGCATTGCCGCTGATCGCAACTGGATCAGTCGCAGTGAGGCGCGAGAACGCACGCGCAATACGCTGCTGTTCTTTGCGAACAGAGCTTTCCAGCAGCACGGCTGGTTCTATCACTGGCTGGACGCGAAGACCGGAGAACGAAGATGGACGAGCGAGGTATCGTCAATTGACACGGCGCTGCTGCTGGCCGGAGTTCTAACTGTGCGCCAGTATTTCAGCGATGATCCGGAGATCCGAAAACTGGCCACGAAGATCTACGAACGGGTTGACTTCGGCTGGATGCTAAACGGTCATCCGCTGCTTTTATCGCACGGCTGGAAACCCGAGACAGGTTTTCTAAAGCCTCGCTGGGACACCTATAGCGAAGACACCATTCTCTACTTGTTGGCAATCGGATCGCCGAGGCATCCTATCTCACCGGCATCCTGGTACGCTCTGTGGCGCGATCGCTATCGCTACGAAGGTTACACGTATTTCACAACCATTGGCGTGCCGCTCTTCATGCATCAATACGCGCACGCCTGGATCGATTACCGTAACCGGCGCGAAGCCAGAGGCGACGGGATCGACTACTTTGACAATTCAATCAAAGCCACGCTCGCGCATCGCGCTTTCTGCATCGATCTCGCGTACGAGTTCCCAGCTTTTGGCCCAAACATCTGGGGCATCACTGCTTCCGATAGCGCCAAGGGGTATCTCGCCTGGGGTGGACCGCCGCGCGACGCGGCGATCGACGGCACCGTGGTCCCTTCCGCCGCGGGTGGCTCATTGATGTTCACTCCGGGAGTATCGGTCGCGGCGCTGCACGCAATGAAGGACAGATATGGACAGCAGATCTACGGCAAGTATGGTTTTGTGGATGCCTTTAATCCCAACACTGGCTGGATTGATAGCGATGTGATTGGAATTAACGCCGGGATAATTCTATTGAGTGGAGAGAACGCCCGAACGGGAAATGTCTGGAATTGGTTTATGCGAAATCCGGAGATACCCCGAGCAATGCGGTTAGCCGGCCTGGCGCGATATCAGAAGAACCAAAGCGAGTTACGTCTTAGGAAAGCTGCATAAGAGCTTCACCCTCACGGCTCGCCTATGGGCACATCGCCACGGCAAAGCCGCGATTGGCCAGCAAACTGAAGGAACCTCCGAACAAGTACCGCGAAGCGGTTGCGACCTCCAGCCCAGGGTTGCCGCCGCGGCTACCCTGGGTATCGAATTCAAATCCACCTCAACCCCGATGGGGTTGCGTCCTCTTTCATACAATATATACCTAACGTAGCCGCCGAGCCGGCAACGTTGGGCTGGACGTCACAACCGCTTCGCGGTACTTCTACAAGATAGAGCTGTCAAACTTAGGTTTGCGATCAAGCCCCTTCTACTTCAACTCGCGTCGGAAAATTCGATACCCCCAAGAGTCAAGTGTCAACGCGGGCAGTTTAACTGCGCGTTTTCTCGCGGCCCGTTCCGGCGCCGGAGCATCCGGCGGTAACGGCGGGTCAACATCCGGAGTGACGTCCACGAAAGCGGCATCGTTGCTCACTTCAACCGAACCGAAGTACGGTCGATTCGAGAGATTAATAACCACCAGCACCTCTTCACCTTCTGCACGACGTAAGTAGGAGACTACGCGCGCCTCATCAGAATTGTGCACCCAATCCAGCGAGCCTCGCCTGAGCGCATTGCTCGCGCGACGCAGCGCCATCAGCTGTTTGTAGAAGCGCGGAAACTCGGGACGCCTTTCCGCGATCGGCCAGAAGATTGGCAACTTCTCAAACAGCGCCGGCGCGCCCGACTCAGTTGTATCGCCAACTTCCATTCCGTTATAGAGCAACGGCACGCCATCCAAGGTGAACATCAAAGCGGATGCCGCCAGCGCGCCGGGCTCGCCGAAACGCGCGATCGCGCGGCGCTCGTCATGATTATCCGAAAAGCGCAGGTGCAGCGAGCCACGCGGCCACTCCCTGAATTCTTTTTCCCACGCTGAACGTAAATCAGCAGCGCTACCACGACCCTGCAATACGTTAGTCAGGGCGCTGTGAAGCGGCCACGAGTAATCAAAGTCAAACGCTTTGAGCAGCAACTCGGCCTTGTGCCCTTCAGCCAGCATGACGATGTCCGGTTTGATTTTGTCCAACTCCGCGCGCGCGTTTTCCCAGAAATCGGCGGGTACTTCCTCGGCAACATCGCAACGAAAGCCGTCGAGATCAAACTCGCGAATCCAATACTTCAACATGTCGGTCATGTATTCACGCAACCGCGGGTTCTTGTAATTTAGTTCAGCGACGTCGCTCCAGTCATGTGGATAAGTAATGCGGCCTTGCGCGTCGTGCTCATAAAACTCCGGCCACTTCATCATCACGCTGTCCCACGAGGTGTGGTTCGCAACGACGTCGATGATCACTTTCATGCCGCGGCGATGGGCTTCCGCAATCAGACGGTGGAGGTCGGCGGCAGTGCCGTAATCAGGATTGATACCGTAGTAGTCGCGGACGGCGTAAGGACTGCCGATAGTTCCTTTCTTCTTCTCCTGGCCAATGGGATGAATGGGCATCAGCCAGAGAATGTTGACGCCAAGGCTTTTCAGATCATCGAGGCGCGCAGTGATGCCGTTGAAGTTTCCCTGCGGCGAAAAAGCGCGTGGATAGATTTCATAGACTACGCCGTCGCGCACCCAGTCGCGCGAGGAACGAGCGGACTCTTTCGAAACGTCGCGCGCGGGTTGTTGCGCTCTAACTCCCTGATACCACGATGCGACTAGGAGGACCGTGAGAAGGAGAAGAGTCTTAGTTGTTTGACTTGCGCTTTTTGGCCACTGCATAGATGTCTCCACTCCTGTCACACTCGACTTTATCCACATTCACCGGGGTCTGCGTAGAGCTTCACGATTTCGCTCCGGTAGATCGCGGTAGGACTGCCAGTTACCCGACAGCCCCCGCACAGACCCCGGCGTGCGGTTTTCCCGCACCGGGTTCTTCGTGAATACTCGCTTCCGCATGAAGGCTCAACGGCGCGAAGCTACCAAACAGGA
>JANMQG010000128.1:0-9122 GCA_031370285.1 Chloracidobacterium sp. | reverse complement strand
TGAAGGACATAGTGGCCGAATACGGCCAGGTGATCGTGGACGAATGCCATCACGTCTCCGCCTTCTCATTCGAGCGAGTGTTGAGAAAGGTAAAGGCAAAGCACGTCGTCGGATTGACGGCCACTCCTATTCGTAAAGACGGTCACCACCCAATCATCCTGATGCAATGCGGTCCCATTCGCTTCAATATGAGCAGTAAGAAGCAGGCTGCGGCTTCAGCCATTCAATACGAGGTCATACCCAGGTTAACCGAATTCACGGTGCCTCCTGAATGGAACGGGATAGGCATACAGGATATCTACACAGCTCTCGTTGGTGACGAGCAGCGAACCGACCTTATTATCGCCGATGTTGTGGGCGCCATCGAAGACGGGCGCTTTCCGCTCTTGCTCACGGAGCGCACAGACCACGTGCAGCTCTTGCTCGAGAAGCTAGTGCGACGGGTACCGAACGTTTTTGTGATGAAGGGCGGATTGGGTAAGAAACAACGTGACGCGCTTGCTTTGGAGATTAGTGAAGTTCCGGACGATCAGCAACGAGTCATCATCGCCACAGGCCGTTACATTGGAGAAGGCTTCGACGACGCTCGGCTGGACACGTTGTTCCTCGCTATGCCCATTTCGTGGCGTGGAACTTTGCAGCAGTACGTGGGGCGACTTCATCGGCTCCATGAGAACAAACACGTAGTTCGAGTGTACGACTATGTCGACACTTGCGTACCGGTGTTGAATCGCATGTTTGAGAAGCGCCTGAAAGCGTACAAGGCTGTCGGCTACAACGTGACTCGGCCGTCTGGCGAGCAAGAGGCTCAGGCTGATCTAAGGTTTGCCGCCATCGAGCGAATCGCGGTTCAGGCGGCGATTGCTTTTGAAGAAGCGCGAGGCTCCAAGGTCGAGAGTGTTGAAAGCGACACGCGGGGCTTCGATCTGATCTCGCGCCAACCGGTCTCGGACGCCGCGCGAGAATCGGTCGAAACTCGCTTCATCGAGGTAAAGGGGCGCGCTGCGGTTGGTGAGATCGCTCTTACCGCAAACGAATACAAAACGGCCCAGCGCCTGGGCGAAGACTACTGGCTCTACGTCGTCTTCAATTGCGCATCGCAACCTCAGGTAACCACTATTCAGAACCCTGCTCGCTTCGACTGGGAACCATTGTCAAAGATCGATTGCTACCGCATTAGGCCGGAAACGATTCTGAAGAGCCATTGATAGATTCTGAAGAGTCATTGATAGAAGCGCCATTAATAATTGCCACTAATCTCATTCCTACTTACCGAACCAAAACAGAATGACTATCAAAGGGTGCGGTTCACTGAGAATAATGGCGGCGTCAGTCCAGACTTTCGCGGCTTGAAGTCTGCCAAATTCCGAATCGCAAAACAGTCAGTAGGTTTATTCGGAGCGCAACTGCTCGACAGATGGGAGCGCCCAAGACATGCTGCGGAACATGAATGGGGTCGACTTCATCTCGACAAACCCAAGCTTCCGGTAGTACTGCTTCAGTTTGTTCTTCGCCATCTTTGGGTCACTTGGTAGGTCTCCCAGTCTAAGACGTTTCACCCACGCCGAAGAGTCACGGGATTGCTCAGGCTCGAACTGTAATGGAAATGGTTTCATGCCTACTACTCCGGCACCTGCACCGAAACGTTCGATTAGTGAAATAAGCACTAGCAGCCCAATTCCACCGCCTCGATACTTCGGAAGTATCTCGATACGGTCGAGAATCAACAGATTAAAGTTCCAAATCTCATCCCCCAGCAGCTTTTGTAACCGCGCTGAGAATGGTGTTTGATTCGAGCCCAAGATTGCTTCGGCGTACTCACACGTATGCTGGTGTGTATCAAGGACTTCGAAAGCACTAACGCCGTGATTCTCCCCTGACTCAAAATCCGCATAGTACACTCGAAACCGGCCAGCGATTCGATCTTTCTCGTCTTCAATGGTGCCACAGAAGATCTTTCCGCACACTTCATACATAAAGTCTTCTGGTTCTTCCGGTGTTAGAGGTATCGGGCGAGTCGGATCGATTCGCAGCGTCCAGAAAGAGTCTTCTACCAGTGTCATAGATGCCGCTGTCTCCGCCTAGTCGTCAAATTCGAGAAGAGTTTCGATCAAGCTACATTCATGTAAAGAAGCGCTCCCGAGGAATCGTATCACGCTTCTCAAAGTGAGAATTCCGATAAATGCGATTTGCCAAGAATATGGGTGGGCGTTTTGGTTCTCCATCCAACATCAATACGCGATGACCTGCGCAAATTCCGCCAAAGCCAATAGGGGCGGACAGCGTCACCCAGCGATTATAAGAGAGATTCAAAGGAGCAGAAGAAATGAGATTTTTACTTGGCGTACTCGTTGGCTACAGCATGCGAGGCCAAAAGAAACTACTAATCACAGTCCTTGCAGCCGTAGCGTTCATTGTCTATGTAATCTTGCCGGCAATCGCGCTCTTGGCGCTCCGTTTGGACGTACAACAGGAGCACCAGTCGAGACCAGCTCAAACCAAGGTTCCGTCGCTCAAGGGTTTGAGTTATGAAAACGCCGAAACCAAACTTCACGCCTCTAACTTGAAAATTCGACTGTTGGCGACACGCTCCGATCTACCACTTCAGCCCGGACTGATTATCGATCAAACTCCACAACCTGGAGAGGAAGTTGATTACGGTTACCCTGTTGGCGTTACCATTACTAAAGTGGATTCCCATGGCCATGGTCCGTAATGTCCAGACTCTTACCCCCGGGAATCCGTGTTCACCATGTCCATGACAACATTATGCCTTTCAATACATACTGTGGGCTGTGAAGTAGGAGGTATCGTTTCATGACGACTTCGAGGCGGAGTTTGACGCCCTGGACGAGGCGGTGCAGGACGAATTGCTCGCCCACGCGAAATTGTTGGAACAGTTTGGACCGCAACTCGGCCGGCCGCGGGTCGACACTCTCAATGGCTCCCGTCATGCGAATATGAAGGAGCTGAGGTTTGACGCTAATGATGGCGTCTGGCGCGTGGCATTCGCCTTCGACCCAAAGCGCCAAGCCGTGCTGCTGGTGGCAGGTGATATGTCGGGAGGCAGTGAAAAGCGGTTTTATCGTCAACTGATAGCCAAGGCTGATGAACGGTTTGACGACCACTTATCACGGTTGAAGAAGGATACGAGGAAATAGCTATGAAGACCTTAACTCAGAAAATCGGAGATATTGGTACGGTACGCCGGAAGCGGGTCGAGGCCCGCGCTGCCGCGCTTATTGCTGAGGAAATGACTCTGCAAGAACTCCGCCAGGCCCGCAAGCTGACTCAGGTGCGGCTGGCGAAAACGCTCGGCATCAGTCAGGATGGCGTCTCGCGACTCGAGAAACGGAGCGATCTGCTACTCTCACCCTACGGAAGTCGGTCGAGGCCATGGGTGGGAACCTGTCCCTGGTCGCTGAATTCCCGGACCGCGAGCCAGTAGTACTGTCTGGCATTGCGGCAACAGAGGTTGATCCAAAACCTCTGCGGCGGAAGCACGCTAAGGCCCGTCATTAAAACGCGGAGGAGTACAGGCGGGAGATTCTAATGTTAGGAATAACGACCTCTCTTTCTGGACATCATTCGCTTATTTTAGTTTTGCCACGATTTCTAAAATAAGTGCGAACTGTCAATTACATTCTTTATATTCTTAAGACGGCCTATCGCGAATCGTCCACCTGGCGAGCATATCTGGCAATATTTCAGTCAATGGTCACAACCAAGCCAGATAGTTCCAAATGAGTGACTCACACTAACGTCCTCAAGGTATTGTCAACATTAACTCAAGAAGAAACAAAATTAGCGACTGAGACAAGATGAATCCACCTTTCGTCATCTGGTTAATTAACGATCGCCTCGACGCAAATCGCCTCTTCCCATACGGCGAATCTCGATTTCATCACTGCTCGGTAACCGCTAGCTCTGTACAGATGTCTCCCGACTCGGAAGTGTGAGGTAATGATTCCGAAGGCCGAGAGAAAACGCCGCGCGTGGCCCGATGACTTGAACCGTCTCATCACCCGCTACCGCAACCTGGTTGGCTGATGCGAATTCTCGGCCCGATTGTTCTGTCCCTTGTCCTGGCAGTGCTCGACACCCGGCAGCACTTCGGCCTTCGCCGCACTGTAGCTCCGCAGCTTGTCTGTGATGATCACTCGCGGGACATACCGCAACCCCTTTAAGAGCTTGCGGAAGAACTTCTTAGCCGCCTTCTTGTCTCTGCGACTCTGGACCAGGATGTCCAATACGTCGCCATCCTGATCTACTGCACGCCAGAGGTAATGGAGGCGTCCGTTGATTTTGAGGAAGACCTCATCCAAGTGCCATTGGTCACCCGGCCGAGGAGACCTGCGGCGCAGGCCGTTGGCGTAAGTCTGGCCGAACTTGAGACACCATTCTTTGACCGTCTCATAAGTGAGGTAACCGCCGCGACTGGAAATCAACTCTTCGACATCGCGGAAGCTCAGGGCGAAGCGAAAATATAACCAGACGCAATGACTGATAATCTCGGCGGGGAAGCGATGACGATGGTAGAGAGCTACGGAGGTGCGCATCAGTGGAGTATGCCGCATGAATACTCACCTTGCACGTTTTGCCGGTAGTGTCCTAATCTAAAAGGACACTACCCGTTTTGCCGGTTAACTTGACAATACCGATAGACCTTGGTATCAACCGAGGGCACTCGCCCATCTAGTACTGCACTTAGTTATCTCGAAACTGATCTTTCGGAATACGCGCGTATAGCGATCGGAGATCCCATCCACCCCATGACAAATCCAACCACCACCAGCATAGCTAGCCAGAACGCCGCACTCGATGCGGTATCAGGAGGAGCACTGCAATGGCCAATATCTCAAAACGAGACAGAAGACGTGAAAAGGAAATACAGAACGCCGCTAAGAACAGGCGTGAGCTAATAGCCGCGCGCTTGAGCCGCCGCGATTTGATGAGGATGGGACTGCTAACCAGCGCGGGCTATTTGATTCAAAAGAACGGCTTGAGCGCCCGCGCTCAATTTGGCGGCGGAGGCTGCAGCCGATTTGGAGGAGGCTCTGGGACGCCCGTGAGTCCCCCGACCACTCCATTCCTTGAGCCCATGCCTATTCCACCTCTCGCGCAGTCGGTTGCGTCACTAAGTCCGGCGCCAACGGTAACTCCAAACACAGCCGCCGGCGAAGCCCGCACCCGCCCTCATCAGGCCCTACTGACAAAGCCGCCGCAGAAGTTGTATGAGGTTCATCAAAGAGAACTATTGACAAGCATGCACCCGCAACTTCCGCAACAAAGGTTGTGGACCTATAACGGCACGTTCCCGGGGCAAACCTATGTTGCCCGTTACGGCGAACCGATCCTGGTGCGAAACTTCAATGACCTGCCTGCCAACAATGGTGGCTTCGGAATTCAATCGGTATCGACCCACTTACACAACGGCCATACGCCATCTGAAAGTGATGGCTTCCCAACCGACTTTTTTGGTCAGACAAAATGGTATGACCAGCATTACCCGAACGTCCTGTCGGGATTCGCCTCGAGCCATGCGCCCGACGGCGACATTAAGGAGTCGATGAGCACGCTCTGGTATCACGACCACCGCGTGGACTTTACGGCCCAGAACAACTACAAGGGTCTCGCCGGTTTCTACCTGCTCTTTAACCAGTTTGACACCGGCAATGAGACCACCGGCTTTCGCCTCCCAAGCTTCCCAGACTTCGACGTTCCCATGATGTTCAATGACAAGAATTTCGATCCCGACGACGGCTTGCTTGCTTTTGACCTGGCCAATCGGGATGGCGTTTTGGGGGACAAGTTTCTCGTTAACGGAAAGATTCAACCCTTCTTCCAGGTGAAGCGCCGCCGGTATCGCTTCCGCTGGCTCAATGCCGGACCGTCACGCTTTTACCGGTTTTACCTGACCAAGTCCGACTTGACGAACCATCCTTTCTGGATAATCTCCAATGACGGCAATCTGTTGCCTAACCCGGTACAAACGACTACCGGCCTCTTCATATCCGTAGCCGAGCGTATGGATGTAATCGTCGACTTCTCGTCGTTCGCGCCGGGGAGCGTTATTCACATCGAGAACCGTCTCGAGCAATGCGATGGGGCTGGGCCGACCAACAATATTCTGTCCGCCGGCCAGGGAAACAAAGTGCTCGAGTTTCGCGTGGTTTCCGACGCGGTGAACGACCAAAGTGTGAATCCCGCGACGAATCCTACTTTTTATGCGGTGCCGACAAGGGTGACAGAGCGAATCAAGCGGTGCTTCAAATTCGACCGCAACAACGGCCAATGGGTGATAAACGATCAACTCTTTGACGGCAACAATGTCCGCTTCAGGGTTAAGCGCAACACCGCGGAGATTTGGCAGCTCGAAGGCGGATTCAATTGGTCGCACCCAATCCACCCTCATTTCGAAGAGCACCAGATCCTCAAGCGTAACGGCAACACCCCGACATTAATTGAGCGAGGCCGCAAGGATGTCGTAAGACTCGGCGAGGGAGACAACGTCGAAATCTACTTTCGCTTCCGCGACTTTGTGGGGCGCTACGCGATGCACTGTCACAACACGATTCACGAGGACCACGCCATGATGTTGCGGTTTGATATCGACGACGTGGGCAATAACAACGAAAGCAACTGTGGTTTTTTCCGCTGACCACCTGACGGTTGAATGCAGCAGGCTTCGTCAGGAAATTACTAACCGCTGAAGACTCTAGAAAGGAGCGAGACAATGTCAAAGCTAAGCAGAAGAAAAATGTTGGCGTCGCTGGCGGTGGCTCCGCTCGCCGCCGGGGTGGTGGCGCGGACAGTCGGTGCGGAAAATTCCCTAGTCAAGTCGCTACTCAGCGACGAAGACAAGTCGCGCGAAAAGACAAGGAAACACTATTTCCCAAACTTCGAGCTTACAACCCATGAAGGCAAGAAGGTGAAGTTCTACGACGACTTGATCAAGGACAAGATCGTAGTTCTCAACTTCATGTATGCCCAGTGTGAAGGGATCTGCGTGCCCATCACCGCAAATCTTAAGAGAGTGCAAAAACTCTTGGGAAACCGCGTGGGACGAGATATCTTCATGTACTCGATCACCCTCAAGCCGGAAGAGGATACGCCTGAGAGGTTGAAACACTATGTCCACATGCATCATCTCAAACCGGGCTGGACGTTCTTGACAGGCAAGCCCGAGGAGATTGAGATACTTCGGCGCAAGATGGGCCTCTATACCTCCAATACCAAGCTGGACAAGGACCTGACGAATCACATCGGCATGGTTCGTTACGGGAACGAGGCGCGTCAATGGTGGGCCATGTTCCCGGGACGGGCCAATGCCCCCTGGATTGTAGAGTCAATTCTCTGGATGGATGAGGGAAACCCGAAGCCATTCCAAAAGAGAAGTCGGCCGGCCAGGGGCACTCATCACATGGGGTGAGAATCGCTGCAAACTCAAAGGGGGGACGGAATGAAAAGGAACCATCATCTAAGCAGATCATTGTTGCCGACTCTTCTGTCTTCCCTGGTTGCGGTTGTACTAGCGTCGGGTGTTGGGTTTTCACAGGCTCAGTCAACCAACAATAGTCCTTCGCAGTCCGCGGCGATCCTCAAGACAGACTTCACGGTCGGTAGAAGTCCTAATGCGATCCTCTTCGACGGAATCAGCATTTGGGTAGTCAACCAGATGGCCGACAATGTCATGAAGCTTAGTGCAGCCGACGGCACAATTCTCGGCACCTTTCCAACCGGCACCCGGCCCGTCGCCCTTGCTTATGACGGCGAAAACATCTGGGTAGCAAACAAATTCAGCAACAACGTAATGAAGTTGCGAGCAAGTGATGGGTCCTTGCTCGAGACCATCAAAGTCGGCCGACGCCCGGAGGCACTGTTCTTTGACGGTAGCAGCATCTGGGTCGCGAACGGTGACGACAACACTGTGACAAAGTTGCGTCAAAGCGACGGAGCGAGTTGCACATTCCTAGTTGGCGCCCGGCCCGTGGCCATGGTTTTTGATGGTCTCAATATCTGGGTGGCTAACAACAACAGCAACAATGTGACGAAGCTGGCTGCGGATAACGGCGTCAGTCTCGGAACATTTGATGTGGGCAGAGAGCCGATGGGTATAGCCTTTGATGGCGCCAACCTCTGGGTGACGAATTTTTACGGCAAGAGTGTTACCAGATTGAACAGTGACGGAACTATCAAAGACAGGATTGCGGTGGACGATGGACCTGCGGCCATTACTTTTGCGGGGGGTCACATCCTGGTAGCAAACTACGGCGGTAGCTCTGTAACACAGATTGAGCCGGATACTGGGAAAGTCGCCCAGACCATTGCCGTAGGCAGGGGTCCCATCAGTGTAGCGTTCGATGGCGCCAACATCTGGGTGGCAAACAGCAGCGGCAGTTCTGTTTCGAAGGTGAAGGTTTCTGCCAACAGTTCTCCATGAGAACCGAACACTGTCACTTGACGGGGGGCTACTCGGGAATGTCTCGGACGTTTGGGCGCGAGACTCTTTTGGAGTTGTGGGGTGAACCCCTTTGTTGAGCCAGTTTTCAATTGGCACACTTGCCGTTTAATAAATTTCCTTCCCAAACTATCACTTCTGGTTCAGAATCGTCTTCGGCTGGTGGAGTGGAGGCGAACTCTGCTGGAGAGCAACTCGCCAAGGAATAACCAGATGGAGACTCATCGAAACCGATGGTCTGGGGAGCGGTCTGCAGGCCTGTCCGTACCGAAAATATCATCCGGCCTTTAAATACTTGCACTTAGGGTTGACGATGGCTCCGCCGAAAGCGTACTCGATCCTTGCTCACGCACGGTTCGTCTTTTGAAGCTGATCGGAAGCCCGCAAAGAGATATCTCGGATGAGGTTTGACGAGGTCAGCCGCAACAGCAATTGGGTTTGAAGTCTGCCAAGAGTCTGCCAAATCCGGCGGAACTGAGGACGGCTCGATGAGCGTAAAGACTTGCAATGTAGAAGATGCTGGTAGGCGCGTGGGGATTTGAACCCCAGACCCCTACCGTGTCAAGGTAGTGCTCTACCCCTGAGCTACGCGCCTACAGTCGTTTCAAATCGCTTCAAAAAGGAGTTGTTCTGAAAGCGAGCCCGAAAGTAACAAAGCACC
>JANMQG010000125.1:0-61236 GCA_031370285.1 Chloracidobacterium sp. | reverse complement strand
AGAGGTGATGAAAACCAAGGTGGAAGTTGAGTCGAAACAGCGGGCTGAGAAGGAGCAGCAGATTCTTGGTCAAATCGATAGTCTGCGTTTTGCCGATGCGGATGCGCGCCGGCGAATCGAGGATGCTGAAGTACGGCGTCGTGCGGCGGACGAAGCTTATCGCTTGATTGCAGAAAAGGCTCAACGAGTTGAAGTGGAGGCACACGCTCGCGCAAAAGAAGAAGAACGAATACTCCAGAAGTTGGAGTCAGAGCGTCGCAACGCAGCTATCGAGGCACAATCAAGGGCTGAACAGGAAAAGCGCATCAGGGAAGAGATCGAAAAGTTCCGCAGACTTGAAGAGGAGGAACGGCCCAGGGTAGAGGAAGCAACGCTGCAACTCGCGGAGGCTGAGGCTCGCTTGCAGGAGCGGAAAGATCGCCTGAAGGAAGACGCTGAAGCCCGTGTTTTTGTGGAAGAAGAATTGACAACGGTTGGGGAGTATCAGCGTAGTTCGGCTGAACAGTCGGGTGCGGCCGAGTGGCAGGAAAGTGCGCACGAGAAACCAGCTCCCAGATCGCCAGACGAAAGCGCCAGATTAGTTACCAGGTCTTCGGCGGCTGGTTCGGAAGAAGGCGCAGCTCAAATACTCGCCAATCGGGTTGACGATGCTATCAGCAGTGACGAGATTGCAGCTTCAGTGGTGACGCCGGCGATTGCTACTTACCTTAACAGCGTCGATCCATATAAACGCGCCGCCGCCGTGGCTGAGTTGGCGCGATCAGGCTCGCCAGATGCTTTCATCCGGATCGCGGATTGTTTTGACGATCATTCGCCACACGTTCGCAATGCCGCCGCGCGGGCGCTGCGCAAGCTCGAACCTGACAAGGCTGTCGATTTGTTTAATCGCGCGCTTGAAGGGGCGTCTACCGAGCGGCGTCGAAACATTGGCGCCGCCATAGCCGCCTCGGGACTGGCAACGGAGGCCATCAACAATCTTGCCGGCGAGAGTCGGGAAGACACTTACAATGCGTTGTCCATCCTTTTTGTTATGGCGAAGACTGGTGAGGTTGAACCGTTGGTGCGGGCCCTCGCAGAACACCGTGACGATGAAATACGCAAGGCGGTTTCAAAACTTCTTACCTTGAGCGGCCACCGGTTTGGAGAACAGGCGGCAGGGGCAGCAGGCAGGAGCAGTTAGTTCAGGGTTCAACTCTTTCGATCGTACCGGTTCAAGTAGTTCAGAGTTCAACCTTTAGGTTGCGATTTGCGATAGCAAGACAAGCTGAAGCTTGAACTCTAAACTGCTTGAGCTTAAGGCGAGTCAGTTCTTGAGACGCAGTTCAATAATTGAAACACCGCCGGGAGCTATCGATACGGTCACGCCGATCTGTCCGTTCTGATTCTTGACTTCAACTTCCTTCTCGTTAGTCCAATCCAAAGCCTTTTGAATTGGTTGGCCAGGCAGGCTGATTGTGGCATTGATGTAGGCGCCGCGATCGACCTGGGCCATGCCTTGCTGCGGCTTGACGACGCCGTTGTTGTTGAAGAGCGTGATCACCCAGCCATTGTCATTCCGGTTGACGAGGTACTCGACATCACCGCTCACCTTGATCGGAGCGGCGTCGGCGAAGACATGCGCGAGCAGATGCGCGGCGAAAGGTGTGATTCGTTCGTCTTCGCCGAGCAGATCAGGAACAGCGGCAAACACAACGGCGCCCTTGCCGACTTTGTTAACTGTGACGAGCGGCTCGTCGTTGGTGGTAGTGATCAGCGCGAGCGCCCCTTTCAGTTCCAATTTCTCATAACGAAACACCTGGCCGTGTAAGTCCTGCGCCACCTCACCGGGTGAAAGACAGCGTGCGTTGTGCGCTTCGCCAGTCGCGCCCGTGAGACGCAAGCCGATGAGATCCGCCGGGACGCTTTTGATCTGTGCTGAGTTGAGGACCAGCGTGCCGCCGGATTTTACGTAGTCGACTAATCGCTGGATCCATTGAGGCGACCATTCGACGAGTCCGCCAACGACAATCGCGCGATAGGGATCAAGGGGGTAAACGGAAAAGCGAGGAACGGGTTGATCGGCCGCTGCGCGAGCAGATTCGTCTTTCAGATCGCTGCCCTCGTAGGCCCACTCCTCGGTTTTATTTACAGTGCTCTTCTTTGCGCTGGCGACGCTAGCGTTCTGCCGACTTTGGACTTTGGACGTTCGACTTGGGACAACATTAGAGCCCTCCCTAACGGTCGGGCTACTGCCCGGACTTTGGACTTCCGAAGCAACCAGCACATCGAAAATGTCGCCGAAAACGCCGTTAACAAACGCCTGCCGATCGCCGGTTGCCGGTTCACCCTCCACCACCAGTCCGGGGTGATAGGCGACGCCGAAGAGTTCACGTAGCGCGCGGTCGCTGCGGTTGATCTGCGAAACTCCGAACGGCCATTGCGGATAGTCAGTCATGTCCCAGCCGTGTGCCGGGTCTAGCAGAAACGCAATGGGTGTATAAGGAGTGCCGCGGTCAGGATGTTTTTCCGCGAAACGCATGAACTCATCCGTGATGCGACCGAGCGGATTCAACTGAAACTCATGATCGCCGGGACCGGGCTTAAAGAATTGATCGAAGCCCTGTTCGAGGTAGATCCCCGAGGCGCCTGACATGTAATAGAAGTAATAGCTCTTGCGATACCAGGAAAGCGACGGACCCATCGTGGCGCCATAACGCGAGTGAAAGAAATTATCCGGACCGGCGAAGTTTTGCTGCTTCGTAAACGTCGTCGCGGTGTCACCAAAGTTTGGCGCGTGATAGTAAAGAAAAGTCGCCCCATATTGCCGCGCTGCGCCGCGCGTGAACGCAGTGCGCATGGCAAACATCGGCTGGACCGCCGCAGTCTCGACGCCCAGCAGGCGCACGCCCCACTCGGTTAGCGCGTGCGCAAATGAAGTGCTTGAAGTTGCCTGCGCGGGGATCAGCTTGTCCCACATCGCGCCAGTTTCAGTATGAAAAGTCGCGGCCCACTTGCGCGCGATTGCATTCGTATAGAAGACGCGGTGCGCTTCGAGCAGTTCCCGCCGCGACATCGAAGCCGAAATCTTCAATTGCGCCGGCGACTGCTCCCAAACGTAGCCCACGCTCTCGCCTGACATCCAGCCGAGAAACTGATCCTTGAATTCACCGGTCAAAAGCTTCCACGCCGCCTGGCCCTCTGCCGCCGACATGTCCGCCGAACCGTAGTTAATCAAAATCGCAAACGGAACTTTCGTCTCGCGCAGATACCGCAGAAACGGACTGCCCTCCCTGAAATACTCCGGCAGGTGGTTGATGTAAATGACCGGCACGACAAACCTGGAACTGAAGAGGGGGACGTCGCGCGCGCCTTTGTACTTCTGCACGAAGTCCTCGATGGGCTCGGCATTAAACGGATAGAGCGGACGCTCTGCAGCCGGCTTGTCATAGAGCTTCCAGGACTCCGGGTTGATGTTCCAGGGCATGATGAAGTCGCGTCCGGCAATGGAGGGACGTTGCCAGACGAGGGGAACCCGGGGAACTGCGACCGCGCCTGGCGCTGGTGGTAGGAGTAGTGAGGAAAGCTCTGTACCTGTAGTTGACAACTCGCGGAGGTAACGCGCGGCGGCGAAATCTGGTTTGCGGCGTCCAACAGGAACAAAGCCACGATCATTTGTCAGCACTACGCAATCGATGTGGCGTCGTGCTTCGGCGGGCTTTTCAATTTCAATGGAGAGGCGAGCCGGGCCCTTGGCGAAATGGGCATCCGTTCCGTCCCAGGCAAAGGCCCAGCCCCAGTAAAGGCTGACTTCATCGTGCGCGTCGATGACGTCCTTCGTGCCGAATTCATAACGGAAGAGTTCACGCTCGCCCTGAGTAATACGAATGACGAAGGCCTCGCTCTTGTTAGCCCAGTCGGCATAGCGCACCCACACTTTGTAGTTGCCGGCGCGTGGTATTTCTAGTTCCTGATAGATCTTGCCTGCGGTTTCATCCGCGCTTGCAGCCGCGGAGTTCCACTCGCTCTCGCCGCCTTGCGACCATTCGGCCGACACGCCCGGACCATTGATTCCCCAACCCGGCGCCTTGGCGCTGGGGAGGTTCATCCAGGAAGGGTTCTGAATTGGTTCGCCAGTAGGCTTGGTGCTAAAGCCGCGCATGTTCTCGGCTTCAAACCATAGATATTCCGGATACGTTTGTCCGGCGCCCGATTCCAATTGTGCTACTGATACGGGAGGAAAGACGCAAACGAAGGACAAGACTAACGACAGGAGAATTATGGTGTGAAGTTGGTTTGACGCGTGGGCAGGAACCGAACGGTTCATATGCCCAGCATTGCGTGAAGACGAAGCAGCGGGGGCAAGCCCGCCTTCCCGACCACGAGCTGATTCGGATTGAGTTCTAAGATTTGTTTGAAAGGCTTTCAAACTGAGATCAACCCAGCGAGTAAATTCCGCTCTCAGGTTGGGAAGGTGGGCTCGCCCCCGCTGGTTGTTTACCCGAGCGCTTCAAGACACTCTGCAAGCGTGCGTTGCCTACAAGTGAACATAGGCGTGTCGCGCAATGTATAGGAGCTGGCTTTCGTCTCGCGTAGCTCTTGCACCAGGTCGAGAAAATCCGCCGGATTGTCAGTCTCAAACGCGACCACGAATTCCTGATCGTCCAGGCCAAATGAATAGGTAGTGTGAAGTTTGACGGAACGATACTTGGTGCCGATGCGAATGTGCTCGTCCATCATCTCCTGACGTTGATCGGGAGTGCGCGAGTACCACTCTCGCGTTTTCACAAAGGGATAGACGAAAAGATAGTCTGATTTACCCGGAACGATATGCAGCCGGTCCTCCACGTGCGTGGGATTGTCTTTGTCGATATACATCGACCGCTTCGTCATCGACAGAAACGACTGCGACGGCTCGAGGTACTTTGCCATCTGGGTGTGATTGAGCCGCGAGGTCATCTCTTGAATCGGATCGAGCTCCGAACCGATGCGCCAGATCATGAAATCAACATTGGTGCGCAGTCCAATGGTCGAGTAGGTATGGATCAATAGTTGTTGACGAAACTCTTTGACCGCGTTGACAAACTCTTCCTTGGCCCGTTGCTTGTCGTCTTCCGCCAGGGTGCGCCACTCAGGACGTGCGTGATAGAAAGTGAAGTTGACAAACTGCCGCGGCAGCTTCGCTTTTTGCTCTTCGACCTCATCGCAATTGGGGGCCAGCCGGAGCGCGCCTCGCGCCGCGTTGCCTGGTTCCTTATCCGTACTCATTTGCAATAACCTCTAGAATTGTGACGAGAATTCGCTTTGGTAATAACAGCGATGATTGTTGACGCGCGAGGGTATTCTGCCTAGTCTCAAGGGTGATTGCAACCGAGGAGGGCGGGCAGCGCGGGTTAGTTCTCAAGTTGAGGTCACAGATGGCAACGGAATTTCTGGGACCGCGGGCGTGCGGGCGGGACGCCCGCGGTCCCAGTAATAAAGGAGAATGGTTTGCGATGAAGAACAAAGGTGACCGAGCGACCAACAAATCGCGGCGCAGGCTTGTCTTGCTCCTGCCACTCGCCGCAATTGGCGGCATGTTCGCTACTGTGGCGAGCGCCGCCTTCCGCTTTCTTCGTCCCGTAGTCTCGACGAGCGGCCAACAATGGATCGACGTAGCTCGAGTTGGGGAAGTCAGCGGCAGCAAGCCAATCGCCCGAAAAATTATGGCGGAGCAAACGGCCGGGTGGGCCAAGTCCCTTACAGAGCATTCTGTTTACATACTACCTGGCAAAAACAATCAGGTGCTTTCGGCTGTCTGTCCACACGAAGGCTGCGAAGTCTCCTGGCGAGATGACGAGAATGTTTTCTCGTGTCCCTGTCACGATAGTAATTTCGCCACGGACGGATCTCGTCTTAACGGGCCGGCGCGTCGCGGGTTGGACCCGCTGCCGTCGCGCGTCGAAGACGGCAAGCTGCAAGTGCAGTTTCAGGATCGTGTCTAAATAAATAACGAAAGCATTTAGCCGCAGATTTACGCGGATTAACGCGGGTCGGAATGAAAACGATGAAACGATTTGAATGCTTTTCAGATCTGCGCACATCCGCGTAAATCCGCGGCCGATTGGATGACTTCACCAAACCCAAGTAATGTCGGCGACCCGAACAGCGCGTCACGGACTTCCGTGTCCGCAGGTGTGAATGTGAACAGCGCCAGTAGCTGGCGTTGTTGGCTACGGACGACTACCGGCATCGTCCTGATGCTTTTGCTGGTTCAGTTTATTACCGGACTCCTGCTCGCTTTCTACTACGTACCGTCAGCCGACCATGCGCACCGAACGGTGAGCTTTATCGAGAAGGTCTTACCGGCGGGTTCATGGATACGAGCCCTACATCATCATGGTTCGCAATGGCTGCCGCTGCTTCTTTTCCTGCATCTCGTCGAACTCTTCTGGCGCGCAACTTACCGAACCCTACCAACGCGTTGGGTGATAGCCGTAGTCTTGCTGGCGTTAGTGTTGGCCGCAGGGGCGACTGGCTATTCGCTGCCGTGGGATGTGCGCGCCTTCTTCAGCACGCGCGTGGCCGAAGGACTCGTCAATGGACTACCGCTCATCGGCAGCGGTGCGCGCGCCTGGTTACTGGGTTCGAATCAGCTTTCTACTTTGACTCTTTCGCGATTCTTCGCGCTTCACGTGCTGGTGACGCCGTTTCTGATTTTGCTCGTTGTTGTCGGGCAGTTTTTTGTCCACCTTGGTAGGACAGGCATTCCTGCCTGTCCCTCGCTGGTCGTCGAAGAAGGGACAGACAAGAATGTCTGTCCTACTGTTATCAACCAGCTAACACGCAACGTGCTAATGGGAACGATCGTGTTTGTGCTGCTCGCGTTCTATGCGCACAAATTTCCCGCGCCGCTCGGTCCTGCGGCAGCAAACGCGAGCGCCGGCTATTTGCCGCGACCGGGGATGCAGTTTCTGTGGCTGTATCAAACTTTGAAATACGTTCCCGGCAGTTTGGGTTCGCTGGTTGGCGTGATGTTGCCGGGTCTGGTGCTGTTGACGCTCGCCGCTTTGCCGTGGCTGGATAGAACTCCGCTGAAGCGGATTGTGAATCAGCCGCAGCGCAATGTCGGTGGGGCGATCCTGTCGCTTTCATTCCTTTTCGCTGTCATCATGACGGTCATGTCATACGCGAGCGATCGACGCGACCCGCGCACGCGACAACAATTGGCTCGTCAGGCGGCAGATGAAGCGGTCTTTCGCCAAGAACCTTTCGTGCCCACCCTGCTAAAAGACGACGGTGTATCCGGTCCGGTTGCAAAGGCATCAGCGTCGCCCTGCGTCGCTACAGTTAATCCCCCTGCTGCGTTCACGAAGTTGTGTGCCAGCTGTCATGGTGAACACGGCGAGGGCGCGCGTCAGGGTCCCCTGAAGTTTCCGCCGTTGTTGGGAGTTTCGCAAAAGCCCCGTCGCTCGGTTGAGGACATCGTCGGCATACTCAACGATCCAAAGGCTTATCGCCTCGACCCGCCGATGAAGTCTTTTGCGACCAAACTTTCGGACGACGAAAAGCGCGAGATAGCGGCGTGGGTAGTGACGTTGAAAAAAAACAACTAGGGCGCATGGGAATGTCGCTCAGTTTTGATATTTTGATTGGCACGTCGCGACAAGAGTCTGTCGGGCCGGAGTCCCGGAGGGACGAAGTGTTTATAGATTCGGCCGGGAGAAGAAGCGAAGCCCATTGATGGGCGAAGACCAACGTTGCGCTCCTAACGGAGCTTAGGTTTTTATATTCGTCAGACTGTTCTATGAACATCTTGCCGCTAACGCGGCTTTCGAAAATCTTTTTTGGCTGACGCGCACCTTCAAACAACAATGCAGAGATTGTTTTTTATCGGGCTCGCCGGCGGCGCCGGCACCTTGCTGCGGTACTGGCTCTCGGAATTGACTGCGAGAAGATTTGGCGAAACCTTTCCCACCGGCACGCTGGTGGTGAATTTGGTTGGTTGTTTCCTGGCAGGCTTGCTCTTCTATTTGATGTTTGACCGGTACTTGGTAAGTCCGACCGTGCGGACAATTGTTTTGATTGGGCTGCTCGGGGGCTTTACGACATTCTCTTCTTTCGGCTTGCAGACGTTCACTCTGCTGCGCGATGGCGAAATGGGCTTGGCCCTTTTCAATATTGGCGTCTCAAACGTTGGCGGGTTGTTGCTGGTTTGGGTTGGCTATTCGGTCGCAAAAATCTTGTGAGGCTCGTATGACTATTCCAGCGGAAGGCTATCTGCTTCGTATCTTCATTGGCGAGAGCGATCGCCACGGCCATCACCCTCTCTATGAATCGATCGTGCTACAGGCGCGCGAGGCGGGTCTCGCCGGCGCCACCGTGCTGCGTGGCGTGATGGGCTTCGGCAAACACAGCATATTACACACCGCAAAGATTCTTCGCCTTTCGGAAGACATGCCAATGATCATCGAGATTGTCGATAGTCTCGACAAGATTGAGAAGTTTCTGCCGGTGCTGGATGAATTGATAAAAGACGGTCTGGTAACGATCGAAAAAGTGAGAGTGATCCACTATCGCGCGTGACGTTGATCAATTCTCTGTGTTGCCTCTGTGTCCTCCGTGTCTGCTCTGAAAAAGAATTGAGCAGAAGAGACACCAGTAATGTTCTGCCGGAGCTAATGGCAGCGAATAAGGTTGAAGATTGGGGCAGCGGTTTGGTTCAGGCCGCTGCGGGCAAATCTTCGACGTTGACTTTCAGCCCGAGCATTTGCAACCGGCGAATGTAGTAGTCGCGTTGCTGCTCGACATGGTGGCGATCAAAGTAGTCACCGCCGAGTTCGGTGTAAGTTTGATCGCGCTCTAAAACATGGTAGACGATCACCAACAACGAATGAGCCACGGCCACCAAGGCTTTCTTGCGACCCAACCGCTTGACCAGACGAAAGTACTGGCTGCTCAAGTAGCAGTTCTTCTTCATGGTCGCGCCCCAGGCAGCTTGCACCAACGCCGAGCGCAAGTAGGTGTTGCCTTTGCGCGTGCGTCCCGACAGACGCTTGCCGCCGCTAGCTTTGTTGCCCGGACAGATGCCGGCCCAACTCGCCAAGTGCGCGTCGCTCTCGAAAACGGCTTTCATCTCTACCCCAATTTCCGCCGTGATCACCTCCGCCACGCGCGGCCCGATCCCGACGATGCTGTCCAGAATTTTCCGGGCTCGGGCCAGCTTAGGGTGGTCTTGCAGGTACTGGTCAATTTCCTTGGTGACCCGCCGGTCCGCCGCCTCCAACTCTTCCCAACGCTTGAGCAGTTCACCCAGCACGAAGCGCTGGTTTACCGTCAGGCGCCCCTGCAGCGCCCGCTGCAACTCCGACCGCTTCGCTTGGAAGCGCCGGTGGGCCAACGCCGCCAATTTCATCGGGTCGGTTTCCCCGCGGGCCAGGGCCCACAAGATCGCCCGCCCACTCACGCCCAACGCATCACTGGCCACCTGACCGAGCTTGATGTTGCCACTCTCTGCAACTTTCTGGATGCGATTGGCCACCGCGCTTTGCTCCCGCACCAGGCTCTCGCGATAGCGCGTCAACTCGCGCAACTCCCGAATCTCCGGCGGCGGAATGAAACTCGCTTTCAGCAAGCCATGCCGCAACAAGTCGGCCAGCCACTCCGCATCTTTGACATCGGTCTTACGACCGCGCAAAGCGTGCGCATGTTCGGGATTGATCAAGATCACCGTCAGCGCGTCTTCCAAAACATTGAAGACCGGCTTCCAGTAAACTCCCGTGCTCTCAATAGCCACGTGCGTGCACTGGGACTGCACCAGCCAATCCCGCAAACGCAACAAATCATCGGTCATAGTAGAGAAGGTGCGAATCTCCTTCTTCCCGTTGCTCAAAAGCAAACACGCCACCAGCATCTTGGCGTGCACGTCAATACCACCACAGATTTCGTGAACGACTTGCATCGCAGCTCCTTTCGTCCAGCCGGGAGAGCCTCCATTAGAAGATTCTGCTCTGCAAGTTCACGCGCGCGCGTGACATCATTCGGTGGTGCCTCGGCAAGGCTCTCGGATCAAACTCTGTGTCGGGCTCGGCGAGCAGTCACCGGCACCATTCACTTCCGATCTCCACTCCGTGCTGGTTGAAGGTTAGCTTACTATGTCAAAGACCAACTTTTCATGTTCGGTGGTGCGCCACCAGGCGCATGCTTAACTCTGTGGTGAATGTGTTTCTGAAAAGACTTACCACTGAGGCACAGAGTACACAGAGGCAGCACAGAGAAGTCCTAAATGAGGACACGACTCACGGGCGTGATTTCACCCGACCCGTTGACCGCTGCTATACTCCGTAGCCCCCCTGAACAAAAACTTGTAGAAACGGGAGAGTTTTCCATGAAGCTTTGCATACTTACATTGGTAATTTCCGCGATCTTTCTCATGAGCGGTTGTAGTAAGACCCAAAATCCAAATGTAAACAACGCGCCTGCGGCAACGACGACGACGCCGGCAGCGAAGGCCACGGCTACACCGGACGAACTCGCTTTCGCGCGCGCAAACTACGCCAAACACTGTTCAGCCTGTCATGGTGATGAAGGTAAAGGCGGATTGGTGAAGGTTGAAGATGTGAAGCTAAAGGTTCCGAGCCTGCGAGAAGGTCGTGCGCTTAGAGACCCGGACGAGAAACTCGTCAAACAGATTACGAACGGTGGTGAAGGCATGCCCAAGTTCAAGGACAAGCTCTCACCTGAAGAGATCAAGGCGATGGTGCGCTTCGTCAGGCACGAGTTTCAGGGGAAGCAGTAAACAGTGAATGGTGAAGAGTGAAGAGTGAATAGATATTGTCGCGGTCCGCGATTTACTATTCACTTTTCACCCTTTACTATTCACTCGTCTTGGCACCCGTAGCTCAGTTGGATAGAGCGTCTGACTTCGGATCAGAAGGTCGCAGGTTCGAGCCCTGCCGGGTGCACCAAACTTTTGCCGCGGTTTCTAATCCCGCGTCTCCGAGGTAAAGCAAATGTACCTCGCATACTTCCGACAGGATGACGTTATCCATCTGGTTACCAACGAGGAGCCGGAATCCAGAAGCGTCGAACTGACCTCAAACATTACCTTGGAATTAAACGAGAAGAATCAAATGATTGGCCTCGAAATTCTGAGGGCTAGTTCCGTTACAACGCACTACTACCAAGCGACAGACTCGGTATATATTGAAGTCTCCTCGAAACCAAGTGTCGACAGCAAAGAAATGTATGATGGTGTAGTTCTTGACTATGACACGGAGGGTAACCTCGTTGGCATCGATATCAACTAGGCCAGCGCTTTACTTGGTGCGTCTTTACAGGTAGCGCGTGAATCATGTTTCGCAGAAGAACATCTGTAGTTCTTGCCCTTTGCGTTCTGTCTTTGTCGTTTTCATCGGCTCAGGCACAGCGCAGAAACCGCAAGCCGGCAAAAGGCAGAACCAATGCGAGCGGTTTTGGGGTATGTAACTTGGGTTTAGCGCAGGCTCCCACGCTAAGGGGACTTCGACCAAGTGAAAGCCAAATTCCCGAAGGCACAGTTCACGCCTGAGTCCGCAGTGGAAGTCTTCAAGTTTACTACATCAGACTCTGAAGTACCGAAACATACACTGCCAGAGGATGAATCAATTCTAGGCAAGCCCATTTTCTTGTCTACAGTTCTTACAAATGAAGAAGCGGCAAACCCCTCAGACTTCAAAGGCATAGATGAAGTGGGCCTTTACTTCACTGGCAATAGGCTTACTCAAATCAGAATGTATTACTCTGATCCTCAATGGTGGAAGGATCACGATGAATTTAGGGATACAGTTATTAAGAAGCTTGCCCTACCAGAAAACGGTAAGTATGCGGGAGGAGGGAGAAATCAAACACTGCGCGATGGAACTAAGAGCTACGAAATCTTTACATATTACGCTTGTCGAGGATTCCAGGCACAGATCATAACGGGCTATCCACCAATTCGTGGAAAAAAGGAAAATCCCTTTTATGCTCTTGTATTGCTAACAAACGAAGATGATGAAATGGCGGAACTCTACAGACAGCAAGAAGCTAAGAAAGCTGAGCAAAAGCGGCAAAAGGAAATCGATGACAGAGACCGGGCAAGACGACGGGGAGCCTTTAAGCCATGACCAATTTTCATTTTTTTGCCGAGCAAGCCCCGAATCAAGTCATGCTCCAGCAGCATCGTTCTCCGCTGTCTTCCGTTGTCCAATCGGAACATACTCACGCGTCCGGTGTCCCAGATAAATCTGTCGTGGGCGCGCAATCTTCTGATCTTTGTCCTCGAGCAACTCAACCCACTGCGCCAGCCAACCTGAAGTTCTCGGAATCGCAAACAGCACCGGAAACATGTCCACCGGCAGACCCATTGCCTTGTAAATAATCCCGGAGTAGAAATCCACGTTGGGATAGAGCCGGCGCTTCACGAAGTATTCGTCTTCGAGCGCAATGCGTTCCAACTCCAGCGCTAATTCCAGCATTGGGTCTTTGCCGGTAACTTCAAACACCTCATCGGCAACTTGTTTAATGATGCGCGCGCGCGGATCGTAGTTCTTGTAGACGCGGTGACCGAAACCCATCAGGCGAAATTCGCCGGCCTTCACACGCTTGATGTATTCGGGAACCTTATCGACGGAGCCAATCTCCTTCAGCATGCGCAGCACCATCTCGTTGGCGCCGCCGTGCAGCGGCCCGTAAAGCGCGGCCGCCGCGCCCGCTAAGGATGAAAACGGATCAGTCTGCGCGCTGCCGATGCTGCGCATTGCGTTGGTGCTGCAATTCTGTTCGTGGTCGGCGTGCAGAATGAAGAGCACGCTCAACGCGCGTTCAAGCACCGGATTGGGTTGGTACTTCAGCTCCGTCGTCTTGAACATCATATTGAGAAAGTTGCCCTCATAACCAAGATCGTTGTCGGGATAGGCATACTGCATTCCGATCCGATGTCGGTAGGCGAAGGCGGCAATCGTCGGCACCTTCGCGATAAGCCGGAAGATCTGCTTGCTGCGAGACTCGACGTCAAAAATGTCTTTTGCGTCAGGATAGAAAGTCGAAAGGGCGCCGAGGGTTGCTTCAAACATTCCCATCGGATGCGCGTTGTAGTGGAAGCCGTCGATTACTTTCTTGATACTCTCGTTGATGAAGGTGTGATAGGTGATGTTGTGAGTCCAGGCTTTCAACTCAGCCTCGGTCGGCAGCTCACCGTTGAGGAGGAGATAGGCAACTTCGAGATATGTGCTCTTCTCGGCGAGCTGATCGATCGGATAGCCGCGGTATTCGAGGATGCCCTTGTCGCCATCGATGAAAGTGATGCGGCTCTTGCAGGAGGCCGTATTCATGAACGCGGGATCGTAAGTCATCAAACCAAAGTCGTCCTCAGATGTCTTGATCTGGCGCAGATCCATGGCCTTGATGGTGTCGTTCTCGATCGCGACCTCATACTGTTTGCCGGTGCGATTGTCGGTGATGGTTAAAGTGTTCGCGCTCATGGCGGGTACTCTCCTGGCTGGTTGCTCGATTGTCAAAGCTTTGCGTTGCAGATTAACTCGCTGGGCAGTAACTAATCAAATTCTCAGCTGGCCCACTGCTTGAACGGTGTTCACTTATTACCACCGAACGGATAAAATGCGCGGCGTGCATTTGCACTTCAAACGATACGAATCCACATTCCCCAATTCGTTCTGCAAAGGAGCTTGCCCCCAATGAATCTCAAAAAGGCTATCCCCACGATAGTTGTCGTCTTTATCGTTGCCAACGTTTTTGGTTTTCTTATTCACGCGGTCCTGCTGAAAGCCGACTATATGACGATTGCCGGATATTACCGGCCGCTGGGCCAGGAAAAAATGCTTTTCATTAGTCTCGCGTATTTGTCGTTTGCGATTGGCTCGGTGTGGGTTTACGCCAAGGGAGTTGAGGCCAAGAGCTGGCTGGGACAGGGAATTCGCTTTGGTATTGCGATGTGGTTAGTGCTCGCCATCCCTTCCTTCGTCATTGCCTACGCGGTGCAACCGGTTCCCGGAATGCTCGTGGTGAAGCAGGTTTTGTTTGAAGGCGTTGACAAGATCCTGCTGGGGATTCTTACCGCCGCACTCTATCGGCCTTGAGGAAGTCAGAGGTGAAAAGTAAATGGCCCGCCGATTCGACGGGCCATTCTCTTCATTTCTTGAAGCGTCAGACGCGACGCACTATCCCTCGTTGACTAGTTCCTGGCTCGTTTGATCTCTCGTTCAGCCTGCTTCTTTGCGGCGTTCGCCTCATGCGAACTCAAACCAAGGTTTTGCAACGTGCGACCAAGACTATGGCCATCAGCCAAACCGGCGAGAATGGCATTCCGCGTAACATTCGGAAATCTCGCGCCGAGATTTTGTTCGAGTCGAGTAGCCGCAACATATTGGCCAAATTTCAAGTTGGGGTTGGCTGCCAATGCCGCTTGATACCCGCTTCTCAAATTGTTTGCGTTGACATGAAGCGTTTTTGCGATGCCTGGATGCTCTCGCAATTCTTTCTCAACTTCCCGGCGGTTATCGCCAGCCAGGCGGGCCCTCTCCAAACCAGCGTCGGAGCGTCCATCCGAACGATCAGAAGCCGTTCCGAGTCCTTTATCAGATCGTCCGTTTGATCGATCTGAAGCGGTACCGGGTCCGCGATCCACGCCAATGCCTGAAGGTGGGCCGCCGGCATTTCCGGCGCCACCGCCCGAGCCGCGTCCACCACCGCCGCCTTTGCCCTGGCCAAACACCGATGTTGTCAGACTAAGCGCGACGAAACATAAAAGCGCGGCGAAAAAAATTCTTCCAAAGTTTCCATTCTTCATTAGTACGTCCTCCATCTTTCTTGCGGCCGAATTATTTGAAGCGAGTCAGCAGGGGCAAATCAGGAGAGTGACCCGATCTTATACTCTTGTCCGATGCAGGTTCAAGGTGCGGCGAGACAATGCAACTCTAATGTAATACAAAGGCGACAATGAAGGGTGGCCCCTCAAATCTGAGAGGCAAAGTCTGAGCTACTTCACGCCCAGCAGCTCAACGTCGAATATCAAGGTTGAGTTTCCAGGGATGTCAGGTGGCCTGCCATTGGGCCCATAGCCAAGTTTTGCCGGAATAACCAGCCGTCGTTTGCCACCAACTTTCATCGACATCAGTCCCTCATCCCAACCTTTGATCACAGCTCCGACGCCGAGGCGAAAGTCAGCCGGCGTGCCGCGATCAAGAGAACTGTCAAACTTCTTGCCATTTTCCAGGGTGCCGGTGTAATGCACGGTGACTGTCTGGCCTTTTTGGGGTGTGGCCCCGGCTCCTACTACCTGGTCTGTGTACTTGAGTCCGGACGCAGTTGTGATTTCGGCACCACCCTTTCCGCTGCGATTCACGATCACGTAAGCGACGGCTGACGCGGCGAGCGCGAGCACAATCACAATAGCAATTGTCCTGGCCGTGCTCTTACTGCCGGCGGGAGGTTTCGCTTTAACTGCTGGATAAAGGCCCTTGGGTCGTTTCTTGGCCTTGTTAGTCTTTCGCTGTCTACTTTGCGGCAAGGGTTGATTTCTCCTTCATGTCCCTGAGTGTTGTCCTTTATATCCGGTTTCGCCCGGTGGTTCAATTAACGCCGCCATGGCCACGCTTCCGCATCGCTACGAATTGGAGTTAGAATGCTGGCCTCTCTTACCCTGGCGAATCGTTCTGCTTGTGAGTGTCCGCGATAGTCTCATCCGAAGTTGATTCTTGCGGTGGATGTAGAAAAACTCTAACCTGGCCCGCCAATGAAGGCGGCGCCGCTTTCGAAGGAGTCCTGCTCATGAACACAAAATTACGGTTGTCAATTCTTCTGGGACTGGCATTGATTCTTCTGGCACTCACCGCGTCGCCAGGCTTGCGGCCCGCGGTTGCACAAAACACTTCCCACGATCCGACCTGGTGGGACAAGTATCAATTCATTCTGAACAATGGTTCTGACGGTAACCTCAGTACGACCACTTCAGTCAGCTCCGGCAGCAATGTGGATGTTTCCAATGAATGCGGTCCGCAGAGCGAAACTTTCATTACGCTTGACCCCAGCAAACCAAGAACATTGGCTGCCGGGTCGAACGAAATTTTTCGGCTGCCGATGCGCGGTTATTACAGTTCAAACGGCGGCACGAGCTGGGGCGGGGTCGATCTTCCACTGCCGCCGCCAAAATCGAAGAGCGGGATCGACTTCGGATCAGACCCCACGCTCGCTTTTGACAGCCGCGGCAATCTCTTCTATGGGTACATCGTGGTTTTTTTCGGAAATGGCAACGGCATCAACGGTACTGAAATGGCCGTGGCACGCTCCACCGATGGCGGGAGAACCTATCCGGCGGTTACCTTCTTCGACTTTGAGAACGGGACGAACCACTTTAACGACAAGCCAATGATCACTGCCGACCAAAATCTGGGCAGTCTGTTTCGAGACAATGTTTACATTGCCTGGGATGCAGCCTCTGGAGGTTCGATCGGCGGCGGCGTTCGCCTGGCGACTTCGACGGATCGCGGCGCGACCTTCTCGACCAAACGAGTCGACGACCCGTCTGGACCGGGCCGATCGATTGGCGCTTCTCCGGCGGTCGGACCAAACGGCGAAGTATATGTGGCGTGGAACGACTTTGCGGCAAATGCCATTGTGTTTAATCGATCCTTCGACGGAGGAAACACCTGGGGAACGCCCGTTACCATCTCGCCGAAGACCCTTGCATTTGATATCGGCATACCCGCTGAGTCTTTTCGCGGCGCCTTGGTCTACCCCTCGTTGGATGTTGATCGTTCGAGCGGAATTCATCGGGGCAGGATCTATTGCAGCTGGATGGACCTGACACCGGCAAACGTTACCGATATTTTCATTTCGTATTCGGATAACAACGGAGCGACTTGGTCAACGGTCGCGCCGGTTACAGATCAGCTCTTGTCCGCAGTCGATCGGTTCAACCACTGGATGTCAGTTGATCCAGTAACTGGCGGCGTGAACGTGGCTTTCTACGACACCCGAAACGATACCACCGGCTCTCGCTATCAGACTGATTATTATTTGGCGCGATCGAGCGACGGCGCCAGCTGGAATGCACCCGACATTCGTGTCAGCAGCGCCAGCTCAAACGAGCATGATTGCAATGGGATCTTCCCCTGTCAGGGTATCAACTATGGCAATCAGCAAGGAGACTATGAAGGCCTCGTTTCTTATGGCGGAGTTGCATATCCGGTCTGGACCGACAGCCGCAGGCAATTGGATGCGGCCAGCGGCTGCAGTCGTCCCTACTTGATGGAGGAAGTGTTCACTGCAAAGGTGAGGTAGGATGGCTCACCGCGAGTTGTTAGTAATAGAAAGGGCGCTCAGATCGAGTGCCCTTTCGGACTGATTGAGCGCCAAATGCAACAGCCTGGGGCAACGCCCCAGGGCAACTTGGCAGATTGCTTTCTTAGCCGCCACGCCTGATGTCCCTTGTGATCAGAATATTTGTTGCGCGCCTTCAGCGCTTCAGATCAGATGTCCCCGAGTTGGTCAGATACTCGTAATCATTCCAAAGTCTCAGGAGAAATAGAATGGTTCTCTCTAAACGTGTCATTGGTCACTGTCTATTCATTCTTCTTTTGACGCAGGGCGCTGCGCTCAGCCACGCGCAGGAGCCTTCAGCCACGCCTTCCCCGACTCCGGAGGAAACTCCGGCGCCGGCAACTGACGTCACTTCCAAGCCGACTTTCGAGAGTGCGTTCGAGCGCCTTGAATGGCGCAGCATCGGCCCAGCCAACATGGGCGGACGCACCGCCGACGTCGAAGGCGTACCGGGAAACGCAAACATCGTCTACGTTGCCACCGCTTCAGGCGGACTGTGGAAAACGGTCAATGCCGGCGTCACCTGGAAACCAATCTTTGAACGGCAGGGAACTTTCTCAATAGGAGACATCGCGCTGGCGCCCGGCAATCCCGACGTGGTCTGGGTGGGCACGGGCGAATCAAATGTCAGGAACAGCGTTTCGTTTGGCGACGGTGTTTACAAATCGACCGACGGCGGCAAGAACTGGCAGCACATGGGACTGAAGGGCACCGAACACATTTCTGCGATCGCGATTCATCCGCAGAATCCCGACATCGTTTACGTCGGCGCGCTCGGCCACGCCTTTGCTCCCAACGACGAGCGCGGCGTGTTCATGACTACAGACGGCGGCAAGACCTGGACGAAGACGCTCTACATCGACCGGGAACACGGCGTCTCCGATCTGGAGATTGATCCGACCAATCCAAACATTCTGTACGCGGGCATGTGGAGCTTTGAGCGCAAGCCCTGGACGCATCGCAGCGGCAGTGAAAAGGGTGGCGTGTTCAAATCGATCGACGGCGGGCGAACCTGGAATAAGTTGACCAACGGCTTGCCGAAGTTGCTGGGAAGAATCGGCGTGCGCGTGGCGCCAAGCAATCCGAACGTAGTTTACGCAATGGTCGAGTCGAAGGAGGGCACGCTCTATCGCTCGGATGATCGCGGCGACACTTTCAAGCAGGTTTCGAAACAGACAAACATCGTGGCGCGCGGTTTCTACTACACGCGCGTTCGGATCGATCCCAACAACGAGAACCACGTCTATGCCGTGGCCTCCACCCTGTTCGAGTCGATCGACGGCGGCAAGTCGTTTCGTTCGATAACCGGGAAAGTCCACATCGACTATCACGCGTTCTGGCAGGACGCGAAGAACCCGAAACGCATTTGGGTGGGACAGGACGGCGGCATCGCTGTTACCTACGACGGCGGCGAGACGTGGGAACCTGTCAACAACATCCCGCTGGGTCAGTTTTATCAGATTCATGCGGACAACCGCCTGCCGTTTTATTACGTGATGGGCGGATTGCAGGACAACGGTTCCTGGACTGGACCGAGCCGGACTCGCGAGCCTGCCGGAATCATGAACGACGATTGGCGCATGGTGAGTTTCGGGGACGGCTTTTACATCCTCAACAGTGCTGACGATCCGGAACTCTACATCTCAGAATCGCAGGGCGGAAATATTCTGCGCACAGACTTCCGGACTCGCGAGCAACAGGAAATAAATCCCTGGGGACGTGGCAGCGGCGCTGGGCCCGCGCGGGGCGAGAAGTTTCGCTTCAACTGGAACTCGCCCGTGCTGCTCTCACCTCACGACAAGAACACTCTCTATTTCGCCGGAAATGTTGTCTTCAAATCAACAGACTTCGGCAAGACCTGGGAACAGATCAGCTCGGACCTGACCACCAACGATCACGAGAAACAGAAGGACGCGGGCGGGCCAATCGCATTTGAAAACTCGACCGCTGAATACCACACGACAATCATTACTCTTGCCGAGTCGCCCGTGAAGAAGGGGCAAATATGGGCCGGAACGGATGACGGGAACCTCCAGCTAACAAACGACGGTGGCAGAGATTGGGACAACATTATCCATAGTGTTTCGGGCGTGCCCGCCAACTCGCCGGTCTCGCATATCGAGCCCTCACGTATAAACGCGCAAACCGCCTACGTCGCTTTCGATCGCCACATGTTCGACGATTTTGGTCCTTATGTTTTCCGAACGAGCGATGGCGGCAAGAGTTGGCAGAACGTGGCCGGTAACCTGCCGGCTAACGCTTACGTGCAGGTTGTTCGTGAGGATCCTAAGAATTCGAACCTGCTCTACGCCGGCACCGAGCTGGGATTGTTTGCTTCCTACACTGCGGGGCGGGAATGGATCGCGCTCAATTTAAAGAACCTGCCAAATGTCTCTGTCCACGACATCCTGATTCACCCGCGCGATAACGATCTGATTCTGGCAACCCACGGGCGCAGCATTTTTATTTTTGACGACGCCTCGCCAATTCAGCAGATGACCTCGGATCTGCTGAAGCGCGATGCACATCTGTTTTCCGTCAGGCCGGGATTGCGCTTCGCTACTCGCTTCACGCGTTACGGCATTGGCGATAAAGAGTTCGCCGGTCCAAACCCGCCGTACGGTGCGTTGATAACTTACTACCTGAAGACCAAACTCGACGATAAGACCACTTTCAAAATTCAGGTTTTCGATGAAAACTTGAAGTTGGTGCAGGAACTGGAAAAACCTCCAAGGGAGCGGGGGATGAATCGCGTGACCTGGAATCTTCGTTATGGCGGCGCCGAGGTGCGGCGCCCACCAACTGAAGAAGAAACGGCTTTCACGGGGCCACCGCGTGGTCCGCAGGTCTTGCCGGGAAGTTACACAGTAAAACTGACGGTTGCTGAGAAGATATTTGTGCAGCCGGTCGAGGTGCGTCTTGATCCGACGATAACTGTCTCGGCTGCCGATTTGACGGCGCAACTGGATCTACAGATGAAGCTTCGTGATATGCAGTCTGCCGCTAACAACGCGCTCCGTTTTCTCGACAGCATCGAGGATCAGCTCAAGCACACGCAGACCACGGCTAAGACTCTCAATAAAGAGCCGGACAAAGACATGATGAAAGCACTCGACGAATACATAAAGCAGATCGAGACGCTGGAAGATTCTTTGGTGCGGCGTTCGGGAGGCCTCGGGCTTCCCGGCAATTCGCAGGTTGTGAATAGGATTGGTGACATCTTCTTCGGAGTGGACGCCACGAACGCGGCCCCCACCCTCGCCGAGCGGCAATACTTTGCGGAGATACAGCTGGAATATGCCCAGCGCATGGAGGAAGTAAACAAGTTCATCAACAACATGGTGCCGCAATGGAACGAGAAGTTGCGTGGCTGGAATCTGCCGACGTTGACAACACGACAGCCCGTCATTCTTTGATGAAGGATGTTCTTAGTGAAGGGGATTGGCTGAGTTGAGAAGAGCGGGGGTAAACCACCCTTCCTGACCTTGAGCTTGTAGGACTTGAGTTTGCTGATGCGGTTGAAAGGCTTTCGAGCAGGACGACCCGATCACCTGAAGAGGCTCTCAGGTTGGGAAGGGTGGTTTACCCCCGCTCTTTTCCGGCTAAGCTTTTGAGGAAAACCAAAAATGATTTTGCGTCCAATTAAGATCGCTTTTGTTGGAATTGCGTTTCTATCCATTGTCCTGGCCCAGGGACCACCGGTTGAAACCGGCCCCTTTCGCGGCCCGGACTTAGTAGAGTTAACCAAACTCGATCCCACGATCAAACTCGACATTCGCTACGCCACCAAGAACAACTTCCTGGGCAAAGCTGTTTACAAACAGCGGCGCGCTTTTTTGCAGCGCCCGGCAGCTGAGGCTCTCGTGCGAATAAATCAGAGTCTCAGGAAACAGGGTTACGGCCTCGTTGTCTTTGATGGTTATCGTCCGTGGTCGGTGACCAAAGTCTTCTGGGATGTGACGCCGGCGGACAGAAAGATTTTTGTGGCCGATCCGAGCAAGGGTTCACGTCACAATCGCGGCTGTGCGGTCGATCTTTCGCTGTTTGATTTGAAAACTGGTACGCCGGCGAAGATGCCGAGCGAATATGACGAGATGACTGAACGCTCGCACATAAACTATGAGTGTGCAACGCCGGAAGCCCGGCGCCTGCGCGAACTGCTGCGCTTGGCGATGGCTGCGGAAGGGTTTGCAGTCTACGAACCTGAATGGTGGCACTACGATTACAAGGATTGGAAAGAGTATCCGATCATGAACATCAAGTTTTCGGAGATAAAGTAGTCAGTTTTCTTCAAACTTGAATGTTAGCGCACCAGCGGGGGCAAGCCCACCTTCCTCACCCCGAGCTGACCATAATGAATTCTAAAATCTCGGTGCAGGCTTTCAACGGGCGATTGATCGAGCCCGTTAGAGAGTCTCAAGGTCAGGAAGGTGGGCTTGCCCCCGCTCAGTTTGATCCGTGTTCGAATCAGCTGCCGCTCTTTGATTCAACAGTCGCCGTGGAAGCACTCGTCATTCGAGTCAAACGAATGTTGCCGTTTATTCCACTGGCGGAAATTGAGCCGCCGCCGTTCCCAATCTGAGCGCTGTAGCTCCCGTGACTGCTCTTGTCTACCACCACGTTCGGTAATTCAGAGGTGACCTGGCCGTTCATACCATGGGCCTCGAGCTTGGCATTCACATCCTCGCTGAGCTGCAGTTCAATGTTACCGTTGATCCCGCTGAGGTCGACTCCGTCCTTACCGATCTTGCCCAAACCTACGGAGACGCTGCCGTTAATTCCATTGATTTCAGCGGAGCCGGAGGCTTGCGCGATATCGACTTTTCCGTTCACCCCATTGACCTCAAGCGATCCATCGATCCCGCCGGAAGTAACCGAACCATTCACGCCATTTGTGACCAGGGAGATTTGTTTCGGCAACCGCAACGTTACATGCTCTGTCGGGCTTGAGCCAAACATGCGCGAGATGAAGCTGCTATCGCCTTTTTCGCCACGGATTGTCAGTCCTCCCGCCGTGTTCTCGACAGTGATCTTGCGGCGATTCAAAACTTCCTGACTGTCGCCGAGGCGCTCGATGTAAACGTCTGCTGTCTTGCGATCTGAAGTTTCAATCTTTACCCAGCCGTTGATGCCGGAAACCTCAACGCGCGCGCCGGCAACGAGATCAAAGCTCTTGCGAATTTCTTCGCGCGCATTGCCCGCTGACTGCTGGTCACCGTGGATGACCAGCGGCCACACCCTACCTCCGCTTTTTGTGTGCGAACGCACGACACCTGCAATGCCTGCAATCCCAAGCAAAAGTACGACTAAGAGTATTTTCTTCATGGTGATGATTTCCGGCCTTTCAAGAAGTTCGAATTCCTATGCTTTAACGATCAGACGCGGCATTTGGTTCACTTCATTTTCGTAATTCTCGGGTCGTTGTAGCGCAAACTGTTAGTTTGCTCGCGCAATCAACCCGTGCCGCCGTTGAGGCGTTTACGCTGCTGCTGGAGAAACTGAGAATCGCAAACTAACAGTTTGCGTTACAAGAGTCGGATCCTTACCCGCCCGTTACCTTTCTTGACACAAGCTTCGCGGGCGACATACAGTCGAGACTAATCCAAAAATTTAGAAAATTTCCGAGAAACGAACAAGCCCGTGGTATTTTCGCGGGTCAGCGGTTCAGAAGAGCAGCGAGGAATGGTAGAAAAGGATTTCAGGGATCGGACCGTACTAATCGTCGAAGACTCCGATGATGTTCGCTACTTCATGCGGCTGGCGCTGGAACAACTCGGTTACCTGGTTGTCGAAGCAGAAAATGGGGCCGCGGCCGTAGTAGTCGCGCAGCGCGAACGGCCTGACATTATCCTCATGGATCTCAGTCTTCCCATCATGGACGGCCTGGTGGCCACGGAAAAGATCCGCGCGAGCGAGGGGTTGCACGGGATTCCGATCATTGCCGTTACCGCGCATCAGGAGACGGATTTTCGCGCCGAAGCGAAAGCGGCGGGCTTCAATGCGTATGTGACCAAACCAATCGATATCGGCTTCTTGAGCGAACTCATCACGGGCCTGCTCGTTTGATAATTGCATGACTGCCGAAGAACGAAATGCCCGCGGCGCGGATTTCCGAGCCCTGCTCGATTTGCTCAACGAAACCGCAAAAAGACTCGCGAACCATACGGCGGGACTCTCCGACTGCGAATTTCGTATGCAGAATTCACCGGATGAATTCTCGGCGCTCGAAAACATTTGCCACCTGAGAGACCTGGAACTTCAGGGTTACACCCCAAGAATTAAGCGAATCCTTGCGGAGGCTGATCCGGCTCTGGCTGATTTCGACGGCGCGCGCGTGGCGGCGGAGAGTAGTTACCAGAACGAGCAGCCAAACGTCGCGCTGCGGGAATTTCAAACGGCGCGACAAGAAAACGTCGAGATGCTGCGGGCTTTGACTGAAGGACAACTGGAACGCGAAGGCACGCTTGCAGGAGTTGGGAAAATCACGCTGAGGCGGTTGGCTGAATTGATGCGTGAACACGATGAAGGACATCTTGAAGACTTGCGAGTTCTACGCCAGAAGTTGAAGCGAGGCACTGAGACTGAACAGGCGACGTGAGGAAGTTTCATCGATGCTAACGTCTCCGCCGTTCTGGTGCGCGGCAAGTCTTCGACTTGCCGGCCATCCGCTGTCCTGTATCTAAGGTCTCCGACCTTCCCTCGGTCGCGGACCGAGAACGATTAGCTATGCCTCCAGCAAGTCAGAGCCGCGCACCAGATGGCAAAGCCCCACCGGACTATCCAGTTGCGATTCTTAGCCCTCCCGAAGTCGAACAATCGTCGCGCCCAATCCGCCCGCTTCCGGCGGCGCATCTGTCCAGTCGATCACCCACGGCGTTCGTTCCAAAATCTTGCGGACCATTTCCCGCTGCACACCTATGCCCTTGCCGTGAATGATCCTCACGCGGCGAAACCCCAGTCGCTGCGCTTCGTTCAGATATTCTTCAACTACCAGTTTTACGTCTCGCGGTTGGATCGTGTGCAGATCGAAGACGTCTGTGATCGGAATCGTGACCGGTTCCGGAAAGGGGTCGAACGAATCGAATGTATCTGATGAATCCGGGTCGTCAAACATGGGCATATTCGCCGTCCACAACTTAGACTGTTCAGAGGGGGGTGTTCCCAGAATCTATTGAATCCAAAAAAAGTATGTTACACGTAAATTTGGCGGCGTACACATTGATGCTCGCCCTTTGAACTTGGCGCGCAACTCGACTAAAGTATCCGGCGTCTGCCACAGTTGTCCGTAACCGTTTCCAGTTCAAATAACATCCCCAGGAGATGATCGATGAAGAGAAATAGTTTTCAGTTTTTAGTTTCCAGTTTTCAGCGATTGCTTTTGCTGCTCGCAATCGTGGCCGTGGCGCTCTCGATTTTGTCAGTCTCGGAGTTGATTCCGCGATCGCGCGCCCAACATGGACAGAAGATGTCGCCCGCGCCCGCGCGTGACAGCGCGTCAGGCGCGCCGAGTATTGTTTATCCCGAAACCAAGAAAGGCGACACCGTCGACGACTACTTCGGGACGAAGGTAGCCGATCCATATCGCTGGCTCGAAGGTGACGCTTCGGTCTCGCCCGACGTGGCTTCATGGGTTGAGGCGGAGAACAAAGTAACTTTCGCCTACCTGGAGAAGATTCCTTTTCGCCAGAAGATCAAAGATCGCCTTACCCAGCTCTTCAATTATCCCAAGTACTCCCCACCCACGCGCCGCGGCGATTATTTCTTCTATACAAAGAACGATGGTTTGCAGAACCAGAGCGTTTGGTATCGGCAAAAAGGTCAGGACGGCACGCCGGAAGTTCTGCTCGACCCAAACAAACTATCCGCCGACGGCACGACGCGTCTGGGAGCATTCGCGCTTTCGAAGAACGGGAAATATGTCGCCTACGGGGTCTCCAAGGGCGGTTCTGATTGGAACGATGTTTATGTGATGGAGGTGGATTCCAAGCAGGTGGAATCAGAGCACGTCGAGTGGATGAAGGCTTCCGGGGTCTCCTGGCAGGGCAACGGTTTTTATTACAGCCGCTATCCCGCGCCGGAAAAAGGTCACGAACTCACGAGCAAGAACGAGAACCACCAGGTCTTCTATCACAAGGTCGGCACCTCGCAATCCGAAGATGTAAAGGTTTACGAAGACGCGGCGAATCCGCAACGATTCCATAGCGTTGGCGCCAGTGACGACGAGCGCTATGCGTTTCTTACAATCTCTGAACGCGGCAAAGGCAAGAAAGGAAACGCGGTGTTCTACCGCGATCTTTCTCAGCCGGGGAACACATTCACTCCTATCGTGGCCGAGATCGGCGATGACAGTTATGGCGTCGTCGATAACATTGGCGACAAGTTTCTCGTCTTCACGGATCACAAAGCGCCCAACGGTCGAGTCTTTTTGTTTGATCCAAAACACCCGGACGAGAAAGACTGGAAAGACGTCATTCCGGAGAAACCGGAACCACTCGATAACGTCGGCACAGTCGGCGGCAAACTCTTTGTCACCTACCTGAAAGACGTTGCCACCAAAGCCTACGTTTATAGTCTTGAGGGCAAACTGGAAAACGAAATCACGCTGCCGGGACTGGGGACTGTTGGCGGCTTCAATGGCAGGTGGGACGACAAGTTTACTTTCTATACGTTTACTACGTTCAACTTCCCGCCGACGATTTACAAGTATGACATCGCGACGAGGAAGTCGACCCTGTTTCGTCAGCCCGAGATTCCCGGCTTCAAGTCTGACGATTACGAGACGTCACAAGTCTTCTACAACAGCAAAGACGGAACGCGAGTGCCGCTGTTTCTTGTCCACAAGAAAGGCATCAAGCTCGACGGAAATAATCCGACGGTGCTTTATGGCTACGGCGGCTTCAACGTTACAACCTCGCCCGCCTTTAGTTCGCTGCGACTGGCGCTGCTCGAGCAGGGATTCATTTACGCGTCGGCAAACATGCGCGGCGGCGGCGAGTATGGTGAGAAGTGGCATGAGGCGGGAATGAAGCTGAAGAAGCAAAACGTTTTTGACGACTTCATTGCCGCGGCCGAGTATCTGATCAAGAACAAATACACATCGTCGAGCAGGCTGGCAATTCAGGGCGGCTCGAATGGCGGCCTGCTCGTGGGCGCCGTGTCAAACCAGCGGCCGGAATTGTTTAGGGCGGTCGTGGAGCAGGCGGGTGTGATGGACATGCTGCGCTTCCATAAGTTCACGATCGGCTGGAACTGGATCGCGGATTACGGTTCGAGTGACAACGAAGCGGAGTTCAGAGCACTCTACGCTTATTCGCCGATTCATAACGTCAAGGTTGGCGTGAAGTATCCAGCGACTCTAATCACTACCGCCGATCACGACGATCGCGTAGTGCCGGCACATAATTTCAAGTATGCAGCGGCGCTCCAGGCGGCGCAGGGAGGCGACAACCCTATCCTGATTCGTATCGACACCAAGTCGGGCCACGGAGCCAGCAGTACGACCAAAGCGATCGAACAAACGGCGGATATCTATTCGTTTCTGATGTCGAATTTGGGAGTGACGCCGAAGTAAAAGAAAAGGGCAAAAGGGGAAAGGGGTAAAGGTGAAACGTGTTACCCCTTCCCCTTTTCCCCTGACCCTATTTCTGGCAGGCTGATTGTGATTCTGAGTCCACCCCCTTCAGCATTGGCGGCCTCAATATCTCCGCCGTGCAGCCGCACGGCGCGCTCAGCAATAGCGAGCCCCAAACCAACACCGCCTGCTTCGCGATCGCGCGCCTCATCTACCCGATAAAATGGACGAAAGATTTCCCCGAGTGCGTCATCAGGTACACCCGGTCCGTGATCGCGAACGACGATGACCACACGCTCGTCGTTCAGTTTGCCTGCTACCAGGGGCGCCGCTCCTCGATCGATGAAGAGTTTGATTTCACCCTCGGTCCCGGCGGCAGTGTAATGCACGGCATTGCGGATAACGTTTTCGATGGCGCGCCGTATCAGATTTGGAACACCGTCGATTATGGCCTTCTCGGTAGTAGCAAGTCTTACAGACCGGTCGCGCGCTCGTGCTTCGAAGTCGGCATCCTTCACAACCTCTCGTACGAGCGACTCCAGATCAAACTCAATTTTCTGAATCTCCGCCACGCCGCTTTCCAGGCGCGTAAGCGCCAGTAGTTGTCCGATCATCTCGTTGAGAATTTCCGCTTCGCGTTGAATGCGCTCGAGCGCGCTGGTGGCCTCAACACCCGACCGCTGTCGCGCCAGCTCCAACGCCACGTTCAGGCGCGCCAGTGGCGAGCGCAATTCGTGAGAGATGTCGCCCAGCAAACGGCGCTGACTTTCTACGAGCGACTGAATCTTTTCCGCCATCTCGTCGAAGTCGGCTGCCAACGATGCCAATTCATCGCGACGACCGCCCAAAGTTGGCCCCACGCGCGCGCTTAAGTTACCGCTAGCGAGTTCTCGTGTTGCCGCGCGAAGCTTTGCGACCGGCGAAGTTAGATACCTAGCAAGCCCGTAGCAGAAGAGTCCTCCCATGAGAACTATCGCCAACAAATGCATGATCGGATGGAGAAAAAATGGCGACGGCGGCCGCGACGGCATTTCGGCAACCAGCACGTATTGGGCGCCGCTGGGGGTCATTACGGGTCGCGCCAGCAATGGAGGGGGGCCGTCAGCGACTGCCGGGAGTCGTGTCTCAAAGACCTTTTGCGCTACTCCGGGCGCGGCGGCAGGCATACGCCGACCGGATAACTCCTGGAGTTGGCGGTTGAATAAAAATACACGGATGTTTGAGTCCCTTTGGATGTGGTCCAGCTCGGCGACGAGCGCCGCCTGACCAGCTCGCTCGTAGGTTTCGGCCGCGGTTTGCGCGTAGGCATTAAGAGCCAGATCGAGCGGTCTCCGAATTGGCGCTTGAAACGGGTCTGGATGCATTACTTCACCAACGATAAACGTACCGACAATGACGGTGAGCACCACCGCGCCAAACCAGAGAAAGATTTTCAGAAACAGACTTTGGGGCAACTCTTCACTCTCCCGGAGCAGCGCTCGCCTGCGCGTAGATATAGCCGACGCCTCTTACTGTTTTTATTCTCTCGGTGGCGCCAAATCGCGACCCGAGTTTCTTGCGTAGATTGCTGATGTGCATGTCTATGCTGCGATCGAACGGCGACGAACTGCGGCCCAACACTTGTTTCGATAGCTCCTCGCGGGTAACTATGCGCCCCGCCGCGCGCAACAACTTTTCCAACAGGTCAAACTCGACAGCGGTGAGTTCGACGTTCTCGCCGGCGCGAGAAACTGCACGCATGCCGCTGTCCAATTCCACGTCTCCAACGCTCAGCCTTTTTTCCGTGGCCTGGTCGACCAGTGGTTCCGGAGTTGTTCTTCGCAGAATGGCGCGAATGCGAGCCGTCAGTTCCCGTGGGTTGAAAGGTTTCGGCAAGTAATCGTCAGCGCCGATCTCGAGTCCAACAATGCGGTCGACGTCATCGCCACGTGCGGTGAGCATCAGCACCGGAATTTTTGATCCGGCTCGTATTCGTCGCAATACTTCAAAACCGTTAAGGCCCGGTAACATCACGTCGAGCACAACCAGAGAGTGTTTACCAGCGAGCGCCCGCTCAGCTCCGGCATCGCCGCGATGTACCGACTCGATCTGGAAACCCAGCGGCTCGAGGTATTCTGTTACCAGCTCGCACAGCGCCACGTCGTCGTCGATGATGAGTATTTGATCCATTGACTGGTAGGACAGTCATTCTTGCCTGTCAACAGTTTTCGCTTTCAACCTGGTTACCCTCATGACCCTGCGAACTAGGCGAATGACCCGGCTTTGCCAGACAAACTGCACCAGTATTTATCGAGGCAAACGATTGTAGCCCAAACGGCGCCATGTTATTTGTAAAGAAGTGTCAACAGCCAATCGCCGTCGCGCGTCTTTACAAAACTTTACACAGCTAGACTGAGTCTTTACGTCCGTCGCCACAAATATGGCGTATAACAGTTCGCGCGCAGAGAACGGCCCGATGGGATAAACTGTCGGTCTAATAAGCAGAGGAGAATAAGAATGAAAAAAAGAATATTAGTGATAGCCAGCATCGCTGTCCTGGTCGTGGCCGCGACGATTTTCGCGCTGGCCCAGGGCCATCCCGGCATGGGTGAAAAGATGCGCGGCGGCGGCCCGGAAGAAATGATCGAGCATATGTCACGGGCCTTGAGCCTGACCGACGCTCAGAAGGAACAGGTGAAGGCGATATTTGAGTCGCAGCGCGCTACCGAAGAGGAGCGTCATGCGAAGCTCGACGACATTCGCAAACAAATCGATGCGGCCACTGCGAAGGGCCAATTTGACGAAGCGGCAGTGCGTCCGCTGGCTAACCAACAGGCGCAGTTGATGGCCGATGAAATGGTCGACCACTTACGCATGCATTCCAAACTTTATAGTTTGCTGACAGCCGAACAAAAGGCCAAGGCTGACGAGATGATGAAGATGCACGGCGGACCCGGCCATGGTCCCAGAGGCCCCGAAGGTCCAGGAGGCCCAGGTCGCCATCACGGACCGCCACCCCCGCCACCACCTGGCTTCTAACGATCGGTAACGCAAACTGTTAGTTTGCGTACACCTGACCGGCGGAACACGAAAAAGGATCATCGAGCATTGCTCGGTGATCCTTTTCTCAGTCCGTGAAACGGACGGTTGAGAGTAGCCCAGCGATTGAATCGGTGGGCTATTCTCATTCGTCCGCTACGCGGACTATTCCTGTCTTACCTATTTTCGCTTCCAGCGCACGCCATCTTTCGTGTCTTCCAGGATTATGCCGCGCCCTGCGAGCCCATCGCGAATCTCATCGCCGCGCGCGAAGTCGCGGCGACGGCGAGCTTCCTGGCGCTCGTCGATCAGGTTCTGAATTTCACTGTCGAGCATTTCGCGTTGTTCATCGCCGAAGATATTCAGGACAGAGTCGAAGCGTTTCAAAAGTTCACTCAGCTCGAGCTTGTTGTCTTCCTGAAGCTTCTTTCTGGCCAGCGCGGTATTGACGATGCGGGTCAAATTGTGAATCACGGCGAGGGCAACGGAAGTGTTGAGGTCATCGTCCATGCCTTCTTCAAATTCGCGTGCAGCTCCCAGCGTCGCTTCATGCAGAGCTTCATTCATCCCCGCGGTTGTCTTCGCCTCGCCTAAGCGCGCCTTGAAATCGCGCAAGCCGGCCAGCGTTTTCTCGGCGCCGGCAAGCGCATCGAAGGTAAAGTTGATCTGCTTGTTGTAGGGAACGCTCAGAAGAAAATAACGCACCGCGCCGGCTGAATATCCCATTGCCGCAACGTCGCGAAACGTGTAGTAGTTGCCCTTCGACTTCGACATCGTTTCGCCTTCCACCTTGAGATGCTCGAAGTGGATCCAGTAGTGCACAAACTCTTTTCCGGTCGCGCCTTCGCTCTGCGCGATTTCGTTCTCGTGGTGCGGAAACACCAGATCGATGCCGCCCGCATGGATGTCGAAAGTTTCGCCGAGATACTTCATTGACATAGCCGAGCACTCGATATGCCAACCCGGACGTCCACGACCCAGCGACGAATCCCAGGCCGGCTCCGTGGCTGATGCAGGTTCTTTCCAAAGAGCAAAATCGCGCGCGTCCTCTTTTTCATACCGATCCGTGTCGACGCGATCGCTCGCGCCCGCAATGTTGCCGGCGAAGTTGATCTTCGAAAGCTTGCCGTATTCGGGAAACGAAGCGATGCGATAGTAAATCGAACCGTCCGACTCGTAAGCGTGGCCGCTTTCCAGGAGTCTTTCGATCAGTGAAACCATCTCAGGAATATGTCGCGTTGCGCGCGGCACTATCTCCGGCCTTTCGCAACCGAGCGCATCAAAGTCTTCCCAGAGCGCCTCGATGTATTGCGCGGTGTAGTCGTCGATGCTGAGTCCAGCCTCTTGCGACTTGGCGATGATGCGATCCTCGACGTCCGTGATGTTCATCACGTGAGTGACTTTGAATCCCTTGAACTTGAGATAGCGGCGCACGATGTCGGCAGCGATGGCTGAACGGAAGTTGCCGAGATGGCCGTAGGCCCAGACCGTTGGGCCGCAATAATAGAAGCGAACTTCGCCTTCGCGCATGGGGCGAAACTCTTCAACCTTGCCCGATAGTGTGTTGCGAAATCTGAGCATGAGACTAGATTACGGTGAAAAGTGAAAAGTGAAAAGTGACGGGCAAGAGTGGAAGGTGAAAAGTCAAAGGTGAAAAGTGAAGGGTAAAAGGTGAGGGTTAAAAAGCGAGGCTGAAAAGCGAGAGGTGATCCGGCTTTAAAACGGTCCTCTTCACTTCCAATTTTTCACTTTCACCTTCCACTCTTGCCGCTCACTTTTCACTTGTTACTCTTCACCGCCCTTTGAAGTGTTCCCAGCCCCCGGGCTCCAGGTTCCAGGTTCGCGGGCCCTCGGAGATGCGCACTCCGTGGGAAGCTTCCTTGATCTCGCCAATGCGAGTTAGCGAAACGCCATCCACCCGGGTCGGTAATTTAGAAACATTCTCAGGTTTGACAGTGAAGAGCAGTTCAAAATCCTCTCCGCCGTGCAGCGCGAGCATAAGCGGATCTAACGCCCGTCGTCCGGTTAGTTCCGTTACGAGCGGATCAATTGGAATGGCGGCAGCGTCAATGAGCGCGCCGGCTCTGCTTTCAGTGCAGAGATGGTGGAGGTCTGAAGACAGCCCATCGCTGATGTCGATCATAGCGGTGGCCAGTTGTTGTTCGCCAAGCAGCAGACCCCAGCCCACGCGAGGCTCAGGCCGAAGTTGACGAAGCAGCAGGTAATCAAGGCGATGACGTTCGCCTGGTTGCTCGCTGTCTAACTGAGGAGGCTGTGTCAGTAGTGGCAATGGTGCGCCGCGCTCCAGCAAACGCAGTCCGGCGGCGGCGTCTCCCAAAAAGCCAGTTACAAAGATCTGATCGCCGGGCTCGGCGCCGGAGCGAAACACCGCGCCTGCTTTGGGAGTCTCTCCGATAAGAATAGAGTCGATGACAATTTTGTCGCGAGTGCGCGAAACGTCGCCGCCAATCAGGGTGACGCCGTAGCGCTTTGCCAGCTCGAAAAACCCGGCGTAGAAGCTGTCTAAGAAGCCTGACTTCCAGTCTGCATCGGGAACTCCAATCGACAACAGCGCCCAACGCGGCTGCGCGCCCATCGCCGCGATATCGGAAAGGGAGACAGCGAGGGCTTTGTGACCGAGCAAATCAGGTTGCGTGGTGTCGCGGCGAAAGTCTACATCCTCGACCAGCAAGTCTGTAGTGACTACAACGTCACTGCCAACAGAAGACCTGAAGACCGCCGCGTCGTCCCCGATGCCGCGGATAAGGGATGAAGGATGAGGGATGAAGGATGAACCAGAACTGACTTGGTCGACTCGACGCCTTAACTTGTCTATGAAATCGAATTCGCTGGTTGCGGGAAGCGTTCGGACCGTGATTGGCTGAGACATCGCTTTCTTCTGTCGGTCCTCTTCATCCTTCATCCCTCATCCCTCATCCTTCAGAGGTGGCGGCGAAGCGAATCGAGGCCGGCTTCGATGGTTTCGACGGAAGTGGAGAAAGAAAAACGCAGGTGACCCTCGCCGTGTTCACCGAAGACAACGCCGGGAACCGTAGCGACTTGCGCCTGCTCGAGCAATATCTCCGCGGCCTCGCGGCTGTCGCTGCTGACGCGCGACACATCGGGGAAAGCATAAAATGCGCCGGCAGGTTTCTCGCAATGCAAACCGAGCTCGTTCAGTCCTGCCAAAAGCAAATCGCGCCGCTGGAGATAAGCGCGGGCGTTGGTGTCGAGCATATCTGATTCGGTGGTAAAAGCTGCCAACGCCGCCCACTGTGTTGGCGTGGAAACTCCGTTGGAAGAATAGAGTGTGGTCTTGCGCAAGCCCGTCATCCACGGCTCGGCGGCGACGGTGTAACCCAAACGCCAGCCGGTCATCGCGTAAGACTTGGAAAGGGTGAACGCAGTTATCGTGCGCTCAAACATTCCCGGGAGCGACGCGATGGAAAAATGCTCGCCGTCATAAACCAGATCTTCGTAAGCCTCATCGGCGATCACGATCAGATCGCGCTCTTGCGCAAAGCGCGCCACCGCTTGCGCTTCGTCACGAGTAAAGACGACGCCGGTCGGATTCTGCGGCGTGTTGTAATAAATCGCTTTGGTGCGATCGGTTGAGTAACGGGCAAGCGTCGCCTCGAAACCCTGCGCGCGCGCTTCGCTTGTCGGCACCAGGATTGTTCGTCCCTGCGAATAGGCAACCAGATCCTTGATGGGTGTCCAGAAGGGCGAGAAGACGAGAACTTCGTCGCCCGGATTCACCACTGACTGAAACGCGCCAAACAATCCTTGCATGCCACCGTTCATCAACATCACATCACTCGCCTGCGCGACAATATTGTTCTTGGTGCGTACCTTGTCGGCAATCGCAGCGCGTAACTCGGGAACTCCGGATGACGGAGCGTACCGCGTCTTGTTTTCCTCGAGCGCGCGCACCATCGCCTCCTTCACGAAATCCGGCGTGTTCATGTAAGGCTCGCCGCCCTCAAACTGGTAAACGGTGGCGCCCGACGCACGCAGCTTCATTATGCGATTGCGAATATTAACGATGTCAGAAAATCCAATGTCGTCGAGTCGAGCGGCGAGGTGGAAAACACGCGGAGACGCTGGGGGCGTTGGAGATAGCGATGTCGTCACTGTTAGAAGCAACCCTCCGGTTATGCGGCGATGGTTTGTTGAGTAGAACGCGGATTATAGCTGGATGCGGAAGACGCGTCTATCACGCGCGCTTTCGGTTTGATGCAGTTTCAAATTGGATCAGTGTGTGGTTAGCCGCTGTGGCTCTGCCCTTCCGGTGCGGGCAAGTCTTTGACTTGCCGGTTAGCCCCCGCCTGGTTCTCGGGTCTCCGACCTGTATTCGACGGTCATAGACCGTGAATAGTTAGTTGAGCTTGCGGCAAGTCAGAGACTTGCCGCGCACCGGAACGGCGAAGCCTTTCTACCTTAGGCGATACCTTTAAGAATCAGTTTTAACTCGCGCCCGCTAAGTGTAAGCATTGACACGCCAAACTGCTGGCAGTAACATGGCGGCTCGCTGGGCTGCTGGCAACCCTGCCACTAGTCTTCCTTTGATTTCTATCCTGCACAACTACCAGGAAGAACAGTCGTCGACGTTGTGATCATGGGCCGTTCTGCTGTAGCCATTCCGGAAAAGCTCTTCTTCAAGATCGGTGAGGTGTGCGAACTCGCCGGTGTGCAGGCGCATGTGCTGCGCTATTGGGAGTCGGAGTTTACGATGCTGGCGCCGCAAAAGAATCGCGCCGGTCAGCGAGTGTATCGCAAGCGCGACGTTGAGATTGCGCTCAGAATCAAGGAACTGCTTTACGAAGACCAGTACACAATCGCAGGCGCCAAGAAGCGACTGGCAAACGACCTACGGGCCGGCGGGAAACTCAAAATAGTTTCGACTGAAGCTGGTGAAGATTCCGAGACGAACGGTTCTCAAGCAACCTCAGAAGGAATGGGTACCGCTGCGCTTCGTTCGACTTCAGCAGGAAGGACAGCAGAAGATCGCAAGTCGCTTCGTAAAGTCACTAAGGAATTGCGCGAGATTCTGGCGCTGCTTGACGCTCCCTCAAAAAGACGCTGAGCCGCACTCGTAACGCAAACTGTTAGTTTGCGTGCCACCGTGACAGGCGACGCGCAAACTGACAGTTTGCGTTACAAGTTTTTTGCGGAGATACTAGGGGCGGCTTTCTTACGGGACGTGGCGCAGCCTGGTAGCGCGCACCCTTGGGGTGGGTGAGGCCCCGAGTTCGAATCTCGGCGTCCCGACCAGTTTGGGCTTTCAATCAACTTTGATTGGAAGCCCTTCTTATTTGCCGCGGATTCACGCGGAGAAGCGCGGATCAGATCACGACAGGAAATTGGACTCAGCGCGCGATCCGACAAAACATCCGGAAGTTTTCTAGTTATTGTTTCTTCTTCTGACCCGCGTTTTTCCGCGTTCATCCGCGGCTAATTGATCTGGTCTTTCAACTCAGTGATTACGATTGGCGACGTGAGCGTTTTATGTACCGGACACTTATGCGCGATCTCCTGCAGACGCGTCAGCTGTTCCTCGCTCAAGTTTCCTTCAAACGAGACTGAGCGCTCAATGCGATGCACGTAGCCTTCAGTTTCTTTGGCACACTCAACACAATCAGCCGCATGAATTCTTTGTTGGCGCAGGCGCACTGTTACGCGCTCGAGCGGCCAGCCTTTTCTTCTCGCATACAGCCTGGTGGTCATCGAGATGCAACTGCCAAGCGCGGCGAGCAGCAGCGTATAAGGATCGGGACCCGCGTCTTCACCACCGGCTTCAAGAGGCTCGTCTGTGAGGAGGGTGCGGGTGTTGCCGTAGCGAACTTCGTTCTGCAAGTTTGAAAGAGAAGTGACTATTACGTCGCTCATCATGAACACTCCTGAAGGGACAGATTGGAACAGGGGCATTTTGCTCCTACTCGGCGCTTGCAGTCAGCTCTTTTGTACCGCTAAACTCACTGGCGCTCCAATCAAGCAATATCCAAATGATCATTTTCGCGAGACCTGTGTCGCTCGCCGAGGCTGCTTAATGAAGATTCATGAGTATCAGGGTAAGGAACTGCTGAGAAAGTTTGGCGTGCCCGTGCCCCGCGGTTTGGTCGCCCGCTCACCCGAGGAGGCGTATCAGGCGGCTGAGGAATTGGGCACTGATGTCGTGGTCGTCAAAGCGCAGATTCATGCGGGCGGTCGCGGCAAGGGCGGCGGCGTAAAACTCGCGAAGAGCGCCGCTGAAGCACGAGACATCGCCCAAAAGATGCTCGGCATGAAGCTGGTCACGCACCAGACTGGCCCGGAAGGCCGCGAGGTGCGCGTGCTGCTCGTCGAAGAGGGCTTGCCGATCGACAAAGAATTTTACCTGGGGATTGTTTTGGATCGAGCCTCGGGGCGGCCAGTATTCATGGCTTCAGAAGCGGGCGGCATGGACATTGAGGAAGTAGCGGCAAAAACGCCGGAAAGAATCCTGAAGGAGACCGTTGACCCCGCAGTTGGTTTTCGCGCGTTTCAGGCGCGCAAGCTGGCGTTCGGGTTGGGCATTGGTGCCGATCTGATTGGTCAGGCGGTGAAGTTTATGCAGTCGCTTTACACCGCCTATGAGCAGATGGACGCCTCGCTGATGGAGATCAATCCGTTCCTTTTGACTAAAGACAACCGGCTGATAGCGCTTGATGCGAAAGTCAACTTTGATGACAACGCCATGTTTCGTCATAAAGAGTTTCTCGATCTGCGCGACCTTAACGAAGAAGAGCCATTAGAGATCGAAGCCTCGAAATTCGACCTCAACTACATCAAGCTTGACGGCAATATCGCCTGCATGGTTAACGGCGCCGGTCTCGCGATGGCAACGATGGATATCATCAAACTCGCTGGTGGCGAGCCGGCAAACTTTCTCGACGTTGGCGGCGGCGCTTCGCAGGAACGAGTGGAAGCGGCATTTCGAATTCTGCTCGCGGACGAAAACGTGCAGGCGGTTCTAATAAACATCTTTGGCGGCATTGTTCGCTGCGACATGGTCGCGCGTGGCGTGGTGGAAGCGGTGAAAAAGCTGGGGATCCAAGTTCCCGTGGTGGTGCGACTCGAAGGAACGAACGTCGAAGAAGGCCAGCGTGTCATTCGCGAATCAGGCTTGAACTTCACGGTTGCTAACGGCATGCAGGATGCGGCGGAGAAAGTGGTCGCGCTGGCTGCGTAGTGTCTGGGCACGGCTTAGCCGTCATCCGTGCGGAAAGGCTCCGCCTTTCCGTGGTTGCAACAAAGACATGAGGCTATGCCTCCGCGTAGGTTGAGGCGCAGCCTCTAAGATATTGAGAGGTTGGTCGGTAAGGCAAGCCTTACCGCACCGAAGGCGGCAGAGCCGCGCGGTGGTCCGTCGCAAGATGAGCCGACAAAAACTATTTCGAATCATAGTTCTAATCAGTCGCTTCGGACTCGCAGCGCTTTTTCTCTTTACAGCTGGCGCGAAGCTTTGGATAGTCAAAACGTTTGCCTCAAATGCAGCCGAATTACTGAGCGCCACCGGGTTCAATCCGGTTCGCTGGATGTGGCCGGTGACGGTCGCAGTTATCGCCACTGAAATCGTAACTGCGATTTTGCTTTTGCTGCCGCGCACCGTACGCACCGGAGCGCTCGCGGCGGCCGCTTTGCTCATCGGTTTTTCGGCGTACGCGCTTTACTACCGGTATGGTTTAGGAAATACGGAAGGGTTGGAGTGTGGTTGCTTCGGAGGCATCATTGCCAGTCAACTGGGCGTAACGACCGCGCTGCGCAATCTGGCGTTGCTTGTTCCCACCTTCATGGTTTTTTTTGGATATCGACGGCAAAGTCAATCAATGATTAGGACGTTTGAACAGGTTGATGTGACTGGCTGAGTGGAGGAAAGTTTTTGTCTACCCTAACATTCTGGGGCGCGGCGGGCACCGTCACCGGTTCAAAATATCTAGTCGAGAACAATCACAAGCGCGTGCTGATTGATTGCGGTCTCTTTCAAGGTCCGCGTGCGCTGCGCGAACGGAATTGGGAGGATGCGCCGTTTCCGGCCGCCTCGGTCGATGCGGTGCTGCTTACCCACGCGCACATCGATCACACGGGCTATCTTCCGCGCTTCGTAAAGCAGGGCTTCCATGGACCGGTCTATTGCTCACGCGGTACAGCGGAACTCTTGCGCATACTGCTTCCCGACTCAGCCCGCCTACAGGAAGAGGAAGCCGACTATCGCAATCGCCACAAGGTAACGCGCCACAACCCGGCGCTCCCGCTATACACGGAAGCAGACGCTGAAGCAGCGTTGGGACTTCTGCAGGTCGTACCGAACAACGGCCAGCCCATCAATGTTGTGAAGGGCATCAGCGCGCAGTTTCGCATTGCCGGTCATATTCTGGGATCGAGCCAGGTGCTCGTTCTTGTTGAGACCGATCACGGAGTGCAGCGGATCCTGTTTTCGGGAGACCTTGGTAAATATGATCAGCCTATCATTCGCGATCCGGTAGCGCCTCCCGCCTGCGAGTATCTGGTGGTCGAATCAACCTACGGCGATCGCACACACGATCCGGAAGAGCCGAAAATTGCGCTGGAGCGGGTGATCAAAAACGCCGCTCTGCATGACAGCGAGATCTTGATTCCCGCTTTTGCGGTCGGACGAGCGCAGGAAATTCTCTATCTGATTCGGGAACTTGAAGACGAGAAACGCGTGCCGATCCTGCCCGTAATCCTGGATTCGCCGATGGCGTCAAAAGCCACGAGAGTGTATGCAAATCGCCGGGAAGAACACGACGAAGAATACGTGACCGCCTCTGCCGGCAACGCCAACCCGATGCAGACGCATTCGATGATTGCGAGCACTACGAAGGAGGATTCGAAACGACTAAACCAGGAACGAGGGGCGCGCGTGATTATCAGCGCTTCAGGAATGATGACTGGTGGCCGCGTGCTGCACCATGCGCTGCGAGTCTTACCTGATAAGAATGCAACAATCGTTTTTGTCGGTTATCAGGCCGGCGGGACGCTCGGTCGGCTCGTGGCTGACGGTGAAAAAGAAGTAAAGGTACTTGGACAATGGGTGCCGGTCCGCTGCCAGTCTGTCAAGATAGGTGGGTTCTCCGCGCACGCTGACTGGCGGGAGGTGATTCGTTGGTTGCAGGATTTGTCAGCGCCGCCTCGTCGCGTGTTCGTCACGCACGGTGAGGTAGAGTCGGCAGCTGCGATGGCCGGACACATTCGTGACCGATTTAACTGGCCGGTGGAAGTCCCGGAACACGGTCAACAATTCGAACTGACCTGATTGAGCCGAGCGTTCTAAGACAAACTTTGGCGCGTGATATACTGCGCCCTCATTTTCTTAATTCAAACAAGGAGCTATGCATTGAGCGTTTTGGTTGATAAATCTACCCGCCTCGTGGTGCAGGGCATCACCGGCAAAGAGGGTACGTTTCATACTAAACAGATGGTTGAGTATGGAACGAAAGTCGTTGGCGGTGTGACGCCCGGCAAAGGCGGAACTACTCACGAAGGAATTCCGGTATTCAACACTGTCGTCGATGCGGTGAAGCAAGCAGGCGCGAATGCGTCCGTGATCTATGTGCCGCCCGCGTTTGCGGCCGATGCGATCATGGAAGCGACCGACGCCGGCATCCCGGTTGTTGTTTGCATCACTGAAGGCATTCCGACGCTGGATATGGTGAAGGTGAGGGAATACCTGGACGGCAAAGCGACGAGACTCATCGGTCCAAACTGCCCCGGCATTATCAGCCCGGGCAAATGCAAGATCGGAATCATGCCGGGCCACATTCATCGCGAAGGGCGCGTCGGCGTTGTTTCGCGTTCGGGAACGTTGACGTATGAAGCGGTGGGACAACTGACGGCGCTGGGGCTGGGCCAGTCGACAGCTATTGGCATTGGTGGCGATCCGATTGTCGGCACTACGCACGTCGATGCACTGCGGCTGTTTCAGGACGACGACGAGACGGACGGGATCGTGATGATTGGCGAAATTGGCGGCACAGCGGAAGAAGAAGCTGCCGCGTTTGCGAAAGCGAACGTCACCAAACCTATTGTCGCTTTCATCGCCGGACAGACAGCGCCGCCGGGACGCCGCATGGGACACGCCGGTGCGATCATCGCCGGTGGTAAGGGAACCGCGGCGGAAAAAATGAAGGCACTCGAAGATGCCGGCATTCACGTGGTGCGGTCGCCGGCGGATATTGGAACGGGAATGAAGGAAGCACTGGGCGCGCGTTCGGCGGCGTAAGAATATTAGCCGCGGATTAACGCAGATTGGCGCGAATATAATCAAACAGAGAGCAGAACGGGCTAGTCTTCAGTTTTGTATTTTCTGATCAGCGTTTATCCGCGTGAATCCGCGGCCAATAATAGAGGGGATAACAGAAAGAGCAGATGGGTAATCTAACATTCGGAATCATCAAGCCTGACGCAGTGCGCGCGGGCCACACAGGGAACATTATTCACCAAATCACCGACGCTAGCTTCAAGCTGCGTGCGATGAAAATGTTGCACATGAGTTTGCACGAGGCGGAAGGTTTTTATGCAGTGCATCGTGAGCGGCCATTCTTTGGCGGCTTAACCGAATTCATGTCGAGTGGGCCGTGCGTCGTGATGGTGCTTGAGAAAGACGGCGCAGTGAAGGCATGGCGCGATTTGATGGGCGCAACCGATCCGGCGAAGGCTGACGAGGGAACTATTCGTAAGGAGTTTGGAGGGTCAGTCGGAGAGAATGCTACCCACGGTTCCGACTCTGACGAGAACGCGGCCATCGAAATTGCATACTTCTTTAGTCAGCTCGAGCTCGTTTGAAGCTGAGATGGCGGACAAGTCCAGTTTCTACAACCAAACACTGGTAACAACACATGAGGCGCTGTCCCAAATGCAATCAGGAATTTGCCGATGAGTGGCTGACTTTCTGCACTCAAGACGGCACGACGCTGATCGATGTAGCGGTTTCGCCAACCGATCCGCCACCGACGCTGGTGCGTCCCATGCCACCGAGCGTCAGCCCGACCGAGCAACCGACGCTCGACATGCCCGGCCGTTACAGCCCACCGCCGGTGCAGTACAATCCGCCGTCGCCGCTCCAGTCTGGTTGGACGGCGCCGCCGCCGCCGGCCTATCCGGCCAAACCCCAACAGACTCTCGCCGTCACCTCGATGGTCTTGGGAATAGTAAGCATTACGATCGGATGGTGTTGTTCCTTTGGCATACTGACCTCACCGATTGCTCTGGTTTTAGGCATCGTGTCGCTGGTCCAAATCAAGAATGACCCGGCGAAAAACGGAGGCAAGGGTTTTGCCACCGCCGGCATTATCATGGGTGGCCTCTACATCTTGATTTTCATAGCCATAATTCTGCTCTATGGGATCGGTATCTTTCTAGGCGCGCTGAACTCGTGAACAGGCAAGGCACCGCGGGTCGCAACTGGACGAGAAGCGCGATAAAATCGGAAGCGTCCCAGAATCCATAGCTGACAACTGGAAAGAAGCGACATTGAAACGCTGCCCGACCTGCAAGAAGACCTTTACGGAAGAGCACCTGAGTTTTTGTGTCGAAGACGGCACACCGCTGGTGACTGCGGATTCACCTGACGACGAGGTAACGGTGGTTCGGTCTGCGCCGGAGGATAGTTCACCTGGATCAGCCGGCTTCTCAGGCGCGTCAGGCGAGCGCGCTTCCGCCGCTTATCAACCGCCCGGCTCATACGTTCCTCCCGGTTCTAACAGCCAGGGCAAGCGGAGAACCTGGCCGTGGGTTCTGGGTATCCTCGGGATTGTGTTTGTCGTGTTTGCCGGGTTGGGAATTGCAGCTGCGGTGTTGATCCCGCGCCTGATGCGAGCGTCCAGCACGAACACGAACCTCAATGCGAATGTTGAGAAGCGCACTAATTCGAATCCGAATGTGAATGGCGCAAACTCGAATTCCAACCTGAATAATTCTAATTCCGCGAATTGGAACGCAAACAAGTCAACCGAGGAAGACACGACGCCACCAACGGATGAGGCGGAGGTGCTGCCGGACCTGACGGACCTGGAACACGAGTGGACGGTGGCCAACATCAATGCGGACAAGAAGAAACTGGATCGGATTCTCGCCGATGATTACGTTGGCACATCCGAAGGGAAGGCCCAGGGTAAGGCGGAGTACCTGAAGACGATCAAACGCGACACGGATATTCAGAAGTGGAACTTTGAGGATCTGAAGGTCAATCTGAAAAGCGATCGTGCTACGCTAACAGGAACCATCCGGCTGGATGTCAGGGACGAGCAGGGTCAAATCCAACCGCTGGCTTTTCGGTTCACCGATAAGTTTGTATGGCGCGATGGCAGATGGCAGGCCACTGGTTCGGAAGTGAATCCGTTAAAATGAGGACGGACGACCGACGACGGGGAGATGTCGCAAGTCGCAGTCGGTCGCCAGTCGCCAGTCGCCGGTCAGATTTAAAAACATATGTCAATCATCACGGACGTAATCGAATCAACCAAGGCCATCATTCAGGGGATGGGTGTGACCTTGTCCTACATTCCCAAGCGGAAATGGACTGTCCAGTATCCCGAGGAGCCGGTCACGGTGCAGCCGCGCTATCGTGGACAACACCTCCTGCATGTAGACGAGCTGGGCCGGGAAAAATGCGTGGCCTGTTTTCTTTGTGCTGCTGCTTGTCCCTCCGATTGCATTTACATCGTTGCCAAAGACGACCCGCGGATCCCGGAGGAGCGCGTGGGCGTTGATGAGCGCTACGCCGAGGTTTACAACATCGACTATGGGCGTTGCATCTTCTGCGGCTACTGTGTCGAGGCGTGTCCCAAGGATGCAATTACGCACGGATACAATTTCGAACTTTCGGTTTACAACCGCGCGGACCTGCTGAAGACAAAAGACGATTTGCTGATCACTAAGCAAGTGCAGTCGAGGAATTATCGCGTGGCTTCTTCCACCGAAGACGTAGACTCGGAATACAAAGAAGTCTGAGAGGCCAGAGGCGGTTCGGTCGGAGGTCGGGAAGAAGATTTTCTATTTTTCATTTGACATTTTTTATTCGTCATTACGACGGAAGGACGGACGACCGCTGACGGATAGCTGAAAACGGTCGGCGGTCTCCGGCTATCGGTCGCTCATGCAATGACAAATGAAAAATGGAAAATCTTATTCCCCGATCTTTGCTCTCTCGGACTTCTGAGTTCTAACCCCCTGACCATATGTCCTACCGCGAACTCCACTACCATTGGGAATACGATTTAGAGTCTAGCCCGGAAAAACTGTGGCCGTTCGTTTCCGACACGAATCGCTTCAATCGCGACACCGGAGTGCCGTCGGTGGAGCCCGCCAAAACAACGCGGGAGCGACTCAGAAACGCGCGCCGGCGCCTGCGTCTTTCCATGTATGGGATGGCAGTAGAGTGGGAAGAGCAGCCGTTTGAATGGATCAGGCCTGCCCGTTTCGGCGTCGCGCGCACTTATAGCAAAGGACCGATAACAGAAATGCGCGCGCTCGTCGAACTCACGCTGCGCGCGGAAGGGGGCACGAGACTGGATTACGACTTTCGTGTAAAACCCAGGTCTCTCGTGGGTGCTTTGCTGGTCTCGTTGCAAGTGAAATTCTCGAGCGCGCGACGCTTTGCCAGGGCGTTTAGAAAGTATGACCAGATTGCGAGTACCGTAGTCGCGGTGCCGACAGAGACAGAAGTGGAATTAGATTCCGCGGCCCACAATCGTCTCGAGGTCATCAGTGAGAAGCTACTTGCCGAAGGCGCGGAGGCGGAGGTCGTCGACCGGTTGGTCAGTCTTGTGAGCAGCGCGGATGACTTTGCGTTGGCGCGCATTCGTCCTTACGCGCTGGCTGACGAATGGAAGTTGTCCCGGCGCGCTGTATTGGAGACCTGCCTGCGTTCGACGCGTGTTGGTTTGCTCGACTTGCAGTGGGAGCTTCTTTGCCCGCTGTGTCGTGGAGCCGGAGAGACTGGCAGGTCGCTCAGCGAAATAAGTTCGCAGGTTCACTGCGAAACGTGCCGGATCGATTTCACAGTTAACTTCGATCGCTTCGTCGAAGTAACATTCCGTCCCAACGCGTTGCTGCGACAGATTCAATCGCAGAACTTCTGCATGGGTAGTCCGCAGAAAACGCCACACATAGTGGCGCAACAGTTGTTGCCTCCGCATTCCGCGCGCGAGTTGTGGCTGCCGCTTGAGCCGGGGCGTTATCGCCTGCGCGCCCTGGAACTCTCAGGCGGACAGGACGTGAGCGTGAGTGACGATGGCGCGCGCGTGGCGAGCGTCAAGATAGCGGAGGCAGGCTGGGCTGATCACGAACTTAAACTCGCTCAACAGTCGCTGCTGAAAATGGAAAACGCGACCAACGCGGAACAATTGTTGATACTTGAGCGTCTGGCCTGGAGCGATCAATCCGCAACCGCGGCGGAAGTGACTGCCTTGCAGATGTTTCGCGATTTGTTTGCCAGCGAGGCGCTCAGACCCGGCGAACAAATCTCCGTGGGCACCTTGACGGTCTTGTTCACCGACCTGCGAAACTCGACCCAACTCTATCGTGAGATTGGCGACGCCACTGCTTTCGGGCGCGTCATGAATCACTTCGACGTGCTGAAGAGAGTGATCGCGGAAGAGGATGGAGCCTTGGTGAAAACGATCGGCGATGCTGTGATGGCTGTGTTTCGCCGGCCGGTGTCGGCATTGAAAGCGATGTTAAGCGCGCAGGAACTGCTGGCAGCACCGGCACCAGGAGTTGCACCGTTGACTCTGAAAGCGGGAGTTCACACGGGGCCGTGCATCGCGGTTACGCTTAATGATCGGCTTGATTATTTTGGGTCAACCGTAAACATGGCTGCTCGCCTCGAGAGTTTATCGACCGGCGATGACGTAATCATTTCACGGGCGCTTTACGACGACCAGGAAGTGCGCGAGTTTATAGCGGGTGAAAACCTGCAGGCGACGCCGTTTGAAATGCTGTTGAAGGGTTTCCAGGAAGAGCGATTTGAACTGTGGCGAGTGAGTAGGAAAGCAGAGCAATTGGCCGCGGATTAACGCGGATACAGACGGTCTTGGGTCTTTGGGCTTTGGTCTTTGTACTTGGTGCTTTGATCTTTGAACTTTGTATTTTGTCTTTTGAAAGCGAGGATGCACACAATAAGAATCACGAAGCCCAAAGTTCAAAGCTCAAAGACCGAAGGCCGAAGACCGAAGACCAAAGACCAAAGACCGGAGGCTCAAGCCCCAACATTCGCGATGTCTATCTTAGAAGCACGCAAAGTTTCAAAGGTCTACCAGATGGGAACCACGAGCGTCACCGCCCTCGACGGTGTCTCGTTGGCCATGGAAGAGGGCGAGTTCGTTTCGATTCAGGGGACATCGGGTTCCGGAAAAAGCACCTTGCTCAACATGGTCGGTGGCCTCGATCATCCTACAAATGGCGACGTGTTTTTCAATGCGAAGCCCCTGGGACCCTTCAGCAAAAGGGAAATGGCCCGTTACCGCCGTTACTCGGTCGGCATGATTTTTCAAAACTTCAACCTGATTCCGACGATGAGCGCGGAGGAGAACGTGGGACTCGCCCTGGCGTTTGGTGGAATTCGTGGAACCGAGCGGCGCCAGCGCGCCGAGGAGTTGCTGAGGCGAGTGGGCCTGGCGGATCGTCTGACGCATCGTCCCTCGGAACTTTCGGGAGGTGAGCAGCAGCGCGTGGCCATCGCGCGCGCACTTGCGAACAACCCCAAGGTTTTGCTGGCAGACGAGCCGACCGGAAATGTTGATTCCACGCGTGCGCATGAACTGCTTGCACTGCTTCGGGAAATGGTTGATAAGGACTCTTTAACAATCTTGATGGTCACGCACGATCGCGAACTCGCTACCAGTTTCTCGGACCGCATTATCCTGATGAAAGACGGACGCGTCGTTAAGGACGAATGATGAATGCAGAATGATGAATGATGAATAAAAGAGGGGTAGACGCCGGAGCCAAATGGATACTGATTGTTTATCTGCTATCCAATAAACATTCCGCATTCATCATTCGGCATTCATCATTATGAGGTGCCTATGTCAAACGAAATGACTCTCGAAGCCCTGCGCTCGGTGCCGCTCTTTGCGTCGTTGACTGACGCTGCCGCAATCGAACTCCGCAGTTTGCTGGCGACAAAGAACGTGTTCGCTAGCACGCAGCTATTTCACAAGGACGATACCGGCGACGCGATGTATCTGATCGAGACCGGTCGAGTGCGCATCAGCATCACTGATGAAGATCGAAAAGAGATAACGCTTGCCGAGCTGGCTCAGGGAGACTTCTTTGGAGAAATGTCGATCATCGACGGACGCAAAAGGTCGGCTGACGCGAAGATGGTTGAGGACGGGCGCCTCGCAGTTCTTTCCCGGCCTGATTTCCTGTCGTTTGTGCGCACAAATCCGGACGTGGCCCTGGGAATGTTGGGCGCGTTGTCTGATCGGCTTAGGCGCACTGATGAACTTATTCGTTCGCGCGTTTCCCGCAACGCCAACGAGGAGCAGCGGAAGCGAGCCACGATGGCCGATCGCGCCGCGGATATGATTGCGGAATTTGGCGGCAGTTGGAAATTCATCGGCGTCTCGATCGGTCTGATAATTTTCTGGATCGTGTTCAACTCCTACATCCTATTCAATGGCTTCGATCCGAAGCCGTATCAAATGCTGAACCTGGTGCTGGCGGTGATAGCCGGAATGCAGGCGCCAATCATCATGATGTCTCAGAATCGCCAGGGCGAGAAAGATCGCTTGCGCGCGGATTTGGATTATCGCGTCAACTTGAAAAATGAACTCTCCCTCGCTGAAGTCTTGCGCCGCCTGGATGTCCTGGAGAGCGAGCGACTGCCAAGATTGTTTGAGGAGCAAAACTCAAGACTGACAAAGTCTCAGGTTTCAAGTTCCAAGTCTCAAGTATCAGGTCCCAACTCGCAAGCGGGATCGAATTCAATGTGAATCCGGCGTGCAATACGGTTCCGCTCGATTTGGCCTGAAACTCAAAACTTGAAACTTGAAACCTGGGACTTGAGACTTGTATTAATGATTCAAGCAATCTTTTTTGATTTCAATGGCGTCATCATCGACGATGAGTCACTGCAAATGGCGGCTTACCAGGACGTCCTGCGCGAGCAGGGAATTGAACTGACTGAAAGCGACTACTACGGAGCCCTGGGGATGGACGATAAGACGTTTGTGCGGGCGGCTTTTGAACGAGGGAAGCGAACGCTGACAGACGATATCTTGAAGACCATGCTTGACGATAAAGGGGTGCGGCATCGCAAGCTGATTGAAAACGAGCTGCCGCTGTTTCCCGGTGTCGTTACGTTTCTGAAAGCGACTTCGCGCTATTACTCGCTGGGGCTGGTCAGCATGGCATTGCAGGCTGATATTCAATACGTCCTGGAACGTGCGCGCTTACTGAGTATGTTCTCAGTGATAGTGAGCGCCGAGGACGTTCAGGTCTGCAAACCCGCGCCTGACTGTTATCAGATCGCACTCGATCACTTAAACGAGCAGCGGCGCACTGAGCGATGTAAACCACTGCTTGCGAGCGACTGTTTAGTGATCGAAGATTCGCCACCGGGAATTGGTTCGGGCCGGCAAGCCGGCATGCGAACCCTGGGCATCACCAATACTGTTTCAGAGGAACAACTGCGCTCCGCCGGCGCTGAGGTGGTGACCGCGAGTCTGGCCGATTGGACGGTTGCTGCTGTCCATCACGTGTTTGACTGAACAGGAAACGGCAAGTAAACGGGTCTAACTTAGCACTCATTACCCAGCACTCATAACTGTTTTTATGAGTCTTCTCGACATACTTAAGCTGGCTTTGCGAAATCTGCGCCAGGCGAAACTGCGCGCCATACTCACGACGATGGGCGTGATTGTCGGCGTGGCCGTAATCGTGACGATGGTTTCGTTTGGACTTGGCCTGCAGCAAAACATGCTCTCGCGTTTCAAGGCGCTCGACCTCTTCAACGAGATCCAGGTTTTTGGCCGCAGCCTTGGCAGTCTGGTAGCTAGCAGAGCCCCAAGCAACTCCGCGCGCAACGAGAACGAGAGACGCGATCGCCGTTCGCGTTTGAAACCGGATGTCGAGCCGACGCGAATTCTGGATGACGCGGCGATTGCGGAGATTGCCAGGATTCCGGGAGTCGCCTACGTCGAGCCCAGCCTGATGATCTTTACTTACGTCAGGACCAACGGCCACTCGCAAGTTGAGTCTATCGGTGGCGCCTCAGTGCCCAATGCCGGTTCGCGTTTCAAGGAATTCGTCGCCGGACAGATGATTGGCTCGGCAAACGCCGACGAGGCTGTCGTCAATGAAACGTTCGCGCGCGATTTTGGGTTTGAGAAACCTGCTGACGCGGTCGGCAAGACCATTGAGTTTCTCGCCGCTCCGAACGACGCGAAGGAATCTGACAAACAGAACGACGCTCAAGCGGGGCCGCCAACTTTTTTTGGGCTACCCCTGGAAGAAGATATTAGCTCTGACGCGGAAGGCGGTGCCCTCGTCGCGAAAAAATTTCGCGTCGTTGGCGTCTTGAACTCCGAAGTGAAAGAAGGCGCGGGGCAGGGAGGCGTGCGCGGATTGTTTCCCGGTGCGCGTATTTACATTCCACTGCCGGCCGCGCGCCAATGGTCGATCGAGCATCGCGGGCCGATGAACCAGGTGGCACTGGCTTTGGCGCGCGAAAGCGGTTCGTTGGGTAATTCCGAAAGTGAAGGATACGATTCGGCGATCATTAGAGTTAACGATCCCCTGGCCTTAACTGAAGTGCGCAAGCGTCTCCAGGAGTCGGGCTTTGCAAGTTTCTCGATAATGGATCAGTTGGAACAGTTTCGCACGGTCTTTTTGATTATCGATTCCGTACTGGGATTGCTCGGCGGTATCTCGCTGCTGGTAGCTTCGTTCGGGATAGCCAACACGATGATCATGTCGATTCTTGAGCGCACGCGCGAGATCGGGATCATGAAGGCGATTGGAGCTGAAGACCGCGAGATCAAGTTGATCTTTTTTGTTGAGGCGGCCGTGTTGGGCCTGGTCGGCGGCGTTATCGGGGTGCTCTCTGCCTGGGCCATCGACGCGATTGCCAATCGTCTCGCCTATCGCTTCATTCTGAAACCGCAAGGCGCATCGTTTGTCGACTTCTTCTCGCTGCCGCTCTGGCTTTCAATTGGCGCCATTCTGTTTGCACTAATCGTTTCAATCCTCGCCGCGCTCTATCCGGCCGCGCGCGCCGCGCGCATCGATCCCGTTCGAGCGTTGCGGCATGATTAGGAACACAAAGTCAGAACCGGGAGCGGTAGCGACCGGGCCCTTCTTTGTGGATGAAGAACCCGCTCGCTACCGCTCCCGGTTCTGACTTAATTTCATTTAGTCAGTTGGTGGCGGCGGCGCAACTGGCTTTACCATTTTCTTCTTCGGTTTTGGTTTTGCCATCATCGCCGGCTTGGGACTCCAGAAGGCCGGATCGACTGCGGCCATATCTTTTTCCACGTAACTCATCCTTGGGGCAAATGCGTACGTGCTATTTTCACTCGTCATGACAGCTTCGCGTAAAGATTTGTCAGCCTCCTTTCTCTGATCGTCGCTCATTGCGGCGCGCACTTTCGTACCAATCGGATCATCCAACTCTGCCAGCGACTTCATGGGCCGGAAGATCATGTAAGTTCCACCCGGCGCGCCTGAGATCACCTGAAACACAGCTACATGCAGATTGTCGACTTTGGCTTTTTGGCGAGCCACATTGATCACCTTCTGCACATACTCGGCATACTGCGCGTCATAACCTGGGCGGACGCGGGTCGTAGTGATTGAAAAGTAACGCATCTGTGGAATATTGACTCCGGGGTTAAAGCTCAACTCCGGGCGGTAGATAGCCAGCATATCGCGCATGCCGGCATGTAGCACTGGAGCTTCCTTGTCGAGTCGGTCCAAGTCGGCCTTCATGCTGCCCCCTGCGGCCGCCATCTTGTCGTCGGTGGCCTTCTGTATACCTTCCAGTTCGGCGAAAGTGTCTGCGCCGGTTATGTAAATGACCTCATTCTCGCTGCCGGCAACAGGCACTAGCGCGATCCTATGGTTTGGCGTTTGCAGTTTTCCAAAAATGTTGGCAAATTCGGCCGAATGTCTGTTGTGCGTTCCCATCATTCCGGGCTTGATGTCTTCGCGCACGATCAAAAGCACTTTAGGGGGACCATGCATCTCAGGGTTTTGCGCAAAGACCTGAGTGAACGCTGAGATCAAGGTGACAACTACAATAAACAGTAGAGACTTCTTCATAAACAAATACCTCCGGGAGTTTTGGTTGACGTTTTATTGAGTTCGCAGTCAGTCTTGACAGGACACGACTACGGTTGCGGCTCCGAACAAAGACGGCCAGGAATACGCGCTCGGGCGAATCGGTGCCCAGTTGAATCTATGACGCGAGGTAGAAAGCCCACGCAGATCGTTTGCGCGGTTAACGGGCTTGGAACTGTGTGGGCGGCGAAACGATACGACGATCGTTAGGGCAAGTCAATGATTCCGGTGATTGGTAGTGGTCATTTTCAATGGCGAACAAGTGTGCTACCTGCGCTTGTGTTCTCGTCCCGCCAATATCCTCTTCAACTGTTCGTAAGCTGCGATCCACTCGGGCGAGTCCTTGAACATCGCGCCGGCTATGGTGTGCTCTCCGGTGCGGTCAGATAGGGAGACTGATTCCTCACATTGATGCAGCTGCTTCAACCTTGCGAGCAGGCGCTTTGTAGGGAGCGCCTCGAGCTGTGTAAGAGACATTGGTTTGTATGGCCGACGCTTCATGGCTTCCTTCAAGATAGCAAAGTCAGTCTTCGGAGGTTATGAGCAACTCCTTCTGGGAGCGCGGGCGAGGCCGCCCGTGCCCTGAGTGATTGCTGATGTGATTCGTGAACGTGGATCGTCAACGCTTACCGCGCGTTCAACCGCTCGCGTTACAGTTTGCTGCCGCATTGGTTACAAAATCGCGCCGCAGGGTCTTTGGGAACAGCCCCGCATGCGGGACAAGCTGTTACTTTGAAGTTTTCTCCGCAGGCAGAACAGAAGCCCGCTTCCGCAGTGTTGGCTGCGCCGCAACTGCCGCAGCGTCCCGGTAAAGGAGGAACATAGCCGCCTGCTTTGCGTGCGAGGTGCTGTTCAACTAGCCTCCAGGCATCTTCGGTGAGTTTGTATTGCCAGTAAGCGCCGAGCGCGGGCAACGCAAGTAAAAGCCCCGCAGAAATCAGCACGGCCACAGCGGCGACCGCAGCCTTGTCTAACCACTTCTGCATGCCCATCTCGACGCGCGTGCCGCCGCCTTCCGGCGTGATCTTGATTGTCAACGCTGCCGAGAGGCCGGTAAGATCGCGCAACGTGCTAGACTTTCGCGCTTGCACAACTGTGGTTGACGAAACGTGCATAGTCTGCACTTCATAATCCTGATCAAAAATACTGCGTAGCTCAGCTACCAGCTTGAAGACATCTGCTTCAACACCGGGATAATATCTGCTGTCCATTGATCTAGCTTCCTTTCGTTGTCGGTGACTTCAGTTTACGATCAGGTAACGACGATTGTTCATTCGAAATGTCTGAAGCGTCTGAATAGGGGAAACGATGAAAATGAGATTCATTCGCAGCATGGTCGCCGGCTGGTTGGCTCTTGCGTTCCTGACCACTTCCGCAAATCTGCGCCCGGTCTTATCACAGACCTCTCCAACGCCCGCAGCAGTTCTCGACGGTTTCACGCCGGCAGGCTCTATTGAGGAGCGCCGCTGGGAAGACGAATTCCGTGCGGTGCCGGCACCCGGCTCGGCGCGAGAACATCTGCGGCGCCTAACTGCAGAGCCACACGTAGCCGGAACCAAAGAAGACTACGTGACTGCGATATATGTTCGCGATCAGATTCGCAGTTACGGCATTGCCTCCGAATTGCAAGAATACGAGGTGTTGCTGCCATATCCAAAGCAACCAGGCATCGTTGAACTGGTACAACCGCGGCGCGAAAGGCTTGGCGTAAAGGAAACGTCAATCGCCGAGGATCCGTCGTCGTCCAATCCAAGGATCATTCCGCTCTTCAATGGTTACAGCCCCAGTGGCGACGTGACCGAGCCGCTGGTTTACGTGAACTACGGTTTGCCTCCTGATTATGAAGCGCTAAAAAAATTGGGCGTTGACGTGGCCGGTAAGATTGCGATTGCGCGCTACGGTAATTCCTTTCGTGGCGTGAAGGCGAAGGTCGCGCAAGATAACGGCGCGGTCGGGTTAATTATCTATTCCGATCCGGCGGACGATGGTTACATGCAGGGCGATGTCTATCCGAAGGGTCCCTGGCGTCCGGCCAATTCGGCGCAGCGCGGCTCAGTACAATTCTTGTCGACCGCGCCGGGCGACCCACTGACGCCGGGCAAGCCTGCGATACCCGGCGTGCCACGACTGAAGATGGAAGAAGTCACGACCCTGCCACGCATTCCCGTCCAACCGATTTCCTACGGAGACGCGCGACATTTGCTGGAACCACTGCGCGGTCCGGTAAGGCCGAAGGGTTTCCAGGGTGGCTTGCCATTTCCCTATCATGTCGGCGGAACGGACTACGTTCGCGTGCACTTGAAAACGTCAATGGATTATCAGATAAGAAAAATCTGGAACGTGATCTCGCGCATTGACGGTGATGAAGAAAAGGATCGCTGGGTAATCATGGGTAACCACCGCGATGCCTGGACCTTTGGGGCCGTCGATCCAAACAGTGGTACGACCGCGATGCTCGAGGCAGCTCGCGGTTTCGGCGCCTTGTTGAAGAAAGGCTGGAAACCCAGGCGTACAATTTTGCTTTGCAGTTGGGACGGTGAAGAATACGGCCTTTTGGGTTCAACGGAGTGGGTTGAAGATAACGCCGGCGAGTTGAAAGAAAAGGCGGTCGCCTACCTCAACGTTGATTCCGCCGTTTCCGGATCAAATTTTGGCGCCTCGTCAGTGCCTTCGATGTGGAAACTTATTCGTAGTGCGACGCGTGACGTTAAGGATCCAAAAAGCGGCCAGTCCGTTTACCAGCAATGGCAGGAACGCGCGCGCGAGCAGGAGCCTGACCCGGAGCTGACGGATGCGGAAGTGGGATCGGATACGCCGATTGCCGAGGCGCGCATTGGCGCCTTGGGTTCGGGTTCAGACTTCACGCCGTTCTTACAACACCTGGGAGTGCCTGTTAGTGACATGGGCTTTGGCGGGGATTACGGCGTCTACCATTCTGCCTATGATTCCTTCTACTGGATGAGCCACTTTGGTGATCCAAACTTTGTTTACCACGTCGCGGCAGCGCAGCTCTGGGGAACTGTGGCCATGCGCCTGGCGGATGCTGCGGGGCTGCCGTTTGATTATCGCGACTATGCCTTGCAGGTGCGCGAGTTCTTCGACCAGTGTATGAAGACTGCCAGGCGTCGCAAGCTTGCCGGTGCTTTCGATGAGAAGCCGATGATGAAAGCGCTGCATAGTTTTTCCGATGAAGCCGAGCGTATCGAGAAAGCGCGACAGGACACAGTCGTAGAAATTGAGCGCACGCGAGTTGAAGCGAACGACCGTCACCCGCGCGCCGTGGCCAGACTGAAGCAGATCAATGACGCGTTGCTGGCAGTCGAGCGATCGCTGACGGATGAACGCGGCTTACGCGGACGTGCCTGGTACACGCACCAGATTTATGCGCCGGGGACGTACACCGGCTATGCGGCACAACCGCTGCCTGACTTTCGCCAGGCGCTCGATGATCGAAATACGACTAACGCCGCTGAGGCGCTGGGCCGGATCGTCGAGGCGATTAACCGCGCCACTGAGACACTGCGAAAAGCACGCGATTGATGAGTAAAGTGATGAGTACTGAGTGATGAGTACTGAGTAAGAGAATGCTCTCCGAGAAAAAGGTTTGTGACTCAGTACTCAGCACTCATTACTCATCACTGTTTTTTTCCCTTCTTCTCGACGGGAGAAGGAGATGGCAGTCTGTTTGCCGCCTGGAGGATTGATTCAGCGTTTTCCGTAAGCTGATCGAAACTGCTCAGTTCTGCATCCCCCTTTGCCTGCGCCTCGACTGGTTTCAACTGCTCAACAATACGCGACGCTGCTGCCGCCAACTTGCGCAGGGCCTTTGGGATCAGCGGGTTTTTCTCATCACGCGAACTAACGTCGTCGATGTTCGTTATGGCCTCGTCAAGGATTCGCGCGACGTCGCCAATGAGCTCAGCGCGAGATCCGGTCGGCAGTTCTCCCCAACTTTCAGAATCTTTCTTCACCTGTTTCGCGCTGGTCGCGCCGGTGACTGCGCCTGCGCCGTTAAGCACCAGCATCCGGCGATCGGCGGCTTTGATGAAAACGTCGATGCGCTTATCAAGGATCTGTGCATCCTTGACCAGCTCTATCTCCTGCGGCGTCAGGTGCTCGCGGGCTTGAAAGGCAGTGGCCGCCGAACCAAAAGAGAGAATTAGAACGGTTGTCAGTAACAGAATGGGCGCGCGAGCTGTCATAGGTGTTTGGTATTAGTTTCTGTCCAACGGCTTGCTGATTTCTTTTGGATCGGTTGGCTTCCGAGGGCCGTCGCGAATTACGGTATTACCGTAGAAGGAATTAAGGGCCTGGGTTCGACCATTCCGTGCGAACTCTTCGATCTCTTTGATCCAAATAGCATATTCAGCAGGCGTGCTACGGCGTATTGTGCTCCATCTTGGTCCGTGGGCGCGAAGAGTCAGCTCCAAACGCTTGTAAAGATCGCGTCTCCGGTTGCTATCGCGCTCCAGCGTCTTCATGAAGCCAAGCACGTCCTCGATCAGCGCCCAATACATCCCGGCCTCAGCGGCGGCGCCTTCATACTGTTGTTGCGAAGTGTGGTTCTCCACATTAGTGAGATGAGTTTCCGCCAGTTCGATGCTCAACTTAACGCGAGCTTTTTCGTCTTTCGCTTGGTTGAGTTGAGTGCGTTCCTCGCGCGTTATGATTTTCGCCGGCGGTGGCGCCGTCTGATCCTGAGGCCGAGGATCCTGGGCGTTCGCTGCGGGCACAAAGAGCGCAGCGAACAGAAGCAAGACAGGGCTACTTCGGATCACGCGACGCTGAATTCCCGCGAGTGTCATGTCAGTTACAGTTGGTCGGTTAAGGTTGCGTAGGACGCTCGGACTTTCGCTTCACACCCTGACCCAATTGAATCTGCCTTCGCAGAGAGGGCAGCCGCAATCTAACTTTCTCGATCTCGAGTTGGTTCGCTTTTACGTCGGCGCGAGCGAGAAACCTCTCGTAGGCCTCCAGCGCTTGATCGTATTCTCCAAGATAATCATGCGCTGTGGCAATGAAATAAAAGGCGACGGTCAGATCCGGTTTCGTTTTCAGTAGCCACTCATACTCGGCGACGGCGGCAGCGAACTGCTTGAGTTCATACAGCGCGGTAGCCAGGTTAGCATGGGCGGCATAGTTGCTTGGGGCCGCTGCGATCACGCGGCGGAGTATGGCAGCGGCCTCAGCAAAGCGTCGAGCTTGCACCAGCGCTGAGCTATAGCCCGTGGCGTAGTCAGCATTCGCCGGCTCAATCGTGACCGCTCGTTTGTAGTAATCAAGCGAGCGGTTTGGGTCAACAGTCCGATACGCAGCACCCAAACGCGCCATGAGCATCGCGTTGTTAGGGTTTTTTCCGTGCAAAATCTCAAAAGCCTTGCGGGCCGCAACCGGATCGTCGCTATTCGCCGCTTCAATTTCTTCCGGCGTTCCTAAAACCTTAAGAGCACCGCTGCCTGAAACTTGCTGGATTGGACTTAACCCGGCCGCTTCCGCAACTCGCCGCGCCTCGTCAGGTTGGCCTGCTAGTTCGTAGTCTGCGGCAAGCCGGGAGAGGCTGGCCTTCGCAGCCAGCGGCTCGGCGGCTGCGCGATCCGCCATAGCCTGTCTTTGGTCGCCGACAAAAATGCGTACCCTGGAGCGTTCCAAAGCCAACGGCTCCGCTGCTTTGAGATCTGCAAGCGCCAGTTCTTTGTCGCCGGCGGCTAGGCGTATCTCGGCCCGTTCGATCAGCGCAGAGAGATTCGCAGGGTCGAGTTGTAAGACATGATCAAAACTGGCGAGGGCGGCAACGTTATCGCCGGTGGCGCGTTCCGCAAGGGCGCGCAGGATCCACGTCGACACTGGTGCGTCTGCGTCGTTCGTGGCGCGGCGCGTCAAATCCAGCGCCTCTTTAGCGTCGCCCGCTCGCAAACGAATGTCGGCCAACATGCGAAGCGCCAGGTTGTCCTGTCTGTCGAGTGTTATCGCATGGCGCAAGACAGGCTCCGCGTCTGCGTCACGATTGAGGCGAACGAGCAAAGCGCCCAAAGCCGAATACGGAAGCGACCAGTCCTTTCGCAGTTCTATCGTGCGCCGAAAGCCAGACTCGGCATCCTGCAAACGACTCAGCCCCAGCAACACATTTCCTCTTTGGAACTCGGCCTCAGCAAACTCCGGCCGCACCTTGATAGCTTCTTCGTAAAACTCCAACGCTTTGAGCAGGTCACCGTGAGCGTGCGCATTCTGGCCGCGTTCAAATAGTTTCACCGGGTCAGCGGAGCCATCGCCAAAAGCGTCGTCGGTTTGAGCCAGGGTGATGCGGTTGCAACCGAAGAGCAAGAACAGCGCGGCTGCGAACGCCGCAAAGCGCGACCATGAAGTCATCGTGTTTGGTAACCACTGGATCATGAAAACAAGGTTCGTATCAGGCGTGGAAACCGATATCTGAGGAGATGTTGATATTAACATGGCAAAACTACTTGCGTCCAAAATCAGAATCGCCAATTCTTCCGCAGCAACTTTGAGATGCTGGTTGCGCTCGTCTTGATGCATGGGCTAACATTGCGATCGTAATCCCAACATTCTATTAGAGAACCTGAGACGCGCACGCCGCCCGTGTCTTTATTCTCGGGGGAGCCAAAGTCTTGAGCAGTTCGCTGGTTGACAACATCGGAACAGACGTCATCATCCAAAATGGCGACGACCACTTGGCGCTGGCTAAGGAAGAAAAACTGCGCCAGCTGTTTCGTGAGATGCGTTCTGCACTGGTGGCTTTTTCAGGTGGCGTCGACAGCAGCTACCTGGCTTTTGTAGCCAACTCCGAACTTGGTGAAAAGGCGCTTTGCATGACCGGCGAATCAGCGAGTTTGTCTGTGCGGCAGCGCCAGCAGACGGTTCGCCTCGCCAGGCAATTCGGCTTTCGCAGGGAAGTAGTCAGGACCGATGAGCTGAAAGACATTAACTACGTCGCGAATGGTCCGGCGCGTTGTTATTTCTGCAAGGACGAACTCTACAAGAAGCTCGAGGACGTGGCGCGCGTTCGAGAAATTGAGTTCATAGTCGATGGCTCAACCTGTGATGACCTGGCCGACTACCGGCCGGGGCGTGCTGCGACAAACGCGCACGGCGTGCGAAGTCCCCTTATAGAAGTTGGCATGTCAAAAGCGGAAGTCAGGCTTTTGAGTCGCAGGGTTGGTTTGCCAACGTGGGACAAACCAGCCAGCCCTTGCCTTTCGTCCCGGATCGCCTACGGTATCCCGGTAACTATCGAGCGGCTCTCGGCGGTGGATCGAGGAGAAGAAATTCTTCGCGAACTGGGCTTTCAAGAGTTTCGCGTGCGCCACCACGACAGTCTTGTTCGTCTGGAAATTGCTCCGGCTGAGATGACGCGAGCGCTGCGGATGGATGTGGTCGAGGACCTGGCCCGTCGCTTTCGCGAACTTGGCTTTAAGTATGTCACGCTCGACCTTCAGGGGTTTCGCAGTGGCGCAATGAATGAAGTTCTGGACCAACCACCCACTGCCGGGTTGGAACCCTGAAGTTAGCAATCGGGGTCGTTGCGTTTTGTAGTCTATTGGTTCACCCACGCACAATAAGTGGAAAGTTTCGATGCACTTTTTTCAGATCTGATTAAAGATCCGGAGATAGCCTATGGTAAGTATGCAACACACACAATATGTAGACGACATCCGCGAGATAAAAGAAGAAAACCCGTTCGAGTCGATGATGTCGCGGTTCGACCGGGCGGCTCAGTTGCTGAATCTGGACGCAGATTTGTACGCCGTTATGCGTGTCCCCAACCGGGAACTCAAGGTTTATATACCAACGAGGATGGACTCGGGACGGATCCAGGTCTTTGAGGGTTATCGCGTCCAGCATAACTTCGCGCGCGGACCCGCCAAGGGCGGCATTAGGTATTCGCCGGATGTAAATCTGGACGAGGTACGCGCGCTGGCCGCATGGATGACTTGGAAATGTGCTGTGGTCAACGTTCCTTTTGGAGGCGCAAAGGGCGGGATTATCTGCGACCCGCAGCAGATGTCCATCGGTGAGCTAGAGCGAATGACGCGGCGCTATGCATCGGAACTGCTGGATTTTATTGGGCCTGAAAAGGACGTGCCTGCTCCTGACATGAACACAAACGAGCAAACCATGGCGTGGATCATGGACACATATTCCATGCACGCCAGGCATACCGTAACAGCAGTAGTAACGGGAAAACCTATCGATCTCGGCGGCTCATCCGGACGACGTGAAGCTACCGGACGGGGAATTTTATTTGTGATCAATGAGGCAATCAAAAGATTTGGGATGTCGCCGGAGTCGACGCGCGTGGTCGTGCAGGGGTCGGGCAACGTTGGCGGAATCGGGGCGCAGTTGCTCCACGAGGCTGGTTATAAAGTTGTAGCCATTTCCGATGTCCATGGCGGCATTTACAACCCCAACGGTATCGACATTTCCGCCGCAATCAAGCACCTGCAAGCCACCCGCTCTTTCGAAGATTATCCAGGCGTTGAGCGCGTGACGAATAGCGAGCTGCTGGAGTTGGAGTGCGATGTGCTGGTGCCTGCCGCCACTGAGAACCAGATTACTTCCCAGAACGCGGATCGGATCAAATGTAAGGTGCTCGCCGAAGGGGCGAATGGGCCAACTACTGCCGCCGCGGATCAGGTATTGCATGAGAAGGGAATCTTTGTGATACCGGACATTCTGGCGAATGCCGGAGGCGTGACAGTTTCCTATTTTGAGTGGGTTCAGGACAGGATGGGATATTTCTGGCGGGAAGACGTAGTCAACCAGCGCCTTCAGGACACAATGGTGGCCAGCTTCAATGATCTTTGCCGTTATGCTGATTTGCATTCAGTCGACACGCGGACAGCAGCGTACATGTTGGCGATAGACCGAGTGGCCTACGATACGCGCATGCGAGGCATCTATGCGTGACGGAAAAGACATAAAGAAATCGGGGCTAGGTCGGAAAAAGCCTTGATTTCCGTTAACTGGTAGGGTATGGTCTGCCATGAATTCCGTGCCGGCCAGTTGTGTAAATATTTTTGGCTTGGGCCAAGCTTTGGGGTGCGGTTCAAGGACGTAGAGCCGCTTTTGGGGTGAAGACGTCTAGAGTTCCTGGCAGCAACGTGTGACCATGCGCATCGGCATTGGGTGCCAGCGGTCTTGCGCTAACTTAGATTGGTTCTAACCGTTGAACTTACAACTATCGACGTTGGCATTACAAAACAAACTTCTATATTCGTTTTGCAGGAGGATTGCGATGAGACTCGCAACTAGAGCGCTTTTATCCGCGCTCACTATTTTTGTGTTAAGTGCCGCAGTGTCGGCGCAGACTTTGAGGTCGCCACAGGATCCGCGTAATCAGGCTCCGACAGTGGGCACGGGAGGTCCGGTAGGAGGACCAACTGGGTTGTTCACGATTTATGATGGGGACACGATACGCAAGGGCGAATTTACGTTTAGCGTCGCGTACAGCAATTATGATCGCGATCCCGGGAACGTAGACATAGTGGACACGCCGTTGAGCTTCAACGTAGGGTTGAACGATCACGTCGAGTTGTTTTTCAAGACGAATGGTTATCGCGGCGTGAAGGTAAACAATCCGACGAACCTGTCGAGCTTCTATCTACCAAACTCGCAGCTGTTCTTTGGAGCGAGCCTGCGGTGTTCGGGAGCAGCGATAATTCTGGCGCCGGAACGGGTGAGCGGCACACAAACGATTTCAGGAGCAGTGTTCCGTCCAGCGGGACCGCCATGCAACGTAGGTGGCCAGCCGTTTAGACAGTTTCCGTTCATTGGCGCCACGGGGCCAAACTTTGGCTTGACTGGCAATGCTATCGCGCCGCCTTTTGTGAGCCGCATCGGCACGCCGTTTGGCGGCAATGGAAGTTTCGGAGCGGCGTCTAACTTCCCAGGCATGGGCTCGCCGGTAGGCAGCATTCTTCCCGGCATCGTCCTTTCGACGCGGGTGGTACCAGCTACAGCCACTACTCTCGCGATCACAGTGCCCAATACATTTACGATTTCGCCGGCTTATTTGCCGGACGCGCCATTCGTCAACCGGCTGTACGGAGAATCAAGCTTTACGGATTATGTGGTGGGAGCGAAGATCAGACTGAGTGCACCCAACAGTGCGCTGGGAGTGGGGTTTATTCCCTTCTACCGTTGGTATCCGGACAATGCAGATGATGCCAAGGGGTTCAATCAGTTGCAGCGGGGCGCCAGCCCGGGAGCCAACCTTGGCGACTTTGGCCTGATTGGGTTCATCTCCGGCAGGCTGAGTCAGCATGTAAACGTCTCGGCTAACCTTGGTTACATTCTCAACAGCAACCCCAAGAGCAAAGCGATAGGCAATGCGGTGCTGCTGGATCGGCCTGACGAGTTTCTGTCGGGAGTGGGATTGGATTATACGGTTAACGAACACTTCCAGTTGATCGGTGAAGTGCGTTCGACCTACTACACTGGTGGCTCGACACCGAATGCCTTTAACAACAACCCGGTTGATGCCCTGGGCGGAGTCAGAATATTTCCGTCGCGCTGGTGGGGCATTGGCGCTGCTTATCGCCGGCACATGAATCAGCAGGATTCGGGTCACTTTGATGGTGGCCTGCCTTCTGCCTTTAAGCCTTCGGATGATCCGAATGGTTTCATCTTCCAGTTCTGGGCTGGCCATCGCAATGCGAGAACAGTGCCGATTATTAACGGACCGCCGTCGGTTTCAGTCTCGTCGTCGAGTGCTTCAATCACGCTACCGTGTCCGGAAGGAACCAGTTCGGACTCCTGCACTGCTAGTGCCAGCCGGTCGGTAGACTTAACTGCGAACGCTTCCGACCCGGATAACGACACGTTGCTTTATACGTGGTCGGTTACCGGCGGCAAGCTGTCAGGCGAAGGCCGCGGCGTCAGTTGGGATCTTTCAGGTGCGCAACCTGGAACCTATACGGCAACAGTTGATGTCAACGACGGCAACGCTCACACGGCAAATGGTGCTACTACAGTGACCATTGCGGAGTGCA
>JANMQG010000105.1:0-29229 GCA_031370285.1 Chloracidobacterium sp. | reverse complement strand
TTGGGAAGGTGGGCTTGCCCCCGCTGTTGGCCAAGGTCTAGTGGGGTTCGGTATCGGGGTCGTAGGTGTCGTCGAGGGTTTTGTCTTCTTCAAGCAGAGGCAGTTCGATAGTTATGCGATCGGCGGACGGTTCTTCCAGTTCATCCCCGCTAAAGCGAGCCAGGATCACGGTAATATTGTCTTCACCACCGCGATTGTTCGCTTCAGCAATCAATTCATCACACGCCTTGGCCAGATCGTGATTGCTGGTGACGATGTTTTGAATATCTTCCGAACGCAACTTCCCGGATAAACCATCGCTACAAAGCAGCAGGGTGTCACCGCGTCGCAGGCGTATGCGTCCAGTGACCGGCGTGACATCGCCCTGCGCGCCGAGTGCCTGCAAAATCACATTGCGAAACATGTGGGTCTCAGCTTCCGCTTCACTGATTTGGCCCACGTCGACCAGCTGCTGTACTAATGACTGATCCTTCGTCGCTAACCGAATCTGATCCTTGCGCAGCAGGTAGCCGCGGCTGTCACCGACTTGAACCAGATCGAGCAGGTCACCGTGGACAGCCGCGCCGGTAAAAGTTGCGCCCATGCCCGCGCAGCGCGAGTCTTCCTGGCTCTTGTCGTGAATGGCGCGATTGGCGTAGACCGTCGCGTTCTTCAGACATTCGACCAGCGACGCGTCTGGATCGCACGCCTTTTCGGAGTTGTTGCCCATGATCACGTCGCGCACGGAGTCCACGGCCATGCGGCTGGCAACGTCACCGGCGAGCGCGCCACCCATCCCATCGGAAACGACCAGCACCAGGCCCCTCTCGCCCAACGGGAAGTTGTCCATTTTGGCTGGCTCGGCGGCGCCGTCCGTCGCTGTCCAGGTCTGCTGTTTGGAGAGCTCGAGGACGAGGAAGTTGTCCTCGTTTCCGCGGCGAACGCGACCTACATCAGATTTTGCGTGTAGTTCAACAATCATATGGCGCGTGAAGGCGACTCAGGAAAAGGCGAAAAGTTCGCTTTGGATTCTAACCCGTTCGGAGTTGGGATGTCACTTCCGTTTTGTTGTAACGCAAACCGTTAGTTTACGAATGATAGTCGCAAACTAACGGTTTGCGCCAGAAGTTCAAATACTATTTAGTGCCTGGTCGAGGTCGGCAATAATATCATCCGTATCTTCGAGCCCGACAGAAACTCTTACTAACCCGTCCGTGATACCTAAACGCGCGCGTTTGTCCGCATCAACCGAAGCGTGGGTCATGGTCGCGGGATGCGAGATAAGCGTTTCGACACCGCCAAGACTTTCCGCCAAAGTGCACAGCTTAACCGATTCGAGCACGGTCCGCGCCGCCTCCAGCGAGCCAACGTCAAAGGCGACCATACCGCCAAAGCCATGTTGTTGACGTTTGGCCAGGGCATGCTGGGGATGCGATGCCGAGCCGGGGTAATAGATCTTTCTGACCTTAGGATGTTCTTCCAGGAACGCAGCCACGGCCCGACCCGACTTGTCGTGTTGTTCCATGCGCAGGGCCAGCGTCTTGGTGCCGCGCATGACCAGCCACGAGTCGAAAGGCGAGAGAATGGCGCCGGCACTGTTCTGAATAAACCCGATCCACGCGGCATCCTCTTCGTTGTTCAATAAGACCGCGCCACCAATCCCATCGGAGTGTCCGTTCAAATACTTCGTGGTCGAATGAACCACGATATCTACGCCAAACTCGAGCGGACGCTGCAGGTAAGGCGACATAAAAGTGTTGTCACAAACGACGCGCGCGCCAGCCCGGTGTGCTATCTCCGACACCTCGCGCAAATCGGTAACGATCATCACCGGGTTAGTCGGCGTCTCAACAAAAACCATTTTGGTGTTTGACTTGATTGCCGCCTCGACGTTGAGCGCGTCTGACGTGTCGACAAAATCAAATTCCAGCTTGTAATTTGCCAGCACCTTCGTGAAGAGACGAAACGTGCCGCCGTAGGTGTTATCAGAAACGACCACGTGCTCGCCGGCCTTTACCAGCCGGAGTGTGGCATCGATCGCCGCCATGCCGGAAGCGAAGGCATAGCCAAAGCGCGCGCCCTCGAGCGCCGCCAGGTTTTGCTCCAGAGCGCTCCGCGTCGGGTTTTGCGTGCGTGCATACTCGTAACCCTTATGCTTCCCCAGTCCATCCTGAGCGTAAGTTGAAGTTTGATAGATAGGGACCGTCACTGAGCCAGTGGTCTGGTCAGGCTCTTGTCCGCTGTGAATTGCCGTAGTTGCGAAACCCATAAGCAGTCAATCGTAAATCGTGATTTGTGAATAGTAAAACGCAGCGGTTACGCAAACCCATTAGTTGTACGACAAACCCGCGTGGAGCGTGGCATGGTAGCCCGCGGGTAGGGCAGTGTCAATTGACCTGGATCGGCTGATAGTTGGGTAATTCTGTGTTGCTGAAAAAATCCTCTCAGTGTTAGCATCGTTGTCGCTACACGCTACGAGGCCGGTTCTCAATGAAGCTATCATTTTTGCCCGGCGACCTACATCTAACCAAAGAACAAGATGGCACTTACCTTGTTGCCCTGCAGGGTCAAGAGCTTTTGCGTACTCAGGTGGAGAAAAAGGATTTAGCAAAGTTCAACGTGCTGCGTCGGGAATTAGAGTTGCAGTTTCCGGCTCGTGTACTAACCCCCGAGGAAAAGCGAGCCGTGCTTGAGACATACCTAATGGACTACAAGGCTATTCAAGTTCGCGCCTCGACCAAACCGCCAAAGAAAGATAAAGTCAGAGGTACGAGAACCTTTGGCTGGTGTCAACCGATCCCCACGATCCCCACTATTTCGATTTTGACCTAAATGTGATACTAAAAACATCTCGCAAGCAGATTCGATAGCGAGGCAGTCTTGGCAGGTCATTCATTCACCATCTACGCGACAAAAAGCCGTGTTGCCAAAGGTCTCCTGGCTATACCACGGAGATTTAGCGGCGAATTTCCTGCAACTAAGGGAAAGATTCTTGTGGTCTTCGATGATGGAAGCAGAGTAGAGCCTAAGATTTACTTGCCCATTGATCCGAGGATTAAAGAGTGTCGAATTTTCGGTCTTAGTCGTTGGTTTTCAATGCATAGGATCGTCGCCGGCGATTCGATAACGATTACCGTTGAAGATCCAATCAAGGGGATTTACAGAATCGCGCTCGACAGATTCATCGGGCAACGTCGAGCAGTTGAAGCTAGGCGGCAGCTATATACAACCGACTCACTAGAAATCGCGGGCGAGCAATTACGTAAGTTAGCCGACTCGAAAAAAGAGAAAGTACACGAGATCGCTTTTCAAGAAATCGCGCTCATGGCACAAAGGCCGTTGCTCAAGCGAAAACGAGTCATGGTCTTACAAAAAGGTCGAGCAGAGGCCGTGCCGGCGGCGCTCCGTGTATTGCTTGAGGCTTTTCACCAGGGCAAGTGTCAAATCTGCGCTTTCACATTTAAGAAACGAGATGGAAGGCCTTATTTCGAAATCCATCATCTTGAAGCTGACAAAGGGCATCACCCGATGAATGTCTTAGTAATTTGTCCTAACTGTCATGCACAACTAGAGAATGCAACTGTGACCGAAATGGAGCGCGTGATGGGCTGGCTTGTCGCAGTTAGGATTAACAGTCGCCGCTTTAGAGTTCGTCAGCCTTTTGTGCGGAGACGCTTGCCTGACATAGTAGTTGCTCTTACGGCGGTATGCATTGCTGCCCGCGTTGCCGCGACAGTAAAGATGGTTTGATGGCGATGTGGTAATTCTTCAGATTTCGCCGACAGCCCAACCCTCCACATTCACCCTCTCTCGCTTACAACTCATCACCTTCCTCGTCAGAACTCTCGGCATGCTCATCACACCGACCAAGATGAAAGAGCCTGACGCCATAACCGACATGAGCGCCACAGACTTCACAGACATCCTCTTCCCATTCCAATAGTAACGGCTCTATACCTTCCACCTTCACCACGTTTCGGTATCGGCGTGGCGTCTTCACGGTGCTGACAAAACGCCCAGGATCATGGGCGTACAATCCAAAAGCAGTGGCGCTTTCGTGCATGGTGAGCCTCTTTCCATTTGTTTGAAACCATCGGCCCGTTGCGAATCTTGATAATCAGATCACAGACTGTAAACCCCGCTTCTTCTGCCATTCGCATGAAATCAACGTGAGGCCATTTCGATTTATGATTGTTTACCATGTCGGTGATTTTTGCGAGTAGCAGGCCGTTTGGTTTCAGGACTCTCTTGGCCTGTTTCAGAAATGGCGGATACAGGTAGCTCAGGTTCCAGTCATGTTCCTTGCCACACTCAATCGTGGCTCCGAAGTCAACATCAAAACGTTTCCTGCTCTTATCTCGGCCTTGTGGTCCTACGTGGGGCGGATCATATACTACCGTTCCGAACCTTGAAGACCGTACGCCAGTCATCTTTCGATTGTCACCGACAATCATCGGCTTGTGTTGGGGATCAATATCCATTGATACGACTCGCCGCTTTGACCCCTTCCAGAATCGGCCCGCGTTGTAGGTGGCGTCCAAGATTGGTCCAGGTGGGATCGTCGCATAGAACTTGAGCATCGCCTCGATCAAGTCACCGTCACCTCCTTCCCATACGCTGCTCAGGGGGGAATAGCTAGAATGGCCATTCGCCGAGAAACTGTCTGCAAGGGCAGTCCCCATCAGAATGAGTTGCTTCCCACGTTCTGGTAGAAGGGCGTCTTGTCGCGTCTGTGTTGACATCTTCGGAATCATAATGGCGTCTTGCTCGCTTTGCAATATCAACTTCGAGATGGATGGTCAGCGGTTCTTGCAAAAACTCTTGCGAGCGCATTCGGCGCGCTGGTGAGAGTCTTCGGTAACACACTTTATCCCACTAATCAGAGTTGGTCATTCGGCGGAATAGTTCGCTTCGGCCCGTTTATTTTGCCGCACCGTTCTGAACGACAGGTAAATGCCGTCAATTGCGTTCCTGAAAAATTGGTATCGCCGGCTGAGGTTCGCCAAGGCATGGACTTATCTGTGGTCAAAACCCTCATTCAATCGAACTAAAAGTTGGGACGGAGGCCGCTTTAGTGGTTTTTCTAGTTCAAGACAATTCGGTTAACAGTTCTTATTTCTTCAGACTCACTTACGGAGTTGGGTCTGTTGTAGGGAGAAGTCTGCTTATGAAAAGGGCGTTTGGCTTGGTTTCTTTGCTATTGCTGGTCTGTTTCGGCACTTACACGGGCCGCGCGCAAACTCTGGCCGACATGCCACCGCCACCTCCGCCGCCAGTTCTTCGCACCGTGCACGCGCCTGCGATCGTTTCAGCGCCGAAGCCCGCTCCGGAAAAGGAGTCGGAACTGGATGAAAACGATGTTGTGCGGGTGAATACGAGCTTGATAACCGTCCCAGCCGAAGTTCTCGATCGCAATGGCCGCAACGTCGGGAACCTGCAAAAAGCTGATTTCCGTATTTTTGAAAACGGAGTTGAGCAGCAACTCGCCTATTTTGCATCAGTCGAACAGCCATTTACCGTCGCACTGCTGCTGGATGTTAGCGGTTCGACGCAGTCGCAACTGCAGGCCATTCGTACCGCCGCTAATACTTTCATCAGACGCTTGCGTTCCAACGATCGTCTCTTGCTTGTCTCCTTTGATGGCAGAGTAAATGTATTGACTGAGGTTGTAACACTCACCGAGTTACGAAAACAGAAACTGCGCCTCGATGCAGTCCACGACGGCACACTGCTTTACGACGCGGTAGGATTTGTCTTGAATCAGCGCTTGGCTGCAATTCCGGGGCGTAAGGCAATTGTGCTGATAACTGACGGGGTCGACAACGGGAGCAAGCAAGCTTCGCTCAAACAAAACCTGCGCGACGCGGAAGAGGCAAACGTTGTGATCTACACAGTGCAATACAACACCATGCCGCAGCTTCCCGCGCGCCTCAGCCAAATTAGTAATCTCAAGGCGAGAGAACATGTGCGAACGAAGATGATCAAGGACTACGGTATCGGCTCAAACTATCTCCAGTTTCTCGCGGAAAAAACTGGGGGTCGTATCTATAGAGCTGATGATCTTTCGGACGTGCCACAAATGTTCGGCGCCATCACTGACGAACTGGGCCGGCAATACAGTCTCGGCTACTATCCCAAAGGCCAGGCGCAGCCCGGCGAAAAGCGCGACATCAAAGTGCAAACGCGCGTGCCCAATCTTGTGGTGCGAGCCCGCGAAAGCTACATCGCCACCGCCAAAGCTTCCGTTAGCGGCGGAAAGACTGAAAGCTTTGTTGTCCGATAAAGGTTAAGCTTAAAGCTTATCGAACATCAAAATGATTCATGACCGAATACGTGGTACTGATGCAGTCTCAGATATTGTTGCCAGCGGCTTAGCCGTTCCGGTGCGCGGCAAGTCTCTGACTTGACGACCAACCTCCGCCTATTTCTTGGGTCTCCGATCTGCGTTCGACGGTCGGAGACCGTGAATTATTGGTTGACCTTCCGGCAAGTCAGAGACTTGCCGCGCACCGGAGCGGCGGAGCCGTAGCCGGCCAATGAGATCCAATGCAATCTGAAACTTCATCAACACCGAACTCTGTTCACGTTGACACGCGCGCGCGCGCAAGTTAGTCTGTTATCCCGTGAATCACACGGGCTCAAATCCTCCTTCTAATCCAAAAACAAAAGCTGTCGCAATAATCCCCGCTCGCTACGATTCTGTTCGCTTGCCGGGGAAAGCGCTGCTCGAAATCGCCGGCAAGCCGATGATTTGCTGGGTTGTTGAGCGTGCGCTCGCTGCCCGCAATGTCACGCGCGCAATCGTGGCGACTGATGATGCGCGAATTGTCGATACGGTGAAGTCGGCCGGTCATGAAGCCGTGATGACAAGCGCTGATCACCGGAGCGGCACGGATCGAATCGCGGAAGCTGCCGCCGCGCTGGCAGAGGCCGACATTGTCGTTAACGTCCAGGGTGATGAACCGTTGATTTCGCCACTCACGATCGAGCGCGCGGTGAATGCGCTGGTTGCAGACGAGGGCGCGGGCATTGCGACAACGTGGGAGCCGATTGAGTCGGCCGCCGACGTTTTGAATCCTGACGTGGTGAAAGTGGTGGTGGATGACCGCGAGCGGGCGCTCTATTTTTCTCGTTCGCCGGTGCCTTATCCGCGTGACGCAGTTAGGAAGCACGGTTCCATCAACGCGGCGATAGAGAACGAACCCCGTTTGTTAGCAGGCTTCCGCAAACATACCGGGCTTTACGTCTACCGGCGCGAGGTATTGTTGGAGTTTGCGAAGTGGCCGCAGTCCGAACTGGAAAGGTTGGAGTCGCTCGAGCAACTGCGCGCGCTGGAACACGGTGTGAAGATCATAGCAATCAAGGCAAGCACGTCCTCGATCGGGGTGGACACGATAGGCGACCTGGAAAGGGTGCGCGCAGTTATGAAAGGAGTCTCGAGTTTCGAGTTCCAAGTTTCAAGTTAGGATGGCTATTCCTGCTTTTAACTCGAGACTTGAAACTCGGAACTCGAAACTCGAAACTTTGTTTATGAGCGACTGGGTTGGCTTAGCAGTAATTGGTTTCGTTGTTCTATGCGCAGTATTTGCGCTGTGGCAACTTTCCCGGCCTTACGACATTAGCGTCGAGGAGTTTGAGAAGCGCGCTCACGAGGCGCCTAGCCTAATGAGCGCTGGCTTGGTGGGTCTGCAAAAGATTCTCGATCCGGCCACACCAAAAGCTGTTGCGGCCCAGGAAGATTTTAAGCAAGGGCGCTTTGATAGCGAGCAGGCGAAAGGCGACGGGCCGGAGCCGGGGGAAGACGAGGGCGACCAGAAGTAGGCAGAAGGCAGAAAGCAGTAGGCAGTAAGCAGAAGGCAGAGAGCCGAAAAGAAGAAAGGCAGTCATGACTAAATACATCTTTGTTACGGGCGGTGTTGTTTCGAGTTTAGGAAAAGGTTTGGCGGCATCTTCGATCGGCTGCTTGCTGGAGGCGCGCGGTCTTAGCGTTTCCCTGATAAAGCTCGATCCGTATATCAACGTCGACCCTGGTACTATGTCGCCGTTTCAACATGGCGAAGTTTTCGTCACCGACGACGGCGCGGAGACCGATCTCGACCTCGGCCACTACGAACGATTCACGCACGCGCCACTCTCGCAAGCCAACAACTGGACCACCGGCCGGATCTATCTTTCGGTCATCGAGAAGGAACGCCGCGGCGATTACCTGGGAAAAACAATTCAGGTGGTGCCGCACATTACGAATGAAATAAAAGCCGCCGTGAGGGCAGTAGCCGAAAAGGACAACCCGGATGCCATCATTGTTGAGATTGGCGGCACGGTCGGCGACATCGAATCGCTGCCATTTCTCGAGGCGATTCGCCAAATGGGAAACGAGGAGGGCGCGGGCAATACACTCTTTATTCACGTTACCCTCGTGCCTTACATTGCCGCGGCTAAGGAATTAAAGACGAAGCCGACGCAGCACTCCGTGAAGGAACTCCGGGAGATCGGTATCGCGCCTGACATTCTTTTGTGCCGTTCCGAAAAGCCGTTGTCCTACGATCTGCGGTCAAAGATCGCCCTCTTCTGCAACGTGAAAGAGTCAGCCGTCATTAGCGCACAGGACGTCGACACTATTTACGATGTGCCACTCGCATTTCATGAACAAGGTTTGGACGAGTTGATTGTGACCCAACTCGGATTTGGCGACCGCGCGTCCCATTCGGACCTTTCTGAGTGGCGCGACCTGGTGGGAACAATACGTGAGCCTTCGGCCGGCGAAGCTTCGATTGCCATTGTCGGCAAGTATGTTGAGTTGGAAGACTCTTACAAGTCGTTGCGCGAAGCGCTGACGCACGGCGGCGTGGCCAACAATCTTCGCGTCAGTGTGAAGTGGATCGAATCCGAAGAGTTGATGGATGACGACTACGAGTCGCGGCTGCGCGACTTTGACGCCATATTGGTTCCCGGTGGCTTTGGCAAACGTGGCATCGCGGGAATGATTCGCGCGATTACCTACGCGCGGAAAAGTCATACCCCCTACTTTGGGATCTGCCTGGGAATGCAGACTGCTTGTATTGAGTTTGCACGGAATGCTTGCGGACTCAAGGATGCGGATTCGACGGAGTTTGATGGCGAGACGGCTCAACCAGTTATTTTCAAACTGCGCGATCTCGTCGACGTTGAAGAGCTCGGCGGAACGATGCGTCTGGGTGCCTGGCCCTGCAATCTCGCTACCGGCTCGCTGGCGCAGGAAGTCTATGGTTGCGACGCAATCAGCGAGCGACACCGTCATCGTTACGAGTTTAACCCGGAATTTCGGGAAACGCTGGAACGCTCTGGATTGGTCTTCAGCGGTGTTTCACCTGACGGGAAGTTTGTAGAAATAGTTGAGCTCTCACGGGAGGAGCATCCGTGGTTTCTCGGTTGCCAGTTTCATCCCGAATACAAGTCGAAGCCGTTGAACGCGCATCCGCTGTTTTCAGCCTTTGTGCGCGCGGCCCATGAAAACCGCATGCGCAACGAAACCTCCATGGATAAAAATGGGGAGGCCGAGCCGTTAATTCCCGAACGCGCCAGCGTTGTTAGCGCGGACTAGAGGAAACCTAATCGTGCCACGCGGGGCGCTGTCTTGCCACCGTTGGTTTGACTAACATACTCGCCTTCAGTACCCCGCTACCGCTCGCCGTTCGTTTAGGTAATAATGCTACTGTTCCCTCAGTCGTCGAGTTTCATATGCTTTATTGCGCCACATGCGGAAGGCACTACTCAGCCGACTTCGAGATTTGTCCTGAGGACCAATCGCCGTTGCAGGCCGACGCAACCATCATTGGGGCGCCGCCAGTCGACCCGCTCGTGGGACACACACTCGACGGAAAGTATCACCTCGAAGAGCGGTTGGGCATGGGCGGTATGGGCACTGTCTATCGCGCCCGTCACTTACTAATCGATCGCCCCGTCGCAGTTAAGGTTTTGAATCGGCTCTTTGTTGAAGACGAGGCAGCCCGCACCAGGTTTCGGCGTGAAGCCCGAGCGGCTGGACGCCTGCAACATCCCAATGCCGTCACGGTCACGGACTTTGGGGAATCGCAGGATGGCTATGTCTATCTGGTGATGGAGCTCTTGGAAGGACGGACACTCCGAGAGGTGCTCGCGAAAGAAGCGCCCCTCGACGTGGCGCGGTCAGTCGCGTTGATGTTACAGGTTTCCGCGGCGGTGGCGGCGGCACACGAAGCCGGCATCATTCACCGCGACTTAAAACCCGCAAACATATTCATCGTACAACGCGCGGAAGTGCCGGCCGTCGTCAAGGTTTTGGATTTTGGTATTGCAAAACTTGCCGCTGAATTGCTGGAGGAAGAGGACGCGCTGGCGCTTACTCAAGTCGGCGCCATGATTGGGACGCCGCGTTACATGTCGCCCGAGCAATGTGACGGCGTTGACTTGACGCCCGCTGCCGACGTCTACAGTCTCGGTTGCATTCTTTATGAGATGCTCACCGGCACAGTTCCTTTCAATGGATCGACGCCCCTGGCAATCGCGATGAAGCATACGTCGGAGGTACCCCGCAGCCCTCGCGAATTTGTCTCGTCGATTCCGCCAGCGCTCGAACAGGTCGTGCTGCACACTTTGGAAAAGCGGCCCGAGGAACGCCCGGCGAATGCGGCTAAGTTTCGCGAAGAACTGCTGGCTACGGCGGAGCGGCTAGGCCTCGAGCATGCAGCAGTCACGAGCTCTCCCAACCTGGCCGCGCTACGCAGCGTCGGCACGGAGTCGCCGTCCGGCCGCCTGGTCATAGACATCTCCCGCTTGCGAGAGACGCGCGCCACCACTGCTGAGGCTGAAATGACCGCGATCAGTCCTGGTTTCTCAGCGCGCGGAACGGAGGGTCATGGTTCCGCGCCGAATGCGGCAACTGCAAAACAGTCCTTTCCCAGAATCTCTTTTTCTCTTAGCGGGTCGGAACCCGCGAAGAAACGGATCAAAGTAATCGCGGCTGTTGTCGCGGCGGTGCTCCTGATTGGAATAACGCTCGCCATACGCTCTCGAACTGCCACCGCGCCAGCAGCGATGGTTGTCGCAGCCAGCCCGACTCCGACAGTAGAGCCGACTCCATCGCCATCGCCTTCACCATCACCTTCACCGAAAGCGCAGGCCAGGAAGCCGGTTGCGAAGAAGGAATCGAAAGGACGTTCCTTTGTGAATAAGTTTAAGCGTATATTCAAGAATCCATTTTAGAAGCAGCTAGCCGCATGGCAGATACGCAGACAAAACCCTTTCAAGTTGGCAACGCGACCTTTGGTGACGGACGCTTAACGATCATCGCCGGTCCCTGTGTTATTGAATCGCGCGAGCACGCCATGTTGATGGCGCGCGAGTGCTCTACGCGCGCGCGCAACGCGGGACTGGATTTCGTTTACAAGTCGTCATTCGACAAGGCCAATCGTTCGTCGATCAAGAGTTTTCGCGGCCTCGGTATGGAAGAGGGACTTGAGGTCCTGCGGCAGGTAAAGGAAGAAATCGGCGTGCCCGTGTTGACTGACGTACACGATGTTTCGCAAGTAGCCGCGGTGGCAGAAGTGGCTGATGTCCTGCAGATTCCCGCGTTTCTTTCGCGGCAGACTGACCTGGTTTTGGAAGCGGCGCGATCTGGTCGCGCCGTGAATATCAAGAAGGGGCAGTTTCTCGCGCCGCTTGACGCTCGCAACATAGTGGACAAAGCTCGCGCGGTTGGCTGTGAAAAGCTGATGCTAACGGAACGCGGCGTTAGCTTTGGTTACAATAACCTGGTCGTGGACATGCGGTCGTTTCCGATCATGCATGAGTTTGGCGTTCCCATCGTGTTTGATGTAACTCATTCGCTGCAACTGCCGGGAGGACTCGGACATGCTACGGGTGGGCAGTCGGAATACATCGAACCGCTCGCGCGAGCTGGAGTTGCCTGCGGAGTAGATGCTGTTTTCATGGAAGTGCACGAATGTCCGGAGCGGGCACTTTCAGACGGGCCAAATGCGCTGCCGCTCGAGCGCATGGAGGCCTTGCTATTAATTCTCCGTGACATTCATCAGCTCGTGAACGCGACGCGTCGCGCCACCTGAATTTAGCTCGGCGTTTCAACGCCGGGAGAAAATAGTCGAGTCAGAGGATTTCGTCGCGTAGCGACGCTTGAGTAATAATTCTGTGGCGACGCAGCGCGACGCAGGTGCTTTGTTAGCTCACTTTTCCCCGGCCTTGAAACGCTGGGCCAAATTCACGTCGACACTACGCGTCGAAAGAAACTTCCATGGTGAGACTACAGTCAGATATATGAAGATCATTGCCGCCATCCTAACAATCTTTTTTCTCTTATCGTCAGTAACTCCGGCACAGGAAGAAGCCAGGGCCGCCTGGCAGGTAACCAACTTCGATATCACGGCAAATGTTCAGCAGACTGAGCGGATCCTAAGCGCCGTTGCGGTTCTCAGCGCCACCAACGTGGGCCGCGGTACGGGTGCTTCTTTTACGTTTCGCATTGCGGCCAAAGCGTCGATCAAGAGTGTCACGGTTGGCGGCGCACCTGCCAACTTCCGTACCGTGCCGGAGAGCTACGGAAATCTTCAAAGGGTTACCGCCACACTGCCAAGCTCAGTTGCTGCCGGCGGCTCACTAGTTATTAACATCAGCTACAGTTTGCCTGTTGAGAGCAATACCGGTAACGCCACCATCTCGCCGATCGAGTCTCAATTTCTACAGCCCTCCTTCTGGTATCCGTTGCCTAACACGCTGTTCACTGTGCGCGGAGCCGACACCGCGCCGTTTCGTCTGATTGTTAACAGTGCAAACGTGATCAGTTCAGGGTTTGAGAAAAGCAGTTTGGCTGGTTCCACTGTTTACGAACAGGCGCTGTTTGCGCAACCGTTTTTTGTGCAGGGAGACTGGGACAAGGCTGAAGGCACGGGCGAAGCTAAAAACATTACAGCGCTGCTGCCCCGCGGCGCTACTTCCGAGGAGAAAAAGCACGCGGAAGCGCTAATCAATCTTGCGGCGAACGCGCGCACCTATTACGCGAGCCTGTTCGGGCCGGCGCCGGAAGTTCCGATTCGCCTGGTTGCGGTCAGGCGCGGCGCGGGGTTTAGCGATAGCGGTACGATATTGATGGAACCCGGTACGCTGCGTAGATCGAAAGTGGATTCCGCGACGGCACTGCTGGTTTCCGAAGCTATCGCTCGTTTGTGGATTGGTGGCCAAACCCCCGTGAGAGGCGAGGGTGGCGGCCTGCTCCGCGAGGCGTTAGCGCGCTTCCTGGCTACGCAGTTTATTGAAAAGCAGTTTGGACGCGAGGCCGCTAAAGCGGAAATGTTAAGAGAGCGTTTGGCCTACAGCACTGTTGCCAAAAAGGACGGGCCGCTGGCGCGCGTGACCCCCTTGGATGGCACCTATTTCAGCTCGATACCGAACAAGGGCGCAATGGTTTGGCGGCTGATTGATAATAGTCTCGGGCATGATGCTTTCATAACCACAGTGCGCGATCAGTTGCAGGCGGGCAAGGCAAATGCAAGTGGGATAAGCCTTGCTGCCCTGCGAAGTGCTTTAGCCGCGCGCGGTGGCGAAAAAGTGAAAACGTTGCTCGAGCAACAGCTCGATCAGATTACCGATCTGGATCTAATGATCGGCGTGCCCCAGCAACGCGGTGGGGAATGGGTGGCCGCGTTGCGCAATCTGGGATCGACTGACGCGCTAACCACCGTCAGAGCGACAACAGCTAGCGGCGAACAGCTTTCGGTTGACGTCGTAGTGCCCGCCCGCAACTTTGGCGAAGCAGTGTTCAAAACCTCGGCAAAGCTCGTTCGCCTTGAGATTGATCCCGACAAGCTCTACCCGCAGTTGGATTATTCGAACGACAGTGCACCACGCGAGCGCGATGTGCAGGAAGCTTTAGCTGAAGCGACGCGACAATTTGGCGCGCAGGATAATGTTAAGGCGGAAACGATTGCCCGGCAGGTTCTCGGAGTTATCCCCAACCTGCAGGAGGCGCGCATAATTCTGGCGCGAGCGTTACTCGGGCAGAACAGAAGCGAAGAGGCGGAAAAACTGTTCCGCTTGGCGCTTGAAGAGACGCTGCCAACACCCGCGGCGCTGGCTTGGGGCAATATCGGACTCGGCGAGATCGCTCTACGTAAGGGGCAGGCGGCGGAGGCAGCGAAGCGCTTTAATGACGCGGTGCGCGCCGACGCCGAATATGCTTCATCCTTGGCGGCTCGCGCCGGTCGCCTTAAAGCGGAAACGGCTGCCAACACTCTGCAGGTGGACGGCGCCGTTCGCACTTTCATCGGCCAACTCGATCAGGCGATCCTTAGTGGCAAGAAGACTGAGCTCGAACCGCGCGTTGTGTCGGGCGAGCTGGTGCGGTTTATCAATGGCGTTGTAGGTACGCAACCCGAGATTTGGCAAACTCGCGTACTGCGGACAGAACAACTGGACGCTAACCTCGTTGCCGCCGATGTGAGCCTGGACACTAAAGAATTGGGAGTCACGCGTTCCGGCACGGCGGTCTTGATCCTGGCGCGGACGGGCGGGAGCTGGAAGCTGCTGGGGATAGACCTTTTTGAGGTGAACTAGTAGGACAGACATTCCTGTCTGTCCATTGTTTGTTTGCTGGCGTTAGCAAGAAACAAAATCTCCGCTTCCCGAGATGCGCTACACACAACTATGGAAGACCTATCATCCATCGAACGTCGTGCCTCCCGCATCAAGCTGCTCTTGATGGATTGTGATGGTGTACTCACTGACGGCCGATTGTGGCTTACGGAAGAAGGCGACGAGCAGAAGAGCTTCAACACGCATGATGGCCTGGGACTGAGTTTGCTGCACCGTGCCGGCCTCAAGTCGGGAATCATCACCGGTCGCTCCTCAAAAGCCGTGACGCGACGCGCAGCGGAGTTGGGAGTTGAGTTTGTGCGGCAGGGTAATCCGGACAAGATCGCAGCCTTCGAACAAACGCTACATCAAGCAGGTGTCACTGAAAACGAAGTGGCCTTCGTCGGTGACGACCTGCCAGATATTCCGCTCATGAAACGAGCAGAATTGGCGGTAGCGGTCGCAGACGCCGTGGAGGAAACTCGTTCGGTAGCCCACTATGTCACGCGCGCAAAAGGCGGACGGGGCGCTGTTCGCGAAGTGGTCGAGCTGATTCTCAAATCGCAAGGGCGTTGGCACGTTTTGGTGGATGAGTATCTGAAATAGCAGTGAGCGGTAAGCAGTAAGCAGTAAGCAGAAGGCAGAAGGCAGAAGGCATAAAGCAGAAAGCAGAAACAGAAAGCAGAAGGCGGCTTGTTGACACGAAGACCCTCGTTAACTATCTTTCAGAGGCACAGCGTAAGGATTCATTCATCCTTCATCCTTCCGCCTTCATCCTTGCTCTTGAGCGGGCGTAACTCAATGGTAGAGTGTCAGCTTCCCAAGCTGGATGTTGCGGGTTCGATCCCCGTCGCCCGCTCCATTTTCCAACCAGATGTTTTCCGCGCGGAACAAGACCATTCAGGGACTGTGGGTCGGATTGTGAACTTAGCGTTTGGTGTGGGGGTGAAACCGGGCTAAAACTCATGACCAAGGCAGTCCGAAAATTCTCGTTGGAGAGATACAAAAAGGGTTTTTTCGTTTAGGGCCTCGTTTTAGAGTATCACTTGACGACCGGACCCTTGCGATCCATCTTTGGAACGAGCTGTGGCGGGCCGCAGGTCAGGAAAAGAATGCGCGGTATGATCAGAATTGCCTTCTGCGAAGAATTCAAGCGAACCTATTTGCCATTGGCTAGCCTGGCGGGCGCGTTAGCGTTAGCTTGAAGAGTTACCGCATTTCGTCGGCAGCGGGGACCAAATCATGAAGACCATCTTGCTCTTGACCATTCTGCTTATGGTCATTCCCCAGGGCCGCAGTCCCCAGCAGGGCAGCCCGGCTGGGGTGGTGGTTCCGGCCATCTCCAACGAAGGCCAGCCGGTAGCCGTGCTCAGTTTCAAGTGGTTCAAAGATCGCCAGTCAATCGCGCCAACCGACACTAGTAGCGCTCCCGCGGCGGCGATGATACCGCAGAACAAAAACTTCGAACGAAATCGCCGGGCCAACACTTCTCCGGGAGAAAGAGATCCGAACCTCGATACAATTGACGGACGCAGCGCGGCGATGGAAAAGGCCGTGCAGGAATCGCGCACGCCCAAACCGGCTGATGGCTTCGCCTATCGAGCCAAGGTTCACAACGCGAGTACAAAGCCGATTGACATCATCTTTTGGGAATATCAATTCAAGGAGTCCGCGACTGCAACGCCTTTGTTGCGCCGTCAGTTTCTTTGCGGCGTCGCGATAAAGCCTGAGAAGGACAGGGAACTGCAGGCGTTTAGTTTGTCCGGACCTCAGGATGTGATCAGCGTCGACATCCTGGCAAAGAAGCCAGGCAGCCCGGGAACGGAACAGGTTGTAATCAATCGAGTTGAGTTCGCGGATGGATCAATCTGGCAGCGGAAAGACTGGAGCTTTGGCGAGGTCCGTTTGAGCTACGCACGCGCCGTCGCGACGCCGTGGGGAACCGAGATGTGCCGGGGCCTTTAGAAGTGTTTGCCGGCGCCCGATTCACAATTGAGTTCGGGGAATGAAATGCGGGACAGTCACCCCCTCGGGGCTGCCCCGATGGGGACCCCGATCTATGTCCGCGCTCCCAGGATAAATTACGTCTGATATTCAAAGCGCGCGACGTCCGACTCGCCGAGGATTACCGTATCACCCGCATTCAGTGTGGCCTCGGTGACCCGCTCTGACTTGGGGTCGTTTAGAAAAGTTCCGTTGCGAGAATCCTGATCGACGATCTTCACCCGTCCATCCTTCACTCCAATCCAGAGGTGGCGTTTGGAGATTCGCGGATCAGCCACGACGATTTGCGCAAGACTGCTCTCACGACCAATGTATGCGCCTTCCGGCTCGACCACAAATTGTTCGCCCGCCAGAACACCCGAAACAAATTTTATGTAGCCATAGCTGATTGTCACCGTGTTCTCTCTCGTGATAGCCACCGTTCGCGAAGGATCAAAATCAAGAGAACCAGAATCAGGCGCCGCGGCTGGAGCAGCGTCAGCAACATCAGCCCAAATCTGTTCCCTGGGCGTTGGCGGTTCGAATGCTGGTGGCGGCGCATCAACTGCGATCGCGGCTTCCTGCATTGCTGCTGGCGCTACTTCGGGATAATTGGGAGCAGACCCGCTCGACACTTGCAGCTCAGGCGAAGCGACTTGCGCTTTCCTTCGTTTGCGCATGACAAAAAAGATCACCAAACCGACAAGGATAATGAAGACGACAAAAAACAGAAGTGCTAAAACAACCCCGATAATAATCCACATAGTAGAGTCGGAGGTGGTGTCTTGAAATCCAAGCGCTATTAAACTCTGGTTCATTGGTCGATGCTCCTTGGTAAAGAATAACTATCTACCGTTCCGGCTGAGGAGTTTAGCCCAAAAACGCGATTTCAGTTGATAAATTTCAACCAGCAGGTTGCTGTCCAAATCAATAAGTTAGACCGTGCTTCTAGTGGAATTCCAGAGGAATGTCAATGCGCCGCGGTTTCGTACGGTAACTGAACGCCTCCAGCCTCTCGGCGTATGCTTTTATCCGCTCCCCGGAAGCTCAACTCGCCAGCTTCGGCATCATAGCGCCAATGCGAGGCAAAAAACCTCGGTTGGCACGTTGCTTGCCAACTTTCCAGTGACTAATGGAGCGCTAAATCATTTGGGAGGATACAGACGTGAGTCAAAGGCTTTTGATTGTCTTGGGCATCGCGATACTGGCGGGCACCGGCGCCGGTTGCAGTAGCACCGAAAATGCGAACGCTAACGCGAATGCAAACGCGACGGTAGCGACCGACACGACACGCACCGGCCCGGACGGCTCGGAGATCACAACCTCAGTCGACGCTAACGGAGTTAAAACTGAAACACGTGTCTTTCACGGCAACCCACGCGTCGCAAAGGTTGTAGTCACCACGCGGGACGGCAAACGAACTACCACGGTTTACGCTCCCAGTGGCGAGTCGAAGGATCTTAAGGACAACGTTGGCGACGCGCTGTCGGCCACTGGCAATGCCATAGCTGACGGGGCAGGGTGGGTGGCTGATAAGACGGTAGATGTCGCCGACAAGACAAAGGAAGGCGCTAAAACCGTCGGCGAGGAAACCGGCGAAGCGGCCAAGACAGTAGGACAGAAGACTGCGGCAGGCGCCAAGACAGTCGGTGAGAAAACTGCAGAAGGTGCAAAGAAGACTGGTAAGGCAATCAAGAAAGTATTCACACCTTAGCTCGAATTACATCATGGCGCATTACGTTAAGGGCGGCTCTGTCGAGGCCGCCCTTTCCGCGTGTCCAGTGTTATACTGCTGGCCGCATAAGAAATTTTGTTGATAATTCGGTATCAGGAGCCGGCTATGGCAGACACAACGCGGTTCACGATTTTCTGTCCCTGCTGTGAAGCGACGCTAACCATCGATTCGCACACCGGCGCGCTTATTTCTCATGAGGAAAAGTCCAAACCATTGGCTTCGTTCGATGAGATGGTCAAGGGACTTGATAAACAGAAACAGGTGCGCGAGCAGATTTTCTCTCAGGAGTTGAGTTCGATGAAGGACCGTGACCGCATTCTTGAAGAGAAATTCCAGGAGGCGATGAAACGCGCGGAAAAGGACAAAGACAAACCCTACCGGAATCCACTAGACCTCGATTGAAGTCTATTACAACGCAATTGAAACCAAAACCCGCCGCCCACCGTACAGACCTGCAAGCAACAGCAGCAATTGAGTTAGTCATCGTACGCACGAACGATCCGTCCCGACGATTCAAAAATTCGGAGTAACCTATGAAGCAGCGAAAACTCAGAGCCTTGTTAGCACTGGTGGTGGCGCTACTAAGCTTGTCGATCTATGCCGGGAATTCACTCGCCCAGGTTTCAATGCCGCGCATCAATTTTCAGCAGAAGACTCTGCCTAACGGCATGCGCGTGCTCAGCGCCGTGGATCATTCAAGTCCTACCGTCGCTATTCAGGTGTGGTATCACGTGGGCTCCAAAGACGACCCGCCGGGCCGCAGCGGCTTCGCGCACCTGTTCGAACACATCATGTTCAAGGCGACGAAGAACATGAAGTCCGAAATGATGGATCGGTTAACGGAAGATGTCGGCGGCTTCAATAACGCCTTCACGAATCCCGACGTCACCGTTTACTACGAAGTAGTGCCGTCGAATTACCTGGAAACGTTGCTATGGGCTGAGGGGGACAGGCTTTCAGGCCTGACTGTGGACGAACCCAACTTCAAGTCGGAACGAAGCGTAGTTCAGGAAGAGTATCGCCAGAGCTATCTCGCGCCGCCCTATGGAATGCTTGATTACCTGATCGAGCAACAAACTTTCACCACCCATCCTTACAAGCGGCCAACCATCGGCAGCATTGAAGACCTGGACGCTGCCTCGCTCGAAAACGTGCAGGCGTTTCACGGAACCTTCTATCGTCCTGACAACGCCACGCTGGTTGTTGTGGGCGATTTCGATCCCAAACAGTTAGACGCCTGGGTAACAAAGTATTTGGCGCCGATTCCCAAGCCGGCGATGGAACTGCCACGTGTCGACGTGAAAGAGCCGGCGCGTACCGCAGAAAGGCGCATCACCCACCACGCTGCAAATGTGCCATTGCCGGCGATCGCGCTTACCTACCTCGCGCCCTCGGAAAAGAGTCCCGATTCAGAACCGCTGCAAGTGGCTGCGACGATTCTCGGGGAAGGGGAATCGTCTCGCCTCTATAAGTCTCTGATTTATGAGCAGCAAGTCGCGCAAAGCGCGGACGCGATAACCGATCTGCGCGAAGATGCCGGCGTGTTTTATTTCAATGTCGTGTTAGCCAGTGAGAAGAAGCCGGAGGATGTCGAGCGCGCGCTGTTGGCTGAGATCAAGAAGATCCAGGACACGCCGGTCAGCGCGGCGGAACTCAATAAAGCAAAGAATCAGCTGGTTACAAATGAGCTGCGGCAACGCGAAACCAGTAACGGCAAGGCGCTGGCGCTGGGCGAGTCTGGAGTTCTGCTCGGTGATCCGAATCGCGTGAATACCGATCTGGCGAAACTCCAGGCCGTGACCGCCGCAGACGTGCAACGGGTGATGAGGAAGTATTTCACCGCCAACAATCGTTTGGTGATTTACTACCTGCCGGAAGCGGCGAAGACCAGTGCGACGGGAGGGCAGAGAAAATGAAAATCTTCAAACTTCCAATGCGCAGTTTCGCGACCGCAGGATTTTGGTTATTCCTGGCCTGGTGCTTGTCGCCGTCATCGGTAGTTAACGCGCAGACGCCGCAAGCCACGCCGCCGCCGCCCGCGGCACCGCGTTCAGTGCAGTTTCCCAAACCCGTTGAGAAGACGTTGGCTAATGGACTGCGAGTTATCGTCATTGATCGTCCAGGCACTCCTCTCGTGACAGCCCAGCTGGTTATCAAGAATGGCGGCGAAGTTGATCCGCCGGAGCTCGCCGGTCTCGGCAACATGCTGGCTGATCTGGTTACCAAGGGCACAGAAAAACGGACCGCCACGCAGATTGCGGAAGAAATCGAAGCGCTTGGCGGATCGCTTTATTCGTCAGCGCGTTGGGACTCGACCCGCATAGGCGTCGATGTGATGTCCTCGAAAATCGGACCGGCAATAGATATCCTCGCTGACGTCGTGCGCCGGCCTACCTTCAAGGACGAGGAAATTGATCGGCTGCGGCAGCAAACGCTCGACGATCTAACAGTGGAACTCGGCGAGCCCGGCTCGATCGCACGCTATGTTGCGTCTCGCGTAGTTTTTGGTGATGCCCCATACGGCCAACCACTCGCGGGCACCACTGAAACCATAACGCGAATTAGCCGCGGTGATTTTCCGAAGTATCACGGGCGCTGGTATCGACCGGATAACGCCATCCTCGTTTTGGGAGGCGATATCAGAGCCATTAACGCCTTCGCCCTCGCCGAGCGGTATTTTGGCGACTGGAAAAAACCTGCTGAGGCCTTGCCGGCGTTGCCGGTGCCCAAACCTGTAGCCAACGCGGTGCCACGCGTCGTCGTCGTCGATAAGCCCGACGCCGGGCAAGCCGCAGTGCTCGTCGCGCGGGCGGGCATCGAACGAACCAACCCGGATTATTTTCGTGGTCTGGTCGCCAACTCAGTTCTCAGCGGCTACTCGGGCCGTCTGAATCAGGAGATTCGCATCAAGCGTGGGCTTAGTTATGGCGCCGGCAGCCAGCTCGATACGCGTCGCGGCGTGGGGCCATTTGTGGCTTCCGCGCAAACCAAGAATCAGTCAGCCGCACAGGTTGCTGAGTTGTTGTTGGGCGAAGTCGGCCGGTTGGCAACCGCACCGGTTCCGGATATCGAGTTGAATCCACGCAAAGCTGTAGTCATCGGAAACTTCGCGCGAAACTTGGAGACGAATGCCGGGCTCGTGGCCCAGGTCGCATCACTGGCGGTCTATGGCGTTAACTTCGATGAGATCAACCGCTACATCAGCAACGTGCAGCGCATCAGGGCAAGCGACGTGCAGGGATTTGCAGGTTCGCATCTTGATGCCAGGACGACAAGCATAGTTATTGTAGGCAATGCAAAAGAGTTTCTCGCAGAACTGCGGCAGAAGTATCCGCAGGTGGAAGTGATACCGATGACGGAACTGGACTTGAATTCGGCGTTGCTGAGGCAGAAACAGCAACAAACAAAATTGTAGTGTCAGTCACTAGTGCCTGCGGCTCTGCCGTTCGGGTGCGCGGCGAGTCTCTGACTTGCCGACTAGCCACGCCTGTTTCCCAGGTCTCTGACCTTCGCTTATGCGGTCATAGACCGCGAATCGTTAGTCGAGCTGCGGCAAGTCAGAGACTTGCCGCGCACCGGAGGTCACAGTCGACCAGATGCCTGCCGTGGAAAGCAGAGCCGCGGTGGCCAACGCGATCCAAATCCCAACTGAACCTCCATCAGCACTTGTCCGCGCTAGTGCTTCTAGCCAGGGCGTCGAAAAACGTTATACTCACTTCCCAAACCAATGCATCCCAACCTCCGCACATTTCTCGATCTGTTATCCCGAGAAAACGATATCGCTACGATCGACGCGGAAGTTGATCCTTATCTCGAGGTGGCCGAAATTCACCGGCGAGTTATCGATCGCGGCGGCCCGGCATTACTCTTCAAGCGAGTGAAAGGAAGTCGCTATCCGGTCGTAACAAATCTCTTTGGAACTAAGCGACGAATTGATCTGGCGTTTGGTCCAAAGCCGGAAGCAATCGTGCGCGAGCTGGTTCAGGTAGCCGAATCGCTGCTGCCGCCGCGGCCTTCCGAGCTATGGAAGCATCGTTCGCTGGGGCGTGACGTTTTAAAGCTGGGAACGAAAAACACCACTCGCTCTCCGGTAACGCAGGTGCGGGATCAACCCGCCAGGCTTGATGAGTTGCCGGTGTTAACTACCTGGCAGGAGGACGGCGGGCCGTTTATTACCCTGCCGCTGGTATATACAGAAAATCCGATAACTAAGAAGCACAACCTTGGCATCTATCGAATGCAGGTCTACGACGCGCGTACAACGGGACTGCACTGGCAGATTCAGAAAGGCGGCGGTTTTCACTACACGGAAGCTGAGCGGCTGGGGCAGTCGCTGCCGGTGACTGTATTTCTAGGTGGGCCACCGGCTTTGATCCTGGCGGCGATAGCGCCATTGCCCGAGGATGTTCCCGAGCTGGTGCTGGCATCGTTGCTGGCGGGCGAGAAGCTGAAGATGACGAATAACCCGCTCGGTGGCGCGCATCGATTGGCTGCGGAAGGTGAGTTTGCTCTGGTAGGAAAAGCGTGTCCGGGTAAACGTCGCCCCGAAGGGCCCTTCGGCGATCACTACGGCTACTATTCGCTCCGTCACGAGTATCCGGTATTTGAAGTGGACGCGGTTTTCCATCGCCGCGACGCAATCTACCCGGCAACCGTGGTGGGCAAGCCGCGTCAGGAAGACTTCTTCATTGGCGACTATTTGCAGCAGTTGTTGTCGCCGTTGTTCCCTTTAGTTATGCCCGGCGTCCGCGATCTCTGGACTTACGGAGAAACTGGATTCCATTCCCTGGCCGCGGCAGTGGTCCAGGAACGCTACGGACGGGAGGCGCTGGTCTCCGGCTTTCGAATTCTTGGCGAAGGTCAGCTTTCGTTGACGAAGTTTCTGCTCCTCACGGATGCGCCGCAGGACCTTCGAGACTTTCCCCGGCTGCTTGAACATATTCTCGCCCGCCTCGATCCGGAAACGGATCTGTTCATCTTTTCCAACGTTTCGATGGACACGCTTGATTACACCAGCGGCAAAGTGAACGAAGGCAGCAAGGCGATCATGTTAGGGTCGGGCGAAGCGAAGCGTGATTTGCCGCGCGAGTTTAACGGGGAACTACCTTCAGGTGTTTCGGCAGCAGAAGTTTTCTGTGGCGGTTGTCTGGTCGTGCAGGGAAAATCGTATGCAGAAGATACGGAACAAGCCGCGCGACTGGCAAAAGACCCAGCCTTTGCTGGTTGGCCCCTCATCGTGCTACACGACGACGCCAACGTGGCCCGCTCAAGCAAGGATTTCCTCTGGTCAACCTGGACGCGCTTCGAACCCGCCAGCGATATCTATGCTGCGAATACGAAGCTTCAACGACACCATCTTTCCTATAGCAGCCCGATTGTCATCGACGCTCGCCGGAAGCCAGGCTTTCCGAAAGAGTTGATCGTCCGCGACGACATTGCAGCGTTAGTCGATCGCCGCTGGCGTGAGTATTTTCCGCAGGAGTTGTAGGACAGGCATTCCTGCCTGTCGGTCTGAGGCTCCGTGAGGAGCCAAATGTTTAATAGCCCAGAGGATGTTAAGAAGTTTTCTTCCGGCTCGGCTTGCCGCAAGCCGAGCCGGAAGAGAAACATTCAACCAGCCTGCGAAGCTGGCGGACAGAGTGATAGCCCCGGGCGATGGCGCAGCCGAGCCTGGGGAACCGCTGCTTCATAATACCGTCACTCCGGATCCTACATCTAGTCGATCGCGTTCACTGCGGCAGCCGAAGTGAAAAAACGGCGCCGCCATCCTTCCCATTCGAAGCTGTCAACGTGCCGCCGTGTTGCGTGATGACGCGATGAGCCAGCGCGAGGCCTACTCCATGTCCCGCCGCCTTCGTCGTAAAGAAGGGAATGAAGATGCGCTGGAGGTCCGCCGCGGGAATTCCTTCGCCGGTGTCTTTGATTTCAACTACGGCCCAGCCTTGGCCGGACTTATCCCGGCTGGTTGACTTAGAAACTTCAACACGGCGATCTGTCTGGCTTTCGGGAATTGCTTCCGCAGCATTGCGAATAAGGTTGAGTAGCGCCTGACGCAGCATGCGCTCGTCAGCGCGGATGCGAATCGCGTTGTCTGTATAGTTGTCGCTGACGTTCCGAAGAGCGGGCGGGACGCCCGCGGTCCCAGTAATGAGTAGCGCGACCTTCGCCTGCTTGAAGATTGGCGCGAGTTCCGTCGCGCAGTCTCGGATGAGTTCGTCGAGATTGACTTCAGCGAGCTCGAGCGGTTGTGGGCGGGCGAAGTTCAGGAACGAGGTGACCATGTCAGAAAGGCTGCGCACTTCGTTTAGCAGTGACGATGCGGTGCTGCGCGCTTTTTCATCCAGCTCGAGACTTTGCAGGAGCTGCACGTAGCCATGCAGCGTTGCAATAGCGTTCTTGAATTCGTGAGCCAGGCCGGCCGACATTTCGCCGAGGCTTTCCAGGTTCTTTTTCAAAGCCACTTGTTCGCGCAGTTGTGTGACCTCGGTGATGTCAGTCAAGAGACAGAGGGCGCCGCGCGGCCCGCGATCAGACATGAGTTCGATAGGCGCCACTGTGGCGCCCAGCCTGCGCGGCAGTTGTTCCGCAGTCACGGTTTCGATCTCTTCACGGCGATAAACCATTCCGCTTCGCAAACAGTCCTCAACCATTTTGGCAAGCTGCGGGACGTTGTGGAGAATTTCGCCGACCGGCTGACCAAGCGCGCCGCCATCAATTCCGAGGAGCGCCCGGCCAGGAGCGTTGATCACCATCGAGTGACCAGCACCGTCGAAAGCAATAAGCGCTGAGGGTACGCTGGCCACGATTCGTTCGCTAAATCTTTCGGCTGAATCAGCGCGCTTGCTTGCCTCACTGCTCAACTGCTCAAGCGCCTGACGTTGCTCCTGAAGTTGGGCGACAACCGACTGAAAAGTCTCCAGCACAAACTCTGCCTCATCTCTCGACTTAGGCGCCCTGGATTCAACCGGCGCCTTCTCCGCTTCGCCCACAAGCTGCCGGTACGGACGAAACACCCAGCGCAAGAAAAAAAGAATGCAGACCAGCGCGCCGAGCAGAATGGCTACGAAGGCCGTAAGCAGAAGGGGACCTCTGGTGGCCGGCGTTGCCGGCATGACTGCGTAAAGGAGGACGGCAATCGACGTTGCCAGCAGGAAAAATCCTGTCAGCAGCGTTAGTCCGAATTGGTAGCGGTTTCTGGTCATCAGAATAGTGATGAGCGATGAGTAATGAGTAATGAGTAAATCATGGGAGAAAACCAGCGTACCAATTGACGATCTGGGATCCGAAAAACAACGCGACAATCGCACCGATTCCCAAGTACACCCCAAACGGGAGGTAACCCTTCAAGTCCCTTCTGCCCTCGTACAACGTGATCGCGATCCCAATAACTGCGCCCGAGAGGGCACCCAGAAAGATTGTAAGAATTGTTAACCGCCAACCCAGATAAGCCCCAACCATAAACATCATCTTCACATCACCGAGCCCCATCGCTTCCTGGTGGAACAGTTTTTCCCAGGCCCAGCCCATCAACCATAAGGAACCGCCGCCGGCGAGAGCTCCAATCAGCGCCCCGACGAGCGACGCACCCCAGATTGGCATTCCGGCGAGCACACCATTTAGCAGCGTGGGGAGATCGTCGAAGTGTGGCTGGCCCATGAGGAAGGGTAGCGCAAGGCGCGCGATCAGCGCGAACGCGATGCCCGGATAAGTGATCGCGTTTGGCAGAATCATGTGTTCGGCATCGATGAATATCAGGGCCGTGATGGCCGTAACAAATATCAGATCGAATGGTAGTGCGAAGCTTATTCCGTCGCTCCAAACAACTGCGACCCAAAGCAATGCGGTCAAGGCCTCCACCGCCGGATAGCGCGCGGATATGTGCAGCTTGCAGGCGCGGCAACGGCCGCCGAGCATCAGGTAACTCAGCACCGGCACGTTGTCGTAAAAAGCAATCACTGCTCCGCAGGAGGGACAGCGTGAACTTGGCAACACGATCGACTCTTCACGCGGCAGTCGATGAATGACCACATTCAGGAAGCTTCCGATAATCGCGCCAAAGAAGCCGGCGACCACATAGATGAATGGCTGAGGTAGGAGATTGAAATTAGGGAGAACTGCTGTCAGGGAAAGATGCATCGGCGAGCATTGTAGCACCACAGTCTGGAGTCTGGAGTCTGGAGTCTGGAGTCTGGGGAGTCTAGAGTCCGGGATCGTCACCTATGCTCGCGAGCTAGTCCTCAGTCGCACCACGCACCGTGGACTGGAGACTCCCGACTCCAGACTGCTTAAACTAAAAACGAACCCTACGGCGTTGGCGTGTCGACCATGACGTTGTTGGCACGCAGGGTTGTGGAAGTGGCGCGCTGAAGATCAGCGAGCGCTTTGTTGTAGTCAGTCTCAGCCCGTAACTCAGCATTGCGTGCATTCGTCAGCGCGTTCTCTCGTTGGAAAAGCAGGAAGGTAGTTGAACGCCCAACCTGATAGAGTCGCTGCTCACCTTCGAGTTGCGTCTCGGCGTTGGCCCGCGCTTCGCGTGCCGCGAGCACTCGGCGGCGAGAAGTTTCCACCGCCTGAGCTGAATTGCGGACGTCAACCTCGATGATTTGATCCTGCGAGCGTGTCGACGCTTCAAGTTGCTCTTTTTGAATGCGTGCGCCCGCCAGATTCGCCTCTGCCGTACGATTTCTGAGCGGAATTTGGAATGCGACACCGATAGTAATGTTGCGCGTCTTGAAGTTGAAGAGGTTGCTGAGGTCCTTGCCATATCCTCCGATCAAGTCGGCAGGTGGGCCGCCCAGGGAGGGTACCAGCGGCACAGTGGCCAGCGGAAATCCAGCCCGCTGTTGGACGTCGCGAATTTCTCGCAATAGAAAGGCTGACGCATTGGTGTTCGGATCGCCGGAGATCAGCGGAAAGAGCGTGCCCGCTGCGGCGGCGCCCGAAACATCTTTTCCGGCCAGACCGGTGGTTGCCAGAGTTGATTGAATGTCGATCTGTGGGCGCGTCTGGTTCTTGAAATATTGAAGGTCGATCTGATTGATGTCGTTTTGCAAACGCAGCCGGCGAAGCTCTGGTCGGTTTTCGCGGGCCGCTTTCAAAGCATCATTCAGATTCACTGGCGTTGTGTCGAACTTCGGCGTATCCGTGGGGGTAAGTTGAGCCGACCATTCAGGAACTGACGGATCCTTAAACATGAGTTGCTTCAGATTGTTCTCAGCGATTGAGACACCCTGAACGGCAAGCAGCAGGGAAGACTCGCGGTTTGCCAGTTCAGTTTGTACCTCCGCTCTTTCCAGCGGCGCCTTTGTCCCGACGGTGATTTGCGCTTCCACACGGCGCAGGTTTTCGCGCGTGAGATTTAGATTGTCGAGCTGGTTCTGCTGATCGCGCAAAGCGAAAACCAGATCCCAGTAGGCCCGTTGCACTTGCGTGATGACGTCTATGGTGCGCAAGCGGAAATCTGCGTCAGATTGCTCGAGCCGCTTTTTCTGAATCCGAATCTGTCTGCGGTTATTGTCAATGGCCCGGTTGCGCAGAAGTGGTTGCGTAAACGTCAGCGAAAGATTCGAAGAATAGTAGGGATTGATAAAACTGAATGACGAGCTGGTATTTGTATGACTGTTGGCGAAGTTGAGAGTGTAGTTTCCGCCGCCGAGTTCAAAGGACTTATTAATTGATGGGCTCAAGGAGTAAGTGGTGTTCGTTGTCGTGCCGGATCGACCTGATCCACCCAGAGAGCTTTGTTGCGGCGTAATCCGCTTGTCGATTTGGGGAGTAAAGCTCAACAACGGATCATAAACACCCTGCAGTGAACGTAGTTGAGTTTCTGCAAACCGAACGTCGTCACGTGCGACCTCGATGTCGTTATTGTTCTCGAGCGCTCGTTTCACCGCTTCGTTAAGCGACAGCGCCACCGTGTTGTCGCTGGAGACGCCCAGGCGGCTCATGTTTGGCATCGGCGGCAGTGGTCTTTGCTCTACGGTCGGAAAGACCGGCTCCGCTGGTTCTCCGACGGGAAGGAATTCCGCCGAAGGAGACGGCGTGGCCACAGGAGTCTGGGGCGCAGTTTGCTGAGTTCCGGGCGCAGCGGTTGGGCTCTGAGTTTCTGTGCCGGGGGGGCGCGTCGCCGTATTTGGCGTTGGACTCGGCGCCGGAACCTGAGCCGATACTGCTCCTGAAGCAATAACCAAGAGGACGCAGCAGAGCAGCGCCCTGGATAAATCACGAGGCCTGGGAATGAACATTAGACCAAACTCCTTCAGTTAATTCTCTAAATGGATTGACGTAAACAAATACCACTGTTAACAAGCAAGTCTCATTCGATCAAGTCTTTACTACGCTATTTATCTGATGCCAGTTTCAAAAAGATCGACCTAAACCCGCGTGAGCTTTGCGCTTATGAATCACGCGCAAGATGCGCGGGCCGCAATCAAGAACATTCCATGACGCTCGCTTGACACTCAAAGCTACGCCGCATAATCTTGGCTTTCTTTACTCCCAGCAAGTTTCGATCCTAGTTTGACCGGCGGCGGAGGATAGTGTGCCTTCTCGCTTCTTCAAGCTCTCGAAGGCGCGCTGGAAAAATCAGCAGGAGGGCAGCTCACAATGGCGGTGAAAGTTGGCATCAACGGTTTTGGGCGCATCGGACGCAATATCTTTCGCACTTCTATCGGTGATCCGGATATCGATTTCGTCGCCGTTAACGATCTGACCGACACGAAGACTCTCGCCCACCTGCTGAAGTATGACTCAGTGCTCGGAAATCTCGATCATGAGATTACCTCGACCGAAAATGGGATTAGAGTTGAACGGGATGAGTTTCGTGTCTTTTCTCAACGCGACCCGGCGTCGATCGACTGGGAGTCGGTGGGCGCCGAAATCGTGATCGAGTCAACGGGAATTTTCACCAAGGCCGAAGACGCCAGGAAACACCT
>JANMQG010000104.1:0-3462 GCA_031370285.1 Chloracidobacterium sp. | reverse complement strand
GGCGAAGGCGTCAGTTTGCATGTAGGCGTTGGCCTCTCCGACCGTACAGCTGTCCACCTGAAACTCCATTCGATTACCGTCGGGATCCTGGTAGTGAAGCGATAGTGTGATTCCATGATGAATGCGCCAGTACGGATTGACGCCCATCTGTTTGAGACGCTCGTACGTAGCAAGCAAGTCACCCAGGTTGGCGTAGGTGTACGCTACGTGATTTACACCCGCTTTGTCCCGCGTCTCGCCGGCAACGCTGTCAGGCACAAGCGCTGACAAATTGGCGAAGGCGAAGCGATGATGTTCGTCGTCGTAAGTAAGAAAAGCGAACACCGGGTTTTGATAGACCACTGTCGCTTCGAAGACTCTTTGATACCAGTCAATCATTTCATCAAAGCGTCTTGTGCTATACACGACGTGCGCGAACTTTGAAGGTTTTGCCATGTATTGATTCCTTTCGGGTTAAGTCATGAGCTTGCGGCGCCGCCTGAACGCCACGGGAGAAGACGAGTGTGTTGTCAGACTCCCCGCGATTACATTGGGCAGCGTTTTATTTTGGGGTGCTACATCAGCTACGATCCAGGCGCCTCGAACGGTAAACGCTTACGGACTTGTCTGCGACGGCAACCCACCGCACACCCCGCCGATGATGTGCCAGGTCTTAGTGCCACTCGTTTATGTCCCGATTACGTTTGGACGCCCCTGCCCGCTTGCTTCACAACGAGCCTGGTAGATCTCAAGCACAGCGCCGGCGTCGAGCACGCTCTCGACCTTGTCCTCCTCGTCAAGGTTGAGGTTAGCTCCGCGGATGGCGAACCAGACATCGGTCACCTCTGCATTCGTAGCCGGCACATGCAGCGTATGGATCGAGCCGGCAGGCTCGAACAGATATGAACCCGCGGTGTTGACCTCGGGGTATTCCAGATAGTTCCACGAACCCTTGATCGTGAAGGCGAAGACCTCGCCCGTGTGTCGGTGGCGTTGGATAGTGACGCCCGGCTGGAAACGCACTCGGATCACCCAGAGTCCAGCCTCCACATCAGCGTGCAGCAGTTGGAACACTACGCCCTCCTGGTACTCGACAAAGGGAAGGTCTTTCTCGGCACGGTGTAGCGCTGCGGGAATGCCGGGGATTGGCGCAAAGGCGGTAGCCATGTTGATATTCCTCCTCAAAGTTGTGATCACTGAGTCGTCCTGCCCTGGCTTCTCAGAGCTTCTTCAAGGCGACTTCACGATCGAGTTTGATATCCTGCGCGAGATAGACCTCGCCCATTCTGCCCGCGCTGATTTTGAAGACGATGCGGTAATGCGACTGAGTTGTGTTGGTTGCCAGTTCTTTATTCATCTACTTTCAAATTCATTCCGGCAGACTCAGGCGTTTCGGCATCTCCTTGAATCGTGCGTCGGACGCAAATCGTCAAGTTCCGGGCTAACTCCGTAATAATCCCGTCTGCATTCAGGGCATCGTCTCATAAATTGACTCTATCCAGGAAAACCGGCTTTCTTCAGCAGTTCCTGAAACCGAGGGTCGTCACGCAATGGATCCATGTATGGGTCTACTTTCATCTGGCCTGTATGTTGATCTTTTGTTTCGATCGCTTCGTTCAACATGGCAAAGGCTTTGTCTTTCTCGCCCAACTCCGCAAAGAAAGTCGCCACAAAATATGGATATAGTTTAAGTCGCGCGCGTTCCCCGGTAATCTTCCTCAGGAATCCCTGCCAGTCGCCTTTGGCAAAACTCTCCCGGATCAACTTTGCTGCATCAGGTTCGCCTCTTGCATCTTGAACTTTGGCAAGTTCTGCGACAGCCGAAGCATAATCTCGCTTCATGCGGTAAACGTAAAAGAGTTGCCAATGCGCATACCAGAAATTTGGATCCAGTTCGATGTTCTTTTTGCTCAGCGTTTCGCTTTCATCATATTTTCTTTCATAGAAAAGCAACTGGGCATAATTTTGGTTAGTTACCGGCGACAAGGGGTCGATCTCCAATGCCCGCCTTATAGCAATGCGGGCTTCTTCGAATCTGCCCAGGTCATAAAGTAACAGACCATACCGGCGATGACCTTCCGCATAACTCGGATTCAGTTCGATTGCAAGTTTTGTCTCGCGTTCCATGCAGGCGAAATCGCGATCATAATTAAAACAGATGACTCCTAATATCGAGTGCGGCTCGGCTAAGCTGTTATCCAATTCCAGGGCTTTCAGGGCAAGTTCCCGTGCTTTGGGGACCGCTTCATTAACCTGCGGGTAACTGTAAAGTGCGAGAAACCAATTTGACTCGGCCAGCCCTGCATAAGCCAAGGCGTAGTTTGAATCAATGGCGACTGCCTGCTGGAAATACTCAATCGATTTCTGAGCATCTTTGGCCGTGCGCTTACTCCCGTAGAACCGCCCTTTCAAAAACAGTTGATAGGCTTCCGCGTTGGCCGTGTAGGTCTTTTCGACTTTCGCTGCTTCCGCGCCTGAAAGTTTGGTTTTGAGTTTACTGGAAACATCACGGGCGATCTCGCTTTGAAGGGCGACGAGTTCGGACGATTTCCGTTCGTATCTATTACCCCACAGAACGTTTTCCGTCTGTGCGTCAACCAACTCTAAATTGAGTGTTAATTGATCGCCACGCTGGACCACTCGTCCTGTTAGTATCGCTTGCACATTTAGTTCAGCGGCAATCCTTTTCGGGTCGATCTCCTTGCCTTTGTAACGAAAAACAGTTGAACGTGCCTTCACGCTCAAGTTTGGAATCTGTGAAAGGCTATTGATGAGCGTTTCTGTCATTCCGTCCGAGAGATATTCAACATCGACATTGCCGCTTTCGTTGACGAACGGCATCACCGCGATTGACTCGATCGACGCGGTCTTCTTCACCCGGGCCCAAAAGGTGTAGACACCAGCAATCAGTGCGACGGCGATTACTGCGGTTATTGCAATGATCGCTTTCCGCTGTTTCGGTTTGCTCAACTCCTGGGTCACCGTGCCCGGAATCTGCTGCGCGGGCAGCACGGTCGTAGGTGCAGTTGGACGATTGATCTCTGGAGACGTTGACGTGCGCGGCAGGACGCTGGTGTCAATCTCGCTCGACACCGGAGCAGAGACAAACTTCACTGTGCCCGCCTCAGCGCTGACGGCACCAGAGTCACTAATCAAAGCAATACCATCCGCGCGACAGAAAGCGAGCGTGTCGTCGGTTTCGACGCGGTTACATTGCGGGCAGCGCTTCATTTTCGAGTGCGTCGACTTGTCGCAGCCTTTCTTGTGCCAGGGATATATCTTTTCATGTAATCCTCTCTCTGAGACTGATGCGGCCAGCGACTTCAAGTCGCGGCTTAGTTTTGTTCAAACGCAAGTTCGGTATCTATCGCCAGATACACTTCGCCCATTCCGCCTTCGGGCAACCTTCGAGCGGATTTCGTAGCGGCCAAGCCTGGCGCCAGGGGAAACCAGTGTGCTCACTCGCCGCCTTCCTAATGTTTT
>JANMQG010000094.1:0-2611 GCA_031370285.1 Chloracidobacterium sp. | reverse complement strand
AGTGCGGTCGTAGTCGTCAATGATATCCGGCGGGCAAAGCCAAACAACAGTCGGCGGACAACAGTTTCAATTTACGGGTAGAACAGGAGCTGCGTAAGAGTGCGTGTGGAAACTAAGGTGTCTTGCTGCGACTGTACACCGGACAGTGGCGGAACGTAGTGGACCGCTCGGAGCCTTTGCGCAGTGTTGTGCGAGCGGCCTCTCTTGGCACAATCTGCTCGGAGAGGGGGAAAACAGTAAGTTTAGCTCGGCTGGAATGGAGCGAACGGAATGAAGGCGAGGCCCTATTGATTAACGCGCGCGCCCGAACGTCCTTACTGGTCTCGTTTTGACGACAGGAGTGATTTGCATCATTGTAATCGCAACGAATCATCTTTCAGATCTGTAGCACCTGCTGCGCTGTAGAAAAGTCCATGAGCGAACCCATCACCACCGCGTCTCTTCTGAAGGGGTTGACACTGGTGAAGACCCTCGGGAGTTGGGCCTATCAGGGCTACCGATGGATCAGAAGAGACACCCCGGAAAGGCGTGCGATTTCAGCAACCGCAGACGACTTCCCTCACGTCTCGAATATCAAGCGACCGTTACGGAAGGTCCTCAAGGATTATCCATTTGATGAGGCGCTGCAGCGCGTTCGTGAAGGCGGAGAATTCGGGGTTGATCAAGACAAGGCCGATCTGCTGATTGACAAAGGAGAGTTCGCGACAGGGCTGAATACCACATCGAGCGACGCACTTAAGGTGCTCAGAGCGTTTGAGCGCCATTACTGGGAAGAGCTTTTAAGGTCTCCCGACGGAACTTTGGTAGCCGATCAGCGCGCCAGGGAACGTCAGCGCGAGATGATGGATGCGATAGCCAGCTTGCAACCCAAGCCTACCGCAGCCTCGATCGAAGCGCTGCTAAGTAGAGCTCGTCAAGCGGCATCCAGAGTTAACGCGCATTGGCTCCGATTAGTGAAGTTAGGAGATTCAGAGCCGATTGCTTTACGAGCAATTAAACTCGACGGGGATGGACAGGAAGAAAGCTTATTGCACCTGCGTGATCTGCAGTCGCTCATAAGAACTGGTCACCGCGTAATACTCGAGGGTCCGGCGGGGCGTGGCAAGACAACGACGCTGTTGCAGATGGCACTATCAGCTGGCCCGGAAGAACTATACGTTTTCATCGACCTGCCGGCGTGGATCGAGTCTGGCAAAACCATCTTGCAATTCATTGCCGATGTGCCTGAGTTTCAAGCACTCGGTATCAGTGCCGTGGAGTTGGCGCCGTTGCCCGAAGCGATACACTTCGGATTCTTATTGAATGGATGGAATGAGATTTCCGACGATGCCTTTCGGCGAGCAGCGACGCAACTCAAACAACTTGAAATTAGTTTTCCATCCGCCGGAATAATCCTAGCCAGCCGGTCAGTCAATGTTAGCGCAGCCCTTTCGGAAGCTGTTCGAGTAATACTCCTCTCGCTGAGCAACCAGGAGCGCCGCCAATGTATCGAGCGAGCCGCACCGGAGCACGCCAGCAAGCTGATTGAAGCAATCGAAGCCAACAAGCTACTGGACGGCTTAACCCGCACTCCATTGTTTCTCTCATATGTCATCGCCATCTTCCGCGCTGGTGGCACGATATCAGCAACTAGAATTGGCGTTCTCAGAGAAGTGGTGCACCTTCTGGAGACATCAGGCGAGCACCAAGTGTCTCTGGAAAGTGCACCGTTGCGGGGAACCGCCGGTGATTATCTCAAATCCCTTTCGCTCGACATGACGCGGCGGGGGGCCACGAGAATTCAACTCGATGACGCGCGCACGGTCGTGAACGCTTTGAGTCATGACTTGGAGCAGCGCGGCCAAATCGAGGAACCATCTGAGCCAACATTGATTCTGGACGAACTCTGCAAGCATCACGTCCTGGAAAGATCCGCGTACCCTTCGGTGGCGTTTCGCTTCCAGCATCAGCAGTTTCAGGAATTTTACGCGGCTGGGCATCTCAAGCAGCAACTCTTGGACCTGCTGGGTGGTGACCAGGCTGACGCACGACGACGCTTTACAAAACGGTACGTAAATGAACCGGTCTGGGATGAACCACTTCAGATGGTCGCAGAAGAAATCGGATCACTTGTTGATGCACCTAACGGTGAGGAGCTCAGGCAAGCCGGTGTCCTCTTGGTGGAAATGGCTCTGAACGTCGATCCGATTCTGGCTGCAAACCTCGCCCGACTCTGCGGTAAATCCGTGTGGGAAGTAGTGGGCATTCACGTGGCCCAGCGCCTTCGTTCCTTGTATGGATCTGAGGACAAGAACTTCAGGTTGACCGCGGTAGTCGGGATGATCGCCAGCGGTTCAGCAGACTTTATAGATCTTGTCCAGCCCCTGCTCAGTGGTGAAGGAGAGGGAACGCTTCGTGGGACTTATCGCTCGGTTAAGGAATTTCATTTGACTTCACTAGGTGAAGACTGGCGGACCGTGGTCGGCGGATGGACCGAGCACGCTCGAACTATCCTCATTCAGGAATTGTCGCTCGGCGAATCAAACACGGATTTGCCGGCGGTCCTGGAACGCTTCGCGCGTACTGATCTCAGCGAAACAGTAAGAAACGAAGCGATCAAACAGCTTCGCTG
>JANMQG010000086.1:0-2258 GCA_031370285.1 Chloracidobacterium sp. | reverse complement strand
GAGCGAATCAGCCAACCGAACTTGACCTCGGTCATGATGAACTGCACGCTCTCGAAAGCACCCTCCGAGCTGGGGCGATAGTAGAGGAGCAGCAGGATTCCGGTGACTACCTGAACGGTAAAGAGAAATAGCGTCATACCGCCGAAGTAGTACCAGATGGAATGCCGGTGAAGCGGGACTTCTTTCTTGCTCGCCACTTTTACCAGCGTACTAATCGACAGGCGCTCGTCGAGCCACGATGTCAGAGCATCCAGCTTCATCTTTACGTCCGGCTCACCACAATGTCGTCACCACGCGTATTTACCTTGAACTCTTCCAGAGGTCGGGGCGGCGGACCGCCGATGTTCTTGCCGCTCAGGTTGTACTGACCGTTGTGGCAGGCGCACCAAATCTGTTTCGTGTCGGGGCGATACTGAACGATGCATTCCAGATGAGTGCACACGGCGGAAACAGCTTTCAGCTCGCCAGCGGAGGTGCGCACGAGAATCCCAGGCTTGTTTCCGAACTTAAAGATCTTTCCGGAATTCAAGGGCACTTCGCCCAGCTTAGCGGCCACCACTGAATTCTCAGTGGATTCGACAACTTGCGGCGGCGACATGAATTTGAAGATGGGATAAACGATCGCGCCCACAGTGGCGATCGTGCTGGTGCCGAGCAGGTAGTCAAGAAATCGACGCCTGCTTGTACCGGGCCGCTTCGGATATCCGGCATTCTCTTCGCCTCTCTCCTGCGCGATGCCACTCATGCTTCGCCCTCCCGCCAAAAACAACGAAGAGAGAAATTAGTCTTGAGCTGGGTCGTCCCCGACTCTGTTCTCATCGTTCGCTATTACGGCACAAACAAACTCCAACTGCAGTAAATGTTGCAGCCGGAGTTTGTCCCTCATGCTTAGAAGTGAACCAGCCGGTTCAACACTACTCGTTGCGACCAAAGTAGACCCGCAATGACGTATAAGGCAGATGCGCGTGGTAGTTTTGCGGCCGCGGTCCAACCAGCGCGCTTTCGTTGTAGTTGTAATACTGATAACCGATATTCCAATCCAGCCGGCGGTGGAGCTTGATTGCGAGCCGGGCCTCAGGTGACTGGAAATTCATCGGATAAGACGAAATTAGAGTGCCGGGCGTTCCGGTGGGATCTGCGAGCCGATTGCCCTGTCCCCTATCCCTATTGATTCGATACGACGCGTAGAGAGTGAAGCGAGGCGCTAGCTGCGCCACGGCATCAAGGTAGAAGAAGTTGTTTCTCACGAAGTAAAGGCTATGGCCAAGAGGATGCCTGACGCTGGCGGCGGGCGGGACCTGGAAAAAGTAGTCAACGACAGCATCGCTGTTAACCCAGTTGTAGTTGTAGCCCGCGTTAAACGAGAGTTTGGAGGTCGCAGCCCAGTCCAGCGAAGAAGTGAATGTCCGCGACTTAACATCCACGCCGAAATCGCTCAGGGAGACGCCGGCGATCTCTGATGGATTGGAGTTGTCTTTTGTGATGACGGCTAAGTTGAATGATACCTTTCGGTTCGGCGCATACCTGCTCTTAGCGCGAATGTTCGTGTAATTGTAATTCCCGATGCGCGTGAAAAAATTGTCTGCTGTGCCGTGCTCTGCGTCGAAGTAGACGGTCCAGTTGTTAACCGGACGCGCCTTGAACCCGCCGAAGAAAACGTTGGTGTGATTGGTCTGCACTTCGTCTTCCTCATCCGGCACCGGTGAGTTGGTATTGAGGGCAAATCCAGTCAGGACGTGCTGGATGCGACGACTGCCGTAACGATATCCGAAGTGGACTGAGTAGTTTTTATTAAACTGGTAATCGCCTTCGACTGTGTCCTGGTATTTGCGATAACCGATGATCCTGTTAGCACTGAGATTGCTGACAACCAGCGAGGACGACGAAGACGGCGCCCTGGTTAGAGAGAAGGCATCGTTAAATATGGCGACGCCATTGATCTCGAAGTCTTCCACCCGAAAGGTGTTCGAGATTCTGAACTTATCCGTTGCCAGTAAGGTCACGCCAATATCTCCGAGCGTGTTTGGCCGGTTGACGTTCGCCGGAATGTTGTACTGGCCAAGCGTAAGGACATTAGGAGGTGCAAGCTGGCCGGTCACTCTGGTGTTAAAGTTCAAGCCGGTAAAACTTTCGAGAAACGCTGAGTTTGAAGTTGCGTTACTGTGCACAATGCGGGCGGTGATATCGAGCTTTTTCGCCACCAGGCTGTGAACGCTGAACCGAGTGTAGTTGACACTGCCGCGCGTCGGCTCATTACG
>JANMQG010000068.1:0-29195 GCA_031370285.1 Chloracidobacterium sp. | reverse complement strand
GGGAGCGCAGGCATCTTGCCTGCAAGTTTGGACGGCAGGTACGCTTGGCTTGGACTAGTAACCTTATGAATGCTGAAAAGCTAAAAACGGCCTTTTTGGTTCCTTTGTTTGCCGGTGCGCTGCTGGTCTTCACTGCCGCAGACGCCCGCGCAGATTTGTCTGCCAGTCAGACCCTCAAAGTGATGACGCGCATCCCCGGTTTTGAACTCAAGAGCGGCGCGGTGCGGGTGAAGTCGGTCTCTGCCAGTGGCGCCTCAGCCATGGACGTGACAGCCGAGATCCGAACCGTCTTCAAGTTTGAAACGGACAAAGAGGGAAGGTGGCGCGTCGCCGAGATTAGAACCGGTCAGGAGCGCTGGGAGAACATCGATCTCATTGCGAGTGCACTTGGCACGCTGGCGGCCAAAGGCGATTGCACCGCACCCGATCCGCGCGTCAGAGGCAAGGTGGCAGTGGATCCCAGCGTGAAGCGCGCACGTTGTTTGCTCGGGAGTCTGTTGGGAATTGAAGTTCCTTCCGACGCAATTCGGATTCAGGAAATAGATCCAATGCCAATCCCGCTTGCGTCACAACCTTCCGCCACCGTTGTCGCGTGGGTGAGAGTGGATGCGCGGCTGACGAGCGACAAGAGCGGTTGGCACGTAGCGGAGTTGCGTACTGGAAATCGCGATTGGGTCAAACTCGAAGCACTCACCGCCGCAGTCAACGAACAGAAACAGAAAGTAGCCCGCACAGAGTTAGACTTGATCGCCAAGGCCCTGGAGAAGTTTCGTAAAGACCGGGGCTTCTATGTCGTTTCAGACAAACAGACCGTCGTGATGGACTTCCTCAGCCCGCGCTACCTCGCGCGCGTAATTCGCGTCGATCCCTGGCACCAGCCTTACAAGTATCTGGGCGAACGCAACCACTTCACGCTGCGCTCCACCGGCCCAGACGGCAAAGCCGACACGTCGGACGATATCGAGTTGACGGGTCCCTCGCGATAGTCTCCCCGAGAACGCGTTTGGTCAGCCCAGCAACAATAGATCCGCCCCCAACGATTAAACTCTTGACGCGCCATTAGCGCGGATGGTAGTTTCAATCAGTGGCTTTGCTCAGGGAAAGCCCTTGTTATTAGACAAGTCAGGATTACACAAGCCAAGCCTTGCGCCGACTGTTAGTTTCCCGCCCTCGCCAGTGGCGCACATTAGTCCAACCTTGGTCCGCTAAGGTACCCAAGCTTTGCTAGCTGGACGAAAACTCCTACTCGCCGACGATTCAATCACGATTCAGAAAGTTGTCGATCTTACTTTTGCTGACGAGGGCGTCAGCGTGCTTTGTGTAGGCAACGGGCGTGAAGCGATCGAGCGGCTCCGAGAGTTTGCCCCAGACATAGTGCTCGCAGACGTTTTCATGCCCGAGATGAATGGCTACGAAGTTTGCGAGTATATAAAGCAAAACGACAAGTTTAAGCATATTCCTGTTATGCTTTTGGTTGGCTCCTTCGAGCCATTCGACGAAGAGGAGGCGCGCAGAGTTGGCGCGAACGACACTTTGACCAAACCCTTTCAATCAATTCGCCGCCTGATAGAAAAGGTCGGACTGCTTTCGAGCAAACCCCCACCGGAGGAACAGATCCCTACGGCTGAACTACCACAAGCCGAGCAGACTCCGGAACCAGCGGTGGAAAAACTTTCCACTGCCGATTTGCAAATCACGACTGCCGACACGCAGCCGCTGCCGCCGGAACTCAGCCACGTGGTGGACGCAGCCGCAGCGTCGCAAGCGCAGGAAGAGGCACCGGCCGTGCAGATGAGTTCGCAAGGTTACGAAGACGCTGGTGAGGTGCTGCTCGAGCTCGGTGACTTCAGACTGGGACGTTCAGTGCTGGATGACGATTTTGTTCTAGACATAGACCTCGACGAGATTCCCGAGCCGTCACCAGCTGAACCGGCATTTTCCGCGTCTGCCTTCCGCGGTCGCGATAGCTATCGGACGCTACCAAAGATACAGCCCAGCTATGCGGGCAATTATGGAGCGCCGGCAACAATCGCCGCGGAACCCTCTGCCGCGACGACAGACCCAGTGGCAACAACTCTGGCGTATGAGCGGGTGGTCGACGATGAGCCGGAAGCGCCTGCCGCACAAGTTGAAGCCCAGCAGAGCGTGCAGCAATATTCACCGCAGCCTTCGGTGCCTTCGGTTCCAGCTTCGGCGCCGGAGTTGTCACCCGAGATGATTGACGCCATCGCGCGTCGCGCAGTCGAGCAACTTTCGGAAAAGGTAGTACAGGAAATAGCCTGGGAGGTTGTGCCGCAGCTCGCGGAATTCCTGATTAAGCGGCAGCTCGAAGAGAAAAGTTCTTAACTTCAAAACCAGAGGATCTAATTAAGGAGCAGGCTAATGTTGAGGTGGCCTGCTTCTTTTTTTGTTGGTGGTTAGCGGTCAATAGCAGGATTAAGACCGTGGCGGTAGTGTCCCATCTTGAGAGCCTCTGTGCGTCCTCAGTGACCTCTGTGCCTCCGTGGTGAGTCCTTTGCGGAGCGCATTCACCACCGAGACACAGAGAACACAGAGGTGGCACAGAGGAAGGCCGGAACCATGACACTCCCGACTGCCCGATGGTGGTGCCAATTTAATTACCCCACTATCGACTGTCCACCCCAATATGAAAAGACACTCCTCGTACTTTACAATGCCTGATTGCTGCCCATCAGCGATAAGCTAACGACAACCACTGACAACTGACCAATGACGACATAATGGAAATCCCTAAACAATACGATCCCAAACAAGCTGAACAGAACCACTACGAGCGTTGGGAGCAGCAAGGTTGTTTCGCGCCGGAGATTAACCGTGACCAGCATGCGCCCGCCTTTTCAATAGTAATTCCGCCGCCAAACGTCACTGGCTCGCTGCACATGGGTCACGCCCTACAGCACACCATGATGGATGTGCTCACGCGCTACAAGCGCATGTGCGGCTACCGCACGCTGTGGTTGCCCGGTATGGATCACGCAGGCATCTCGACGCAGTTGATGGTGACGCGAGAGCTCAAGAAAGAAGGTGTTAATCGCCACGATCTGGGTCGGGAGAAGTTTGTTGAGCGCGTTTGGAAATGGAAGAAGGAATCCGGCGGACAAATAACCAAACAGATGCGCCGCGAGGGAGTCTCCGTCGATTGGTCGCGCGAAAAGTTTACGATGGACGAAGACCTGTCTCGCGCAGTGCGCGAAGTCTTCGTACGCCTTTATGAAGAGGGCATGATCTATCGCGGCAACCGGATCGTCAATTGGTGTCCCAACGATCAGACCGTGCTTTCCGATTTGGAAGTGGAGAAGATTCCGCAGGCCGGCAAGCTCTATTATCTACGCTATCCGGCGAAGAATGGTGACGGCGGTGTAACTGTCGCCACGACCCGCCCTGAAACGATGCTCGGCGATACGGCCGTCGCTGTAAACCCAAACGATGAACGCTACCGTGATCTAGTCGGCACAACTGTGTCGCTGCCGCTTACCGGCCGTGAGATTCCCATTGTTGCGGATGAGTTTGTAGATCCCGAGTTCGGCACCGGCGCCGTGAAAGTCACGCCGGCGCACGATCCCAACGACTACGAGATGGGCGTGCGTCACAACCTCGAGCAGATCGTGGTTATCGATCCTCACGCGAAGATAACCGAAGCTGCCGGCGCCGAGTTTGCCGGTCTGGATCGTTACAAGGCGCGCGCGAAGGTGGTGGAAAAGTTTGAAGAGTTGGGCTTGCTGGAAAAAGTTGTCGACTACGAGTTCTCGATTTCCAAGTGTGAACGTTGCAAGACGGTCATCGAGCCTCTGATCTCAACGCAGTGGTTCCTGCGTATGGACGAGTTACGGGATGAGGCGCTGCGGTTGTTAGCAAGCGGCAAGAAGCCGCAGTTTGTACCGGAAGTTCCTTACGAGAAGATTTACTCAAACTGGCTTGAGAACCTGCGCGACTGGACTATCTCGCGCCAGCTTTGGTGGGGGCATCAAATCCCGGCCTGGTACACCGCCGAAGGCGAAGTAGTCGTGGCGCGCTCGGAAGCAGAGGCGCGCGCGAAAGCCGGGACGGATGAATTGACGCAGGACCCGGATGTGCTCGACACCTGGTTTTCTTCGCAGCTTTGGCCCTTCTCGGCGATGGGCTGGCCGGAAAAAACAAAAGACCTCGATACGTTTTATCCCACCTCCGTGCTGATGACCGGCCGCGACATCATCTTCCTGTGGGTGTCGCGCATGGTGATGACGGGATTGAAATTCATGGGTCGCGAGCCATTCGCTGATGTGTTCATCACCGGCACAATCCTGGATGCCCACGGTCAGCGCATGTCGAAGACGAAGATGAACGGCATCGATCCGCTCGAGGTTTTTGATAAGTATGGTGTTGACGCGACTCGTCTCAAACTTGCTTCGGTAGGCAGCACCGATACTCGTTGGAACGACAAGCAGGTCGAGTCGTACCGCAACTTTGCCAACAAGATTTGGAATGCGGCGCGCTTCGCTTTGATGAACTCCGAGGGCGCGACTATTACTCCCGAGACCTTGAACGCTTCGCCCGAGTTGGCGTTGCATGCCCTGCATGATCGTTGGATTCTCTCGCGTCTCAACCGGACGGCGCGCGACGTGCGCAAGGCGCTCGGTGGTTATGAATTCCACGAAGCTGTGCAAACGCTCTACCATTTCTTCTGGGACGATTTCTGCGACTGGTACATTGAGCTAACGAAAGCAGACGTGACCGCGGAAGTAGCATCCCCGCAGAGGGCACTCGCGCGCACGCGTTTGTTGTCAGTGCTTGAGCAAGCGCTGCGATTGTTACACCCCTTCATGCCCTATATCACCGAGGATCTGTGGCAGCGGCTCCCGGGTCTGGGACAGAACTTATTGCATCTGGCTTACGTGGAAGCCGAGCCGACAATCATGCTGGCCGCCTATCCGGAACCCAAGTTGGAATTGATCGATGAGAATACAGAGTGGGAGATGCAGGCTCTCATCGATCTGATCTCGCGCGTGCGCAACATTCGTTCAGAGATGCAAATCAAACCAAGCGAACCCATTCCGGTGTTGATCGGGGCTCCGGATGAAAAGCTGCGCGCTGTTTACTCAGCTAATACGAACCAGATCACCAGACTGCTGCGAGCTTCTGAGGTCTCGATCAGTGATCAACTCGAGGCGCCGCGGGCTTCGGCGCGGGCGATACTAGTTGGCGGCGCGGAAGTAGCCGTGCCCCTTGCGGGTTTGATAGATTTTGATCAGGAGCGGCAGCGGCTTCGTAAGGAAAAGGAAAAACTTGCGGCTGAGGCGGCGAAGCTCGAAGCACAGCTTGCCAATCCGCAGTTTGCGGAGCGAGCGCCCGCCGAAAAGGTTGACGAAGTGCGCGCGCGCATCGCCGATATTGCGCAGCGCACGGCGCAATTTGAACAGACGATCGCGAACCTTCAGTAATAACAGCGGTTGTTTGAGGAACCAGACACGCGGCCTGCCGTGTAAGCTGGAAGCAGCTTGCCGACGCTTGAATGCATCTATTGAGAAGGCGTATCTTGGTGGCAAGCCGCAATAGGGTAAGGAGTTTGTTATGCAAAATCGATTTCTTCGTCAAACGGCATTCTTAATTAGTCTGGTTGTTCTCATTAGTCTCTGCGCGGTTGATGCCGGTGCGCAGACTCGCCGCCGGCGCCGCTCGCGTCGGGTGACCAAAAAGGTTGTGAGACCGGTCGTCGTCAACCCTGCGATAGCTTCGCCGGGATCTGAGCAGGCCACTGGTCCTGACGGTGAGCGAATCATCAGCACCGCGGACGAGAGTGCGAGCGAAGCGGAGCAAACTCCCGAAACTGCGCGACCGAAGAAGAGCAACGCCTCGACGAAGCCTGCAGGCGACACCGACATGCAGCAGACAATCAATCAGCTCTCAAATCAGGTCGACAGGCTAAACGATAAGTTGACGCAAATGCAGCAGAATGATCGCACGCTTATCGATATGGAGCGGCTGACGCGCGCCGAGCAGCGTGCTGAGAGTTTGCGTGGGCAGCAAGTGGACGTTGAGAGCAAGCTGGCGGATGCGCAAGCAAAGCTTGAGCAGATCGAATACCAACTGCGGCCGGAGAACATCGATCGCGCCTCCGGTTATGGCACAGTCCATCCGGAAGAAGCTCGCGATGCGCGCCGCCGCCAACTGGAAAACGAAAGGTCGCGGGTGCTGGCCCAGATCAGGATACTGGAAACCAGTCGTACCCGTTTGGAAACATCCCTGGTCACTGCTGACTCCGAAGTCGATTCCTTGCGCCGGAAGATAGAGCTGCAACAGGCAACTCAGGACACCCCGGGAGCAACGACGCCGGAGCCACGAACTACGCGCCGACCTAAGCCGGAGTAGGACAGACATTCCTGTCTGTCCTTATGATCTCCGTCTGTTACGCCAGGACAGGCACGAATGCCTACCCTACCAGGATCTCATGGGCACAATCGCACAGCAGGATCTTTATCACTCGATCAGCGCAGCAAACGATCGTGGCGAGCGAGTAGTGGTAGCCACCGTCGCGCACACGCGCGGCTCAACGCCGCAACAGCGGGGCGCGAAGATGTTGTTCTTCGAAAACGGGGAAGTTGCGGGGACCGTCGGTGGCGGTTGCATCGAGGCCGAAGTTTGGGCTGAAGCGCGCGCAGCGATGCGCTCGGGAGAATCCGCCCTGCACCACTTTTCCTTAACTGCCGAAGAAGCGAGCGAAGAGGGAATGGTCTGCGGCGGAACGATGGATATCTTTATAGATGTTTGGGCGACCTAAAGGCCGAACCCAATAAGTACATCGCAGGTAGTCTAAAGTCCATGATTAAACCGCCACCCTCCGGTTGGCCGCGGATTGCGAGCGCCGTTTACTACGATGACGCGGCGGCGGCGATTGACTGGCTGTGCCGCGCTTTTGGTTTCGAGGTGCGCGTCAAGATCGAAGGCGAAGGCGGTAGCATCGAACACTCCGAACTGACTTACGGCGAAGGACTGATCATGGTAGGCCAGGCCGGACTGGCGCATAAGCCCTCCTTTCGTAAGTCACCTAGTTCGACGGGCGGCGCCAACACACAGAACATGATGGTCTTCGTAGATGACGCCGATGCCCACTGCGAACACGCGCGGACCAATGGTGCCACGATTGTTAAAGAGCCGACCACAACGGACTACGGCGAGGAATGGTGGACCGATCGCGGCTACGAGTGTGAAGATCTGGAAGGTCATCATTGGTGGTTCTATCAGCGCCTGCGCGATCAGAAGCCGAAGGAATAATCCTGATGCCCGAGTCGTTCATCGAAAACTACAAAGCTAAGCACCAGCATCCTCTCAACAAGCTGACCCACAGCATCGGCATACCCATGATTGTCGTTTCGCTGCCGCTGTTTTTCTTCAACTGGCGTTGGGCGATCGTGCTGTTTGTGGTTGGCTGGGCGCTTCAGTTCATTGGCCACGCCATCGAGGGGAATCGACCGGCTTTCTTCAAGAACCCGATGTATTTGCTGGTTGGTCCCTGGTGGCTTGTTCGTCGCGCAGCGGCGGCCGTCGGCCTGACCAAAACATCGCCTTCCAGGTGACGACGGGCACGCATCTCTCTTCGCATCGCACCGCATTGCAATCATGTCGTTAATCGACCCCCCGGGAAAAAGAGCGCAATCCAATTTGATTGCCGAAGCTGTTTCGCAAACACTTCAGGAAAGTTCAACTGCGGCGCTCGCGACCTTGATCGAAGCCGCCGACTTAACAAGCGTTGGATCAAAACTACTCGTTCGCGAATTCGGAGCTACGAGTGCGCCAGTAGGCAGTTTGGGTAGCGAGGAGCTTGATCGGGCGGTAGTGGAACAAGCGGCGAGGTTTCTTGAATCAAGAGGTGACACGCGCGTCGTTGCAGTGAAGGAATTCGCTCCGGCACTTACCGCGTGGGCCGAGGCGAAAATTCTATTCGAGCGTATCCAGGGGGAACCACGCCTGGTGATTTGCGGTGCGGGCCACGTGGGAGCTTCGCTGGCAAAGCTTGCCAGCCTGATGGGCTACCGCGCGACTTTGATCGATGACCGGGCGGAGTTTGTAACCCGCAAGATTTTTCCCGAGGGGAATATCGAGTTAGTCGCAGCAGAGAATTGGTCTCAGGCCGTGGAGGCGGCGGTTGGCAACGGACACGGAGTTAGCGTGGCAATTGTCACGCGCGGACACAGTGAAGATGAGCAGTGCCTGCGGGCGGTAATTCCGATTGACGTTGACTACGTTGGACTCATCGGCAGCAAACGTCGAACGAACATTGTGCTTGACCGTTTACGACAGGCAGGGGCGAGCGAAGAAAGCTTGAAAAGTGTACATGCGCCAGTAGGTTTGGACATTGGCGCAGTTACGCCAGAGGAAGTGGCCCTGGCGATCATGGCCGAGATTGTTGCCGTGCGTCGCGGTGGAAAAGGTAGCTCGCTTTCTGAGTGGCGACGATGAAGAACGGGGTAACGGGTAATAAGGGGAAGAGGGTAAATGGAGAAGAGGTCAAAAGGGCAAAGCTTTTCAGACGACTGTCACAGCTTCTCCGTTACCGTTTCCCTCTTGCCCATTTCCCCTGTTCCACCTAGTGTTTCAGGTACTTCGCCGGTAGCGGCGTCTTCTCGTCCTCGCCTTGCCAAAAGATCGTTACAACCCACCAGCGCTTGCCGTCGTTCATCAACTGCACGCTGTTGATGCCGCGTTGAAAGGGCTTCGCGTCATCCGGCGCGCGTCTTGATTCATACGTGCTGAAGGCGTGTGCAATTTGGCCAAACTGTTCGGTCACGCGAGCGGCTTCTTTTTCGAAGAAGCCTTCCGTCTCAAAGAATCCACTGCTGCGCTCGACATATTCAGCGATCGTCAAGACGCGTGATCCGTAAGCGCCTCCCGGACGCGGGCCAGTGGGAATTAATCGCGCGCCGGGAATAAAGAGGGAACGCATGCGATCCCAATCGCGCTTCTCACCGGCGGGTCCGGAGATAACGTCGTAGACGGCGGCGATGATCGAATCGATCGAAGCCACGTCAGCAGGATTCGCGGCGGGCGCTGCTGGTTTTTCAACCGTCAGTTGTTTTGGTGTCTCTGATGGCGTCGGCATCGGTTTCTGTTTCTCCTGTGCTGTCGCTACCCTCGCAACGCAGAAAATGATTGCTAACGTAACCAGAAATGTAACGTTGGTTGAGATCAGTTTCATGCGCATCTCCTCGAATGGATTCTTCCTTTGCAAACAGGCTGATTAAAACATGCGTTCAATAGCTCGCGCCAAGTTAAGGTACAAGTCTGTAGTATTCGTTCATAGGTTGTCGACAAATCTCTGACGCCACATTTGGAGCTTTGCGGGTTTGGATGTTAAGAACAATTCAGTCATGGCAATGGAAGTTGAGAAGTTGGAGCCCGCGGCGAGAGTAACGCGGCGCCGGACAGCAATGTTCCGCGCGCTGTCGCATCGTAATTATCGGGTTTTCTGGATCGGCGCCTTCCTTTCGAATGTGGGCACGTGGATGCAAGCAGTCGCGCAGGGCTGGCTGATGCTGAAACTAACCGACTCCGCATTGTGGTTGGGCATTGACGGCTTCATGGCGACAGCGCCGGGTTTCTTCCTGACGCTCGCCGGCGGCGTTTTTGCCGACCTCGTGGATCGCCGTCGCCTGCTTCTTTACACACAGGTCGTAGCCGGCGTAGCCGCCACCGCTTTGGCGACGCTCGTTTGGACCAACCACGTAAACAAATGGATGATTCTCGGGTTTTCGTTTGTTACGGGCTGCTGCATGGCGCTAGCCGGCCCGTCGTATCAGGCGATGACATTTGATCTGGTGGGCCGCGAGGATTTGGCAAACGCGGTAGCCCTGAATTCGTCGCAGTTTCAACTCTCGCGCGTGATCGGACCACTGTCAGCCGGGCTCGGCTTCAAGTTCTTTGGCCTCGCCGGGTGTTTCTATCTAAACGGCCTTTCGTTTGTCGCCGTAGTCATGGCGTTGCGCATGGTCCACTTCGACGAAGTGACGAAGTATGTGCACTCGGTCAAAGATCGTAGCGCGCTTTGGCAGGACCTGCTTGATGGTTTCCGTTATGTGAGACGCCGGCCGCGGGTTTTTTCCTTACTATCAATCTCTGCAATTAACAGTTTGTTCGGCGCGCCTTACATCACGATGATCCCAATCTTTGCGCGCGACATCTTTCATCTCGGTGCAACTGGCCTCGCCTGGATGATGGGGGTTGCCGGCGGGGGCGCATTCTTCGGCGCGTTGTTTCTCGCTTATCTTGGCGACTTTAAACGGAAGGGTTGGTCGGTCCTCGGTGGTGCGTTTGGTTTCGGCGTTTTCCTGATTGCCTTTGCGCAGGCAACCAACCTCGTATGGTCGCTAATCTTTCTTTTCGGAGTTGGGTTCACAGTTGTCACGTCGGTGGCGGTCACAAACACCTTGCTTCAGCAACTGGTAACTGACGAAATGCGGGGCCGCGTGATGAGCATGTTCATCCTTTCCTTTATTGGCGCGATGCCCATCGGAAATCTACTTGCCGGCGTGGTTTCGCATCGCTACGGCGCGCCGTTCGCGCTGGCCGGTGGAGGGCTCGGCATCGTCATCTGCGTGACAATCGTAGCAATCAGAAACAAGCGATTGCGGGAGCTGCGGTAATTTTCCGCAAGAAGACGCCGTTGGAGGCGTTCTGTAGACCAACACCCCAGCGCGGCTGCCCCGCCGGGGACCCTGGTCGGAACCCCGCGGGATAAATTTTTGCGTAGTGTCAGCGAGGAGATTATGAAAGTCCTAAAACTTCGAATACTGCTTCTGTCGATCTCGGTGTTGTTCTCAATTGCGGCGAGCGCCGCTGCTCAGGGTGTGATTGTGCCCGGGCTGTGCGAACGCTGCCCGCGACCTCCACGCCCCATACCCCTGCCCCGCAGCCTGCCGATCAAGTCCATCAAGATAGACACAAAGATCTCATCGCAGGTAGCGACAACCCACGTTGAACAGATTTTTAGAAACGACACCGACGCTACGCTGGAAGGGACCTACTTCTTTCCGATTCCGGAACAGGCATCGATTACGGAGTTTGCGATCTGGGATGGCGACCGCCGTCTGGTGGGCGAAGTGCGTTCCCGCGAAGAGGCCAGGCGTATCTACGACGAAATAGTCAGGCGACAACGCGATCCGGGTTTGCTGGAATACGCCGGCAAGGACCTTTTCCAGGCCAGCATTTTTCCGATTCCACCGCATTCAGATAAGAAACTTGAGATCACTTATTCGCAAGTTTTGCGCGCCGAGTCGGGCACTGTCGCCTATCGTTATCCGTTGGGAATGGGCAGACAGGTGACGCAGATTGGCAGCGTCTCCGGGCGTATTGAACTCGACAGCAAGGAACCACTGCGGAATATCTATTCTCCGACTCACGCAATTGACGTGAAACGAAATGGCGATCGCCGTTCGGTTGTCACTTTTGAAAGTGGCAAGGAGCCGCAGGATTTTCAACTTTTCTACGGGCTGTCGCGCGAAGACTTTGGCGTGACGCTCCTGACGCATCGCGAACCCGGGAAAGATGGTTACTACCTTTTGATGATCTCCCCCAAAGACGAATGGTCGGAACAGGAGTACACGGCAAAGGATATCGTCTTCGTTTTGGACACGTCAGGATCGATGGCCGAAGCGGGAAAGATGGAGAAGGCGCGCGCCGCGTTGCTTTACGGAATTCGAATCTTGCGACCGCAGGATCGTTTCAACGTCGTGTCTTTCGCTGGTGAAGAGCGACTGATGGAAACGCGGATGATCCGCGCCGACGAACAAGGTCGCAAGCGCGGCGAAGAGTTTGCGCAATCGTTGCGGCCGGTGGGTGGGACGAACATTAACCAGGCGCTGCTGGCTGCCATGCAGCAGTTTGAATCCGGCAATCATCCCAGGATACTCATCTTCATAACTGACGGTTTGCCGACCGTGGGCGTGACAAACGCTACCCAAATTGTGGACAACGCGCGCACCGCTCGCGTGCCGGGCATGCGCCTTTTCACCTTTGGCGTCGGTTACGACGTCAACACGGCTTTGCTCGACAAACTTGCGGCTGAGAATGGCGGCGTCGCCGATTATGTAGAACCGAAGGAAGACCTGGAGGTTAAAGTCTCAAACTTCTTTGCCAAGGTTAACTATCCAGTGCTTACTGATCTGAGACTCGATATGGCCGGGGTGCAAACGGATCTAGTCTATCCGCGTGCGCTTCCCGATTTGTTCCGCGGCTCACAGATCATCCTGATTGGCCGTTATCGGAACCCAATCGATATGGATTTTGTCAGGCTGCAGTTGGGCGGTAACGCCAACGGCGCCAGCAAGAACTTCATGTACAACAATCTTCGTTTCCCGATGCGCGAGGACGCCAACGACTTTCTGCCGCGCTTGTGGGCCACGCGCCGCGTAGGCTGGCTGATGGAACAGGTTCGCACCAACGGCGAACAGCAGGAGCTGCGCGACGAGATCGTTGACTTGGGAACGCGCTACGGCATTGTTACGCCATACACTTCGTACCTGGCGCTCGAGCCAGGCGCTGCAACGCAAGATGTCACCGCTCGGCCGGTTAATGGCAGGGACAACAGAGCCTTCGGTGCGGGACGGGCGACAAACGCTCCGCCTTCGCCGGCAAAAGCGGCGGACGCGAAAGCGACGACGGGAGCAGTGGCAGTGCAACAGAGCAAACGCGCACGCGAACAGCAGGAGGCGATGATAGTAGAAGGGGAAAGCGCTTCCTCCGCGATCAAGACCGCCGGCGGCAAGACGTTTTACTTGCGCGAAGGTGTTTGGACTGATTCGGAGTTCAAGCCCGGTGCTACTTTGCCCGAGACAGTAGTCAAGTTCGGCAGCAACGAATACTTCGCGCTGTTGAAACAAAAGCCACAACTCGCGACGTTCTTCTCGTTAGGCGAACGAGTAATAGTGAGCCTTGACGGGAGAATCTATCGCGTTAACGCAGCGAATTAACAGCAGCCGGGGGGTGCTAACAAGGCCGAGGGCCACGTGATCCAGAAGCGCGTGGCCCTTGGTGTATCAAGGCGACGTTTTCGGCAGGAACAGGTGGCAGGAGCAGGCGGGAGGCGGCAGGATCGGGAGGGCAGGCGTAAGGAGCGCGCGCGCGAGTTTGTCTTGAGGCAGGCTCCTGGGGTACAAATCTAGAACAGACTCAATTTGGACTTAGCGGATTTGTGAAATCGTTTCGAGCGCGTGTGCGAAACCGGAATCTAAGTCGCCGCACTCGAGCCAGGAGTATCAGTCGAATGACATCACGCAAGAAGAACAAGAACCGGTTGGTAGTCGCGGCGCTTTTTTTGTTCGCGGTTGCGGCGCCGATCAAGAGCCAGCAAGGGTGGGTAGCGACGCAGGTTGCTCCGCCCGGTCAGGATCTGAATGCCGTTTACTTTCTCGACAGCAAAAGAGGCTGGATTGGCGGTGACAATGGATTTCTCAGCCACACCGAAGACGGCGGACGCAGTTGGGTCAAGCAACCCATGCAAACGGCGGCCGCAATTAATGACATCTACTTTCGCGACAAGGATGCGGGGTTTCTAATTGCCGGCAACGCCATCTTCGCAACTCGTGGCAACGGTGGGGGCTGGACTGAGGTTCGCCGCTTCTTGCCTCGCGAGTTTGAAGGAGCCGATGTAGAACTCTACAGCGTTCGTTTCTCCAGCAAGAAGAAGGGCTGGGTGGTGGGTTCCGTTAGCAAGCGCGAACGCGTGGTCGACAGCATTCTGCTCTACACCGATAACGCCGGTGAAACGTGGCAACGCCAGCCCGCGCCGAGCCGCCTGGAGTTGATTCACATAGATTTTGCCAACGAAAAGCGCGGTTGGATCTCGGGCGCCGATGGAACCATTCTCACTACCGTGGATGGCGGAGCTTCGTGGACAAAACAAGAGACTGGAACAAGAGCGACGATCTTCCACATAGACTTTCGCAACGAGAAGAAGGGCCTGGCTGTCGGCGAGCGGGGCACGATCCTGCAAACTTTAAACAGCGGTGTTACCTGGACACCAGTTGTGATTAGCACGCAGTCGACACTCCTGAATGTTCAGTTCGTTAGCGATGACCACTGTTGGGCAGTGGGCCGTAGCGGCAGAATCCTGCGCACCGACGATGGAGGCCTAACCTGGATCGAACAGGAGTCAGGCACTAAACAGAATCTCTACGGTTTGCATTTTGTGAAGAAGATCGGTTGGGCTGTTGGTGGCGATGGAATGCTGCTCCGCTATGAGCTGTGAGGCTGTAACGCAAACCGTTAGTTTACGATCCTGGCTTCCGACTTACTCAGGTTCTGCAATCACTTGAGACGCACCAACTAACAGGCGTGCGTTACACTTTGCTGCCAGTGAATGGCAAGGCCGGCGCGTTTTCCAAACTGATGCTGCCTTCGATCTTCTGGTTGGTAAGGTCGCCGGCGATCTGCGCTTCCATAGCTTGCCCTGCAATGTCGAATGAAATAGTCCCCGCAAACGACTCGCCGTCAAATGTCACCGACAACAGTTCGCCATTTCCAATCTCCGAGGCAACTTTTCCCGTGAACCCTTTTCCGCTATTCGACAGGATCAACGTGGCCGGAATGCTCTGGCCTAGTGGCGTTTCGATGAGCAATGACCAGTTGCCGGCCAGCGCCGCGGCGGCTTCCGGCGAGTATGACGCAGCGGCAGGCGGGTTCTTTTTCTTTCCAGCAGTGTTGTAAAACTCAATCTCGTCGGCGTAGGGTTCTACCTGCTCCAACAGTTGCGCGCCGTCGCCGACGATAACTATCGCTGCCTCGTCAGGCCTAACGTATTTCCTCGCGACTTCCTGGACCTGCTGAATCGTTACTACCTGGATTTGATTACGATAAGTCTCGAGATAGTTCTCGGGTAAGCCAAACATCTTGATCTGCAGGAGTTGGTCGACAAGTCCCTCCTGAGTTTCCAGCCGCAGCGGAAACACTCCGGTGAGATACGACTTGGCATCGGCAATCTCTTTTTCGGAAACCGGCTCGTTCCGGATACGATTCAACTCATAGAAAAACTCTTTGAGCGAGTCGCCGGTAACGGGCGTTCTGACTTCGGCCGTCGCGCGAAATGTGCCGGCGGTGCGGCGTGCGTCAAGAGTTGAGTAAGCGCCGTAGGTATAACCCTTCTCCTCACGCAAATTCATAAAGAGTCGGGACGAGGCATTTGCGCCCAGCACCGTGTGCATTACCAGCAGCGGAAAATAGTCGGGGCTCGTGCGCTTGATGCTGGCGTTGGAAACGACGATGTTAGCCTGGGCGGAACCCGGTCTATCAATGATGTATGCAGCCCGCGACGTTCGTTGCGGAGGAGCAGGGAAGTCGTCACCGGCCACGTTGCCTGGCTGCCAGCCGCCGAACAAACTCTCAACCTGCTGCAATACTGAATCCTGCTGCACGTCGCCGGCAACAAAGAGCACAGCATTATTAGCAACAAACGTCGACCGGTGGAATTCGACGAGCCGCTCGCGGGTCGTGGCATCGACAGATTCAGGAGTCGGCGCCGTAACATGATAGGGATGTTCGCCAAACATCACTCGCGCCACCATCTCGCCTGCCAGGAAGGAAGGTTGCGCTCGTTGCTGTTTGAGACTTTCCTTGGTGTTTTGTTTGGTGAGTTCTACTTCACCAGTTGGGAACACCGGCCGTAGCGCTACGTCGGCCAGGAGTTCGAGGATCTTACCGCTAAAGGTTGCGAGTGATGAGGCCGCGACCGTTGTGTAATCAGAATTTGCCCCGGCCTGGAGCGTGGCGCCCAGTCGCGCAACCTCGTCGGCAATCTGGCGACTCGTCCGCGACTCAGTTCCTTCAGTCAACAGACCAGTCAACATATCCATCAGACCCGGCAGTTCTCCCGGGTCGTGGGCGTCCCCGGTGCGAAATGCCAAACGATAACTGACGAGTGGCAACCTTGAGTCTTCAACCACGATCACCGCGAGTCCGTTTGGCAGAATCGTCTCGTAGGCGGTTGGTAGCTTGATGGGACGTGCAGGAAGCGGCGGCGGCGGCTGTTTTAGAAAGTCTGGTTGTGCGCTCATCGGTTAGGTATGCAAAGGTCCGGAACCTCGTTCAGTTTGCTGCGATGGATCTGTGGGCTGTTGCGGTTGTTCCAACTGGCTACCCAACCGGCGCACCCACCACTGGGCCGGTATCCGGAGTCGGTTGTGCCTGAGGCGCGGACGGAACCTGCTCGGGTGGTGCGGAAGGCGCGACTTCGATTGCCTCTTCGGCGGCTGCGTCTTCAGCAAGCGCCGCGGGAACAATGTCGAGAACCACGCGATTTTCTACGTCCAGAAAGCGCTCGACTGCACTCCTGATGTGCTCGGGAGCAATCGCCAGGTACTGATCGAGTTCGGAATCGAAGAGCGTGGGGTCGCCGTCATAAAGAGCATACTCTGCCAGTCGTTGCGCCCGGTACATGGTGGCCTGTCGACCGCGAACTACATCATTACACAGCCCGTTTTGCAGCTTCTCCATCTCGGCGGCGGAGGGTCCGGAAGTTCTTAAGGACCGAATCTCATCGAAAATTTTATTCCGAATTGTGGCGACTTCTTCGCCTGGTTTCGGTAAAGCAAAAATATATAAAGCGGACGGACCTCGTCTCTCGTCAATGCCGCCTTGAATCGACACGACTGATTCGTCACCCTTCACCAGCTTCTGGTAGAGACGAGAACTATCGCCCTCGAAAATGAGATCGGCCGCGAGTGAAAGCGCATAAAAATCAGGGGTTCGGCGGGGAGGAATTTTCCAGCCCAGGACAAATGCGGGCGCTGGAGCAAGCTTATCGTCGTAAACTTCCTGGCTCTGGGCCACGTCTTCCGGTTCGCTCACATCGACGGGAGGCGGAGGAGGCTGGCTGGGAATTGCTGCAAAATACTTCCGCACCAGTTCAGTAGCCTCACCACTCTCAAAATCGCCGACAATAGTCAGCACGGCGTTATTTGGGGCGTAGTAGATGCGGAAAAACTCCTGCACTTCTTCGATCGTGGCGGCGTCAAGATCTTCCATCGAGCCGATCGTCGAATGCGCATTTGCGGGGTTCTTGAAAATCAACTCATTAATTCGCAGGAAAGCGTTGACGTAAGGTTGATTGTCATAGCGCAGCCGCTTCTCTTCCTGTACCGCATTGCGCTGATTGTCCAGGTTCTCCTGAGTAACCCGGAGTGATCGCATACGATCGCTTTCCAGCCATAGCGCGAGCGGGAGATGGCTTGCCGGTAGCGTCTCGTAGTAATTCGTACGCTCGGTTGAAGTCGTGCCGTTCATGCTGCCGCCGGCGTTGAAGATGTACTGGAAGTGAGCGGCCTTGGGAACGTTTTCGGAGCCCTGAAACATCATGTGCTCGAAAAGATGCGCAAACCCGGTGCGTCCGACTTTTTCGTTACGAGAGCCGACATCGTAATAGAGAGCCACAGAGACAACCGGCACGGCATGGTCTTCGCACAAGATCACGCGAAGGCCATTAGCAAGACTGAATTGTTGGATTGGGGTTGGTGAAAGCTTTGGTCTTTCGGCCACTTTGATCTCGATTCGTGAGAGCTTCTTGTTGAGCGTGCGTCTCCCTCGGTGGGAACAGCACGCTCAGATTTGGGGATAACGAGGGGCGATACACTGCTCAAGCTGGTCGTTCGTTGACCATGCCTCGCAACTCTGCGCGCAAGCGTTCAATTTCGGCCAGCTTCTGCTGCACTCGTTCAAACAGCGCCGCCTGCGTCTTTATTCCTTCTTCAACCAAAAATCCGGCAGCCTCGGCGCGGTTGCGAAAAATTCCCGCCGCCACGAGCTGGTCGACTTTCTCCTGAGCCACCGGCGAGACCTTTACGGCCACGACGTAATCATCCTTGGCTGACATGGCACGTTCTATGGTGCGACTGATGTCGCGTCCTATAGCGCTCAGCGATTCGGGAATCCGCGACGCGATGTCTCTAACTGACGATGCGGTGCGGGTTCTGGCTTCGGAATCGCCTTCAGCTTCGTCGTCTCTAAGCATTAAGTCGTCAACCGTTTCAGTCGCGCTCGCCTCTTCCTTTTGATAAGGACTGTTCTGATATGCATTGCTCATCTTTGAAAAACTCCTTCGACCAAGAATTCTTACAACTTGTTTCTAAGTACGTTCTTGATCTCTGTTAAGTTCATTCTACGGATGCCCTTGAATAGTCGTCAAGCCAGCGTTCTCGAACGCCCCGCATTCGCGCCTGGCAACGAAGATTGGGCTAAGACTGGTTACAGCCTTGAGAATTCAATCGGCGATGCAGGCGAAGAGCAGATGACCTTGCTCAGTTGTATCGCATTAGCTAGTATTTAGCCTGACAAACGGCCCGCGTGGTTGGCTTTTAGTTTTGCGTGCTGGTTGGAGTAATCAACGTCCTAATCTCGCAGACTTCAGAGGGTTTCGCAGTGAAAAAGATGTTCTCGCTCGCGCTGATTGTGCTCTGCCCAGTCACGCTTAGTATTCAACCTTTCGTTTTTGCACAGCAAAAGCCGCCGCCCGCAGCCGGGAGTACCTCCCCCGGGCGAGTTCCCGCGGGGTCAACCGCCACTGGCCGTCGCCCGACGCGCGGCAGCTCAACTGCAATTCTCCTGATCGAGAAAGACTTCGATGAGGCGGTTCGCTTGATTCAGGAAAACTATGTGGAAGGGAAAAAGCTGGACTACAACTCAGTATTCAAGTCGTCAATCATTGGTATGTTGCGGTCGCTCGATCCCCACTCAAACTATTACGATCGAGAAGAGTATGACGAACTCAGAACCGAGCAGCGTTCAGAATACTTCGGAATTGGCGCCTCAATTCAGAATTACATACTAGAGGATCAGGCCGATACGTTCATCACTGCGACGTTTCAAAACTCGCCGGCAGCGCGCGCGGGATTGCGCTTTGGGGATCGAATACTCGCTGTCGACGGTGTCAAGATGACGGGCAAGACATCGTTGGACGTGCGCGACAAGATTCGCGGACCGAAAAATTCAGTTGTGAAGATCACCGTCGAACGCGCGGCGGACAAGCGGGTTCAGGTCGTAGAGATAACGCGGGATGTGGTGCCGCAGCCTTCAGTTCCAGACGCTTACATGCTCAAGCCCGGCGTCGGTTATGTGGACATGACGCGAGGGTTTAACTACTCGACTACGGAGGAACTGGAAGATGCCCTGCACACTCTACACTCCAGCGGCGCAAACTCGCTGGTGTTGGATCTGCGAAACAATCCCGGCGGCTTTTTGGATCAGGCGATTCACGTAGCCGAAGTTTTCCTGCCCTACGGCCAACTGATTCTCACTCAGAAGGGCCGAAATGGACTGCGGGATAACACGTATGTGTCAAGAAACAGATCTGCCGATCCGATTCCACTCGTTGTCTTAGTAAACGAAAACACCGCTTCCGCCTCTGAGATCGTCGCCGGCGCAATGCAGGACCACGAACGCGCTCTGATCGTGGGGCAAACCAGTTTTGGAAAGGGCCTCGTTCAGAGCATTATCCCGCTCGACTATGGCGCCGGACTAACGTTGACATCAGCAAAATACTACACACCCTCCGGCCGCCTGATTCAGCGCGACTACTCGGACAGCAGTCTTTACGACTATTACACCCACGGCGGTTCAAAGCGCTTTGACGAAAAGCAAGACGATCCCAAGCCAGCCGGACCGGAAAGGAAAACGGATACTGGCCGGACAGTTTATGGCGGCGGCGGCATCGCTCCGGATGAAAGTGTGAAAGCGAGGACGTTCACCGTGGCGCAGCGGCGTTTATTGAGTCCACTGTTCGCTTTTACGCGCGAGTTGGTGAATGACCGCGTCCCTGGCCTTACGGCATACAACGTGCCAGGAAGCATCGACTTTAATCATGAATTGCGGCCCGCCGATTTCCCGGTCTCTGAAGGGGTCTTTAAGGCTCTTAAAGAATTCATGGCCGGCGATCAGACCTTCAAGAGCCTGGCGCCCCTGGTCGATCACAATCGCTCGTTTGTTGAACTTCAGTTGCGCTTCAACATCATCACTGCTGCCTACGGTCGCGTAGTGGCTGACCGTGTGCCTATCACCACGGACGACCAACAGGTCGCTAAGGCCGTCGATGTCTTGCCCCGGGCCCGCGATCTCGCAATGTCGGCGACAAAACATCAGGTGCAACCTTAGTTCTTCGGTAGGACAGACATTCCTGCTTGTCCCTTCCTTTCAAACCACAAAATCGCCAGGACAGGCAGGCAGGAATGTCTGTCCTACAACGCGCGTTTCAGCCGTAAAACAGAGTCTTGCGTCTAAAACCCAACTGTGGTATTGTCCGTAGCGAAAAGAGGATTGAGATCCTATGCCGCGGACCGCGAAATCGTTAATCAACACCGAAGAACTGGGGCGAGCAATTCGACGCCGTCGCGAGGAGCTGGAGCTTAGTCTGCGCGATGTCGCAGATCAGACCAGCGTTTCAGCGTCAACTCTGTCTCGGATTGAAAACGGAACGGGAAAGCCTGACGCAGATAACATTGCCCGCCTGACCACCTGGCTGGACGTGCCACTCGAACGCATTCTTACTCGTGGACGCGAGGACAGCAACGACCCCAAAGCCGTTGTCTATTACCCGCACGAGTCGACTCCGGAAATAGTGGAAGCCCACCTGCGCGCCGACCGCAATCTGTCTCCCGAAACCGCTGATGCATTGTCGCAGCTATTTCGCGTTGCCTATTCGCAGTTTAGTCGAAACGAGCCCTCGGCTCCGGCGCGCAAACGTCGCTGAGGCTCTCGTCCTCGCCGCAAGCTATAATCCAACACATGACCGACCACGATTTACCGCCTGGGGAAAAGTGGCGTCAATTTGAGCTGTACGCTTTGGGCTTTCGCGATTTCGCGGGCGTGCGACCCGATGTGCCGCTCGATCCCTTTCGTCTGGCGAGCTTTGCCAACCTGCTGGTTGTCAGCTTTGATGAAATCAGGGGACTCAACCCTGAGGTGCGCGAACATCTGCTGGGTGAGGCTTCAGAGAAGTGGTCGGGGGGCGCCTGTTCTCTTCCGCTGCCGGACGGTCGCAGAATTGTCGTACTTAATCCTAATCACGGGCGCGTGAGAACGAACGCTACTCTGATGGAGGAGGTGTCTCACGTTTTTCTGGGTCACCAGCCCAGCCGTCTAAAAGTAGTAGCGGAAACTAAAAGCGGCCGGACCATCTCGCGAGAGTATAGAAAGGCAGACGAAGAAGCCGCATATGCCACCGGCGCCGCTGCCCTTGTTCCGTTTTCTGCCTTGAGGAAATTCTTGCTCGACGGTCAAACTTCGCAGCAGATTGCCAAACATTTCCACGTTAGCCGCGAACTAGTTGAATATCGACTAAAAGTAACGCGGCTGTGGAGAATATACCGCGCCGCGCATTCGGCCCAATAGCGCAAAACTGTTAGTTTGCGCGCAAGCTAACAGCTTGTGCCACATCACAGCGCTTCATGCTTTTGCCCCTGAACGCTTATAATTCGTTTTTGTTTTCTGGCCCATCCTCCCGACTGACGATGTCGGCGGAGTTTCAAGCGGAGTTTCAAATAGTGAGTGAACAGATAAAAGAGCTGACTTTGCCGGGTCTGACCACCACAGACAAGCTGCGCATGTTGCTCGACATCACTAAGAAAATTAGCCGTTCACTCGACTTGCAAGAAGTTCTCAACCTCGTAATGGACACGCTTGATTCTTTGATTCCGTATGATGCTGCCGGCATTTTCGTCGTGAAGTGCTCTGATAAGAGCGCGGTGGCAGAGGGCGAAGAGCCCTGCGTGTTTCAGGCGGAAGCAGTCAGGGGTTATGACATCGAGGAATTGACGAACCTTCACCTGAAACTTGGCGAAGGGCTTATTGGCCAAGTGGCGCTCACGAGCGAGCCGGTTACCTCTCCCGACGTGCGAAAGAACCCAAACTACATTAATGCGCGAAGCGAGACGCGCTCAGAGATGGTGGCGCCAATAATCTCTAATACAGAAGTAATCGGCGTCTTTGATCTCGAGAGCGACGAACTAAACGCTTACTCAGAAGACGATCTTGAGGTTCTAATGTTGCTCGCATCGCAGGTCGCGATCATTATCGAGAAGGTGATGCTGCACGAGCAGTTAATTGAAAAGCAGCGCCTCGAAGGGCAACTTGAAGTGGCCCGTCAGGTTCAGTTGGAACTGCTTCCACCCCGGGACCCGCAGTTAGAAGGCTACGATATCAGCGCTTACAACTTCCCCACAGAAGAAGTGTCGGGCGACTATTACGATTGGGTAAAGATCTACGACGATCAGATTGGGTTGGTGATCGCCGACGTGTCCGGCAAGGGAGTGCCGGCGGCTTTGCTAATGGCGTTTCTGCGTGCCAGCTTGCGTGCCGCTACACACATTGGTTACTCGCCGCATATCTCGATGGCGAAAGTAAACTATCTGCTTTGGGAATCAATTGAGCGCAATCAGTTTGTGACTGCTTTCTACGGCATACTCGACGTCACAAACAAAACTCTTACTTACACAAACGCAGGTCATAATCCGCCGATTCTGCTGAAGCAAAATGGAGACTTCAGTTTCATCGATCGAGGTAGCATACCGCTGGGAATGTTTAGGGACACTCGTTACCATGAGTATTATCTGACAACAGAGCCTGGCGACGTGCTCATGCTTTATACGGATGGCGCCACTGAGGCACAGAACCCGCAGGGTGAAGAGTTCGGACGGGAGCGCCTGGCACAAGCCGTTAAGTCTAATCACCGACTTGGCGCCCGCGAACTCATCAAGGCGGTGCATACAGAGATGCTTGAATGGACTGACGGGCAAGGCGCTTCTGACGACGTCACGTTCTTTGTAATCAAGGCGCTGTGAACAGTGAGCAGTGAGCAGTGAGTAATTGGATACTTTTCCGAAACTGCTCACTACCGGCTGCTCACAGCCCACTGCTAATGGGCGGTCAGTGAACAGTGAGCGTGATCACCGCCCGGTGCCAGTGGCGCGCGATAGTCTCCAAAGTGAAACCTTGTTTCAGCTTCAGAAAACGCGTAGACGTCGAAGCCAAACGCATCGAGATAGTCTGCCAGGTCATCGGGTGAAAGGAGATAGACGGCGGGAGCGAAGCCCGCTTCAGCGCGAATTTCCAGCAGGCGTTCGAGCACTTCAAGTGGTGCAAAGCAGCTAACAGGATCTCTGTAGGTTGCCATGTTCTTAACGCCCCCTTCGCAAGTTTGAGTTTGCAGCTTTGAAAAGCTACACACTGTCGCTGTTTTGATGTACGCGGCGCGCCTCGCGTTCGTTCGGTGAAACAGTTTATATACGAGCCTTGACAAACCCTTGGACGTAGCGAGCAAAGAAAACAAGGAAAAAGTTCCAAAAAGAAAATGAGTAATCCAATCACGCCAGAAGCTCAGGCTAACACGCCTCCGCCGCTAAACTTCATTGCCGTGCTACGGCAAATGTTGAAGACGTCCGATAAAGTCAGCGATTTGCTTTTTTCGCCCGGCCGGCCGCCACAAGTAGAACTGGCGGGCAAACTGATACCCGTCCGCTTTCCCGGGCTGGAAAAGCTTACCCCTGCCCATACGGTCGGCATGGCAAAAGTGATCATCGGAAACCATACCAACGCGACTGAAAGTCTGGAACAGAACGGATCGGTGGATCTTTCGTTTAGTGCGCCCGGCGAAGGGCGCTTCCGCGTGAACATCTTCAAGCAACGCGGCACTTACGCCATCGTCATGCGCGTGATTCCCACCAACCCGCCTAACTTCAATGACTTTAACTTGCCCGTGCAGTTGAAGGAGATTGTCAACCTCAAGAATGGGATCGTGCTCGTCACAGGCCCGACCGGGAGCGGCAAGAGTACATCTCTGGCTGCGGTTATCGACCTGATCAATGAGACCCATCATTACCATATCGTTACCATAGAAGATCCAATCGAGTTTCTCCATAATCATAAGAATTGCACGATTCATCAACGTGAGCTTCATTCAGACACGCCGAGTTTCGCGATTGCCTTACGCGCCGCCCTCCGGCAGGCCCCAAAAGTGATTCTGGTGGGCGAAATGCGCGACAGAGAGACAATCGAGGTGGCACTCGAGGCCGCCGAAACGGGCCACCTGGTATTGTCTACCCTGCACACCATTGATGCTTCCAAGACAGTAGACCGCATTATCGGCGTGTTTCCCAAAAACGAAGAGCGAGCGATTCGAACCCGAGTGGCGCAATCTTTTCGCTACATCATTTCGCAACGCCTCATTCCCCGGCCCGACGGGAAAGGACGATTGGCGGCGATCGAGATACTCAAGTCAACAATGCGAACCCGTGAATACGTCGAGAACGGGGAGTCGGAGGGTAAATCGCTCATCGACGCCATGGAGCAGGGCGACCAGGATGGAATGCAAACATTCGATGCTGTTATCGAGCAGATGGTTCGGAGCGGCGTCTTGACCCAGGAAACTGCGATGCCTTATGCCACCAATGCGGGTAACCTGCAGTTACGTCTGGGAGACTTGGGCGGGAAAACGCCAGTGCCAACAGTCGAGACTGCTACAAAAGACAACGACTCGCTGCTTGATATGATAGAAAGATAGACGTACGCTACCACCCCGGCAAATTTCTAGATAGGATTGGCAAGTTCCCGGCACTCTCCCCAGAACTTCAGGTCCACTCCAAGATTTCATCATGTTCTTGCGCCTACTCAAACGTGTAATCGCAGCGCTCTTCCTTCCCGCTCTTCTAACCCTGACGTGCTTTGCCCAAACTGCCACAAGTGACGCCTCACAAGGTTTGCAAATGGAGTTTCCCGCAGGTGGCCAGCTGCGGATCGAAAACGAGCTTGGTGGCGTCGCGGCCGAGAGCTGGAGTCAAAAGTATGTATATGTAACAGCGAGTGGAGAGGCGGGCAGGTCAAGACTTTCGTCCGTAGTTATTGAGAATGGAAACCAGGGCTTTGTCATTCGAGTGGTGCGGAGGCCCGGGAGCCCAGTCGCTGCGATCGACCTCAGCATAAAGTTTCCGGCGACTGCGCGAGTGGAAATCGAAACCAGCACTGGCCAGGTTGCCCTGCGAGGCCTTCCCTCGTCCGCAACAGTCAAGTCTTTCGCCGGTGACGTGAAAGTGGAGTTTCCAGAGTCAGCCAATGCGGATATCGTTGCGCGAGCGACTAAGGGCTCAGTCAAGTCTGAGCTCTCGCAGCCATTGACTGAGAACGGTCATGTTCTCCAGGCGCGGCTTGGTAACGCAGCACAAACATTGAGACTTACTTCCGAAACGGGAAATATCGCGCTCTCGCTGATGCGCGATTCCCGCGATCCTGTCGGCGGCGAACCAACCACCGGGAAGTCGGCGGAGCCTTCGCTGTTGGAGGTTCCCACAAAAGCAGCCGGCACGCCAGCCCCTGCATTAGACACTCAGGAGGTAGACGAAGGGGACGTTATTCGTGTCGATTCTCAACTGGTAACGCTCAACCTGAGTGTTATCGATAGAGAAACCAATCGGGGCCTGGTCGGACTTAAGCACTCCGATTTCAGACTATTTGAAAACGGCGCCGAGCAACAGATCCTTCAGTTTGATTCGTCATCCGCGCCTTTCGACCTGTTACTTGTAATCGATCTGTCAGGCTCTACTCATGATGTCCTCAAACTGATTCGTGCGGCGGCGCTACGCTTCGTCACTGCGGCTCGTCCTTCAGATCGTATTGGCGTAATCACGTTTGCCGGCCAGCCAACGTCAGTTTCTCCACTGACGCTTGATCGGCAAACTCTCCACGAGCGAATAAGCGCGATGGACACTGCGGCCGGCGATACGAAACTTTACGACGCGCTGGACTTTGCCATGAGCCAGTCGCAAAAGGACGCGAAGAATCCGCGTCGCACCGCGATCATCCTGATGAGTGACGGTCTGGACGGAAGTATTCCCGGGGTTAGGGGCGATGGCTCGAAGCAACACTACAGGGATTTGCTTAGCCGCGTTGGCGAGTTTGACGGTGTGGTGTATACACTTTGGCTTAACACCGAATATGAGGCCTTAAATCCATTGGATACGCAGCCTGAAGCTTTTGATGCGGGATACAACCGCATGGAGGAGATGGCCGATACGGGCGGCGGAGTCTTTTATGAAGTCGAACGCCTCGAAGATTTGGCTGGCGCTTATGAACGAGTGGTGGCGGACCTCGGAACGGTCTACAGTCTTGCTTACCGTCCTTCGGACAAAACTCGCGACGGCAAGTGGCGAGCGATCCGAGTAAACGTCATCTCTCGTCCTGCGGCGATCGCGCGCGGTAAACGTGGATACTATGCAAACTGAGCTGCGACATGTTGCAACTACGTCGAACTAGAACCCTCAGCCTGCTGTTCTCGCTGTTTATCCCCGCTCTGATCCCTGCCGCATGTTTGGGTCAATCCGTCGAGCCCATTGAAACGATACGAGTCGAATCTGACCTGGTTGATCTAAAGGTCAGCGTAGTTAGTTTGAATCCTCAGAATCCCTCGATGGAACTGCGGCAGAAGGATTTTCTGGTGCTCGAGGACGGAACAGCGCAGGATATCGCGTTTTTTGCCGCTGCCGACACGCCTTTCGATCTCGTACTGCTGCTCGATCTATCGGGCTCAACCAACGATAAGGTCAAGCTCATCCGCAAATCAGCCAAGCGATTCGTTGACGCGACCCGTCCAATCGACCGCGTCTCGGTAGTCGCTTTTACTGACATCGCCCAGATTGTCTGTCCCTTGACGCAGGATCGCCGGCTTCTTAGAGACGCGATCGACCATATTGAAAAACCTCAAGGCGGCACAAAATTTTGGGACTCGCTGCGTCATGTCCTCGCAATCCTCAATGCTTCCGGAAACTCGCTGCGGCGCAGTGCGGTAGTCGTTATGACTGACGGCGTCGACAACGCCTTGCCTGACGTTTTTGGTCCCGGTTCCCAGATCAGCTTTGATCAACTGCTGCACCTGGTGCGGGCCTCAGAGACAATTGTTTTTCCCATCTATCTCGATACGGAAGACGAGGTGTTCAAGCGGACTCGTACGCCGCATAGCGCATTCGCTTTGGCGCGCGAGCAGTTGGGACAGTTGGCATCAGCTTCCGGCAGTCGACTTTATCTAGCGAAGAAGTTGAAAGATTTGGCTGAGGTCTACCAGCAAGTGATCGGCGACCTCGGGCGGATTTACAGCATCGGGTATCGCCCTTCCAATACGTCGCGAGATGGAAAGTGGCGCTCAGTAAAGGTTCAAATCCACGATCGACAGGATGTCACCGCCCGCACTAAACAAGGCTACTATTCGAGGAGCCTGACACAAATTGATCGCTCGACCCCCTGATCGCAAACGAGGAACGGGAAAGGCTTGTAAATGCCAACGATAGGACTATAATTAGGCCCTCCCCAGGCACAGTGAGCTTTAGCCGGTTCGAATCAAAGGAAAACTCCATGAGAAAAGCACGACCCACTCTTGTACCAACGCTTTTTGTTGCCGCGTTGGCTCTGGCTCTTCCTCTCACCAGCTATTCCCAGAACCGTGAAAAGTTCGTTATTTCGGCGAGGGCCGGTGGCGTTAATGCCGTGACCGGTCGCACCTCGATGCGCCCCCATGGAAATACCGAATGGCAGCAGCTCACTATCAAAGAAGATTTGGAGGCCGGCGATGTAGTTAAGACAGGCCTCGATGGTCGCGTCGAAATGCTGCTGAATCCGGGATCCTATATGCGTGTCGGTGAGAATTCCGAGTTTGAGTTGGCTGACAACTCCCTCGAAAATCTCGAAGTGCGTCTGATCAGGGGAACAGCCATCGTGGAAGTCACCGGCGCTGACGACGAGGAGCTGTTTATTGGCATTACGACGCCTCACACGCGCATGTCAATCGTTCGACGCGGACTTTATCGGGTTAGTGTCGTGCCGGGCAACACCACGGAACTCATCGTGCGGAAAGGCCGTGTGATGTTGGAAGGCTCTCACACAAAGATCAAAGGTGGAAACAAGGTAGTCTTCAGCAGTAGCTCATTCTCGGTAGCCAAGCTGGAAAATGCTGAGAAGAAAGATTCGCTTGCCATTGACCGTTGGAGCAAGGACAGGGCGCAAACCCTTGCCAGGGCGAACAGCAGAATCTCGGGACGAACACTTACCGCGTTTGTTGCCAGCTTTAGAAACGACTGGTCGTACGCCGGTCGCCGCTCTGGCCTTTGGCTATTTAACACAGATATTGGCTGCTACACGCTGATTCCTTTTGGCTTCGGTTGGGAGTCGCCCTACGGAGGGTGGTATTCAAGATTCTATTATGGCGGTGGCTATTGTTGTGGCCAGGGCCCAATCTATGGCGGTCCAATAGTCACGGGCAATGGTGGAGGCTCCCCAACGATAGGCTCTGGGAGTGGCAGTGGAGGTCCTGCACATAATCCCCCTCCGTCACCGGGCCGCAACCCTGATTCCCCCATGATGGGGCACGGCAAGCCAGACATCTCACCTGGTGGCGACGGGCCTGTCAGACCGCCAACCAGAGAATAGTTGGCATCGAGCTAGCGCTCTTCCTGAAGCAGCTAGTCGCCCTCTTTGAAGAGCCGGCTTAGCTCCGTCTCTACCAATACCCTTACTTCCGACAACTTCAGACCAGCCAGCGCCAAATGTGTAAGGGCAGTTCCCAATTGGCTGCGGAGTTGTTCTTCAGTTGGCTCGCGCAGCAGCCGTGAAGTCACCACCGCCCCCGAGCCGTGCCTGATTTTGACCAGCCCCTGCTTTTGCAGTCGCCGGTATGCATAAGCAATGGTATTGAGATTCACCCCAAGGTCCGCTGCGACCTGGCGAACCGGCGGTAAAGAAGACCCTTCCGGTAATTCCCCTCCGGCAATAAGGCTCTTTATCTCATCCACAACTTGCTGATAAAGCGGCCGCTTGTCTCTTTCGTCGATGGTTATATACATATTGTCTACTGCACGTATACACTAGACAATTGTTCTTGTCCAGTAGTTTTTTGGGGATATAGTTAACACAAAATGATCACTTTTTCTTCGCGCTCCGGGAATGTTGCCACGTTTGTCATAGTTCAATGTCTGCCCGACTGATTGCCGCCCTTTATAAATCCACACAATTTAGAAATCAGGCCTTGTCCGCGAGCGCAGCCTCTTGCCTGCATCCTTTCGACGGCAGCGCCTGCATCTCTTCCGTCTTTTCATGCCAAAAGTCTGGCAAGCGATAGAGCCACTGTTTAGCGGGATCGCTCTTGACTTATGGTCCAACCCTGGACTAAACAGTCGGTCACCCTGTGTGTT
>JANMQG010000135.1:0-19246 GCA_031370285.1 Chloracidobacterium sp. | reverse complement strand
ACCAGAAGAGCAGTTAGACAATGGCTACTGCGCAAACTCCAGCCCTGCAGCCAGATGGTCCCGCTGATGTCGGAATCAATGGATCGCCGGCTTGGCGTCTTTGAACACCTGGAACTAAGAATGCACCTGCTGGTCTGCGTCTGGTGTGCCCGCTACCTGAAGCAGATCAAATTGTTACGATGCGTTCTGCGCTTACCCTTGTTGCCGGATGAGACTGTCAGTGAACCCGCGGTGTCCCTGCCGCCCGAAGCGCGCCAACGCATCGCCAAGGCCCTCAATAGCTGATTTCACAACTGAACTTTGAGCACGTGGCGAACCAGGTTGCGCCAGCCGTCGTCCGCTTCAACTTGGTTTCGATTGACTCCCGCCCGAGAAATTTTCAAACCCGCCCACAAAGCGTGTAAGGAACGTCAATTCGCCGCGACTAATCACTTGAACAAGGGATTGGTTCAAACGAGGAAACAAAATCATGCGACGAAGATTAGCCATCAAAAAGAGAATCCAGCGCAGCCGATTGACGTTGCTGCGAACGATCGCCAGGCAGAGGGCCGATGCAAGCAAATCCGGCAACTTCTGTCTAATGAGCGCCGGTCTTAGGGATCCCTTTGTAGGCTGACCCACGCCGCGTCAAATCAGTAACGAAAGAGGTTCGCGCGAGTCGCGCGAATTGTGAAGATGGAACTGACAAGTCCTAACAGTATCAGTGTGTTCGATAGCCTGCGAATGCGAATGATGATGCCAGACGCCTGGGCCTTAGATGGACAAACCAGTAAGCCGATTCGGGCCTCAACTCGGTGGAGCGAGCAAATGATCGATGCGTTGAGAAAACATTGGCCGGAATACCTGATGGAAGCAGCCGAACTCGGTTTGTTCATGATGTCGGCCTGCGCTTTCACCGTGTTGTTATTCCATCCCGCGTCGCCTGTAGCCCAAGGCATACAAAGCGACGCCGTTCGGCGAATGCTGATGGGTATGGCGATGGGTTCGACCGCTGTAGCAATTATCTTTTCACCACTCGGCAAACGCTCGGGCGGCCACTTCAATCCTTCCGTAACCTTGACGTTCTTTCGGCTCGGCAAAATCACAGCGTGGGACACAGCATTTTATGTGCTGTTCCAATTCGCCGGCGGTATCGCGGGCGTGCTGATCGCCTCGAAGATTCTGGGCAGTCTCGTCGCGCATCAATCGGTGAACTACGCCGCGACGCTTCCTGGCTCAAGCGGACCAAGAGTCGCCTTTCTCGCCGAGTTTCTAATCTCGTTCATTCTGATGTCAGTGGTCCTGACTGTGTCGAACACGAAACGGTTGAGCCGGTGGACCGGCCTGTTTGCGGGAGCGCTCGTCGCTACTTACATCACCATCGAGTCGCCCATCTCCGGAATGAGCATGAACCCAGCGCGCACGCTCGGCTCGGCCGCCGTGGCACACACCTGGATGTCACTCTGGATCTATTTCACGGCGCCGCCACTGGGGATGCTGCTGGCGGCTGAAACTTACAAGCGCTTGAAGGCAGGCCATGCAGTCGCCTGCGCGAAGCTGCACCACCACAACAATCAACGTTGCATCTTTCGGTGCAACTTCGAAGGTTAACGCTAACTGAATCAACAACAAACTTCTAAAGGAGACTTAGTCATGAAACATCGTAGGCTCGTAATCAATTTCGCTTTGCTGGCAGTCGTAATGACGGCGCAGCTTGCAGTAGCAACAGCATCGCGCGCTCGCAAAGCTCAGGCAACAAAGTTCACCGTTCGCGTAGAAAACATCTCGAAGCCCGATAGTCAGACGGCCTCTGATGGGACCAAATGGTCCTTCGCGCTTTCGCCGGGGCTGTGGGTTTTGCACGACAAGAAATCCGGACTCTTCTCTGAAGGAAGGGCCGCCACGAAAGGCCTCGAATCGCAGGCGGAAGACGGCGATCCATCCGGGCTGGCTGGCTTGCTCATGATGAGCCACCACGCTTCGTCACTTCACGGTGTGTTTAATACGCCAATCGGCATGATGGGCCCCGGTCCCATTCGCCCCGGCGACAGCTAGGAATTCAGCTTCACGGCCAGTCCGGGAATGAAGCTGTCGATGACAATGATGAATGGACAATCGAACGACGAGTTCTACGCACCGGTTGAAAACGGCATCGCGCTGTTCGATGCAAAGGGAGCGCCGCTTAGCGGTGACATCACTGCGAAGTTCATTCTCTGGGACGCGGGCACCGAAGTTAATGAGGAGTTGGGCATTGGTCCCAATCAGGGACCGCGACAAAAAGGCATCAATACCGGCGTCGATCAACATGGCGTAGTGACGCGCGCAAAGGGTGAGGCGATCTACACAAAGAACGGCGAACTCTTCCGCGTTACGGTGACTCCCGCAGCAGGAATGTAATTGAAATTGTCCGATGAGCTTTAGCTTGTCGTGACCATTCGTTATCAGCCGGCATGGTTACTGCGACAAGCTGAACCGTCCAGACCGCGACAAACTGAAGTTTATCGGACATTGATAAGGAGAGAAGTCATGAAGTCGATTCTGAGATTCACAACGTTGGCGCTGGTCTTTTCGGCCCTGAGCTCGATTTCCAGTGCGCAAATCACCGAGAAGAAATCACTGACCATTGACGGCGCGAAGAAAGTCATCGCCTCAGCCGTGGCCTATGCGAGAAAGAACAACGCGCCCGGCGGCGTTATCGCTGTCGTTGACGAAGGCGGAAACCTGATGGCGTTGGAACGTTTGGACGGCACATTCGCCGCCGGCGCCAACATCTCGATCGGGAAAGCACGCACGGCAGTACTCTTCAAACGTCCAACCAAGGTATTCGAAGACATCATCAAGAACGGTCGCACGGCAATGGTGGCGCTGCCCGATGCTTACTTTACTCCGCTGCAAGGCGGCATTCCGATCATCGTCGACGGGCAAATCGTTTGCGGCGTCGGCGTGAGTGGCGCGATGAGTGCGCAGCAGGACGAGGAGTTGGCGCTTGCCGGAGCCAGCGCGATTGCCAGCGACGCGAAAATGGGCGACGCAATGCAGATGAGCAAGCCTAAGGTGTTGTTCTTCGATAAGAGCCAGGTATCCGAATCGTTTTCAAAAGGCGCAGTGCTGCTGGACGGAACCAACCGGAACTACATGGTCAATACCAGTCGACGCGATAAACCCGGTCAGGCTGAGATTCACACACTCGACACTGACATCATTTACGTGGTCGACGGTACCGCGACATTCGTGACGGGCGGCACCGCCGTCGAAACAAGCGAAATCGCGCCCAACGAAATTCGCGGCTCGCGCATTGATGGCGGTGATACGCGTAAGTTGACCAAGGGCGACGTGATCATCGTTCCCAACGGCGTGCCGCATTGGTTCAAGGAAGTGGGCGGTGCGTTTCTCTATTACACGATCAAAGTCCGATAGCGATGGCACGCAACAACACTGAAAGAGGAAGAGTCATGAATCCACGAAGAGTGATAACAACAATTAGAGTCTTGTCTCTGCTAATAATCGGTGCGTCGTTGTACGTCGGTCTGTCCGGCGCGGTGGCCCAGGCGGGTCGTACATCGGCAGATGTTCCGAGCGGCGCGGCTGAAGCGACAATCGATCTTGCTACGGCGGATGGTGCGCGCATGGTTAAAGGTGACTGGCGGTACAGCGATACGAAGATCGTCGAAGTCGACTTCAAACGTGCCGGTTCCGATAATCAGCCAACCGGCGCGCCCGTCAAGACCTACGACTATACGCCGCATGCCGGTGGCATTGACTTCGACGATTCCAAATGGGAAGTGATCGGCCCGACGACGCTCGATCAGCGTCGCGGTACAGGCAGACTGGGCTTCAACTGGTATCGCATCAAGCTGACGATTCCCGAACGCGTCGGCGACTTCGACCCGACAGGATCGACGGCTGTATTTGAAACCTCGTTGGACGACTACGCCGAGATTTGGGTTGATGGCGAACTATCGCGCGCCCTGGGTCAATCTGGTGGCTCAGTCATCGCTGGCTGGAATGCCGAGAATCATTTGATTGTCGGACGCAACGTCAAACCCGGCCAGCAAATTCAGCTCGCGATCTTCGGCATCAACGGCCCGCTTTCAAATCCGCCGACGAACTTTATCTACGTGCGTTATGCGAAGCTCGCATTCTTCAAAGGGACGCCGGGACCCGTAGCGCTCACGCCGAGCGAGGTGAACGTTGAGGTCGTACGCAACGATCCGGCGATGAATGAGATCGTCGGACCAAACCCAAAAGTCTTCAAACTCGCCGATGGCTTCAAATTCACCGAAGGCCCGATTTGGGTTAAAGACGGTGGCTATCTTCTCTTCAGCGATCCGAACGCGAACACAATCTACAAGTACACGCCGAACGGAAACGAAGAAGGCAAGCTGGAGACATTCCGCACGCCGAGTGGTTACTCAGGCGCCGACATTGCTGAGTATGGCCAGCCAGGATCAAATGGACTAACGTTGGATCCGCAGGGACGACTCACAATCAATCAACACGGCAATCATCGCGTTGTTCGCGTTGAGAAAGACGGCAGCGAGACAGTTCTCGTCGATAGTTACGAGGGCAAGCGGCTCAATAGTCCCAACGATCTTGTTTATCGTTCAGACGGCACGCTCTTCTTTACCGATCCGCCGTTTGGTCTGCCGAAGTTCTTCGACGACCCCCGCAAGCAGTTGTCATTCAGCGGTGTCTATTCAATTTACAAAGGCAAGCTGCAATTGATTAGCACAGACTTTACCGGACCGAACGGCATCGCCTTCTCGCCTGACGAGAAATACCTCTACGTCGGCGATTGGGATGATAAGAATAAGGTCGTCATGCGATACGAAGTCAACGCTGATGCGACTCTGAAGAACGGCAAGTTGTTCTTTGACATGACCAACGCACCCGGTGAAGACGCCCTTGACGGAATCAAGGTTGACCAGAAAGGCAACCTCTATGTGTCCGGTCCCGGCGGACTGTGGGTAATCTCGCCGGAAGGCAAACACCTCGGTACGATCATTACGCCGAAACACGCGCACAACTTCGCCTGGGGCGACGCCGATGGCAAGACGCTGTATCTCTGTGCACGTTCCGGTTTGTATCGCATCAGGCTGAACATTCCCGGCGTTCGACCCTAGCGCAGTATTACGAGCGATCCACGACTCAGCACGAAATAACTTGAAACAAAGCTACCTGTTTTGTGTCTTTTCGTGTGGGTTCGTGGATCGTCTTTTTCGCGGCCTTAAAGAAAGCCTGTAAGGATTTGATTTCGGCGGCGACTAATAGGGCGTAAGGGGTTTCACTATTACGCAAAATTCTTGAAGAGGAGATTTGAGTCATGAAAAAGCTTGTAGTCGCATTAGTAATTCTGGTCGCCGCGGGCGCGGCTTGGTATGCATTCCGGCCCGAGCGGCTTTTTACTAACCAGAGAGTCAATGAACAGTTTCCAACCGCCTCGGCGGCAAGTAAGGCCACGACGGTTGCCTCGGGGCAGTTTCACGCTGGCGCGCACGAGACAAAGGGTGCCGCCACGATCCTTGAGCTCGGTGATGGCAAGCGAACGTTGCGCCTGACCAACTTCGAAACTTCGAACGGCCCTGACGTGCACGTCTATCTCGTTGCCGCCGCGGACGCCAAAGACAACGAAACGGTAAAGACCGCGGGCTTTGTCGAGTTGGGTTCGCTGAAAGGAAACATTGGCGACCAGAACTATGACGTTCCCGCGAACGTCGACCTAACAAAGTATCGCGCAGTCACGATTTGGTGCGCGCGCTTCGGCGTTAACTTCGGAACCGCGCCCTTGATGAACGATTCAATGCAATCGATGAATCGCTAACTCCCTTATGCCGCGTGAAGGGCAAGAGTGAATCATGACAAACAACAACCACTACGACGTAATCATCATTGGCAGCGGCGCCGGCGGCGGCACACTTGCTTACAAACTCGCGCCTTCCGGCAAGAGAATTCTCTTGCTGGAACGCGGCGATTACGTTCCGCGCGAGAAAGACAACTGGAGCACTCGAGCGGTCAATCTCGACGGGAAGTACAACACGAAGGAGTCATGGTACGACGCCGGGGGTGGCGCGCTGCATCCGCACACGAACTACTTTGTGGGCGGGAATACCAAATTCTATGGCGCCGCATTATTCCGTTTGCGCAAAGAAGACTTCGGCGAAATTCGACATCACGGCTGCATGTCACCGGCGTGGCCCATCAGCTACGACGAGTTGGAACCGTATTACACCCAGGCCGAACATCTTTACCAGGTGCACGGCAACCGCGGCGAAGATCCAACGGAACCATACGCCAGCGCGCCCTACAAATACCCGGCGGTCAGTCACGAGCAGCGCATTCAGCATTTGTCAGACGATCTTGAGCGAGCAGGACTGAGGCCATTTCATGTGCCGCTCGGTATTAAGATCGACGAAAGCAAACCGCGGACAAGCGCCTGCATTCGCTGCAACACCTGCGACGGCCATCCCTGTCTCATCAACGCCAAGGCGGATGCGCAGACCATCTGCGTTGACCCAGCCTTGGAGCACGAAAACGTTTCGCTGATTACCAATGCAAAGGTGTTGCGGTTGGAAACGAACGGCAATGCTCGCGAAGTCAGTAAAGTAGTAGTCGAGCGAAACGGCGCCCGTGAAGAATATTCAGCCGACATTGTGGTGGTCTCGTGCGGCGCGGTTAATTCGGCGGCGTTGCTGTTGCGTTCGGCCAGCGACAAGCACCCGCGTGGTCTCGCCAACGGTTCCGATGCCGTCGGTCGTCACTACATGGGTCACATTAATTCGGTGCTGATGGCGCTTTCAAAGTGTCCGAACCCGACTGTCTTTCAAAAGACGCTGGCGATAAATGATTTCTATTTCGGTTCAAAAGACTGGGAATACCCGATGGGACACATTTCGTTCGTCGGCAAGCTGGATGCGGACACGTTGAAAGCGGGCGCGCCCGCAATCGCGCCAGGCTGGACGCTCGATTTAATGGCGAAGCACTCGTTGGATTTCTGGCTCACGTCTGAAGATCTACCCGATCCCGATAATCGCGTGTGGGTAAATCGTGATGGAGAAATCATGCTTAGCTACAAATTGAACAATGTCGAAGGGCATGATCGTTTGAAGGCGAGTCTCCAGAAAGCGATGAAGCTGACCAACTGCGACGTGCACGGGCACGAATGTCATCAGGGTTTGTTTGCGCGGAATCTTTACCTGGGACAGCGCCTGCCGTTAGCCGCCGTGGCGCATCAGAACGGCACGATACGCTTTGGAGATGATCCAAAGACTTCCGCGCTCGATCGAAACTGCAAGGCGCATGACGTCGACAACCTTTACGTAGTCGATGCGAGTTTCTTTCCGTCGAGCGGCGCCGTGAATCCTGCGCTCACGATCATGGCTAATGCGTTGCGAGTTGGCGATCACCTTTTGGAGCGAATGAAGTAGGACAGACATTCCTGTCTGTCCGGTCTTTCGAGGTTACAAAAATGAACTGGATGAAACCGAAACTGCGCATGACAAACCGCCGACATACACGAATGTCTATCCTGCTCTTGATTCTGCTGAGCGTCTTAGCACCGAACATAAAGGCGCAAGACCTGCCAATGGACGCGCGGGCTACGAGTTCGCGCGTCCCCTTCCTTCTCGCTGGCAAGGCAGAGACCGTTCCGGCAGTTGAGCGCGTCGGCGCTATCGGCATGACAGTTTCCGATATGGATCGCTCCGTCGAGTTCTATTCCAAAGTGCTGTCGTTCGAGAAAATCTCCGACATCGAAGTTGCGGGCGAGGACTACGAACGCCTTGAAGGTGTGTTCGGCTTGCGGATGCGCGTGGTACGAATGCGTCTCGGCGAAGAACTGATTGATTTGACGGAATACCTGGCGCCAAAAGGGCGCCCTGTGCCGGTTGACTCGCGCAGCAATGATCGCTGGTTTCAGCACATTGCAATTATCACCAGCGACATGGACAAGGCTTATGCATGGCTGCGGGAAAATAAGGTCGAGCACGCCTCGACTGGTCCACAGCGCTTACCTGATTGGAACAAGAATGCCGGCGGCATCAAGGCGTTTTACTTTCGTGACCCCGACAAGCATTGGCTGGAGATACTTCAGTTTCCCGAAGGCAAGGGCAACGCGAAGTGGCATCAAGCGAGCGACAAGCTGTTTCTCGGAATCGATCATACTGCGATTGTTGTCGGCAACACCGAAGCCAGCTTGAAGTTTTATCGCGACGTGCTTGGGCTGACCATCGCCGGCACCAGCGAAAACTATGGCACCGAGCAGGAGCACCTGAACAACGTTTTCGGCGCAAGGTTGCGCATTACGAGTCTTCGAGCCGTTGGCGGGGGGCCCGGCCTCGAATTTCTCGAATACCTTGCGCCGCGTGACGGCCGCCCTGCGCCCAGCGATGAGCGCGCCAGCGATCTATTCCACTGGCAGACGACGCTGGTCGTACATGACGCGAACAAGCTCGCGGCGAGTATGGTCGCCGCGGATTTCAGGCTTGTTTCGCCAGGCGCAATAGCGGTCAATGACACTCGTCTGGGTTTCGGCAAGGGTCTCCTCGTGCGCGATCCGGATGGTCACGTGATGGAATTGGTCGAGCGATGAACAACACAACGACTACACCAACGGCTGAAGACCAGCGGCTGGAAGAATCGCGGCAACGAACCAAACACTGGAAACGCTGGGGCCCATACCTAAGCGAGCGCGCGTGGGGAACTGTGCGTGAAGACTACAGTGCGTATGGCACGGCGTGGGATTACTTCCCGCACGATCATGCTCGCTCGCGCGTCTATCGTTGGAACGAAGATGGTCTGGCGGGTATCTGCGATCGGCGCCAAACAGTCTGCTTCGCGGTGTCGCTTTGGAATGGTCGCGATCCGATTTTGAAAGAGCGCGCCTTCGGACTGACCGGCAACGAGGGCAATCACGGCGAAGACGTCAAGGAGTATTACTTCTATCTCGATTCAACGCCGACGCACTCGTACATGAAATATTTGTACAAGTATCCGCAGGCCGAATTTCCTTATGCGCAACTCGTGGAAGAAAACCGCCAACGCGGCAAGCTCGCCTCCGAGTTCGAGCTGATCGATACGGGAATTTTCAACGAAGATCGTTACTTCGACGTGTTCGTCGAATATGCGAAAGCTGACGTTGAAGACATTCTGATTCAAATCGGTGTTGTGAATCGTGGGCCGGAAGCGGCGCAAGTTAACGTGCTTCCGACGGCCTGGTTTCGCAATGACTGGTCCTGGGATCAGGGCAAGACGCCGCGCCCGAAATTAGGCAGAACCCGCTCGGGTGAAATTCAATTCGATCACGCAGAGCTTGGGCGCCGCTGGCTTTACTGCGAAGGCTCACCAGAACTTCTGTTCACTGAAAACGAAACCAACGCGCAAAAACTCTTCGCTGCGCCAAACGCAGCGCCACACGTTAAGGATGGAATTAATGACTGCGTAGTACATGGAGCAGGGGATGCAGTAAATCCCGAGCAGGTAGGCACGAAAGCCGCGGCCAATTACTTACTTACAATTGCGCCCGGCGAGATGACGACGATTAGGCTGCGTTTGACCGACAAGCGATCGAAAAAGAGCAGCGACGCCTTTGCTGATTTTGACAAGGTGTTTGCTGATCGCATTCGCGAGGCAGACGAATTCTATGACAACGTAATTTCACAGGACCTTTCCGCCGACGCTCGCAACGTAATGCGTCAATCAATGGGTGGACTGCTGTGGTCGAAACAGTTCTACCACTATGTTGTCGAACAGTGGATCGATGGCGACCCCGGCGCGCCGAAGCCGCCGGTCGAGAGAAGCAAGGGCCGCAACCATGAATGGAAACATCTCTACAACGCCGATGTGATCTCGATGCCCGACAAGTGGGAATATCCCTGGTACGCGGCGTGGGACCTGGCGTTTCATTGCGTGCCGCTGGCAATAGTCGACTCGGAGTTTGCGAAAGAACAACTGATTCTGATGCTGCGCGAGTGGTACATGCACCCAAACGGCCAACTGCCGGCGTATGAATGGGCCTTGGGTGACGTCAATCCGCCAGTACATGCATGGGCGGCCTGGCGTGTTTACAAGATCGAAAAAAAGCGGCGCGGTGTTGGTGATACAGTTTTCCTCAAACGCGTCTTTCAAAAGCTGTTGCTAAATTTCACCTGGTGGGTAAATCGCAAAGACGCCGATGGGATGAACATCTTTCAGGGCGGATTTCTTGGGCTGGACAACATTGGAGTCTTTGATCGCAGTGCACCGCTGCCAACCGGCGGCCACATCGCGCAATCCGACGGCACCAGTTGGATGGCGATGTACGCGCTCAACTTACTCGCGATTGCGATGGAGTTGGCAAAGGAAGACGCATCTTACGAAGACGTCGCAAGTAAATTCTGGGAGCATTTCCTTTCAATTGCTCGCGCCATGAACAACCGCGGCGATGAAGAGATAAAACTCTGGGATGATCAGGATGGCTTTTTCTATGACGTGCTGCACTTGCCGGACGGTAAACCACAGCCGATGAAAGTGCGCTCGATGGTGGGTTTGATCCCGCTCTTTGCCGTCGAAACGCTGGAGCCCGAACTGCTGGATCAATTGCCTGATTTCAAACGGCGCATGGAGTGGTTCATCAACAATCGGCCCGACCTGACCGGGAACGTGGCTTGTATGCGAACTCCGGGCCACCAGGAACGCCGTCTGCTGTCGATTGTCAGTCAGGACCAATTGCGTAGCGTGCTTCGGTTCATGCTTGACGAAAACGAGTTTCTTTCACCTTACGGCATCCGCGCGATTTCGCGTTATCACAAAGAGAATCCCTACGTGCTTCAAGTGAACGGCACAGAACACCGTGTCGATTACGAACCGGCTGAGTCGAGCACCGGACTGTTTGGAGGCAATTCCAACTGGCGCGGACCGATCTGGTTTCCACTCAACTATCTGCTGATCGAATCGCTACAGAAGTTTCATCGCTACCTGGGAGACGATTTCAAGGTTGAGTGTCCCACAGGTTCAGGCCAGATGATGACGCTTTGGGAAGTCGCGGCAGAGATTTCGCGCCGGCTTTCCCGGATCTTCCTGCTTGATGCAAATGAGCGCAGGCCAGTCTTTGGCGCCACAGAGAAGTTTCAGACCGATCCCAATTGGCGTGACCTGGTTCCTTTCCACGAATACTTTCACGGCGATAACGGCGCTGGCATCGGCGCGAGCCATCAAACCGGCTGGACGGGACTGGTCGCCAAGCTGCTGCAGCAGAGCGGTGAATGAAGCTGTGCTTGTGGCGTGCGCCGGCAGAGCGAAGCGGCGATGGCGCTTTGGATTTGTAATCGCGACCATCCATCCAAAGCGGTGTCTCCCGATGAATCGGGATTGCCACCGCCCTCCAAAATAGTTGTCCAACCTGTAAGAAATCACCCCTTTGAAGCGACTCATAGGCGTTCGAAGAAATTCATAGCGAGGACGCCACTGAAATGCCAGCCTATTCATTGAATCGAAGAGTTTCGCGCGAGGAATCAGTTCGCAGATTCTCACCAGCCAGACCCCGACACGAACGTTGGGCGGTTATCCTGGCGGGCGGGGACGGTACTCGCCTTCGCTCGATGACTCGCGCCATTGCCGGCGACGATCGACCCAAACAATTCTGTCCACTGATTGGCGGGCGCACGCTCCTGGATCAGACTCGCGACCGCGTCGCACTGTCGATTTCACCGGACCGAACATTATTTGTAGTCACCGAAAAACATCAGCGCTTTTACCAGCCGCTCGCTGGCTCATTGTCGAAGGAACTCCTGGTTGCGCAGCCGGACAACAAGGGCACTGCGCCGGCGATTCTGTACGCGCTGTTGCGCGTGGCGGCGAAATCGCCCCAGGCAATCGTGGCTCTCTTTCCTTCGGATCACTACTTTGCAGATGACGAAGCTTTTATGTCACACGTCGATTTGACGTTTGACGCTGCGCGATCACGACCGGAGACAGTCACGCTTCTCGGCATTACGCCGTCGAGTCCGGAAACTGAGTACGGTTGGATCGAACCGGCTGCGTCGATTCTTTCCCATGCGCCCCGCTCGATAAGTCGCGTGGACCGATTCTGGGAAAAACCGAGCGCATCGGTCGCGCGCACGCTCATGCAGCGTGGCTGTCTCTGGAATAGTTTCGTAATGGTGGGGCGCGTTGACGCTCTCCTGAAAATGACACAGCGAGCCTTGCCTGACCTCTTTGGTTCTTTTGCGACTCTCACGCCTTCGTTTGGAACAGGAGCCGAAAGATTCAGGATAGCAGAGTTGTACTCGAAAAGTTCAGAGGCAAACTTTTCCCATCAAGTGCTCGCAACGAGGTCGAAGGATCTCGCCGTGATGCGAGTGGGCGAAGTCGGCTGGAGCGATTTGGGTGAGCCGACACGAGTTCTCTCGACCCTCGCCCAGATCGGCGTTCAAACGCAATGGGCGCAAGCAGCAAGCTAAGAAGAAGTTCCAAGTTTCGAGTTCCGCGTTCCAAGTTCGCAGGTAGCTTGAGAAAAGCAAACGTAAACTTGAAACTTGAAACTTGAAACTTGGAACTCGAAACTCGAAACCTTTTAGGAGCAATCATGAAAGCCATTGCAGTAAGACCTGGAACACCAAACACGGTGCATCTAACCGAATTTCCCGCGCCGAAGCTTGATGAGATTCCAAACGGACGGGGGGTGCTGGTGCGCGTATTGCGCGTCGGCGTAGACGGCACGGACAAAGAGATCAACGCGGCCGAGTATGGCCAGGCGCCCCCGGGCTACGATTTTCTGGTGATCGGTCACGAGGGTTTTGGCCAGGTCGAAGCGATTGGAGCAAACGTTACGGAAGTTAAACCGGGCGATTACGTGGTCGCCACCGTGCGGCGTCCGGGCTCGAGTATTTACGATTTGATCGTCACCAACGACATGACCACTGACGATACTTACTTCGAGCGCGGCATCAATCTGCGACACGGCTACATGAGCCAGTATTACGTTGATGACGCTGAGTTCATCGTGCGTGTTCCGCAGGGGCTGAAAGAAGTTGGCGTGCTGCTCGAACCGACTACAGTCGTGGAGAAGGGGATTGCTCAGGCTTACGAGATTCAGCGCCGCTTGCGAGTATGGCGTCCGCGGCGCGCGGCAGTGATGGGAGCCGGCACGATCGGATTGTTGGCCACACTGGTACTCCGCTTAAGGGGATTACAGGTGACGACCTTTGGCAAGACTGAGAAGCCTTATCTCAATTCTGATCTGATCGAAGCGATCGGTGCGACTTATCAACCTACAGAAGACCTCTCGATCATCGACGGCGCGAAAAAATACGGACCCTTCGACATCATCTTCGAAGCGACTGGCTTTTCGCCGGTTGTATTCGACAGTATGCAGGCGCTCGGCAAAAACGGCGTCCTCGTGTTGTCCAGCGTCACCGGTGGGGATCGAAAAATCGAAGTGCCCGCGGACAAGATCAACCTGGACTTCGTACTCGGAAATAAAGTTATGGTCGGGACCGTCAATGCCAATCGGGAATACTTTGAGATGGGCGTGAAAGATCTGGCCCAGGCCGAAGCAGAATATCCAGGCTGGTTGTCGTGTCTGTTAACGCACCCGGTTAAAGGCCTCGAGAACTATCGCGAGCTTTTCGACAAGCTGACCAACCCGAACGGCGCAATCAAGGTGTTTTGCGAAGTGGGGGAATTCTGAAAGAGATTTTCCATTTGTCATAATTTCTCATTTGCCATTTGTCACTGGATTGATTAGCTGCTGTCGTCGTGGTTGGCGGGTGGGTTGTGGATGGCAATTTGAGAAGTGAAGGGAAATCACGCGTTTTTGACGATAGATGTTAAATGAAAAATGATAAATGACAAATGGAACATCAATCCCTCGGTCGACCTTGAAGGTTCCTTGTCTCGCGAGTGGCTGGAGACAAACGGGCTCGGTGGCTTCTCGTCGTCTACGATCATCGGTCTCAACACCCGTCGCTACCATGGTCTGCTCACCGCGGCAACCAAGCCGCCGGTTGGCCGGGTAGTGATGCTTTCGAAATTCGAGGAAGTGCTGATCATCGATGGGCGTCGTTACGAGCTTTCTGCGAATCAATATCCGGGCGTCATACATCCCCAGGGCTTTAGATTTCAGACGGGCTTTCGGTTGGATCCATTTCCGGTGTTCACCTACGAGGTTGAAGGTCTGCGTCTCGAAAAATCTTTGTTCATGGTACAGGGACAGAACGCCACTGTGGTTCGTTATGAGCTACAGGCAAAGCCTGAGTCCGCTGACTCAATTAAGCTGGAGATTCGACCGTTGATCGCTTTCCGCGATTACCACAGCACTACGCACGAAAACAGCAGGCTTAATCCGCACGTTAATGTGGAAGTTGGAACCGCGACGGTCGTGCCCTACGACGATCTTCCGTCGCTTCATTTCGCACACGATGCAGGGGACATCGAAACGAACGGGTCCTGGTATCGCAACTTCGAATACGCGGTCGAACGAGAACGAGGTCTCGACTATGCCGAAGATCTCTTTAGTCCGTTTGCGATCACTTTTGATCTTACGAGTTTGAGCCGCGCGCAGATCATCGCCTCGACTCAACATCACGACATCCGCAAGGCTGATGAGTTTCGCGACTATGAGATCAATCGCCGCAAGAACATCGCTGAGACCGAAAGAAACAGCACCGAACTCGTCGGCGCGCTGACCGCTGCCGCCGATCAGTTCATTGTCGCGCGCGAACGCTGCAAGACCGTGATCGCCGGGTATCACTGGTTTAGTGACTGGGGCCGCGACACAATGATTGCGCTGCCTGGTTTAATGCTCGTAACCGATCGCGCCCTATTAGCGAAGAGTGCACTCTTGGAGTTTGCCCGGCATGTCGATCAGGGGATGTTGCCAAATCGATTTCCGGACGCTGGTGAAACTCCCGAATACAACACTGTCGATGCCACGCTGTGGTTCTTTGAAGCTGTCCGCGCTTTGCTGCAATACACGGATGACTACGAATTCGTACGCCAGAATCTCTACAGTGTCCTCGCTGACATTATTTCCTGGCACGTAAAAGGAACCCGCTACAACATTCACGCGGACGATGATGGACTGCTCTATTCGGGCGAACCCGGTGTGCAGCTTACCTGGATGGATGCGAAGGTCGGCGACTGGGTAGTCACTCCTCGTCAGGGAAAGGCGGTGGAAATTCAGGCGCTTTGGTACAACGCGCTGCGTGTGATGGAGCGCTGGGCCGGCAAATTCGACGACGCGAGAGCCAAAGAGAATTACGCGACGATGGCCGAGCGGACAAGCGCAAGCTTCAACCAACTATTCTGGAATGAAGACGCTGGTTGTCTCTATGACGTTGTGGATGGAGACATGCGGGACGGTGCGATTAGACCAAATCAGATTCTTGCCGTCAGTCTTACCAACTCAATGATTTCAAAAGAGCGAGCCGAGAGCATTCTTCGAGTCGTTGAGCGCGAATTGCTGACGCCACGCGGATTGCGCACTCTCTCTCCCAAGGATCCTAATTATGTTGCAGGGTACGAAGGTGATCCGCGCCACCGTGACGGCGCTTACCATCAAGGAACAGTTTGGCCTTGGTTGATGGGTCCATTCATCACGGCTTACGTCAAAGCCTTTGGCCAAAAGACTGGGCGCACATTTGCCGCCGACTGGCTTGAGAGTTTCGGTGAACATCTTGGTGAGGCTTGCCTTGGTCAAGTTTCCGAGATCTTCGATGGCGATGCGCCGCACACTTCGCGTGGTTGCGTCGCGCAGGCTTGGAGTGTAGCCGAACTCTTGCGCGCGGCCGTCGAAGACGTCTATCAATCCGAACCAACTAAAAAAGCAAAAGCCGCCTAGGAAGCCGTTCGTTTACACTCGGTCATAGAACTGTACAAAACCCGCATCAGACAAACCAGGTAAAGAACCCGTCCAGACTGCTGTCGGCTGTGCGGTCACGCTAAAGCACTTCAATCCGTTTGGAGCGACTGGCGGAGAGATTCGAACCGCCGACCTCTCGGTCTTGATCCGAGTGCTCTCTTATAATGACTGGGACAAATGAGGATTATCGTGAGTTCTCGAGTTACTGATGCTCGACTTATTTCAGAAATCCAGTTGTTTTGTCCACATGTTGGCTACATGCAGACAGGAATCACTTTTGAGGAGTGGAGTTATCACATTGACTGGTAGGAAGTTATTGGTCGGGGCGAGAGGATTTGAACCTCCGACCTCTCGGTCCCGAACCGAGCGCTCTACCAGGCTGAGCCACGCCCCGACAAGTAGATGAATAATAGGGAAGCTACCATCTACTGTCAAACCTACCCAAAATATCGATCAGCAGGATTGCCAGCGACCTCCAGCCTTGTAGCCTGCAGTTGACAAAACTTTCTCGGCTTTATTCAACATTTGTTCGTCTAAGTTGTTGACTCGGGGGACTGCCAAAATGTTATATTGACTTCAGCCTGGGTTATTGGCCGGGTGGCCCTTCCACCAATCCAATTGGGAACAGCCTCATAGTTTTTCGCGACTAGCATTTGGACTTAGCAGAAGCCTGTATTGGAGCGCCCATCCTATGAAAACCAGTGTCCCGAGCCGCTCGCCTAATCGTGTCCTTAGACTTGTCAGTGCTGCTGTTTTAGCCGCCATGTGCGGAGCCGTCGGTGCCACTCAGGCAGCAACCAGCGCACCCATTTTAATAAGCGAGTCTGCTTCGACGCGAGCTATCGCCGTAGAGTCGGTGACGTTAAAGGACGGACCGTTTGCGCTTACGTCCACGGTGAAGTTCAGCAACGATACCCGAACACGCATCGCGATCTTTGCGATGAACATGAATTTGCTGCCGGGCGAAACCGCGAACGGGAACCCAAGCTCCTTCACAGCCGATGCTGAAGACGCTGCCAGCAATCGTTATCCGTTGAACGTCGAATACGTGAACCAGGTGCCAGGTTTTGCAGGCATCTACATGATTATCCTGCGGCTCAATGACAATATGACCAGCAACCTGGGCGACGTGCTGGTGAGTTTGAGCTTGCACACCGTGTCGAGCAATCGTGTCCGCGTCGCCATCGGGGTGGCCGGGGGCGGACCGGCAGATGATCCCGGATCGGTGCCCACTCCAGCTCCCGCAGTACCGCCGGCGCCGAATGCGCCTGTGACCATGGCGGAGTATCAAGCGTTATTTAATAATCCATCGCTGGCTGCCGGTCCCGACGGTCTTCGATTCCTCGAGCAAGCCACCTGGGGTCCCACAGATGCCGATCTGGCGCGTGTGCGCAGCATAGGTATGCTGCCTTACCTCACCGAGCAGTTCAATACGCCACCACCGTTCGTCGACGCGCTGGCTACCCCGCCCTTATTCTCAGACTATCCGGCAACTCCACTTTATCCAATTAATCAGCCAAGCCCCTGCGACGCAATCTGTGTGCGGGATAACTACACATTGTACCCGCTCCAGAAGCAGTTCATGACGAATGCTTTGACGCAGCCCGATCAATTGAGACAGCGGGTAGCGTTTGCGCTGCACCAGTTCATCGTGGTCGGAGGCGCACAGTTGAATAACAACGAAGCAAGTTGGTATGCGCCCTATCTGCAGACGATAGATCGAAATGCCTTTGGTAACTTCCGCACGTTGCTATTCGACATCACTCTCAATCCGGGTATGGGCGAATACCTGAATATGAGAGGGAACTCGGCCGCCAACGGTACTCCCAACGAAAACTACGCCAGAGAGATCATGCAGTTGTTTTCAATCGGCGTGGACACTCTGAACCAGGATGGCACGCCGGTCCTTGACGCACAGGGCAATCGCCTTGCCAGCTATGACCAGGCGACCATTTCGAATCTCGCACGGATTTTCACGGGTTGGGATCTGGGTCCAAACAAGCAGACGGTCATCAACGGCGCACCCGTCAACGTCACCAACTACCTTGATCCGATGCCGTTGAACGCCAATACAAACAGGTATGACCTGGCTCAGAAGACGTTGTTCGGCGTGAACTTTCCCGCCTGTACGACTGTATCGCCGCCCTGCACGTCTGCAGCACAGAGGCAGGCCTACAAAGCGGCCGAGCTAAATACGGCGATTGACCTGCTGTTCAATCATGCGAACACCGGCCCGTATGTTTGCACCCAATTGATTCATCAATTGGTGACCAGCAATCCGAGTCCTCCTTACGTTGGTCGTTGCGCGGCGGCGTTTGCAAATAATGGCTCAGGAACCCGCGGCGATTTGCGGGCGGTTGTTACAGAGATTCTGTTGGATCCCGAGGCTCGCGGCGATGTGAAGACTGATCCAAATTACGGCCACTTGCGCCAACCTGTATTACTGATGACGCATCTGCTGCGGGCTCTCAACCCCACCAGCGATGGCGTGCTGGTGACAAACGTTTCAGGCGCGGGTAGTTTCACGATCCCGATGAACCAAAACGTTTTCAACCCGCCCACCGTGTTCAGCTACTACCCGGCGGATTATGGCCTGCCTGGAACGACCTTGTTTGGTCCGGAGTTTGGCATCCTCGATACGTCGACCACTTACACGCGCACCAACTTCATGAACACGCTGCTTTTTGGCAACAGCGGGAATGGAATTGCCGCCAGTCTGCCCAACCGGCCCACCGGCACGCAACTCAATTACTCGTCGTATCAGGCCATGGCAGGCAATCCGCAGCAGCTTGTCGATGCTCTTAACGCCAGGCTGATGCACGGAACGATGTCTGCGGCGATGAAGGCGAACATCGTAGCCACCGTGACCGCCATATTAAGCACCGATCCCGCGGGGCGGACGCGCACCGCCATTTATCTAGTTGCGACTTCAGCGCAATACCAGGTGGAGAGGTAGAAACAAACAATGAGTGAATCACGCCGAAAATTTCTCAAAACATCAGCCTGTGGCCTAACTGGAGCTGCAATGCTTGTTAGTATGGACAAGCTCAACCTGGTCAATGCAATGGTCCAAGAGCAGCCGGACGTCGCAGCGGATTACAAAGCGCTAGTCTGCATTTTTCTCTCGGGCGGGACAGACTGCAATAACATGGTCATTCCGTACGATGACTACACAGTGACCGGCGGTGGGAGCACCAATGGGTACGACAACGTGCGCACCGCCTCAGGGCTTGCTGTTCCCAAGTCGGCCCTGGCAAACACAAGAATTACTCCGTCGAACACCAGCGGCGTTTCCTACGCTTTCCATCCGAATCTTTCGCCTGAGTTTGGGTCCGTCCCCGGACAGGCGAAGGGTCTAATCGACATTTGGACGGCAGGTAAGCTCGCCGTGCTATGCAATGTAGGTTCGCTGGTGCGGCCGATCACCCGCGC
>JANMQG010000186.1:0-42588 GCA_031370285.1 Chloracidobacterium sp. | reverse complement strand
GTCGCTACCGCTCCCGGTTCTGTATTTGTTTTTCCAGACATCACACATTCCTTTGAGGTTCTGAAGTTCAAACTCAAAGTACAAAGCCCCAAGTTCGAAGTCTTACTTCCCAAACGCATCGCCGCCAAGAAAATTCTCACGGAGGTAGGAGACGGTATCGTGAAGTGTCTCGCCCGGGTCGCGCGGGCGGAAACCGAGTTCACGCGCCGCCTTGGCGCAGTTGAGATACCAAAAATACTGCGCCATCTCAATCGCCCCAGGCTCGACGGGAGACGCAAAGTTCCACTGCCGGAAAAGGGAGTCGACAATCTGCGAACCAGTGACCATGAGCCTCGAGGGTAAGGCAAGCTTCGGGGCAGAGATTTTAGTGAGCCGCTCCAGTCGTCCAAAGAATCTTTCAAACGTCCAGTTAGCCACGCCCAAAAGATAACGCTCACCATGACGCCCTTTCTTTATCGCCACGCGAAAGGCCCTGGCTACATCGCGCGCGTCCACAAAACTCAAACCACCACTGGGCACGGCGCTAATCTTTCGCGCCATAAAATCGAGTACAACTTTCGTCGAACTCAAGCGCTCGTCGCCAGGTCCGAGCAGCAGGCTCGGATTCATGATCACCAATCGCAGACCCTTACCCTGGAAACGTTCGAGGCCCGCCATTTCCTGGTAGGCTTTGCTGGCGTAGTAAGGCCAGCGGGCAACAATGTCGAGCGGCGGAGGATAGGTTTCGTCAGGAATTATTTCGCCATCTTCGGTCACAGCAATTGTCCCGCTGGTAGATGCAAGTACGATGGTCTTCACCTCGGCCGCTTTAGCCGCATCACACAATAAACGCGTGCCCTCAACGTGGACCTTATACATTTCCCGTGCGTCGTCGCGTTCGCGCGAAACCTTACCGGCCAGGTGATAGACCTCGCTGATTCCCTCGACGGCCCGCTTTACATCGCTCTCTTTCGTGATCGAGCCCTCGATCGTTTCTACTCCCAAAACGACCAGCCAGTCAGGAATGGAGGTCGCCATGACGCGAATGTCCTTCGCGCCGTCGGCGACGAGCTGTCGCACCAGGTGCGAACCAAGAAATCCCGTGCCGCCGGTGACGAGCGTCGCCGCACGCGGTCGTTTCTCGATAGCGGCGCGCCGCTTGGTCTCGGCTTTAACCGGCGTCATCCGGGCGGTTCGCTTTTGTGGTCTTTTCGCGGCCATAACAATCAAGTGCTGAGTACTGAGTGATGAGTACTGAGTCACCGAACAAGCAGTTCAGAGTTCAAGCTTTAGCTTGCGGTTCACAGAAGAACAACCTGAAGGTTGGACTCTGAACTGCTTGACGCGCATCACTCATTACTCATCACTCATTACTTCTTTTCCGGCGACTTGTGCACGCCGTTCGGCTTTCCAGCGTTTGCGTAACTCTTTTGCGTCAAACTTGCGGCGAGTTTGATCGCGCAGGTTTTCAACCTCGTGCTTTACGCGCGCGGCTATCAGGCGGTAGGCCTCGGCGCGAGGCAGTCCCTTAGTCATCTCTTCGAGGTCCGCGATCTCAAGATAGCGGCCGATGCGCGCGCCAACCTTCCGATTCTTTATGATGTTCGAACCCTTCGGCATCGCATCGTACGTTCCATGCAGGTAAACGGGCAGAATGCCGACGCCTGTATGTAAAGCGAGATAACCGATGATGGGTTTGAAGTCGGCCATCTCGCCAGTCACCGAACGAGTGCCTTCAGGAAAGATGAGCGCGTTGTAGCCGCGATCGAGAAATGAACTTGCGTGACGAAGCGATTGCCGCAGCGAGCCGGTACGTTCCATCGGTACCAGATTGGTAAAGTTCTCCATCACGGCGCGCTTGTATTTGGTGTCGAAGAAATAGTCAGCGGCGGCAAGCACAACCATGTCCTTGCCGGATTCGCCGAGCGCCATCTTGGTCAGGCCCATGTCCAGGTGAGAAGAGTGATTGGCCGCAACAATGAAGTTGGTATGCGCCGGGATATTTGAACGGCCATCATAGTGCGTATCCAGAAATCTATCGTAGAAGAGCCGCTGTAGAACGTCTCCTGCCCTGGTGCCCGCGCGACTGACCAGGGAAGGTACGTGTATCTCCTCGTCGTCATTACGACGACTTTCGGAGCGCGCCGTCGAGCCCTCTCGTCCTGCTGATGCACCCGGACGGCGGCTAACCACGCTCGCAAGTTCTCTCAAATCCTGCGCTTCATTTAAACGTTCGGGGGCGGTGATTGAACCGCCCGCATTCTCGATTGCTGAGGCCAGCTCTACAAACATGAGACTGTCAAACCCCAGATCGGCAAGCCGCGAGTTCAGGGATATTTCGCTCTGCGGCCGGTTAGTGACGTTGGCGACGATGCCAACGAGCCAGCGGGTCTCCGAGTCGGCTGCAGTCTCGCCGCGCGTTGCGGCGCTGACCTTATTATTGGTTCCCAACGACTCCAGGATAGTAATGACCTCCGCACGCTTCACCTTGCGCGTTGCCGTTCGCGGCAGCTCGATGTCAGTAAATTGCAGCACTTTCACTCGCTTGTAGTAGGGAAGTGAAGCTGAAATTTCACGGAAGTGTTCCTCCACCCGCCGCCGCAACTCTGCTCGCGATAGCGTAATGTCATACTCGTCGTCCGCCACAACGAGACAAGCCACCTTCTCGCCAATGCCATCCGGCAGACCTACGATGCTCAGCTCTTTTACGTGAGGTGAGTTCGCATAAACCTCTTCAAGCTCGTCCGGATAAACGTTCTTGCCGTTGGTGTCAACAATAATTTCTTTGGAACGTCCGACGAGGAAGAGGTTTCCGTCCGTATCGAGTTTTCCCAGATCGCCGGTGTAGAGCCAGCGCTCGACTAACGCCTCACGCGTGGCGCTTTCGTCCGCAAAGTATCCGAGCATTACATTCGGACCCCGCGCGATTACTTCGCCAACACCGCTGGAATCCGGATCTGAGATCTTTACTTCAACACCGGGCAAGGGGCGGCCCACGCTGCCGGTAAGCATCCGATTCTCCGGGCGCGTCACGGTGAGCACGGGCGAAGCCTCCGTCAGTCCATAGCCTTCGAGAATCGTAAAGCCCAGCCCCTGGAAGTCTCTCTGAATCGCTTCGCTCAAAGCCGAGCCGCCGCTGATGAAATAGCGAATGCGGCCTCCCAGCCCCTCATGAATCGGATAAAAAGCGAACGGGCCAAAATTGAATGGCGTGTTGTCTCTTACCCAGGCGTTCGCCTTGATCATCGCGTCAGCAGTCTTACCAATCCAGTCGCTACGTTCGTAAAGTTTATTCTTGATGCGGCGATGGAGCAGCTCCCATAGCGCCGGCACGCCGACCATGCCGGTAACGTGACCGTTCTTAATAGCGCGCGCCAAAGCGTCGCCGGTGAGTTCAGGCAGATACGTGATCTGCGCGCCACGGCTGAGCGGCGTCAGAAAGCCGGTGGAGAACTCGAACGTGTGATGGAGCGGCAACACGGAGAGCACGCCGTCTTTCGTGGTCATGTCGAACACGGAGGAGAGCATCGAGACCATGCTGGTCAGATTACGATGCGAAAGCATCACGCCTTTGGGACGACCGGTAGTGCCGGAAGTGAAAATCAAAGAAGCCAGCGACTGCGCGGTCACGCGCGACGGTAAGAGAGCAAGCCGCTCGTCTTCGGTCTTTTCATCCGGAATCGTAAACACCTGATCGAAGGTCCAGATTCTAGGCGACAGCCCTGCCGCAGTCAGTCTCAGTCGTAGTTCTGCATGTTCCTCGTGGAGCTTTTCGCTCAGGACAATTCCAGCCGCTTCGCCGGCGCGCGCGAAGTTTACGATTTCATCGACCGAGCTCTCAGGATCGACCGGAATGCAACTGGCGCCGGTTTTTAGCACGCCAAAATAGGTCATGCCCCATTCCGGCGCGTTGTTGCTGACCAGCATCACGCGCTCGCCCGGCTTGATGCCTTCGCTCGCGAGAAAGCCCGCGGCGCGGGTGGCCAGCTCGCGCATATCGGCATAGGTGAATTGCTCGTTTCGTCCATCGCGCTCGATGCGCATAGCGACGCGCGTGGCGTGGCGCTTAGTCGATGTTTCAAAGAGCTCAAGCAGATCACGATACGTGTAAATGCGCTTTGGCTGCGCGCGCATGTCTTCTTCGAGAGTGGGAAACACCCACTTCTTCAGACCAGGCAAATGGATGTTCAGCCAGTAGTCGTACCAGTCAAACTTTTCCGGATGCCAGCGCAGCAGTCCCCGTTCTTCGCTTCTAATGCGATCGAACAAGGCTCGGACATTATCGGTGCGAAACATGTAAGCGTTCTCGATAGTGAACGGCCTGAATATCTCAAACGCTTCCGCAGTTTCGTGGGTGATCTCCTCAACTCGATCAACCGTTGTCTTCATGCGGTCGATTACTTCAGCTACACGTCCGCCGCCCCAACGTGGCTTCGCGCGATCGAGGAGTGAAGAAGCTCGCTTGGCCGCGGAGTTGAACATCGGCACGGAGAACGTTTCAAAACTCGAGGCGGAAACCGGGCGCGGCTCCATGCGCGCCACCAGCTCGTTCAGGATTTTGACTCCCGAATCTTTCTCCTGAAAATGTCGGCGTTTGTAGAGACCGACCAGCCCGATGATTCGATCCATGTTGTTAGGATTCGAATCTCCGGTGGCGGCCTGATGAACCAGCTTCGGTTCCTCAACGCAAGCCTGCGCTGCGACTGCGAGCATCACCGACGCGACCTGATCGACAGGCGTAATGTCGAGAATCAACTTGTCGTTCGCGGGTATCTGGGTCTGGCCTTTCAAGACAAGAAAAATGATTGGCGCGGTGGTGGTGAACCCTTCATTCCATCCGGGAAACGGATAAGCGAGCGCTGACTCCACGATACTGGGGCGGACGATACTGCGAACTATGCCGGTCTCGGCGGCGACGAGCTGTTCGCCGAGCGATTTCGTGTAGGTGTAAATATTAGGCCAGCCCCACCAGGCAGCGCGCTCAACTCCAAGGTCGGTGAGACGGGTGCGGATCCAGACCTTTCGTTCTCGCGCTACTGCCAGCCCGAGGGCATCCGGGTCATCAGCATCCCGGTTTTCTTCGTTTAGTCGTTTGCGCGCGAGCTCGCGAAACCGCGCCACCATCATCGCGTCGCGCGCTTCCTCGCGTACGCGCTCAGCGAGTTTGGCGCAGTCTTTGATCTCCTGTTCGGCGTCGAATTCAACGCCGGGCAGCTCGTGGTGACGCGGGAAATAACCGACGACCGCATCGTTTTCCCACACCGGGCCGGAACGATTGCCGGCGACAAAACACGTCGACACGTGAATCAATGCCGGACGTTTCATTCTCTTGGTAAAGGCGATGACGTTTTGCGTGCCGACAACGTTTGTGCGCAGCGCACTCTCGAGCGTGGGGTTGAAGGTGACGTTACCGGCGCTATTAAGAACCACGTCGATGTCGTCGGCGACAGCCTGGGCTTGCTCCTCGGTGTACCCAAGATTTGTTTCGCCGATGTCGCCGCCGAGTACAACCACCTTGTCGCGAATGAAGCCGTCCAAAGCGCTGCCGTAACGCTCACCCAAAGGATCGAAAGGCGGGGCGGTAATGACGCTGTTCCAAAACCGCGCTTTTGACTCTTCCTGCGAACGAGCGCGCACGGTGACGTAAACGCGCCCGATATTAGGGAAGCTATGCAACAGCATGCTGAGCGTGACTTTCCCCAGAAAGCCAGTGCTTCCAATCAGGAGCATCTTGCGATCGTTGAAGAGTTCAGTTGGCGATAAGTTCATAACCGTTTCAAATGTCCGATAAGCTCTAGCTTGTCTTCGACTGTGGTTGCTCGACTCACGACAAGCTAAAGCTTATCGGACTACTTATTCCATATCCGCAATACCAATAATCGGTTGGTGCAGCATCGTGATCTCGGCGGAGCTGCCCATGAAGCTGCGCGCCATCGCAATCGCCTCCGTCAGATTGTCAGCACGGTCCCAGCCCAGCATGGCCGGAACGTGCGCATTCTCTGCTCCTGCCGCTATGACCTTGCCTACATGCTGGCGACCGTTTTCGCCCCAATACCACATGAAAAATGGATGCGCCCCGTGAAAAGCGTTGCCACGCCGGTACATCTCCACGTAGCTGGGGTTATTGGCAAACTCCTGCTCATACTTGTCGCGCAGCACGAACGCGTCGCGAGTCTCCGGCAACAGGCGATTGAAGAATTCGATGTAACTCGGATGAAATTTGTGATCAAACTCGTCGTAACAAGGATGATGAATGATCAGCACGCCGCCCTTCTTGAGCAGCGGCTTGTTGCGATAGAAGTTGAAGTGATAACCCAACCCCATCACCTGAACCAGTAGCGGGTTCAGTATCGAATAAACGTTGTAAGGCGAAATGTCCGGGATGCCCGTGATCAGGATGTCACACTGGCCAGTTACTGGAATCGCATATTGGTCAAACGACTTCGCAATAATCTTCTCGTGCACCGGTTCGGTCTTGCCGGCGTGGCAGGCAATCATCTCGTATTGAGCAGGCCTGGAATGAAGCAACTTGCGACGCGCCGGTCGCGGCAGCTTGCTCATCGTGTAGCGCATGGCCTCAAACTTCATGCGGTCAAAGGCAGTGAAGTCGTCTTCATTCCTGAGGAGGAAATCCATGTCGCCTTTGTACATGCGATTGTTGATTGCCGTTTCGATGTGAAAGACGTTTAGGTGTTCATCAACGATTTTGCCGAGCCGATCACACTTGCGCGCCAGCTCCGATCGTGCCGGATCCATGTAGCTGTTTGAATCGCGAATCGTTTGCGGCTCGTGATGCGCGCGCAGCGATTGGTAATCGCACAAGCCCACGGCGACAGACTTGTGGCCGCCGTCCATTGGAACCAGGTTGATGTTGACGTAAATCAGCAAATCACTTTCAGCGGCGCGGCGATTTATCGTTAGAGGCTCTTTGTGCTTTGTCTCGCCGAGTTTGATTAAGCCGTCAGCCCATTCGGCATCATGGTTGTAGTAGCGATCAGGGTAGTACTCGTCGAAAATCTTCTTCCCGACCATGCGCTTCATTTCCCATTCGGTCATCTTCCGGTGCAGGGAATTCGCGATGATGATGTGTACGTTGTCTACGCCGTGGCCCGAGAGCATATCCAGCACTATCTCAAGGACGCTTTGACGAATATCAGGTGTAGCCATCGGCGGCAGTGGCAGGCTGATGTCGTCCACGGCCACTGTCACGCGCATGCCCGGCTCGAGCTGAGCAAACAATGGATCGCAACCGAGCGGATGATTCAGCGCATAGCGAATAGCCGCCTCGCGATTGGGCAGCCCCTTGATCGGCGGGTTGGGATAGAGCACGCGCGTGCCGATAGGAAGATCTTCAAGAATGAAGTCTTCGCCAGAGGGCATTATGCGAGGCGCGCTGTCGCGGTCGATGTAAACTACCGATTCGTGCGTTTTGCGTCGTAATTGAAGTGCCATATGTTTTCGGTTTCGAGTTCCGAGTTTAGAGTTTCGAGTTCAGCGCCTTTAACCTGGAACTCGGAACTCGAACCCGAAACTATTTCAGGTTAAGAATCGGCCAATCATGATGCAACGCTGTCTGTCTCAAGCGCATGTCAGGGTTAATCGCCGCCGGGTGACCCACGATGGATAGCATTGGCAGATCACTCATGCTGTCGGTGTAAGCGTAGGAATCGCTTAGACTGAGCCCCTCACGCTCTGCGAATACTCGTATCCATGATGCTTTCGTCGCCGCCGCCATGACCGGTGGCAAGAGCCTGCCGGTGGCAACGCCGTTAACAAACTCCAGCCGGTTCGAGACGTACTCTTCAATGCCCAGATGCTCCATCAAAGGCTTAACCGAAACATCCAGCGCTCCGGTTACTACCACCTGGCGTAATCCCAGACTGCGTGACTTCTCCAACAGTTCATAAGCACCGGGAAAGACTGCCGGCTTCAATACGGATATGAATAAGTCGTCGGCAAGATAGCGCAGGCGATCTTCCTTAACGCCTTTGTATCGCTTGAAGTAGAGATCATTAAAAACCTTTCGGCTGTACTGGTCGGTGATGGCAAAGACCGGCAGGCTGAATAGCGTTGCCGCGCTCTTCTTGAAACTTCGGACCAGGCCTGGCTCGTTCCTGGCATAGAAGCCAAGAGTGTGAATCAGGTTGGTGCTGACCAACGTCCCTTCGAGGTCGTAGAATGCCGCCGCTGCCAAGTGTTCCTCCAAAGTTCTCCATACCAGACCCTCAAACCCGCTGAGGCTTAGGAGCAGTTGTTGAATGTGGGTTGCGCCAATATAACCCAAGGCGAGCGTTTCCCGGTAATGGAAAAAAGAAGTGTACGGTTCCGCCATACAATCAAAGCTCTAAGGAAGCAAACGCTAAGGAAAAGAGGTGGATATGACTGACTTGGATTTAGTAATGGGCGGGTGTTCGACGTGGTTTGGGATCGTGAGCCAAGCCTATGGCCGCTTTGCTCCGGCCCGTTTTAGCTCTTCCAGCGTGCGCTTATGTTGCTCGAGCTTCTGGCCAGCTTCGCCGAGTTTTCCCTGGGACGTGAGCCGCTGGTACTCGTCAAATTCCTGGACCGCTTTATCTATGAGTTGCTGAACGCTTGCAGGTTGTACAGGCTGATCGGACGCCGGCGAGGCGGTTGGCTTCGGCGAGCCTTCCGCAGCTTTGTCTTTGGGGGGTTCGGTCCTTTCCTGTGTCGAGGGTCGTGCAAGGTCGCCGAAGATGCTGGCCATCGCCTCATCGAACGTCTTTCCATAACCCAGACGGTCCTGCGTGGCGAGCACGACCAGGCGCAACTCAGGCATCGGACTGCTCTCCGCCTTCAAATAGATCGGTTCAACATAGAGCAGCGACCGTCCGATCGGAATGACCAGCAGATGCCCACGCAGCACATGCGACCCCTGTTGATTCCAGAGAGTGAACTGAGACGATAGCTGAGCGTTCTGATCGATGCGCGCCTCGATCTGTAACGGTCCATCAATCAGCCGCGACTTGGGGAAGTTGTAGATCAGGAGCTTGCCATAATTGTCGCCATCGGAACGACCGGCCATCCAGCCAATCAGATTATTCCGGCCGGCAGGCGTAAACGGTAACATAAGAACAAACTCGTTATGGGTTTGTTCTCCGGGCAACTGCATTAGCACAAAGTAGGGATCGATCTGCTGTATCTGTTTCCTGTTCTGGTCATCCAGCCCGACTTGCTGGGCCAAGGTCCACACGTCCTCGCGTTGGAAAAACGCCTTGGCGCTTTGGGTGTGATAGAGGCCGTAGACCTCGCCTTGCACTCGAATCAGCGTCTCAGGATAGCGAACGTGGGCGCGCAAGTCCGCAGGCATTTGACTTGCATCTTCAAATAACGCGGGAAACGTGGCACGATAAGTTGCGATTAAAGGATCGTTATTGTCGAAGACGTAAAAGTGCGCAGTGCCGTTATATGCGTCTATCACTACCTTGACGCTATTGCGGATGTAGTTGACGTTGTTTTGCCCGACGGCATGATGCCGCGAATATGGATAGGTAGACGACTCGGTAAACGCATCGAGCATCCAGAACAGCCTGCCTTCATTGCTCACCACAATGTAAGGGTCGTTATCGTAGATCAGAAAAGGCGCGACGCCGTTGACGAGTTCACGAATGTTGCGATGGATCAGAACGCGACTCTCGGAGTTGACATCATCTGAGAAAGGCAGCTTTGAAAGATCGCCCAGCGCCCAGGCCAGAAGCAGGCGCCGCGCGCGACCGCCAATTCTTATGCCGCCGGAACCCTCGTAGCTCGTGACTGCGTTCGTTTCACCCTGCGGAAAGTCAAACTCCTTTTGTCGGGTCTTAACGTAAATGTCCGTGTTCGTCTCCTGGCCGTAATAGATTTCGGGGCGCTTCACCTTAATTTCTGCCGAGTTGGATTGGACAGGCATGTCGGAAACGATGAAGCGCGGCATACCTTCAGGCGTGAAGCCGTTTGCCGTGTTCATGGTGATACCGTAACCATGGGTGTAGATCAGCTTTTCATTAATCCAATTCCGCGATGCTTCAGGCAGCTTATTGACGTCTATTTCACGCGCCGCCACCATCATTTGCCGCAGGCCATCGACGCGATACCGATCGACATCCACGTCAGGAAAGTCGTAGTAGGTTCTAATGGCCTGTATCTGTTTGAGCGTGTCTTGCAGAGCACGCCAGTCCCAGAGCCGGATGTTGTCGAGGGTCGGTCGATTAGCGTTTAGATCGAGCGCTTCCACCGCGCTGTCGGCTTGAAACTCCCGCAACTCCACCTGCTCAAGTCCAAAGGCGCGGCGGGTCCAGGCGATGTTTTGTTCGATGTAGGGCGACTCGCGTCCCAGCTCATTCGGTTTAACTATGAAGCTGGTGACATACGCCGGCACCAGGTAAACACCGATGACATAAACGAGCAGCGGGATCGCCAACCCAAACAGCAACAAGCGAAGACTGCGTTTAGAAAGGGCGTTTATCAGCGCGATTACGGCCGCCGTCAGCAGGGCGATGCAGACTAAGTAAAGCGCCGGCAACAGATACTTCGCCTCTGTGAAGGTAACGCCGGAAAACGTTTGATGATCCTGCCATAGATACGGAAACCTCGAGAGGTAAGTGCGCCAGGCGAGTAAAGCGAGGAACAGGGCGAGCGCCAGGGAGACTGCGGCCCACGGAGCCCTTGCGAAGTCCTTACGCGCAGTCTTCAAGACCTTTTGAGGGAGAGCGAGAAGCGCATAAGCGATCGCAGCGCATAGGATGACGAAGGCGAGCGTCAAGGCCCAGCCGCTTACAGAATCATAAACTGGTAGCGAGAAAAGGTAGAAGGCGAGTGGCTTATTGAAAATTGGATCTGGCGAAGCGGCATGGACCTGGTTGAAGTAAAGTGCAAACGTTTGCCATTCGCTCTTCATGGCGAATCCGTAAAATACGCCGAACAGCGCCGCCAGGATCCACGCAATCGGTCTTACAAAGCGCTCTGGCGAAAACTGGATCGTTTGGTTGTTTACAACGATCGTCCGCTTCTCCAGGGCCTGCGTGGCGAAGGTCCGCTCAAGCAACCAAAACGCCGTGCGGAGAATGACCACGGTGATCAGGGCAAATGTCAGGAACAACCCTACTTTTAGCTTGAATATGTACCAGTAGACTGCCGAGAACCCGAGCGAGCTAAACCATGCGGCCGACAGGTAAATCGAGAGGCTGCGGGAAAGGACGAGAAGCAACAGCACGAGCGCGCCGATCAACCAAAGCCGCCACCGGCGTCTCCTCGGTGGCCCGACGTCGATAACTTCACTGTCTCGCAAAGGGAAGGATTCAGTCACGTGTGGTTAGCATACGCCTGATTAGTGACGCACTCAACGCAAATCAGTAGCGGGGTTAACCCTGGCGCGAAGGGTTGATTTCTTGTCGCGCGGCGCGCGTGTATAATGTCCGCGGCCTTCGTAAAGAATAATTGAAGTAGTAATTCAGTAGAGAAATCTAAAATGCTGGCGCCGGAAACAGTTTTACAAAGTCGTTATCGGATCGTTCGCCTGCTGGGTCAGGGTGGTATGGGAGCCGTCTACGAAGCGATTGACGAGCGGCTCGACACGACGGTTGCCCTCAAGGAGACCTTGTTCGCTGATGAACGTCTCCGCAAGCAGTTTGAGCGGGAGGCCAAGTTGCTCGCGGGCCTGCACCATCCCGCGTTGCCGCGGGTCAGCGACCACTTCGCCGAAGGCGACGGACAGTTTCTGGTAATGCAGTTCATTCCCGGCGACGACCTTTCGCAAATGATGGCGCGTAAGCAGGGACCGTTTCCGCCGGACCAGGTTTTGACGTGGGGCGACCAACTGCTGGACGCGCTCGATTACCTGCACACGCAGGAGCCCCAAATCATCCATCGCGACATCAAGCCTCAGAACCTGAAACTCACAGGCAGGGGACAGCCCATCCTGTTGGATTTTGGTTTAGCCAAGGGACAGACGGGCGGAGTATCCGTTGTCACAACTTCGGCGAGCATATTTGGGTACACACCCAACTACGCGCCGCTGGAACAGATTCAAGGCCTGGGAACGGATGCGCGCAGCGACATCTACGCTTTGAGCGCGACGCTCTACCACTTGATGACCGCTGTGAAGCCGCCTGACGCCCTGACACGCGCTGCTGCGCTGGTGAATGCGCAACCAGATCCGCTGGTTCCGGCAAACGAGATTTCGCGCAGCATCGGGCCCGAAGTGGCAAGTGTCCTTGGACGTGCCATGAGCCAGAATCGCGAACAGCGTTACCCGACGGCTGCTGCGATGCGAGATGCTCTAAAGGGAACAGCGGAGGCCGCGACTTTTGTAGGTCGAAGCGAAGCGGCGACCGTTCTCCATGCGCCGTCAGCCGCCACGCTAGCCGAACTCCCGCACCCTGATACGACTCCGACAATGCTAAAACCGGGCGAGACTACCGTCGTGCGCCCTCAGGCTCCGGCGGCAAGGAGGAGAGTCGCGCCGTGGGCTATAGGCGCGGCAGCCCTGGTTCTGATCGGAGTTCTATTTGTCGCGTTCTACGCCTATCAACATCGCAATTCCAACGCCGCAGCACCGAACAACTCCGGCGAGCAGGTTAACATTAATGCGGTGAAGGTCGAGCCATCACCGGCGACGGAGCACGTTGCTAACGAACCCGCTTCCGGCAGCCTCAACGAGGATAAGCAAGGCGTCGTCTCGAATCATCCACCAGCTGTGAATGAGCCGGCAAGGAAGAATGAGAAGACGGCTAAGAACAATGAGAAAGCCGGACAGAACCGAGTAGGCTCTAACGCCGTACCAACTCCAGATACGGCAGTGCCGGACGCGCCGGAGATATTCATTCCCAATACGCCTGGGCCCGGCCAACAGGGGATACCCCGGACCAGGACGTTTCCCGACGGTACGCAAGTCATGACTCTTGCTGATGGCACGCGCATAGTTACAATGCCAGATGGAAGCAAGCGAGTGTTTCGTCCCGGACAGAGGATCAACCGCAGAAGAGGTTTGCGCTGAGTTTGGCGTTTGGCTAGCGACTCATCGTCTCCCTGCCGAAGTTTCTACTTTATCGCTCAGTTTGAATTGACAGGATTAACAGGATTGACGAGATTGGCGGATAGGGTCCGGCTTTGAAAATATCCTGTCAATCGTGTAAATCCTGTCCATGAATTGTTTACTACGCCCAAAGCATTCCAGGAGAGTTTATGAGATTGCTCAATACAAAGAGTGCGGTCACGTTCGCCGTTCTCACTCTGTTGCTCAACAACGCTGTACCGCTCGTGGCCGGAGAACATTTCGCCGACAGTCCGAGGAGCTCCGTGATCAGGATGGCGCCACCGGCTCCGGTTTTTGCGGACGACGCGCGCTTGGCTGAGCTTGCGAGCCGGCGTGCGCGTGTGAGTCAGTCGATTGGCGAGAAGGGAATTCTCATTCTCTTCAGCACCGAGCCGCGCGTATATACAAACGACGTCGATTACGAATACCGGCAAGAGAATAATCTCTACTACCTTACGAATCTGAAACAAAAAGGCGCGACGCTGGTGCTCACGCCCAGCAATGAAGCGATCCGGGCGATCCTTTTTCTGCCGCGACGCAATCCCGCTGCGGAAACCTGGACGGGCCACATGTATAGTCCTGAGGAAGCGCGTCAGATTTCCGGCATCAAGGAAATCTGGGAGGCCGGTGAGTTTGAGCCTTTCCTGCGTGCGCTACGCAATCGCCAGCCTTATCGCCCAAAGCCTGAAAACATTCTGAGGTCGGCCAGTTCGGCGTTGGCCGAGAGTAGCGCAAGTTCGAATACCTGGGGATTTGAAAAGTTGTTTGCGGCTGCCGATAAAAACGACGGCGAGATTTATCTGTTGGTGCCCGGCGGGGGTGACAGTTTGGAGTACCGGCAAGAACAGCGTTTCGCGTCTGACTGGGCAAAGTCGGCGTCGGCTTACAGCATCAAGAATGCATCGCCGATCTTTGCCGAGATGCGACTACGGAAGTCACCGCTCGAGATTGCGCTAATGCAGCACGCTATTGATATCACCATTGAAGCGCACGAGCGCGCCTGGGTAGCGGCAGCCGATGCAAAGTGGGAATACGAGGTTGACGCCCAAGTGGCCTACACGTTCAAACTTCGCAACGCCGATCACTGGGGTTATCCGTCAATCGTCGGCTGTGGACCTAACGCGACTACTCTGCATTACGAAGAATCGCAGGGTCAGGTGAAGCCGGGAGAGCTGCTGCTGATGGATGTAGGCGCAGAATATGAGCACTACTCAGCGGATGTAACCCGGACTTTTCCCGTTAACGGAAAGTTTTCGCAGGCACAGGCTGAGATCTATCAGATTGTCTACGACGCCCAGGAAGCGGCGGCGCTGGCGGCGCGTCCCGGCGCGACCGTGTCAGACGTTCATCGTGCCTCGCAGGAAGTAATCAAGGAGGGCCTGTGGAAACTGGGGCTGATTACTGATCGGAATTCAAACCAATTCCGGATCTGGTTTATGCATGGTACCTCTCACTGGCTGGGGATGAATGTGCACGATGTTGGCAACTACGGGACGAAGCTGGAACCGGGAATGGTATTCACCAATGAGCCGGGAATTTATGTCAGACCTGACGCGCTCGATAACCTACCGAAGACGGCCGAGAACGATAAATTCATCGCGGCGATCCGGCCCGCGTTTGAAAAATACAAAAGCATAGGCGTGCGCATCGAAGACGACCTGCTGATTACGCCGAACGGTGTGAAGTGGATGACTGAAGCCCTGCCGCGCAGGATGTCTGAGATTGAAGACTTCATTGCGCGGGGACGGCGAGAGGCGCGGTAAGGAAGAACCAGCCGCGAAGCGGCGGTATTTAGTAGCCCCGTGCGTTAGCGCGGGGTGCGGGAAGTCACCGGCGGACTTGAGCGCCGAAGGTGCGACACCATCTAAGCCGCGCGGTGCCGGCCCTCTCGGGCCTCGACGATATTTCGACCTCATCGACCACGCCCTCACGGACGTGGCTATTGAATGTCGGCCCTCCGGGCCTAGTTTTGATTGCTTCATCCTTGAAACATTCTTCGTAGCCACCCTGAGAACCACCTCAGGGCAGTGGGAAAAAAGCCGTGCTGGGGCGGTGCCTCACCAGCCTTAGTTTGAGCTTCTGCTTCCAGAGCGGTGAAAAACTGCGACGCCATCATCTTGGCCGTGCCCTGAATCATCCGCTGACCAACGCTCGCAATTGTCCCACCCAACTGAAGATCGCCGGTGTATTTGATGAGCGTGCCTTCGCCTTGTTCCTCGAGATCCAGATCGCCGGATCCTTTTAGGAAACCAGGCGCACCTTTGCCCGCGACGACGATTCGGTAATGCTCCGGCGGGCGCATGTCCTCAAGCGCGACAGTCCCAGTGAAGACACCCTTGATGGCTCCGACGCCGGCGCGAATCGTCGCCGAGTAAGTGTCCGCTTCAGTTTTCTCCAAACGCTCACAGCCAGGAATGCAACCCTTTAGAACCTCCGAATCGACGAGCAGCTGGTAGACGCGCTCGCGCGAAGCGTTGAGCTGGTGCGTGCCTCCGATCTTCATTGGTAATTAACAGTTTCCAGTTTCAAGTTTCAGGTTTCGAGTTTTCGTTCGTTCGGGCGAACTCGGAACCCGAAACTCTAAACTCGAAACTTATTTAGCCCGTGCGAGCGCAGCTCGCAATGCTCGTCGCGTGTAAACCTGCGCCAGGTGTCGCCGGTAGTCCTCCGAGGCGTAAAGATCAGAGTTTGCGTCAACTCCATCGGTTGCGTGTGCGGCAGCCTCGGCGATGGTTTGGTCACTGAGTTGTTGACCCATGACCGCTCTTTCGACGGCCCCGGCACGATATGCTTTGGAGGCGACGCCGGTAACACCAACGGTCGCGGATTCGCAGGAACCGCCCGCGCCTAGCCTCAACGTGACGGCTACACCCACAACAGCAAAACCGGATGCCGGATGCCGCACCTTCTGATAAGAGTGACCAAAACGACCGGCGGGTTTTGGAATGCGAATCTCGCGAAGTATTTCGCCCGGGGCCAAAGCGGTTGTGAGCAGGTCGACGAAGAAGTCGTCGGCATTGATCGTTCGCTCGCCATTAGCGCCAACAGCAACCATCTCGGCCCCGAGCGCAATGATTGCCGCGGGCCAATCGCCAGCCGGGTCTGAATGCGCGACGCTGCCGCCGATCGTGCCCTTGTTTCTGACCTGGACGTCGCCAATATGTGAGGCACACTCCGGCAGCAGCGGACAAATCTTGTTTAGCAGCGTCGACGATTCGATTTTGTAGTGAGTGGTCATGGCGCCAACAGAAATCTGATCGCCTTCCGCGCGAATGTAAGCGAGGTCTTTTATACGACCAAGATCGATGAGCATGCCAGGCTGCGCCAGCCGCAACTTCATCGCCGGAATCAGGCTGTGCCCGCCGGCGAGTATTTTTGCTTCGTCAGGCTTGGCGGCGAGCAGATTGAGTGCTTCGTCGATTGTGCTCGGGGCTTGGTAATCGAATTGTGCGGGAATCATCTAGCGCTCCTTGTTGAAAAAAGCATATTTATCATTTTCCATTAATTTTCCATTTGTCATCGTCAACTATGGCTCGCGTAGGGCTAGTATAAATCCAATGAAAAATGCCAAATGACAAATGGAAAATGGAAAATGGTTTTCACCTTGCTCCATTGATAATCTTCCACACTGCCTCCGGCTTGACCGGCATGTCCAGGTGCTTCACGCCGAAGGGCGACAGCGCATCAACAATCGCTCCTACGATCGCCGGCGTTGCTCCAATTGTGCCCGCTTCACCGACGCCTTTAACTCCCAGAGGATTAACCGGCGAAGGCGTCTCTGTGCGGTCCAACTCCAGCCAGGGAATGTGCGACGCCCTGGGCAGCGCATAGTCCATCAAACTGCCGGTCACTAACTGACCCTGGTCGTCGTAAACAATCTCTTCGAAAAGCGCCTGGCCCATAGACTGGACGATGCCGCCGTGGAGCTGCCCATCGACGAGCATGGGATTGATTACTTTGCCGCAGTCGTCGACGGCGACGTAGCGGAGAAACTTGATGTCACCCGTCTCTTTGTCGATTTCAACCACGACGATGTGTGTGCCAAAAGGAAAAGTAAAATTCTTTGGTTCGAAGAAGTAGGTGGCGGAGAGTCCCGGCTCAGTGTCGGGGGGAATCTCCCTGGCAATGTGCGCCGCGAGCGCAACCTCCTGGATCGTCAGGCTCGACGTGCCTTCGCTATAACGTCCGTTTGCAAAAGTAAGGCTCGCGGCGTCGGCCTTCAGAATATGGGCCGCGATCTTGTTGGCTTTTTCTTTCAGTTTCTGAATGGCTATGAACATCGCGGTTCCACCAACTGCGGTAGCGCGGCTGCCAAACGTGCCGATGCCGTATTGAACGATTCCCGTATCGCCGTGAATCACGGTCACGTCGTTGAGACCAACACCGAGTTCGTCGGCGGCAATCTGTGCAAATGAAGTTTCCTGTCCCTGACCGTGCGGTGACGCACCAGTCAGTACGGTGACTTTGCCGGTTGGTTCAATTCGCACCGTCGCGCTTTCCCAACCGCCTGCCGGCATTGCCTGCGATGGGCCTAGCGCGCAGATTTCCACGTAAGTCGAAATGCCAATGCCGAGAAGTCGTCCCTCGTCGCGGGCCTTCTTCTGCTCTTCGCGCAAGCCGGCGTAGCCGATGATCGCCTGCGCTTTATCGAGAGCGGCTTCGTAGTTGCCGCTGTCGTAATCGAGACCGGTGGCGGTGTGAAAAGGGAACTCATCCGCGGCAGGGAAGTTCTTGCGGCGAACTTCGGCGGGATCGATTCCGAGTTTAGCGGCAACGAGATCCATCGCTCGCTCGACGACGTAAGTTGCTTCCGGCCTGCCGGCGCCGCGATAGGCATCGGTCGACATTTTGTTTGTGAAGCAAGCCGTAACGTTGATTTGAATCGCCGGAATCTTGTAGGAACCAGAAAGCATCAAGCCGGTTAACGTCGGGATGGCGGGAGTAAGAAGTTGCAGGTAGGCACCAAGGTCGGCGAATACGTCATAGCGCAGGCCGGTGATCGTGCCGTCGTTTTTGCAGCCAATCTCGACGTAGCCAACCTGCCCGCGCCCGTGAATCGTGCTTTGAATATTCTCGCGACGCCCTTCGATCCACTTTACCGGCTTCGCTAATTGCATCGAGATCCAGCCCAGCAGCGCTTCTTCAGCGTAGACGTTCAGCTTCGAACCAAAACCGCCGCCGACTTCCGGCGTGATCACGCGCAGCTTGTTCTCCGGAATGCCGATCATCAACGCGAGCTGCGTGCGCAGCAGGTGCGGAATTTGTGTTGACGACCAGACAGTCAGTTCTTCTTCACCGGGGAAATACCGCGCCAGCACGCCACGACCTTCCATCGCGATCGGCGCGAGTCGTTGATGGACGATGCGCTGTTTGAGCACGTGGTCAGACGCCGCCAGCGCCGAATCAATGTCGCCCTCACCGGCAGTCAGTTTGTAAGCGATGTTGTCGCCGAAGGTTTCGTAAATCACCGGGCCGCCCTTCGCAGCCGCTTCAACATCGACGACGGCGGGCAAGTCGTCGTAGTCGACCGTGACCAGATCCAGCGCGTCGCGCGCGGTATAAGCATCACGGGCGACAACGGCCGCAATCGGGTGGCCGACAAAATAAACTTTGTCCTGCGCCAGCACGCGATAGTCCGGGACCTTCAAGCCTGGCAGTGCGCTCGCACAAGGCACCGGACCAATCTTCGTAACGTCCTTGCCCGTATAGACCGCGACGACGCCCGGCGCCTTCAGGGCAACGCTCGTATCAATGCTGGTGATGCGCGCATGCGCGTACACAGAACGAACGAAGGCGACGTGCAGCGTGTCAGGGAGTCGAATGTCATCGACGTAATGTGCCAGGCCCTTGATCAGGCGCGGGTCTTCAGTTCGCTTTACTCGCTGCCCCACGTACCTCGAAGTCTGGGGTCCAGAGTCCGGAGTCTGGAGTCTTTGATCTTCGTTCATAGTTGAATATCCTCAATTCGCTTAAGTGTAGGAATGGCCGACTGTAGACTCCAGACTTCAGACTGCAGACTTTTTAGCCGCGTATTCGACTGCTTCGACAATGTGTTGATAGCCAGTGCAGCGGCAGAGATTGCCTTCAAGCCCGTGGCGTATTTCTTCTCGCGAAGGGCTCGCATTGCGATCTATGATCTGCGTAGCCGCCATGATCATGCCCGGAGTGCAGTAGCCGCACTGCAGCCCGTGGCGTTCCCAGAACCCTTCCTGCATCGGATGAAGCTGGCCGTCTTTCATGAGGCCTTCAATAGTCGTTACCTCGGCGCCATCTGCCTGAACAGCAAGCATGGTGCACGACTTGATCGCCTGGCCGTCGACGACAATTGTGCAGGCTCCGCACAGCGAAGTCTCGCAGCCAATATGCGTGCCGGTTAGACCAAGCACATCTCGCAGGTAGTGAACCAGCAACAGTCGCGGCTCCACTTCGTGTTGATGGCTGACACCGTTGACACTTAGGCTGATAGCTTTCTTCATAGCTACCTCACTTCTTGGATTTTGATTACAGGAAAGGAAGAATTCAGTAGTTCAGAGTTCAAGCTTCAGCTTGTCTTTGTCGAAGCATTGCAACCTAAAGGTTGAACTCTGAACTACTTGTGCAAACACAACGATGGCCGAATTCTCCAGCAGTTTCCAGCCGGGTTTCTATGCCAGTTCTCAACGAATGTCAATGACCGCGGGGCACGCCCGTTTCAATCAGACAGTCGCTTTGTGTATCTGTCGCTTGAGGCGATGAATAGTTCTTCTCGCTACCTTGAGTTGGGCGTGGTCGTGTGTCGTCAGCGCTTCGTCCCGCTTCTTTTTCATGTCACGAATCCGCGCCTTGATCGAGGCTTTGTCCACACCAACCACCTCGTGGTGTTCGTGCTTGATTCCCAGGGCGTTTGAAAGAGCGACGAGCAGATGCTCTTTGTTCAGTTGGGTGTAGCCTTGCAGGGCTTCGTGCTCGTTGCCTTTGGCAATTTCACGAAGCTCGCCGACTGTCTTGTGCTTTAGCTGTTCGTACGTGTAGTCCATTTGTCGTTCGATGCTCCTTGACTGTGCGGAAGACTTTCGTGACCTTAGCCCAGTATTTGTTGCAGATGTTTCTTCATGTGCTCAACGTAGTCGCGCATGAACCAGTCGAGCGTAACTGGCTCATTCTCGCTCAGACTATCTGACGCGATCTGGTGAAGATTGTGCTTATGACGCAACTTCATGCGCGTTTCTTCGGGAACCAGCGACATCAAATGCAAGAGATGCCGATTGTACAATCTCCAAAGTTGCACCAACTCCGACCACTCTTCTCCCTGGTAATTTTGAACGCGAACCCAGCCCTCTTGTTCATAGCCGGCGAAAACAAGATCGTCGGTAAACTGCGCCCGCACAAACCGCTGATGATTGTTGGAAGCGGAATCGATCAGGTGTCCAAGGATCTCCTTCGGTGACCATTTACCCGCTGCCCTCGGGACCTGACTCTGCTCGGGCGGAATCTGCAGAAGCTGGTTTGCGGTGGCTTCGATTGTTTGGCGAAAATCCTTGAGAAACTCTTCCATGCATTTTCCTGTTAGAGAGTCGGAACTGGAAAACCGGTACTTCTCCCGGAGCCCGGCGCCGACGGAATTGTAGAAATGCGGATCGCCATGATAATAACGCATCCAGCATCAGAAACTGCAAGGAGCATTGCGCTATACCTGGAGCGGATCCCAAACGTTTGGCTATACTTCCGAATTCAGCAGCTCCAGGTTCATTAGCGTTAATCCGCGGCTGATTGTGCCAGATGCCATCGAGTCACAGTAGCTTAGTCATGCAAAATGCCGGCAACGACTCTCCATCCGGTGTTTCTATCTGGATCGCTCCCGCTTTTTCATAACCCTTGGCTGTGTACAACGGTTCACCGGGCAGCGTCGCTACCAGCTCGACCCTGCTGAAGCCCGACCTGCGTGCCGCCTCTTCGCAGGCTGTCAGTATTCTGCTGCCGATTCCTTTTCGAGACCAGCGCGGGTGGACAAAGAAGGCGCGAATGCGTGCGGCTGCGGCGGCGGGGTCAAGCAACGGATCGGGTCGATCAGCTTTCGATCGGTCACCGCCAAACAAGTGCTTTCTCTTGCTCCAACCGCCGCTGCCTGCCATTTGGTTCTCGATCTCGGCGACAAAATATGTCTCATCAACGATCAGTTGGGTGTCGACGCCAAAAACGTGTGACAACGCACTCGCGATTTGTCCCGAGGTGTAATACTCAGAACTCAAGCCACTAACGGACTCGCGTATCAATTCCTCGAGTGCCGGAATATCTGCCAAGGTTGCCAGCCGAATTTCCAGGTTCATGAAGACTATCTGTCATACCTTGTCATATTTGGGCAATCCTTCTACCAGATAGTCAAAGCCTAGCCAGAGACCCCAGCTATGATGATAGAAGGCAACGGGAAATAGTAAGGCGACAACAATAAGGCCTGCCAGGACCGACTCATAGCTGGAGCCAATCAGTATCAGCCAAACGAAGCAGACTGCCAAAATGACGAACTCGGTTGTCAGGAGATTTGCCAGGATAGCGCCAACGAAAAATCCTTCCTCGCGCTTGAATAGCGATCGGCAGTTGGGGCAGTGGTGCCTTAGGCGGAAGGGACTGCGGGCGATGGACGCTCGCCACAAGCGGGACAGCGCAAACGCAAAGAGCGCGATAACACCGTCAAGATCGATTTCTTGTTCACATTCAAAGTAGGACCAGACATTCTTGTCTGTCTTGCTGTGTGAAGGACAGGCAGGAATGCCTGTCCTACTATTCATAGCTCAGCGCGTCAACTGCGTCCTGGCCCGCCGCGCGCAGGGCAGGGTAGAGCGCGCCGAGGCTGCCGCCGACAATTCCCACCAACAGCGAGATCAATATCCAGCGCAGCTCTACTTCCACTACCAGACTTGTCATGCGCATCACGCCCAGCCGCGCCGCAAAGGTTAGTCCTATCCCCACTGACACGCCGAGCAAGCTAACGAGAATCGCTTCCTGTTCGATCACCCAGGCGATGGCTGTCTTCGACATTCCCAACGCCTTAAGAATACCAATTTGGCGCGTGCGTTCAGTGACGGTTGTGTACATTGCCAACAGAATCACCAGCATGCTAATCGCGCTCGCCACGCCCACGACGACTCTTATGAACACGTTCAGCGCCGGCACACCGGACGCGTAGATTTCCGGCAAGTCGCGCGTGAAGATGATCTGATCGTCTGGAAAGTGTTGCCGGATGCGCGCCGCCACGTCCTCTTGGTTGGCCGGATCTCTGACCCCAACCAGGATGGCGGAGGCGCGGCCTTCGGCGCCTTCCTGATCTTGCCAGGTAGCGAGGGGAATCTTGATACGCCCACCGCCCGGCGGCTCATAAATGCCGACGATCTTGAAAGGGCGTTCAAACAGTTGAACTGTGGAACCGATCGTGGCGTGTCGCTGTTGTTGCCAGACAGGATCGACGATGGCTTGATCGCCACCAGTGAGTGTGTTGCCCTCCCTGAGCGCAATGCCAGTGACTTTCGCGTAATTGTCAAATTCAATCCCGTCGATCAATCGCGTGCCGAAACCTGCGTCACTGCGGTCGAGCGTCTGGCCAATCGCCGTGGCGGCGCGTACACCATCAATCCGGGCAATCTCACCCGCGCGCGAAACGGGCAACATTAAGGAGCTGGTCCCGGTGAAGCCCATCGAGCCGGATGCGCGGACCATTATCTCCGCGCCAATGTTTGACTCGCGGCGTCCGCGTTCGCGCAGGACTCCATGGGCCAGACCGACCGTGAATACGATAAGCAACACGCCAATCGCCGTCCCCATAATGCTGACGGCCGTGCGCGCGGGTCGATGAGCGATGTTTGAAAGTACCAGGCTATCCATAAGTCTTTGCAGGTGTGGACTACGATCCAAAAGGCGCCGCCAGGCATTTGGCAGAGTCCGCCAGGTTAAGATTAACAATCCGATAGACGTCCAGAACACCGTGCCGGCCTTGCGCACAAGTGCCAGCGTGACGCCCGTCGCGGCAGCGAATCCGAGGGTTTGCAACACCACCTCAGTTCCACCTTCATATACGCCGATGGTGCCGGGGACAAACGCGAACACAAAATTAATTACTTTAGTCAGCGACTCGATGATGTAGGCCTGTGCGACATGTGGCGCATAACCCAGCATTCGCAAGGTTACGTAGACCTCAAGCACGCTGGCGACATGGGCGAGCAGGTCACAGGCAATCATTCCGAAGAAAACGCCCGGATGATGTTTGTAAAAGTCGTAGACCTTCGACTCGATGTGATAAATGTGCTGGCGCCGTTTGAGGATCACTCTTGGACTAAGCCGCAGCCGGGCCATCTGATCGAGCGCCCAGGTGACCAGCATGATGCGGCGCTTCGCGGCCAGACCAGCCGTGACGATACCCAGCGCGGCAATCACCGCAATCGCAACGAGCGAGTAGTAAACGAGCGGCGGCAGGTTGTAGGTAATCAACATGACGCACGCGCCGCTCAAAATAAAGAACACCACGGAGAGATTGTAGATAAGGTTGTCGACTACCAGCGCCGGCACGCCATAAGTCAGAGGGACGCGTTTTCGCAGTAGCGCAACTTTGGTTGCTTCTCCCAGTAACGGTCCGGTGAAGGTGAGAAAACTTATCGCTTCGCCACCGAGGCGGGCTGCGAAGGCTTGAAAGAAATTGAAATGCCGGTGTTCTTTAGGAACGGCGGCCGACATCGCTATGGTGCGGAAGACATGTCTCGAGCCGCTGATTGCCAGCAAAATCAGGAAGCCAAGAAAACCGATGCGGAGTAGTGCGTCAAAGATTGGCTGCAAGCCAACGAGGTTGATGACGTAAATGAGCAGGCTCAGGCCGAGCAGGAAGGCAATCGCTTGTAGCCAGATAAAGGAGCGGCGGGAATTGCTGGGACCGGCAGGCTCTCCTTCATCGACGAGTTCATCCAGCTCGCGAACATCCTCCTCTTGCCACTGTTCAGGTAACTGATTTTCGGAAGTGGTCAATGAGTTGCAGTCGCTCCAGTAACCGCAATGTTCCGGTTTTCCGATGGCGTCAATAGTTCTTTTATCGGACGGCCCGGAAAGCGTCGAAAACCTTTATCCCACAGAATTGGAATTGGGTTGTTATCATCGCGTAAATTCCCGGTTAACGCCAGCACGGTTGGAACAAAGCTTAGACTGTCGTACGGTTCTGTAACAACCGCAGCACGCGGAATCGTGGTCTTATCCCCGCCCGCCAGCATGAGTGTCGAGTGGGTGGAGACACGGAAGAAGGAGCCGTGATTCCCGCCGGGGTTAAAGCCGCGCACATCAAAATTCCAGTGATCACTGGCTACAACTAACAGATCCGCCTCGATGTTCTCCCGTTGTCGGCGCAGCAGCCGACGCAACAACCGCTCGTCTGGAGAAATTCCCTGCTCGTCGAGCAAGAGGCTGCCAACTGGATGACGCGCTAGTTGTTCGTACAGACCGATCAGGCCGTTAGAGTATCGGGTCTGGTGCAGTGCGTGGAGCCATTCCAGATCGGTGTGCCACTCGCTTAGCCACGACTCCCGGTTCTGACCAGCCACCTGCAATTGCGGGTCTTCGAGGATTTGCAGCGGAAGGCCAGCATGCCAGGGCGAAAATTCGAAATGTAAATGTCCAGTCTCGTCCTGCGTTAGGCTTCTAATTGGGACGTAACGAAAACTCAACTGGCCATTCGGGTCTTCGCGCGCGAGAATCAGCGCCTGTTGCTCCAGCCCCGCACTAACCCAGATTACGTCCGGCGCTATTTCAGTTTCACTGATCAATGGTTTGACTAACTCGGCAGGTATCCTCACGGCAAGCAGATCAACCGGACGATTTGCCACCCCAGCTTGCACGTTGTTGCGCACCGTGAGGTCGTGCAGTAGCGAGAAGTAGTCGATGTGCACGAAGCTTTTAGCCATATCGAGAGAGCCATCGGTTTTCAAGACGAGGCCACCGGGTGCGATGCCGGCTACGTAATTTTGTAGTTGCTGGACCGTGTTAGGTTCGCCCATGGAGCGGCGCGGAATCAGCTCGTCGATCTTCAGTTTTGCGGCGCTGAAGTTCTCCTTCCGCAGCGCCAGCAGGTTGGCCACTGTCCGTGCATACTCCGAATAGCCTTGCTGCTGTCCGATCCAAATATCCTGCCAGGCGCAAACGCGCTTGGCCGCGTCATCGCGTCCGGCAACCGCATCTTCCTTAGTAAATGTTTTTGGTTGCGCTGCACACAAGTCGCGCTGCTGCTGAATGGCCCGGCGGAGAGCGCCAAGCTCTTCGTTTATGTTGTCGAGCTTCTGTTGCCAGTCTGGCCGTCTCGCTTCCAGCGTTGCGAAGAGTTGATCGGTCAACGCCTTTCTTAGGGGGAGGGAAGTGCTTGAAAGCTGAAGTTGCTGCAGGATGACGTGGAGCAGATTGAAGTTCGAATCCCTAAACTGAAGAGACGAACGCTCGTTGCCGTCGAAATCAAGCATGGCTGTCGGGTAATCGTTGCTCTGTTTCTTGAGGTAATACGAATCGCTTGTCGTGGTGGTAATCTCCTGAGCGAATGGGTTGACGCCCTTGATGGCGTAATCAGCTAGCAACCGGCGCTTGGTTACCACATGGTGCCCGCCGCCCGCGGCGCTGCCAAGTAGCTTGACAAGGTTAAAGCCCTGGCTGTAAACGCGCTCGTCTGTATTGAATCCGTGATCGGAGATAAGAATCAGCGTAGTCTCCGGAGCGAGCGGACTTTTCTGAATCGCCATCCAGATCTGTCCCAACATTGCGTCAAGCTCCTTCAGCACGAGGAGATGCGACTCGCGATCATTGTTGTGGTGCGCAACGTGATCAAAATCCGTCGTCACAAATTCCAGATAGCGGTAGCGCGGGTCGCCGATGCTTTCGAGGAGTTCGCGCAGCAACTGATCAGGAACGGAACTCTTTAGCCCAAGCCCGCTCATCGTCCACTCGTCAAACAATTCTTTAGGAGCTTTCTTGAATCTGTTTTGGAGAGCCTTCTGAAACGTGATGTAACGCGGGCCGCGTTGGAAGAGGGAGAAGGTCGCGTGGCGTTCGCCGTGCGAGAACACGTCGGGCAGCTGAGGCAAGCCGAGCGAGTCAAGCACCTCAACTCCCTGCATATCAATACGTCTTCCAATCGTCGCCTGAACGTAGAAGGGCAGGAAATTGAGATAGTCGTAGGTCTGGAGCGTGTAGCGATCAAACTCGACGTTGCCCTTGATCTGCAGGTGTTGCCCCGTGGCCAGCAGAGACCAGGACGGCGACGAAAGACTCATGCCGCGAACATAGAAATTGGCCAGTCGCGTGCCACGTTGATAAAAAATGTAATCGAACCAGGGAAGCTGGCTCTTGCCAGTGCGTGGATCGCGTTCCTTCACAAAACGATCCACAAGTTCATAAGGTAAGCCGTCGCATTGAACACTAACTACGCGTTTGGTCTGGCTAAAAGTGAGCGCCGGAAAGAAAAGCAACAGCAACAGGACGAGTGGAACTAATCCGCTACGACTACGCCTTATGATGCGTAGGGCCGCAGAAATTGTGGAAAACGCGCGCCGGTCGAGTCGGACCATGATTATTGATTGCCTTTAGTACTGCTGTTGGATTTATTGCCTTTAGTGCTGCTGTTGGATTTATCGCTCGACACGACAACCGGCCGGGTTGGTTCACGCGGTGTCGTCAGGTAGGAAATTAACAGATCTTTTCCGGCTTGATCGAGGTCCCTTAGCCCTGAAAGGCGCAGCAATTCAGTTTTTGCCTCCGGATTGGTGATGCGCGTCAAACTCTCGAGACAAAAGCGACGCGTTTCGTGGTCCTGCGTCCGCAGGAAGATTATCGCCGCCGCCCTGGCGCTCTTTGCATCAGCTTCCTGCGCATGATCGACGATGAACTGGAGCGAGCGCTTCACCTCCGAAAGGTTCCAGGTAACGTCGATCTGCAGACTTGATTTCGCAACCTCCCGCAGGAAGCGAGTGTGATATGCGAAGCGCCGGGCGACGTCGAGCTTTGCCTCCAACTCCGGGTTCGCTTTTTCGCGGTGAGTATATTTTCCGAAGCTCAAAATATTTGCGAGCCGGAAGAGCACCTGCTCGGTCCGTCCGTGTTCAAGCTTGACCATTTCGGCACGACGATCTCGTTTAAGCTTCTGTGACAGTCCATCAGGCCGCTTTGCATAAGCCAGCAATGCTTCATATTGCTGCGATGCCAATTTGGCCTCGACCTTGAGGTCGTTTTCCAGGGGGTTTAGCGAAATCCTTTCCAGCTGATTGCCGATCTGCTCTCGCAATTCCGGATCGAGCGACTGATTCAGAGAAAGAAGCAGCTTCAGCTGTGAGTAGGCGCGCAGGCGCGATGGTTGGTTAACGTCCATACCGCGCCGGCCCGTTACGAAGTCGAAAACCGTTCTGCCGAGGAAGTAGGGCAGATCGCCAAAACGTGAGACCGAGAGCACGTTACGAGTGACGTCCTGCAAAACACGGCGCGACATCTCGCGTTTCTTGGGATTAAAGCCATCACGAAAATCGACCAGCAGCGTCGGGATTTTGGGATTGTCCAATCCATAGAGGGCGAGAGGAACCAACTCGGTCGCGCGCGCGCCTGATGTTTCGGGAGAAACAGGAAGGTTCTGCGAATCCACGAAGCGTGTTTCGCTGTAACCTTGCCAAGTGAGCAGGCGCTTGTCGGTCCACGGATTCAAAATGTTCAGGAAGCGGTTGTCATACGGTTTACCTTGATTCGCCGCGAGATCTGATTTTGCTACCCAGAGAAGAGCGTGAGTGGTGCTGCCATCCGGCATTTGCAAGGGTTCGAAAAGCAGGGACTCGGCTTCAGCACGCTGGCGCAACAATTCCCAGTTGTGTCCGCGCGTATCGCGTTGTTCCATTAGCTGCTGCTCCTGGTAACCCCGGAGATTCAGATCACCGACCAAACCGCCAAAAGTCTTATCAGTGAGTCTCAGTCGCCCTTGAATCTCAGCAAGCTCAGACTGCGAAAAAGCCGGCGCACCTTCACAACCTTCAACGGATTGATAAAGAGCAAGCAACGAAAGAGCACGGATGATATGAGACTTGCGGTAGTCACTTGAGTTTTGTCGGTAGGAACGAGTCGCAGCCTTGACGGGTGTGCCGTAGGGATCGAGCAGCAGGCTTTGCAGTGCCGTCCAAAAGATTTTGTTCCAAACGTCGCGATCAGCGGCGGCAAGATCGAGAACCGGGGGCGGCGCTTTCTCCGAAGCTGATTTCTTGTTGCCAACTCTGGAATAGAGGAAAGGCACCGCCCCCGATAGGCGCTGTCCCATTGTGGGACGCGTGTAAGTTAGTGGCCAAACGTAGCGGAGGCGATCATTTTCGGGACTGAGATCGCCAAGCGTATCGCGCAGCACGCTAACAAGCGGTACCCAATTGCTTCCTCCTGGAACTTGAATGCCGTCCAATCTTGCCTGAATGGTTATTAGTTCAGCGCCGCCGGCAACCGAGACACGCTCCAGGCGAAATATCTCCTCAGAGGAAGTCGGGGCCGGCTGTGGTTGATCCTGCAGGCGTGCGTCTTGGCCTAAGAATGAATTGGGTGTCAGGAGAGAGACTAAGAGGATAGAAAGGAAGACACTAGCGTTACGTCGCGACGATTTGTCGAGGCAAATGCGCATGTTCCAGCAAGCCTTGATAATTTTCAACCTTATGAGTCCTTCTGATGATGCGGCCTGACTGCGCCGCTTCTTCATAGTCCTGTCAGAATGCCTGACTCAAAACAAATTGACAAGAACCGGCAGCGGGCAAAAAAGCTCATGGCCCTTCATACCACAGTGAAAAAGCCATCAACTGTTAAGCAAACTTTTTGCAATCAACGGCTCGGTTCCGAGGTGACGCCCAAGTGCGAAATTGGCAGCTATGGATGTTAGCTAAGACAGGACGGCGCTCATATTGGACCTTAGTCCTATCGCCGGGAATAGAGATAGTCATCCAGACAGCAGGTGAGTGCCGACAGAATTAGTCGAACGTAAACAACATACCATCGCACCCAACAGAAAGCGATAGATCATCTGCTCGCCGGCGTTGGAGAGTGAAAATGGCGCGCCGACGATGCCTGAAGAATGAGGTGAGTCGCCGAACAAAAGCCCGAGGCTGAATGGTTGCCGGCTTTTGATTGAGGGTTATTTTGGTGGCGAGGCAACGCTTTCCGGTTCTTTGATATCCTTCTCTGGAGGGAATGTCCACCCAGTCCGTTCCAGCAAAGCGATTCCGTACCGAATTGGGACCGCAAAATTCGAAGCCTGATTCTCGGTGAACACCGCAAAATTAACACCGATCACACGGCCGGTTGGTCCAAACACCGGTGCGCCTGAGCCGCCTTCAGCTGTGCGCGCATCATAGGCAATTCGCCTGCTGTTAACGTCTGTAATATTGCCCTGGGTGGTTAGCGGTTGAATGCGCCGTGACTCAGCGAGGTGGCCAAGCAGAGAATCGAGTGAACCGCCGTAGCGCTGCTGTATGCTGCGTGATTCGGCATCGTCAAGCAGAGCAAGCAGGCGATCGATTCCGTTCGGGAAGCCCATCATGACTACAGTCTTACCAACTGCCAATGAATCGTCGTCGCTCTCCAGCGGGATCACCGGAATATCGTTGGGTAAGTCCTTGATGTCCAGAAAAACCACAGCCAAATCGTCGCGGCTACCCGCAGCTTTGAACTTCAACGGTATGGGCTGGTTGTGGTCAGGGAAGTAAGCATTCAGCTTTTTGAGCCGCGGTTGCCCTCGTACGCTGCTACTCAAACTCTGCGCACGATCATCAGCGAGCCAGGGTTGGGCGATGTGTCGGTTTGTTATTACGAACCCTTCGCCTACATAAAAGCCGCTGCCGGAAAACTGATACTCTGCCACCGCTGCATTGCCATCGGGAGTCAAGGTGGTCGGCTCGCCGCTGTTCTGAACTGCCGCGCCGCTTTCGTTCATCTGCGCCTCGGCGTAACGAAGAGGCCGACCGGTGCCTGCCTCAACGAAATAGTAAGTGCCCGCTATCAAACAAACTCCGCTGCCAAAGTCGCTACGCAGCTTGACCGCCAACGATAAACTGTTGCGAATCTCCTCGTTTGAACGACCGATGTCTGTCAAGGTTTGATTCATTTTCGACGCCTGATCCTTGGCTTGCGTTAGCTGTGCGCGCTGATCGTCAATCAGGCGACGCGTGCGCTGCAGTTCTTTGAACATCGAGAACCCGATGTAGAGACTGCCACCCACGAGTGCAACCGCAATGGCCAGCGTGATCAATTTCGTGCTGGGATTAATCTCCTTCACCAGCTCTCGCGTAAACTCACGAAGAAACACCTTGGCGTCGTCGCGGCGCGCAGTGGCTGCTGATTCAATGGCTGCTTGTTCGATGAAAGGTGCAACGTGGGCTTCGTGTGCAGACGTGCCAACAACGGCGGGCAGGGAGCGAATCGGGTAAAACGTTACCAGCAGATGCGAGTCATCAATCCGAAGCTCATCACCGTCTTTTATCTCAGCGTTGAATTGCAGCCCTTCGCCGTTGAGTTTGAGATCGAGTGATTCGTCAAAAGCGGTTACCAGGTAGGATCCGTTACGGAGCTCGAGTTCAAGCACAGCGCGGTTGTCGTCGCCCCTTGTAGGCAGCGAGGATGAACGCAGCCGCACCACGCAGTCGTCGCCGCTGCCGATGCGGACATGTTCATCAGTCAACACCTGGGTATGCTTGTCTGTACCCGAAGAAATGTGAATTACGAGGCCGGTAGACATAAAGTCAGGAGTCTATTCTGCTCATTACATTATTTTGGGCGACCGAATCAAACCGCCCTGTCCCGACGCGGTCTGTGAGAGCGGTCGCCCTTCGAGAGCATATTCTACAGGTATTTTCGAGGCTAGCAAGAGAGTTAAGGAGAAACATGGGAACTTCGAATCCTGACTCTTTAACACCGCCTATGCCGTGTTAGGATGCGAGCGTTTTACAAAGGCGACCAGCGTTTATGGCCGAGAACCCCTTCATCGAAGATTGCGAAAAGCTTGAGGCGCTTGCCCCGATCGCGGGCGCGCCCATTCGGCACCACGTTTTCGTGTGCACTGGTAAGTCGTGTTCCGCGGTTGAGAGTGCGGAGGTGAAGGCGGCGTTTGAGCGCGAACTGCTTTCCCGACAGGTCCTTTTTGGTAGGGAGAAGAAGGGAAAGAATCCGAAGGGAAGCGTCGTAGTCACTGAATGCAGCTCCGTTGGCTTCTGCGCAATTGGAGCGGCAGTGATGGTTTACCCCGATGGAATTTGGTATGCGCAGGTACGGGCGGGTGACGTGGCGGAGATAGTGGAAGAACACCTGGTCAACGGGCACGTGGTTGAGCGACTGGCGTTGTTGCGAGTGCCGTCACAAGGAAAAAGCGTAATGCGGAACGACGACTCGACCAGTTGGGAAGCATAGTCCTAGAACGCTTCAGTGCTCTTCCGGATTAAGTCTTTCTGTCGAGAAGGGCCTCCAGTTCCGCAACCGCAACCATATCCTTTCCACGACCGGCGGTTCGCTTCGCCACGATCAGTTTATCGAGCGCGATTACCTTGAACTCATAACCTAAGAGCTCAAATGTCGAGGCCCCCTCAACTGCCTCGTCGTAATAACCAATCCCCCGAACTTCGCCGAGCAGATCAAGATCGCCGACATCCGTAACAAAGGTAAAGTTCAGTCCCTTGCGGAGAGTTTCGGAATCTAGCAGGAAAGGAAGGTTGGGAGGGGCGTTGCGCAACCTGGCATTCACTGATTGAAGGGCCGTTGCTAGCCTTTGAAGATTTTCCGCCGTCCGAGCGTAGCAAACGTCGAGATCCGTAGTTGGAATAGTCGAGCCGTGCAGAGTGCCAGCAACGCCGCCTACGATTACGCAGTCGATTTCATTGCGTCCGAGAAATTCGAGTTGGTCCTTAACTACTTTCATCCGCAGTCGTCTTCGTTGGCGGTATCAGACGTGCATTTGCTTTTAACCAGGTGATTCCGGCGATGTGATCATCCAGTTTGCGGATTCTCTCTTCTGGCGTTAGGCGGAGATTCTGAAGGGTGAGCGTCAGATCGATTCCGAATTCGACAGCTCGCTCGGCCGCGGAACCGGGCGGTGGATTGAGGAAATAGTCTTCTTCTTCTGAAGTCATGACGAGGTCAGTATAACACTTTGAACGTTTTCGACAGAGACCCTAAGCGTGTTCGCAGCCTGTTTGGGTTTCCAACGCAACACAGGCTTGCGGGCGGCGGCGGCTTCGTCGAGGCGGCCGATACGCGTGTTGTGGGGCGCATTGATAACGAGTTCCGGATCTTCCTGAGCCTCGCGCGCGATGGCTCGCATCGCCTCAACGAATTGATCCAGCTCCTGTCTGCCAACCGATTCCGTTGGCTCGATCAGCATCGCTCCCTGAACAATCAGCGGAAAGTAGATCGTCATCGGATGAAAGCCGTAATCGATCAGCCGCTTGGCGATGTCGAGCGTGTGAACGCCTTTGCGCGTCTGGCGTTTGTCGGTGAAAACCACCTCGTGCATCGGCGGAGCGTCAAAAGGCTTTTCGTAGTCGCTGGTAAGCCCATGGGCAATGTAGCGCGCATTGAGAACAGCCGCTTCGGTTGCCTCGCGCAGACCCTCGTTACCATGCGTTTGAATGTACGCCAACGCGCGCAGCATCATTCCATAGTTGCCGAAGAAGGCTTTCACTCGACCAATTGATTGCGGGTACTTGAAATCGACTTTGAACTGCCCTGCGTTTTTAACAATTCGCGGCACCGGTAGAAACGGTTTGAGTTCCTTCGTGCAGCAACACGGCCCACAGCCTGGGCCGCCCCCACCGTGCGGCGTAGAAAACGTTTTGTGCAGGTTGAGGTGTATGACGTCAACGCCCATATCCCCCGGACGTGCGACTCCAACTAGCGCGTTCATGTTTGCGCCATCCATGTAAACCAGTCCGCCCGCGTCATGCACGATACGGCAAATCTCCTGGATGTTTCTTTCGAAGAGTCCCAGCGTGTTTGGGTTAGTCAGCATGAGCCCGGCAACATCGCCGCTGGCGCAAAGCTCGCGCAGATGATCGAGATCAGTCAGCCCCTGTGCGGTGGAACCAATCGTCTTAACGGAAAAGCCGGAGAGGTGAGCAGACGCGGGGTTAGTGCCGTGCGCCGAATCGGGAATCAACATCGTGCGGCGTTTGGCAGAACCCCCCTCGCCGTCGCGCGCATCAATGAAGGCGCGAATAATCATCACGCCGGTCATTTCTCCATGAGCCCCGGCGGCGGGTTGCAGTGAAATGCCGGGCAGGCCGGTTATCTCTGCGAGGTCTTCCTGTAACTCATAAATCACCTGCAGCGCGCCCTGGGCGTCTTCGGCTTCGCTTAGAGGATGAAGGCCGGCAAAACCAGGAATGCGCGCGACCTTTTCATTCAAACGCGAATTGTATTTCATCGTGCAGGAGCCGAGCGGATACATCCCTTGATCGATCGAGTAGTTCCAGGTCGACATGCGAACGAAGTGGCGAATGACATCCACCTCGCTGACTTCAGGCACACCCTCGAGATCGTCGTCTCTCAGAAACTGTCGCGGCACTATCGCCCCCATGGGCTGCTCGTCGACATCCAGCGCAGGCAAACAATAACCGACACGTCCGGTGTGTGAACGCTCAAAGATCAGCGCTTCGTTGGGGTTGACGTGGGTTGTAACTCTGGTGATGTCAGCTTTCATAAACCGAATCTCTAATCGCGCCGCAAACTAACAGTTTGCGTTACCGTCTCCTTTGCAATGCGAGTCCTGCAACTAGTGCATCAATATCGGCACGCGAATTCATTTCCGTTACGCAAACTAGAAATTCGTTAGGACGATCTGCGTAGTAGCGAGACAACGGCAAGCCTCCAGTAAGTTTGCTTTCCGAGGCCAGACGCGCCAGCAAATCTCTGGCCCCCCCCGGACCACGCACCACAAACTCGTTGAAGCGCGGGCCAGTGAAGGGAATTGAAAACCCTTCAAGCTCGCCGATTCTCTTAGCTGCGTACGCGGTCTTTTGCGCGCACTGCGCGGCCACTTCCTGCAGACCTCGCCGCCCCATCGTTTCCAAATACACTGTCGTTGCCAGCGCAATCAGTCCCTCGTTAGTACAGATGTTTGAGGTGGCCTTCTCGCGACGTATGTGTTGCTCGCGCGTAGCCAGCGTCAAGACAAAACCGCGGCGGCCTTCTTTGTCATAAGCCTCGCCAACCAGGCGCCCGGGAATTTGTCGCGCATATTTCTCACGCGTGGCAAACAGTCCGACGTAGGGACCACCAAACGAGAGGGGAACGCCAAAGGATTGACCCTCGGCAACCACAATGTCTGCACCACACGCGCCCGGCGACTTCAATAAAGCAAGCGAGATGGCTTCGGTTACTGACATAATCAGCAGTGCACCGACCGCATGTGCCTTTTCTGCCAAGGCAGCGACATCCTCGATACACCCAAAGAAGTTTGGTGACTGAACAACAAGCGCGGCGGTCTTGTCATCAAGTAAATCCGAAGCTCCTGACGTCTGGCCCGTTTCGGAATCGATCGGCACCTGAAGGAGTTCAATCCCGGCATGCTGGACGTAAGTGGTTATGACCTCGAGATACTCAGGATGGATGGCGCCACACGCGACCACTTTCGCTCGTTTTGTTACTCTTTCGGCCATCAACACAGCTTCCGCGAGCGCAGTTGACCCGTCATACATCGACGCGTTGGCCACTCCCATTCCCGTCAACTGGCAAACGAGCGTTTGAAACTCAAAGATAGCTTGCAGCGTGCCCTGCGATATCTCGGGCTGGTACGGGGTGTAGGCGGTGAAAAACTCGGAGCGCGAAATAATGTGATCGACGATCGTCGGAATGTAATGTTGATAGGCTCCGGCGCCGAGGAAGCTGGTGCGCTGCGCTCCGGGATTGCGAGTCGCGAGTTGCTCAAAGCCGGCCAGCAACTCGATCTCTGAGAGGGCGGCGCTCGTGTTTAGATTACGTGTTAAGCGTAAATCTTTGGGAATGGAATCGAATAGTTCGGCCGCCGAGCTTAGGCCGACCTGATGAAGCATCTCGGTCCGCTCTTCTGGCGAGTTGGGAATGTAGCGCAATTTTACTCTTTCTCAGCTTTCGTGAAATCTTCATACTCGGCGGCAGTCAACATGCTGTCGACCTCTCCAGCGTTCGACATCTGAACGCGAATCATCCAGCCTTCGCCATACGGGTCCGTATTGACCTTCTCCGGCGCATCCGCGAGCGTGTCGTTTATTCCAACTATTTCGCCGGATACCGGATTGAATACTTCGGAAACTGCCTTTACCGATTCGACGGATCCAAAGGATTCGTTAGCCGCAAAGTCATCGCCGACTTTGGGCAACTCAACATAGACGACGTCACCAAGCGAATCCTGGGCGTAGTCGGTAATCCCGATGACGGCGACGTTTCCTTCTACTCGAACCCACTCGTGGTCTTTGCTGTAGTGTAAATCGTCTGGGATGTTAGCCATGATGCCTCCCGAATATTTTAGATTGCCGATTGCCGATTGCCGATTGCCGATTTGCAAGCAGAGTCTGAAGCGCCCCGGTTGATAATTATCTCTCCCGTTTATAAAAAGGTGTCTTCACGATCTTGGCGTGTACCAGTTTGCCGCGCACGTCGATTTGAATTTGCTGCCCCTCATTTGCAGACTGCGCGGGGACATACGCCATGCCGATATTCCTTTTCAAATACGGAGCCGGACTTCCGGATGTAACTCTGCCCCGGCGCTCGCCATCGATCACTATGTCCTGTTCGTCGCGCGCAATGCCTCGTTCGGTTACTTCAAATCCGACCAGCCGCTTGCGCACGCCGGTTTCCTTTTGCTTCGCCAGCGCTTCGCGACCGATGAAGTCGCCTTTATTCAGTTTACAGATCCAGCCGAGGTTAGCTTCCAGCAGCGTGGTGGTCTCATCGATCTCATGACCGTAAAGCGCCATGCCGGCTTCGAGGCGAAGGGTATTGCGCGCGGCCAGACCGCAGGGAAGTACGCCGGCCTCGGTTCCGAAGTTGCCGGCATCGAGCAGCTTGTTCCAGATCTGTTCCGCCTTGTCGGCGGCGGCGTACACTTCAAAGCCGTCTTCGCCAGTGTACCCGGTGCGCGAGACAATGGCAGGCAGACCATCAACCTGACCATTAATGAAGTGATAATACTTGATTTCCGCCAGCGGCACGTCGGTCAGTTTCTGGAGAATACCAAGCGCGTCTGGGCCCTGGAGTGCCAACTGGCAATAATCGGAGCTCACGTTCTTGAATTCGGCGCTTCCTTGACGTCGATGCGCGGTGATCCAGTCCCAATCCTTCTCAGTGGTTCCGGCGTTCACAACCAGTAGCAGGTGGTCGCCGGCAAAACGATAAACGAGTAGATCGTCAACCACAGTGCCTTCGGCAGTTGTGAGTGCGGAGTATTGAGCCTGGCGATCAATTAGTTTAGACGTGTCGTTGGAAGTCAGATAATTGACGAGTGGAATCGCGTCCGTGCCGAGCACATCGATCTCGCCCATGTGCGAGACATCGAAAAGCCCAGCATGCCTGCGAGTGCGGAGATGCTCTTCGATGGTGCCGGCCGGGTATTGAACGGGCATGTCCCAGCCGCCGAAATCGACCATGCGACCGCCCATACTGCGATGGACGGAATTGAGTGGCGTTTGTTTAAGTGCTGGAGCGACGGCCGTCACGCGTGTCTTTCAGACTGATTGGATTGGAAGTCCGATTCTGATCAAAGTTACGATAAAACAGAGTTAAGCCGCAAACTAACACGCGAAGTGCGGTGCGTCAAGCGAGGCAATCTACAAATTCAGGCTAGTCCGGGACAGTTTGAAAAGTGAGAGTTGGAGTTGATGAGAGATCAAAAACTTCTTTCGCGAACATCCACCTTCTGCACGGTGAAGACGACGCGCATTGTATCGGGACGGCGATCAAGCGACGCCGGCACGAAAGCCGCGCTTTGTCGCAAGGCAACTTCAAAGTCGGCGAGCATCTGACGATCGCGCGGTGCTTGCACCACGTCGGCGAGCGAAGCAGATCCATTGCTGAACACATCAGCCACTACGATCATGTCGTCACCTTCCTGATTTGGGTGCGGCTGTGCATATGAGCTGGTGAGTGCGGCAAGTGCGCCGCCCGGATTGAGGCTGGGTGATTGCTCCGCAAACGGAGCGCGGCGGCTGGAGAAATCTTCGGAGCTTACCGGTTGATTCAAATCAGGGCCTGAGCTTGCTCGAAACACCAGCACCGTACTGAGTTGCCGTGAGGCTTGTTGCAACGCCATGAAGTGAGGACTGAGTGCGATAAACATCGCCGCAAAGAGAGCTACCGACGCAAAAGAGCCGACGCCGTACGGCATCAAGCGAGGTTCGAGCCATAATGAGAGGCGCTCTGCCGCCGAGCGCTCGGGTGACTGGCGAAGCGCCGCCGCTTCAATCATCAGGGCAGCATTGATCGATGGCGCTAAGTCGATCGGTACAACCGGCCGAGTAAGCTGCCGTAGGTTCCGGCTAACTGAGCGGAACTCCGCAACGTGGGCGCGGCAAACCGGACAACGATCCAGATGCTCGTCAACAGCGACGCGCAAGGATGGCGGCAAAACGTCATCGATAAACTGTGAAAGCAGTTGTGTCGTTTCTTCGCAAGTCATAACAAGTAGATGTCAGATGCCAGATGTCAGATGTTAGAGCAAACGAACTAGCATCTAGCATCCAGCATCTGGCCCTTCCGTGAATGGTCGGCCGACCCCGGCTGCTCCGTTTGTTAAAAAGAAGCAACTCCGGCTGGATCCAGGGCGCAAAGTAAGTTCGTTGATTTCGAGCGACGCTTCAACGGGTGTTGCTGGCCACGTTTCAAATTCGCTTTTCATCTTCGAGTTACTCTCCGTCTGGTCCCGCCGTATTCTCACTTCGACCCATTTGGCACCGAGTTTTAGGTGAGCCGGGGCGGGTCGACCATCCTTCAAGAATTTCGGAATGCGAATTTCGGATTTCGGATTTAAGTCAAACCGGAGTTGAGCTTGCAAATCCGCAATTCGAAATCCGCAATTCGAAATTTTACAAAGATCCTTCTAACTTCTGCCGCAATTCCTGGCGGCCACGCGCCAATCGCGATTTCACTGTTCCAACATTGATTCCCAAAGTCGTCGCAATTTCTTCATAGGTGAAGCCTTCTATATCTCGCAGTATTACTGTTTCACGATAGGCTTGACCGAGTTTTTGCAGCGCCGATCTCAAAGCCAATTCCCGTTCGTGCGCCAAGGTTTGCTGCTCGGGGTTTTCGGACGACTCAGCCAGCGTGGCCCCTACTGTCTGGCCGGATCGACCCTGGGTCGCATCTAGCGAAACGGTGGTGTCTCGGCTCCGTCTGCGCCACCAGCGCCAGCGGTTCCTTGCCTGGTTAATGGCGATGCGATAGATCCAGGTTCGCAGGTCCGCTTCACCGCGAAAGCGTCCGATGCTTTGGAAAGCTCGCATGAAAGTCTCCTGGGTCAAGTCGCGAGCTTCTTCGCTGTTTTCTGTCAGGCGGAAGAGTAGCCCGTAGATTTCGCCAGAGCGTTCCGCAACCAGCTCTTCAAAAGCTGCCGCTTCACCTCGCTTCAACCTTTCAATGAACTCAGCCTCAGCTCGGGGCCGCAACTCGCACAACTCCATAGCGCCGGCGGGTGCAGCCTGCTCTAACTCCATTTGACGGAGCGCTATTGGCCCCCCGTAGCTCACTGGTTTCCCCCTGGGGACGGAATCGGAGTAGCTGACCACCCCTGCCCCTTCCAAAGCGTAGGTTGGGCAGTCGCGTGGTTAGACACCCGACCCAGTCCGTTTGTTCCCGATGAATTCCTAATCACCATTTCGCCTCTGCATCCATCTGCATGCCGGCTTCGTATTCAAAGGGCTGCAATTCTATACAAACACCCTGCTTGACAAGATTTCCGAGCGGCCCTTACAGTGAGTGTTTCGGCAATCATACACCTGAAAGAACGCCGTCCCCTATACGGACTTGCGAGAAAGAACGAAGTGGCTAAATACAAGAAGAAGCGCGCCCGGGAACTTCAGCACGACAAATTCCGGGATACCGCCGGGAAAATTTTTGACCGTGTCGGCGACCGGCTCGAAGGCCGGGGCAAAGCGATACTCTACGGTCTAGCCGGAATCGTCCTGGTGGCCGTGCTCGTGGGTGTCTATGTGAAGTGGAGTAATCGGAAGTCGGACGAAGCTCGCCGGGCCCTGGGACGAGCCATTGCGATTGCAACGGCCCCGGTTGCGACAGCGTCACCCGCCCCCGGCGCCCCAGCCCCAACCTATTCCAGCGAACAGGAACGCGCCCAAAGGGCGATCGAGGAGTTTCAAAAAGTCGCTGCCAAGTACGGCGACCCATACAAGACAGAGGCCCGCTACTTCATAGCTACGAACCTGCTTTATGTCGATCGTGACAAAGCAATGAGCGAACTCGCGGAAGTCAGCAAGGCCGGCGTAGCGGAGCCTGCAACCCTCGCAAAATTCGCCCTCGCTCAGGCCAAAGAAGCTGATGCAAAGTATGACGAGGCCGCCAAGCTCTATTCCGAGTTGGCTGCACAAAACAGCTCTATCGTTACTCCCGATACCGCTAATATTAGGTTGGCTGCCGTTTACGAGAAACAGGGCAAGAAGAAGGAGGCGGCGGACTTACTCTTCAACATTGTGGATGTGTCACGCAAGTCAAAAGACTCGGATGGCACGCCTCTCCCGGCCTCTGCCGCGGCCCGCGACGCGAGCGAAAAACTCCAAAAGCTCGACCCCGATCGCTACGCCAAGCTAACCCCAGAGGCGCCTAGCGGAGATTTGCCGTTCTGATCGGCGACCGAGGAACGCGAGCCTGCGCTGCTGGCAGGAAAGTTCAAGAGTTACCGGGCTGAGCCGGCTCGTCATCGGTCGATGGACAATCTTACTCATTCACTAGTAGGACTGACTGCCGCCAAAGCCGGCTTGGAAAAGCTCTCACCCGGAGCGACCACGCTTTGTGTCCTTGCCGCCAACGCTCCTGATGCCGACATCCTCGTTCTCATATTTAGAGGACGCTGGGCATTTCTGCAACATCATCGTGGTATCACCCACTCAATTGTAGGCGCAGCCGCGCTGGCACTGGCGCTACCGCTCGTTTTCTACTTGGGCGATTGGATAATTGCTCAGCTCCGAAAACGCGAGCCACGGGTTAGGTTCAAGGGATTACTACTGGCTTCCATCCTGACGACTGCCACGCATCCACTCCTCGACTGGACGAACAACTACGGGGTCCGGTTTCTCCTTCCTTGGAATCCGAAGTGGTTCTACGGCGATTTTGCCTTCGTCATCGATCCCTTCTTCTGGATGGTACTCGGCGGGGCCGCATTTCTGCTGACGTCAAAAACAACCAGGAACGTCATCCTTTGGATCGTGATCGCTCTCGTTCCCAGTTATTTGGTTCTGGCTGGTTCGTCAGGTGCGGGCAGGCTTGCAGATGAGATGCTGCTCCGCCTTCTTTGGATAGTTGCGCTGATTGTGCTTGTTACTCTTTACCGGCGGAAGATTGGCGAGCGGCGTGGCGCGAAGATCGCGATTACGGCACTCGCGACAGTTACGATTTACTGTGCCGGCCTTGCCGCTGCCCATGCGGTGGCGCTCCGTCAGGCCAAGCTCCAGGCTGCCAGGATTGCGGGCAGCCATGCCGAGCAGATTCTCAAATTGGCGGCAATGCCCACGGTGGCGAATCCGACCGCGTGGCTTTGCGTAATGGAAACTGATCGAGCCACTTACAGGTTCCGCTTGTCATTGCTGCGCGAGCCACCGGGTTCTGCCACTGTTGCGCGCTTTGAAAAGCCGGCGGGATTGTCCGGCGAGGCAGTCGTCCAGGCCGGGCGCGACGACCGCGCACAGGTGTTCCTTGGCTTCGCACGCTTTCCGAGCGTGCGCGTTGTCGGTGAAGATTGTGCAACACAGACTCTCGTGCAGTTTGCCGACTTACGTTACACTGAACCAGGCATTGAACCAGGAAAGGGAAGAGGCACATTCTCTCTCCAGGTGCCGGTCGATTGCCCGGTTCCGGACCAGCGGGATAAATGAGCGATACTGACCAAATAGAAACTCTGAAGGCGCTTACTGAAGTCGCGCGCGAACGGGAGTGGCCGCGCAAGGGGCTGCGGTTGGCCACTGTGCGCGTTTCTCCCGGATCTTATCTTGCCGCTGCCAGCGTCTTAACTTTCTGCTCGGCGCTCCTGCTGCGGTCGGAAAGAGATGTGCTGGCGTTGGGGGCCGTCGCTGTTGCGTGGCTAATCATTCCAGTTCTGGCGTTGACCGATCGGATCGAATTTGACGGGCAGTTCTTAGTTCGACGCGGTCCGATACCATTTGTCCTGCGGCATATTACCGGCCGCAAGAAAGAGCTCAGCGTTACAGATTTTGAGAAAGTTGACACTCAGGCTGTGCGAACCTTGAGACGTAGCGGGCGCGTGCGTTACCGCTATCGGACTCAGATTGTCGGCAAGAATATCGATTTTACCTTCGCCTCAGGCGGTCGCAACTATCGCGGCATGGTTCGCCAATTGTTCCCGCTAATCCACCAGGACAAGCTCGATCTGCGCACGATTGAGTTGCGTGATTACCTCTGCGAGCCCAAGCCTCTTAACACTGAGGCGCATTCACTACAACTCGCTTCGGCGGATGTCCTGGAAGGTGCGACGCTTGATTTCAAGCTCGGTGGCAAGAAACAAAAGCTGGCGAGCGAGACTGACGACTCGGCAAAAGCGGCAGCAACGATTGACGGTGAGCGGGCAGTGCTGTTGGGGCAGGTGGGCAACAAACTAAGAATTGCCGGGCGCTTAAATGAAGCGCGGGAGGCCTTTCGGCGAGCGTTGATCGTTGTCCCCAAAGACGGTCGCCTGATTTTTCAATTTGCGCGGTTGTTGCGATCCCAGGCAAGCAGTTTGAGCGACGCTAAGCTTTTATCGAGAGCACGCGCGGCCTTGCGCCTGTCGGCTATGCGGGCGGAGAGGGAGCCCGAGCTGTTAGCGCTTGTCGGTGAGAGTTTTCTTGAATGGGGAGAGACGCTACGGGCGCAGCATAGTTTTCACCGAGCAATCGAACTCCAGCCGCAGAATTTCCGGGCCCACATCGGTCTCGCCAATCTGGCTTTGCGCGACGGGAAGCTGGCTCATGTCATCCATCAATATCGCGACGCCGCCCATGCGGCGGCAGACAAAGCTCTTTCCCGACATGCGGTCAGGGAAGCTGACTACTACGCCCTCTTAAACGACGACGACGATTATCTTGTCTCCGAGCTGCGACGGATAAACTGGCTGCAGCATTCTCTCAAGGTTCGGCGTCTGGCGGCGCGGGTCACCAATCTCAGCATCCTGGTGGCGTTACTTGTCCCTTATGTTGACGAGGCCGTGGCGGGCCCTTGCTGGTATCTCGCCTCGTCATCGCTGATCGCCTGGATCTCTAGTCTCGCCGCGATCAAGTTGCTCGCCAAAAGACGAACGCCGCGATTGGCAACTTGAGACAAAACAATAATCAGCGTTCGGCAAAACAAATACGGAACCGGGAGCAGTAGCGACCGGGTTGTATCGCGGCACACTCAAC
>JANMQG010000160.1:0-4164 GCA_031370285.1 Chloracidobacterium sp. | reverse complement strand
CCCGCGGAGCGGGCGACAGCCGAATCATCACGATTCACGTTTTTGTAATCGCAGCCGCTATCGCCCGCTTCGCGGGCTCAATTGTTCTTTGTGGCCTTGATCCTGGGGCTTACGCCCCAGGCTTTATGCTGGCGTCCGCTCAGCGGACTAAAACCAGGCGCTACAGCTTCTGTTTAGTGACCTCGTTGCGGCACACGGCACACTTCACCACCAAACTGCTGCCATACTTTTCGTAATCACTGGTCCTGATTCCGTTTCGCGTGCTGCCTTTGTAAGCAGACTCACCCGGCCGCAGCTCAATCGTTACCGAACCGCCGCTCTCCATTTTTAATTTGCCGGCATGGACCGCCGCATTACAGATCGACGAATCGGCGGTGTAAATGTCGGTGCCCCACACCGAACCTTCTCGGCCACCAGCGGGACACTTGAATTTGAGGGTCTTGCCGATTTCGAAGGTGACCATTCCGGCCGACGTATTCCACAGCACAGGTGTCTGGTCCTCGGCTTCGCGCACGAGCGCCTCGGTGTTTGGAGTTTTGAAAACGAAGCTGTGCTGATATGAGCCATAAGAGCTGGTCGTCACGCCGTTTCTTTCACTGCAACCGTAGATAGGCCTGCCGGAACGCAATTCGATGGTGACCGTCCCGCCTCGCTCATAGGTTATCAATCCGCTATGGACGCCGGCCGTGCAGATTGATGAATCAGCGGTGTAGATATCGCTTCCCCAAACCGAATGTGCCGTGCCTCCCGGCGAACACCTGAGCGTGAGTGTCTGTCCGTCGGCGCCGTTTAGCGACGTCGCGGTCGCCTCCCAGGTCGTTGGTGTTCCTTCTGCGATTGAAGCTGCCGGAGGCGAAGACCGGACAGTGTTTGAGTTGTCTGCGGAGGTACCTGTGTGTCCGCCTCCACCGGTATTGGAAGTGTTTTCACTTCTCAGTTTGGAGCAACCGGCGCTGACGAGCACGATCGCGGCCAGCAAGAGCCCAACGGAACCGCAGACTATCGCTCGAACGAACCGGGACAGCGGCTCGTCTCCTGAATGGTACGATGGTGTCACGGTAGACATTCCTTTCGTCTTGCCAGGTTAATTGTTAAGGAAGTATGCCGGGTGAGTATACCAGTCAGATAGACGCGGGAACGAGCGCGTCGACGGGTCGCAACCGCAATTACCCGCTTCGCAGGCTCAATGGTTATTTTACTTGCGCCTCGGGCTCTTTGCTGGTTCCCGCACCGCGGACTCACCCATCCGTTAAGTTGGATGGTGCTGGCCTCGTTGCATGTGGATGGTGTTGGGCCCTCCCTGACAGTCGGGCTAGTGCCCCGCCTTTCCGAAAATTCTCTACAATATTCCCGCCCGCCGTTCGTCTACAGGAATGGATGGATGAGCCGTCGAGCACACGCGCGATGACCGAGCAAGACCGTCAAATCTCCGAGATCGTCGCGGAAGAACGATCCCGGCTGGGCAACTTCATTCGCCGGCGCGTGGCCGATCCGCGCGACGCTGAGGACATTCTGCAGGACCTCTTCTTCTTTTGTATATTCGCAACCACTTCTAAAACTCACACCGGCTATAGTCACCCGACTTTCCGCCCGTTTTGCGTTCAAGGCGTACGTCGGAAATGGTGATCCCCTTGTCGAGCGCTTTGCACATATCGTAAATCGTTAGCGCCGCGACTGACACCGCCGTGAGGGCTTCCATCTCGACACCGGTCTGGGCGTTAGTTGAAACGCTGGATTCGAGATAGACGCCATACTCTTCGATCTTTGCCTGGACATCGACGTGCGTCAGCGGCAGCGGATGGCACAGGGGTATCAGCTCAGCCGTTCGCTTGGCGGCCATAATGCCCGCGAGGCGCGCTGCTTCGAGTGGATCGCCCTTCGGTGTTCGATGGTCCTGGACCGCTCTAACAGTTTCCCTTGACATCAGGACGCGCGCGGACGCGACGGCATGCCGCGTAGTCGTAGCCTTATCACTGGTGTCGACCATTTTGACGCGACCTTCGTCATCGATGTGGGAAAGTTGATCCATTTGCCAGCGATTTACGTATTACAATCTTATTACACTCTTGTGTGTGGAGAATAACCTTTCGCTATTGCCTTTTTTTTGCTTCAAGGAATAATCTTACTATAATCTTCAGGATAAAATCCGATCACAGGGCAGTTATCGTAAAATAACAAACCGAGGGAACGACCTGCCGGTTCGGAGTTTAGACTCCGAGCTGAGAACACTAGCAACTTAGATTGAAACGCCCGGGTTCAACCATGTCAGCGTCTGTAGGAAACAAGAGCATTAGGCCAAATCCTTCGTCGGGTTACAGCGGCGTTGAGGAACATTCGGGGCCACTGCATTCCTTCCTCGAACACACGACCTTATTGATCTTTCCGGTGGTGTTTGTCCTCAATCTTCACTGGGCAGGCGCGCGGCTCTACGAACTCGAATTGCTTTGGCTGGTAGCGCTCGCGGTTCCGCTCGGCATAGTCGGGGGCGACTTCATTTCCGGAATTGTGCATTGGGCTGCGGACACTTATGGCTCGGAGGGTATGCGGGTGATTGGCCCGAGTCTGGTCAAACCTTTTCGCCTCCATCACATCTACCCGCGAGACATCTGCACCCACGGTCTGGTGGAGACGACGGGCAACGTTTGCATTCTGGCGGTTCCGGTACTTTCGCTCTGTCTTTATCTGATGTGGTTGAGGCCCGATTCCGTCTGGTTGGCGTTTTCCGTAGTTTCTTTTGCGTTAATGGCGGCGGCAACGGTGGCGACTAACCAATTTCACAAATGGGCGCATCAGGAGAGTCCTTCAGCTCTTGCGCGTTGGCTGCAAAGAAGGCGGCTCGTGCTGGAACCGCAACATCATAAGCGGCACCACACGCAGCCCTTCGATATCAACTATTGCATCACCAATGGCTGGCTCAATCCGGTCTTGAATAAGTTGAAGTTTTTTCGCAGGCTGGAAGCGGCGTTGGGCTTCTTCGGTATCGAAACCGCAAGAGCCAAAGACATGAAAGAATCGCGTACAGCGGCGCCGCAGTAGCATCCGACTCCTCAAAGTTTACTTTACGACATTTCCCTGGGACCGCGGGCTTCCCACCCGCATCAAGCGACAAGTTCACTCAAGCCACGGTTGAATGCGATAACCCGTTCGATGTGGCACTCAACGAAAGCGGGCGAGACGCCCGCGGTCCCAGTAAGATCGGTGACTGTAACTGCTAACTGCGCACACCGCGCACGAGCACGTATTCCAACAATCCCATCATGAACCCGCGATAGACGGCAATATCCAGCAGCAGGCCAAGCCTGGCTAGTGCGAAGCCGCGAATCTTGCTGATCGCTCGAATTGTCTCCGGACGCATTTGCTCGAAATAGTAACCGGGGACAACTGACGCTCCAATTTCCTCTATCTCAATCTTTTCAAAACCGGCCGCCTGCATCTTCTGGTGGTAGACCTCTCCCGAATACACATTTGCGCGCGGAACTTGCCATAGTTTCTGCGCTGCCTCGGCGACCAGCTTTTCAATTAGATTGCGCGGCGGGTTTTTCACGATGAAGTCAGCCATGGCAATGACTCCGCCCGGCAGCAACACTCGTCGCGCTTCGTGCAGGAATTTTTCCCGCGTGTCAAAGTGCTCGGGACCTTCAATGCTCAACACGTGCGTAAAGCTGCCGTCAGGGAAGGGAAGCTCGATGGCTGTCCCGTGATGAAAGCGCACGCGATCCTCGGCGTCTGCTTCGAGTGAACGCCGTCTGCCGTGTTCGATATGTTTCCAGGTTACGTCGAGACCGTCGATGGATTGGGGCGCAAAGTTCTTGAGCAGGTAAATGTCCTGCGTGCCCATCCCGGGCGCCACGTCAAGCAGTTTGCTGGTTTCGTTGAGACCGAGAATGTCTCCCAGACGATGCACCAGGTTTTCCGCCGCTTTAATGTAATCAGTATTCCCGTTTTCCCAGAGTCCAAAGTTCAGATAACCGTTGTGCCAATCCGCAAAGTTTTCTACGCCGCCGGAATAAAGATTCTCCACCTTGCGTTCGTGCGCGCCTGCGCTCCAGAGTTTTCGTGTCGTGTCGCTCATTCAAACCTCGTTGCGGTAGTTCCGATAATCTTTAGATTGTCGCTTCCTTGAGCTGACGAAATTCTAAAGATTATCGGACTACTTTGTTTGTT
>JANMQG010000142.1:0-23144 GCA_031370285.1 Chloracidobacterium sp. | reverse complement strand
GATTGTTCCCGAAATTCGCGTTCCCTCCAGTCCCAGGTGGCCCAGCCTGTAGTCATTCAGGGCAGCGAGACTTAATAAACAGCTTGCCGCAAGAGCCGCCAGCAGAAGCACCTTCAGCCGCTTTTTCGTACGCACTGCGTTTACCATGACCACAAAAATCATGACCACCTTGAGATACTCCGTAAAGCTACTCCAAGCGGTGCCCGGCGATAAAGCAAACGGTATGGATAACAAAGCAGCCAACGTAAGTAGTAAGAGAAGGTTGACCTCTCGCAGGCGGGTGGTCAGGTTCCCTTCAAGTCCAAGCTGGGTAGGAAGAAAGATGGCGATTGTAAGGACGGCGATCCAAAATGCGCTCGACGAAAGCCACGCCAGATTCGGAGAGAACTCGTATGGCCTGAAATAAAGCATGAGAGTGAAAAGAAAGACACCGGCAAAACTTAGCGTATGCCCACGTCTGAGGACTGACGATAACCGCAGCGGGGCTGACGGCGCAATTTCATCCGCCACCCGCGTGCTAGGGGTTTCTGGCAAAAGAACATCCTCTGTTGAGAGCTCTTTTTTAGCCTCTAGTTTTTCATCGGGTAAAGGAGAGCCGGTACGGGGCGCGGAGACATGAGGCGAGAAGCTGCCTTCGATCTCTTCCTGGTTGAGGAGCCTGCGCCCACATGGGCGAGTTAGCCGTTCATAGTCCAGGAATTCAGGTTTTTCTGCCATCTCAAAATACTCTATAAGTCGAACCCTTAAGTTTTATCTTATGTCGCTCTACTAAGACGTCCGAACTGTGGTCGAACGAGCGCGACAACTCACCCAATCCACGCAATCTTAACCTGAAACTAAACAAAACCCACTTAAAAGTGCAACTTTATTAACCTTCGGCGATCCCGCGCGCTAGATCGCAACCCCTTTTGGCCAACAGCAAATGCCGCCCTTTGAGACTGATCGCCAAATACATTACGTGTTTGCTCAATTAGCAAGACCGCGCGGCGAGCTAGAGGGAGAAATTTGAGACTTGTTGAAGCGGTGGCGGATTAGAAGGAGCGTTTAGGCCGGCCGGCGAATGGACTAACGCCGCATGTTTGGGCTGCGCCGATACTTACGAGGCACCATACCAGTTGGATTGGAATTGTGGTCTAGCCGAGGAGGCTGTTACCGATGTTTGAGGCCGAGAATTGAACTGCAGAGTTGCCGAACCAGATTGGTCCAGATTTGTCGGTAAAGCAGATTGGTTGATTCGGCGGCCTCAAGCGCCTCGGGCTACTTGCTTGGGGGGCGACTCGATTAGTCCCTGGATAACCTGGGCGACGTGAGAGAGCGGTTTAGGCTTCCTCAAGAATGCGTCGGCGCCACAATGCAGGGCTTCTTTTTCCATCTCGGCCGACCCGTAAGCCGTAAGGACAACGATCCGCGTGTGGAAATCTCGGCCGCGGATTAATCTAATCATCTCGAGGCCGTCCGGTTTCTGAGCCGGGCCCAACCTCAGATCCTGAATAACCACCTCATAATGGTTAGCTTCAACGAGTTTTTCCGCCTCTTCCAACTCGCGCGCTGTATCGACCCTATAGCCTTGCAGAGTGAAGTATTCTTTCATGGAAAAACAGATTGACTCTTCGCCATCAACGACTAAAAGACGCAGCAGTTCCACTTGCTTTTCGCGCGGCTCGTCAGGACCGGCCCATATCCGCCTCAATTTACCGGAGACCTTCTTAAACGTGCCAATTCTGCTTTGCTTCACGACACACCCGATTGCACGACGAGCAGGCCTGCACCTGACGATGGAGACACCAACCTGGCCGACTTTTTCAACCCCCCTTGGCTCGTCGTTTCCACATCCGTGATAAAACCAAGCAATAGCGGACGCCAAACTATTTAATGCCGCCTGACTTGTTACTATATTGCTATCGCAGCCCGCAAGTTGGGCCGGTGCGGTATGGGCGCGTTTGTTCTCCCTGAGATGCTGGCTGACGCGGGTTTGGTTATTATGTACAAAAGGATTTCGCAAACCTCCCGCGTGCCGGTTCCGATTATGTTTCCCTTTTCATCATGAATCGCATAAATCTTTCCATTCACATCCAGGGGAAGAATCATCGTTTCTGCATACATATAGCGAACTCTCCTCAGCCACACTTGTAACCACCTGCGGTTTAATCAACCCGCGAGGCTGGGTACTTCAATTCAAAACTCCTGCCGTGGCTCTCTGGCGCCGAGATACCGGGACGGCTGGTTAATCCAATAGTCGGCGTCGCGGGACGGTGCGGCGCCTGCGCCGCACTTTCACACCAGCTCCATCACGAGAGGGCGATACCGCTTACTTCTTAAACCGTCTGCGCGCCAAACCGGCCGCGCCGACCAGACCGGTTCCCAGCAGTAACATGCTTGCTGGCTCGGGCACTGTCGCAGGGTTGGACGCCGCAAACCCAGTGGCTTGAGTTCCACCCACCAGGGCAATCTGAACGGCGAAATTCAACACCTGATTGGCGTTCGTGAAACCCCCCATGGTTGTCGTGGAAACCAAAAAGGAGAACGTTTGATCCAGGTTAGTCCTGGCGAGGGAGGTCGTTTGGCCGTTAAGGCTGAAAGCCCGGCTGCCAAAACCATCAAAAGTACCACCGTTGCCTACCGTGAAATTCCCGAGGCCTGCGTTCACGATGGCAACACCGGTAAACCCACCTGCGGCGTCAAACCCGAGCGCATCGCCGCTGTGTATCACATAGGCGGGATTCAGAACGACGTCTACTCGGATTTTGCCCATATCCGCACCTGAAGTGATTAGCACCGTCGTTATCGTGCCCAGGGAGCCGATTTGGCTAAAATTGTTTGAGGTCAACAGATATGTGTCTGCTTTGGCAGTGGCCACCGACCCAAAGCCGACCACCGCAAACATCGCCATTGAAACGGCGATCTTGCGTAAGTCAATTAATCGATACATTACAAGACTCCTTCTTTTGAGGGTACCCTCGTTTCTGAACCCGAGAGTAAATTATTGTTACGGCTTAGAAATTCAGGGAGCATTGCGGGGGCAAGTGCAAGCTCACAAAAACCAGCCAAGGGTTCTCTTGGTTGTTACCCAAGGACAGTTACACTTAGATTGACACGTGCCCACGGAGTGGCAATCCCTGGGCCGCAGTGTTGACAGGGTGGAAGCTTCGAAAAGCCCCGGTTATTGAAGGCAAATCGTTATATTGGCTAGTGACTGGAGAGAGAGAGTTGTCTAATACTCAGACTTGCATTCCAGACTTTGGACAATCTCGGTGGGTGAGAAGGTGCCACGGGCTTCTCGCGTGGGACGACGCTGCGTCAAAAGAAGCTCCCACCAAAAGGATGCAGCTACGCTTTAGGCATGGGAATCTGGTGCTTCTTGATTTTCTGGTAGAGGGAACTGCGGGGGATGCCTAATCGATTTGCCGCCTTTTCTACTCGTCCACGCTCTTCCTGCAGCACTCTTTGGATATGCTGCTTTTCGAGTTGAAGAAGAGTGAGCCGCGAATCAAGAGATAGCGCTCCAACGTTGGCATGGCCATCGAAATTAAGGTCTTTGAGACCAATACTCTTTCCGTCGCTCAGCAATACGGCTCGCTCGATTACGTTGCGCAGCTCGCGGACATTTCCCGGCCAAGAATACGCCTGCAAGGCCTTAACACAATCGTCGTTGAGCTGGATCTGACCTCGTCCTAAATCCTCGGAGACTTTATTCAAGAGGTACTGTGCCACCACCGGAATATCGTCAATTCGTTCGCGAAGCGGCGGAAAAGAAAGCGGGATCGTACTAATCCGAAAATAGAGATCGTCCCTGAACTTCTTCTCGCCGACGAGCTGAATGATGTCTTGATGGGTGGCGGCTATTAACCGAACGTCTACTTGCCGATCCCTGACATCTCCTACCCGTCTGAACCGCTTGTCTTCCAGCACCTTGAGAAGTTTTGGTTGAATCTGAAGATCGACGTCACCGACCTCGTCGAGAAAAATCGTACCCCGATGGGCCACTTCGAAAAGTCCCTGCTTCGAGGAGGTGGCGCCGGTAAAGGCACCTTTCTCGTGACCGAAAAGCTCTGTTTCGAGGAGCTCTCGGGAAAGGCCGGCGCAATTGAGATCGACAAAGGCCTCGTCGGCCCGGGGGCTATTCTCATGCAGCCATTGGGCAAGGACCCCCTTGCCCGATCCTGTTTCGCCAAGGATCAAAACGGGACTCTCAGTTGTCAGAAATTTTCTGGCTTGATCAGCAAGGGAACGTATCGCAGCGCTGGTTCCGATGAACGGGTCTATTGCCTGCCGCACACGGCGGGAACTGCTTGCCAGCTGCTTATGATGCCTTCTCTGTTTTTCGAGTAGTCGCTGCAGGATCACATGAAGGGTCGGCATTTCGATAGGTTTGGTGAGGAACTGTTCTGCTCCCTCCTTGATTGCTTTGACTGCCAAGTCAATCGAGCCGTGGCCCGTCAAAACCAGCAAGGGGATTTCTGAATCAATCTCTTTTAAACGAGGAAGGAGATCCAACGCAGTACCATCTGGCAACATGTAATCAGCGATGACTATGTCAGGCCTTGAAGTGCTGAAAACATGCCGGGCGTCCTGGCAGCTTTCCGCTTCTTCGATTTCATAGCCGTGAAGCTCAAGAAAATCACGGATACCGAAACGCACTGCAGGCTCATCATCGACGATCAAGATTCGATTTTTAGCCACCAGCGTTCACCTCGGTTGGCAGTGGGAATCTTGCAATCATACAAGCTCCGCCTTCAGGATTATTACCAGCGCACAGTTTGCCCCCGTGCTCTTCCATGGTTTTCTGAGCTATAGCGAGTCCCAGGCCTGTGCCGCCGCGACGCGTGGAGAAGAAGGGCTCAAAGATCCTTGGCAAGTGCTCGTGCTGAATCCCGGGTCCAAGATCCTTAACGGCACACTGGATCCAATCTCGGTCGCCTTCAGTGACCTTGTCGGCTTCAATCGTGACAACACTATCAGACGGAGAATGCTGAATCGCGTTCTCGATCAGGTTTATGAATACGGTCGAAAGCCTTCGGCGATCGACCATAATTCGGGGTAATGAATCGCGCACCTTATTAACAAGCGTTACGTGTGCTGATTCCGCGGCGGGAAGGCAGGCGCGAATGGATCTGGTAATCATTTCCTTAAGTGATACGGGATAGACATCTCCACGAAAGGGTTTGCCGTATTCAAGCAAATCTTCCATGAGCACCGTCAGCCGTCCGATTTCATCGCGGAGGACATTTGTGTAGCGACAATATTCCGTCCGATCGCTAAAGCGCGTCTCAAAGGCGTCCAGAATGGAAGAAATACCGAAGAGCGGATTTCTTACTTCGTGAGCTACGCCGGCGACGACCGATCCGAGCAGCGACATCATCTTACTCTGTCGCAGCGAAGCTTCAAGTTCGGTCCTTTTGGTGATGTCCTGAGCAATCAGTATTGTTCGCTCACCGACGGAGCCAAATTCATTCACCAAAAAAGGTGTGACCGTCCACGTCTTGCCAGTTGTTTCGTCTCTTGCCTCTTCTGAAACAGGAAAACCGGTCTCGCGAATCCTTTCTATCAGCTCGGCTGCTTTCTTCCATGGCTGACCTTCTCCCAGGCCAGCAACACTTTGGCCAACGAGATGTTCCGCCTCGGCACCCACAATATGTTCAGCCGCCTCGTTAGAACGCCTGACGGTTCCTTCAAGATCGACGATCAGCACTGGGAAATCAATTGCATCAAAAGTCTGCCGCCATTCCATTGCTGATTGTTGCAACGAAGCGTGCATGCGTTGCTGCTTCTCATCCACCAGGTTTCTTTCAGTGACGTCGTTAATAATAACGAGCTCACCATTCTTGCCGTCAAAGAGCACAGGGTGCGAGTTTATCTCAACATGGATGGTCTTCTTGCCTTTGGTTTGGTGTCGCCACGGACTGGAAAGACCGGTGTCTTCTTCTACTCTAATATCGTCGATGGTCATCGAAAGAAACTCATCTCTTGTGTAACCATAGGTGCGGATAGCCGCTTCGTTTACCGTCAGAATTCTTAAAGTCTCTGCATCATAGACCCAGATCGGTTGTGGTGTTGATTCGAAAAGCAACCGATAGCGTTCTTCCGAATCGCGCAGCGCTAATTCTGCCTGCTTACGTTCGGTGATGTCACGGGCTGTACCGCGAAATCCCACAGTTTCGTCGAGCCTATTCCGGATTGGCGACATAGTAAGGTCAAGCCATCGTTCTTCACTCGAGGCTCGCTTGGCAATAAATTGATGTCGAAACTCTTGGACGGTTTCGGGATGCTCAAGGCCCTTCGCAAAACTACTGCCGCTAAGGTCAATACCTACGAGACCAAAAACAGAAGAAAACGAGTCTCCGAGAAGTTCTTCCGAATTGCGTCCTAGAAAGTTCACCCCAGCGGTATTCATACTGGTCAATCGTCCAGACAGATCTTGAGTGAAGATCAAATCACTAGCCTGTTCGACCAAATCTCGATAGTTAGCTTCCAGGCGCGAGCGCTCCAGCAGCCGAGCCACCTTCGCGACGAGACGCGTGGCATCAAAGGGAATCTCCAGATAATCATCGGCCCCAGCACGAAGGCCTGCCACGACACTGGCAGTATCTTTCTCTTGCGCACTGACGAGCAGAATAGGCACGGACCGAAGCTGATTATCGGCGCGAAGTAGCCGACAAAACTCCAGGCCATTCCCGCCGGGCATGCAAACGTCGCTAATAACTAAATCAGGGCGTTCTTGCTTAGCCAGATTAAAAGCTTCGACACCATCTTCTGCGGTGAGGACACTATAGCCAGCTTTACGCAGCAGCCGGTCCATGAGCAATAGCTGTTCGGGTAGATCATTGACGATCAGGACGGAATTGTCCTCGTATCCCTCAGAAAACTGTGCGTCGCTCATTTGCGACTGTACCTCAATCTGCGGCATGTTTAAGATTGGAAACGGCGGACCAATAATCGCGCCTGACTATCTTTGGGAAATATAGACTCTCTATCGGGGAGACGATAGAGGCTCGAGGGCTTTAATTGAGCTTTCGACCTGCGGAGTATACCACAGGCGTTACACGCACTTCGACCGTAAAGTAGCCCAGAATGCTTTCAGCAAACAAGCGGCCGTCCATGCGACCCCGCCCCTATTCCCAACACTAATCGGCTACGATCTGGAAATACTCAATCCCAACGATTTTCCTGTACCAAGGGATAAATCTGTGGTTCTTGAGTACAAACTAATCGCTGACGGCATAATGCGCTGTCGGGGTCGCCGAACTGAAAGATAGTCCACCGGACGTCTAGTTCGACAAGGCATTACCGCGGGTAAAGCAGCGACGGATGAGTAGTCTAGTATTCGGTGTGCGCGGGCCTTCCGCTTTCGCATGTGAAGCTTCGCCGTCCTATCGTTGGCGCCGACAGCCTCATCCAATTTTCCGGCTGCCACTATTTGCCCATTGAAAAGTTCAAATCTCCAGTTCCGTTCTATTTTGCTCCGCTTTCCAAGCGAACCGTCTCGAGTATTGTGAAACCTTGAACGTTACTCGCGCGCGCGTTTTTTGAACGAATTGGCCGCAAGAGCTGCTTTGATCTTAATATACATGCCGAGCCTAGCTATCGGCGGGCCGCTTAGCGCTCGCGAGGTCTGAAGGGACGCGAGTTCCACTCCCGGCACGACACTGGCATCCGACTCGTCCGCCGCGTGAAAGTCTCTCCTTATTCCGATCACCTCTAGAATGTTCACTATTATCCCCCGACGCTCGATATAGAGATGAATTTCGGCGATCTTTTATTAACACAGGCATTGACTGACGGCGACCCGCGGCCGGGCCTTGCCTGCGGCAAGTTCGGACGTCAACCTCCACTCATTCTAGCAATAGCCTTTCAGGCGCATTCAGATATTAAATTTGTTGCTGGAGGCAGGCGCTGATCCTCAATTGCGCGATTGTGTCGGGTTGAACGCAGTCGAACGGCCAGAAGTACCAGAAAATTGAAAATGAAAAGACCGAAGTAAGTGAGTGAGTGTCCGCGCTTAAGGGACGGGCGTGCTAATGATCGCTTGAAGAGCGTGAATCGGCGACAAGTCAGTTTCGGGGGCGGGCGAACTGAAGTGCCTCCGGCCAGGCGACGGCGTCACCGGCTCGTAGTCCTGCAATTCGAACTTGTTTCGCATAACGTTTCTGGCGGTAACTCCTCGCGCCCTTTTAGTTCTGGCGTTGCGCGCGACGCTTGCAATCCCTTCCGGCGAGCTCGCAGCTATTGATTGAAGGTGCCACCTGAAAATCAAAAGAAGCTGCTACGCTCAACGCGCCGCAGCCTCGACTTGCAGTTTGAATAGCAGGCTTTGTGGGAAGTAGCCCACGGAAAGCTAGACTGCTACCTCGTTTTGGTCGCCAACTAAAACAGCCTCTCTAACGCGCTCGCGTAGTGCGCCTTCGAATCTCCTGGCCTCCTCAACCTCCGAGAACGAAAGAGCACGTAACTCCTGTTCAATTCGCCGGCGATAGTCCGACACGAGCGAATCGGAAACTCCCAAAACAGCCGCGACTTCAAGTTGTGTGGAATGCTGTGGGCTCAAATAGCAGTGCCACAAAACTCCAAGAATGCGGTTGTATTGCTTGACCTTTCCTCGAACAGTTTCGTGGAGTTGGCCGAGAAAGTGGTCGACAGACCCGGCGGCTTCATCTTCCGACTCGCGCCGCAACAGGCCTTGTTCGGGATCCTCACCTTTATCCACCGGCTGAAAATGATTGCCCTCGCCATCGTTGTCGTCGCCATCGAGCGGCACCAAATAAATGTCCATGACCGGAAGTCGCGACATAACGAGACTGCGAAGGGCCCTTACGTCAACTGGCGAATCAACGGCGTCCAATACCGAAACAATAAGGTCCTCCAGATCTGAATTACTGATCACGACCTGGGAGTCGCCCGTGCATCCAACCATTCTAATGTCGCGCGCACGAACCGAAATAATATGAACTCGCTGCTCAACGTCGTGTGAATCGCGGCGACGTTTTCCGTCGGCCCATTCGCTCAGACCATAAACTCGGTCGGCCAGTCGTCGATGAGGTTCATCACCACTGCCGCTCGAGTCAAAGCGACGGAAGTTTGAGCTGGACTGGATGAGTGTAGAAATGCGGCGGGCGAGCCGGTAGCTCTCGGGATGACGCTTCCGCAGTTCCGCGGTGAGTAGGTTGGTCAGTTCGATCTGCCCAATCTCGCATTCAATTTCGTAATCGGTCATCTCCGTTTCGAGATAGTGCTCAAAACGGTTCTTGCTCAGCAGTTGAACAAAGAGTTCCTGCGTGAGGTCGGTGTACGCGGTCGTTGCGCCTTCCTCTACTAACAGTCCGGCACTCCGCGAGGCTCTTACCAGAGGGTGGTGGGAGACGATGCGGTGCAGCTCCGACCAGAGTCGATTGACATCCGAGCAGCGAAGGCTCTCGACCCATTTGCCACTCTTCGCCATCCGCTCTGCGGTGCGTTTTGCGCGGGCAGTCTGGGGCACCTGACTGACGGGCGCCAACTCAGCTTCTTTTTCGACTTCGTGACTTAGAGATTTCACAAGGATTGCTCTTTGGTTTCTTCAGTTAGGGGACTTCACCTTGGCGGGAACTCTATGATGTGGGCACCTGGCCTATAGCGACGCTTGGGCAAATCTCAGCTTTTGCAAGGAGACAAGAGCATAAGTAAGGCAAACTAGAGGTCTTTCGAGAAAAGAGTCTTGAAGTTTTTCGCCCGACTAATCCTGAGAAAATCAGGTGGGCTGGCCCTGGAACGAGCGTCAAAGAGCAGGCGCTCCCTGACTTGACGGGGAGCATCTTAGCAACATTCCCAAGAATGAGCAACATGTTTTTACACTTCCCCCAAGTTGTTGATTCCAGACTACAAAAGGAAGGGCACGGACGGTAAAGTTGTGGAATTGCAGAATGATTAACCCTATTAGGTTCTTGAACAAGTGAGATGACTGCGGGGTTCGTTCTGGGTTGAGGCTTACAGCAAATTTGCCCCTTTGCCCTCCTCAATCCCTCAAGCGGGGACTGTATTTTCTAAATCTGGTCAACTAACCTGGTCGTCTGCAAGACCCGGGGGGCAAACTGATGAAGGCCTCGAGCGTAAAGTCATTCAGCAAAAAACTGGCCTGTCCGTCTTCGAACCTCTTACTCTCATTTCAGCACCAGGCACTCGCACCGGAAATCAACTTCCTGGTAAAACATCACCTTGCTGGTTGTGATTTTTGTTATTGCGAGATCCCGCTACTCACATTTTATGAGCCGCCTCTCAAAGGGGAATGTCGCGCTCCTGAGTTGCCGATTAATTTGAGAGTCCTGGCCGAGTCGATCCTTGGACAAGACAAGTCAGCAAAGGTTGTCGACGAAAGTTCTGCCGGGAAGGGACGCAGCTTTATTGCGGTGAATTGCGAAGAAAGCTAGAGCTTTGTTTTGGAATGCCGGATACGAAGTGTGCCGTTCCTGCTTCAAGTTTTTTTTCAGTCAAAACTAGGAATAAAGCTCTTCGATCAACTTGCCAAATTTCTGATCGATGACGCGCCTCTTAACTTTTAGCGTGGGTGTGAGTTCTCCTCTGTCAATCGTAAATTCGTCAGGCAGCAGCGCGATCCGGCGGATACGCAAATAGTCGGGGAGTTCTCGGGTAAGTAGTGCGACGTCGCTTTGTACCAACTTGATCGCGGCGGGAAACTGGGCCAGAGCAACTCGATCGGCGGGAAACTCCTCGCCATTAGCGGACAGTGCTTGTCTGACCGCTTCCCATTCCGGGACAATCAGCGCCGCGGGCTGTTTCCGACCGGCTCCCACGACTACTACCTGGCTGACCAACTCGCTTTGCTTCAGCAAGCTCTCAATTTGTTGCGGCGCGACGTATTTTCCGTTTGAAAGTTTGAATAAATCCTTCTTTCGATCAGTGATGTAGAGATGGCCCTCTTTATCTACATGACCGACGTCGCCCGTGGCAAACCATTCATCCTGCAGAACGGAAGCTGTCTCTTCAGGATGCCCGTAATAGCCACGCATAACATTTGGTCCGCGCAAAAGGATCTCACCGTCGTCAGCGATGTTGACCTCTATCCCTTCAAAGGGTAAACCCACTGAACCGACCTGATTATTCTCGGGACGATTCGCCGAGACGATGCACGTCTCCGTGGCGCCGTACCCTTGCAGAATCGGAATGCCGGCGGCGAGGAAAGCGTAGGAAAGGGCCGGTGAAAGCGGCGCTCCGCCGGAAACGAAATATCGCAAGCGGCCGCCAACGCCCTCGCGCCATTTCGAAAACACCAGCTTGTTCGCCATCTTCTGTTGCAGGGCCAGAGCCGGCCCCACAAGTTTTCCCTTGTCCTTCGCTTCGGCATAACGCTGGCCGACTTCCAGCGAGCGCACGAAGACCCGTCGCTTCCAGCCCTTCTGCGAAAAGCCTTTCTTAACAATCTTGTGATAAACCTTCTCGAACAGGCGCGGCACGGCAGTCATGACAGTAGGTCTAACTTCCCGAAGATTCTCCGCGACTTGATCAAAAGAAGCGGTGTAATACACCGAGACGCCGCTGTAACAGAAGATGTAAAAGCCGGTCCGCTCAAAAATGTGCGATAGCGGCAGCACCGATAAAGCGATGTCAGTCGACGAAATGGGCAACCCGCTCGTGGTTGCGAGCACGTTGGACACAAAGTTAGCGTGCGTTAGCATCACGCCCTTCGGTTCGCCCGTCGTACCGGAGGTATAAATGATGGTCGCCAGATCATCGGACCTGATTGCCTTCAGATAGGCTCCAAAGGCTGCGGGCTTATTAATCGCTCGCTCCTGGCCGCTCTTTTCCAACAACTCAAGCGTTGTCGATCGTTCAATATCTTCACCGGCAGACGCGTCGAAAAAAATAATCTTCTCAAGAAAGTCCAGGCCTGCAAGCGCCTTTTTGGCGTGCTTGAAAAGCTTCTTGTTCGAAACGAAGACCGCGCGCGTGCCGGAATCAGTGAGGATGTAGCGGATTTGATCGACTGCCTGAGTCGTGTAAATCGGAACGTTAATGGCGCCTAGACTAAGAATAGCGAGATCAGCAATGGACCATTCGGGTCTGTTTTCCGATAGGAGTGCTATGCGATCGCCGGGTTTGATTCCCAGGTCCGCGAGACCAAGCGCGACATTTCGCACTCGTTCTACAAAGGTCTCAGCTGAAATATTGATCCAATCGCTACCGATCTTGTGATTAAGCGCGTCTTGCTTTCCATGTTTTAAGGCAGCCGTAAGACAGAGTCCCGGCAGCGAGGAAGCCTGTGCAGCCGCTCGCTCTTTGCTCGTTTCTGATTTGGCAGAAGCTGTTGAAGCCAAGTTCGGGGCGCCTCCTGTGTTAGTTGTCAGTGTCGAACTCGATGCCTGATTCCGCAAGCCCGGGATGATACTACACGCCGCTGACGCGCGAGTCAGTTTGGGGAGTTTGTGGCGAAGCCTCTGAGCTCGTTTCCGCAGCTGCCGCTAAACTCGCGCGCGCGCGTTTTGTCCGGCGCGACTGCACATCCTCAACCCTTCCGTTCATAGTTGCCAACGCCGCCAGCACAAGAAAGAGCAATGCATTGGCCGGAGTATGCAGCGTGAAATCAAAGAAGCTGTGAACCAACACAGCAAAACATCCGGCCAGGGCGCCGGTCGCCACCCCTCGTCTAAAATCATCACGAGAGTCTCTTCGGGTAAATCCCATACGAAACAAATTCACAATGAAGAACAGCCCAATCAGGGCGCCGATGATCCCAGCATCAGACAGTGTCTGCAGATAATCGTTGTGCGCTTGCTCTAATCGATACATTCCATTACGCGAATCGTAGCCCGTATAAACCACGCCAAAAGCGCCTAATCCAGTGCCTGTCCACGGATGCGTCTTTATTATGTCTACAGTTACACTCCAGAAATGGGCGCGGCCGGTGGTGGGATCGTCAGTATTAACCGAGCCCACAACCCGGGTCAGGGCCTCTTCGCCACCCAACAACACGACACCGCCAAACATGGCTACCACCAACGCCAGGGCCAGCCCGGCTTTCATCGCCGCGCTCTTGATACGTGGTTGACGTGCTTCCGACTCTCTCTTCTTGTGCTTCTTGTGGAGATGGCGGCGCCGCAATCCCATGGTCGCAGTCAGAAAGAGTACTTCCGCGAGCAGGCTGATAATGCCGCCGCGGGAGTTTGTCATTATCAAGGCCACTGCCATGAGACCGGCGGCAAAGAGATAAATGAACTTCTTTTCCTTCTCGATTGCGCCCGTGAAAACCAGCCCGAGTGGCAGAGCCAGGGCCAACTCCATGTAACCGGCGAAATGATGGCGATTGATAAATGGACCAAAAGCCCGGCTCTGTGGCAATTCGCGCATCCAGTAGATCTTATCAGGACTGGTGAACGACTGCGTTAGTCCGAAGATTGCCAGAAAAAATCCAAAGACTGCGATTGTCCTCACCAGCAGCCTGAGACGCTTGGGTGTGTCGGTGAAAACGAGGACGGCGGCGAAATAAATCAGCAACGCCATTGTCTGGACGAGAATAAACCTCGTTGAGTAAGGGTCAAACGACAAACTGCTGACCAAAGGAATGGAATGGGTGCCGACGTCCTCTGGATGTCGCAGCGGCAGAAGCTGAAACACGCCCAGCAGAAACATTCCGAGCAGTGGTAACTGCAAAACATTTCGGCTGATACGAAACGTTCCGAGGTTCCAACTGTCTATCAACCATAGAATCAGGATTGTCACGCCCCCGAGAAAAAATACGGCAAGCGCCCAATAGTGAACCGTACCGTACGCCAGCGCGGAAAGAATGATCGCCAAACATACCATTAAGAAAGCGAAGCGACTCGCCAGCGTGTGCCTGATGCGATAAGTGGTATAGCCCGCGCCAGGAGCAGCTATCGGCGCCTGAGCTTCCGGCGAAACGAGGGCGTTACTTTCGGGGCTTAAGATCGAAGTCGTCATACCAAACAGTTCCAAAGATCGGGCAGACCGGGCTATCAGAACAAGAATTCCGTACCATCTTCACTTTCACAGCTTCAGCTTTCTCACCTGTTTTAAAGGACAACGAAATACGTTGCCAATTGCTGTTGCCACTAGGCACGGCTCCGGAACCCGCCAGGAACGCATCGTCGCCCGCATTGACTACCAGGATTACCGGAGTTTCTGCACTCTCAAGTCTTTCCGTCCTCACGTAACATTCAAAATCATACTCAGCGTTAGGTTTCACCGGCACAATTTGCGACACATTGATCGTGTCTATGTGTGAGCGAACCTGGAAATACACGCGCAAGCTCCGGCTGCCGCTGTGACCTTGTCCGGCATCGATTCCGATTTGCACTTGCGAGTTCGACTGCACCTGCCAGCCAAAGACTGCTCCCGGCCCATGAGCTAAATTGTTTTCAAACCCACCATCCAGAATGTGTCCCAACTCGGCGCGGTAGCTGGGCCCGGGCGCCACCTCATTCCAGATCTCCATCGCCTGATGGTAACGTTGAGCACTAATAAGACTGGCTATCATCGGATCGGCGGCGAAGCGGCTTTCTCTCTTTTCTGTCTCAGTTAAGGTATTCCAAAGTCGCAGACCATCGTCGTAACGTCCACGCTCAACCAGATACTTCGAAAAGGCGGCACGGATCCCCGGCGTGTTGCCAACCGCGGCCCGAAGAGCGTCGAAGTCATTCTTATTTAGCTGCCAGGCAAGATTGAATAGCTGAGACTGAAATTGACCGTTCGCCTCGCTGGCTCGTTGCAACTCTGCAAACCCTTCTGCGTAACGGTCAGTCCGCAACAACAGGTTGCCCAGATACCAACGTGGATAGGCATACGACGGCGCCAGTTTCACCGCCTCACGCAGGGCCTTTTCTGCTTTATCAAAGTCACCCGCTTGCTCTAACGCGCCGCCGAATTCCATCCACAATCTGTAATCGTTTGGGGAGAGGCTGACCGCCTTTTCATACTCGGCGACAACCAGCGAGATTTGATCGGGAGGGAGTTCCTTCAGCGCAAGATTGCCCAGTCTCCAGTGGGGCAAAGGATCGTTTGGCGCCAGGTTCACTGCCATCCGGGCCGTTTCCAGGCGATGCTCCTCGGGATGGAAATACTCCGCAATCGTATTGCCCACATACCAACGAACTACAAACCAGGAAGCAAACAACGCGAGCAGCACCGTCAGCGTCATTATCGCTTTCACCGGCGCGCTGGCCTTAAACTCCATTAATTGATCAGGCATAGAAACTGAACATTCTTTCGGAAGACCTACAGAGTCTTATGAATTGACGGTCGCCATGGTTCTGCCAGGTCTTCTATGGTTATGCGCATGCGCTTCACCAGAATATTCTGCGCTCGGCAAAAACCCAAAATCTCCAACAAGCGCTCGTCCGACATTCTCGTGCTGGAGATCAACACTTCATCGACCTGGTGTTGCTTGCAAACGGAGGTTAGATCGCCATTGCCGGCGTAGACCTTCAGGCCGTGAATCAATTTCCCGCTCTTGGCCGGATCGTCATCAAGAAAACCGACTGGCGAATACTTTAGTCCACGATTATTCTGTAGCTCTCTAAGCAACAACTCGCCGCCGTCACCGGCCCCATAAATCAGAACTCTCCGGCCTTCCGCACTCTTCGCTATCGGGATTACCTGCCGGAACAAACGAAAAGCCAGGCGACTGCCGGCGAGAAACATAAACATCAAGATGCCGTCGATCATGAAGACAGTTCGCGAAAACCCTTCGAAGCGGAAAGCAAAAAGCACCACAATCACGCTCAGCACCGAGCTAAGCACTACCGCTTTCGCAAACACGATCAAGTCGTCCAGACCCGTGTAGCGCCAGAGGCCGCGGTAAACGCCCATCACCAGAAACGAGGCCATCTTCACGAAAACCAATACCGGTAGCGTCCGCAGGAAAAGTTTCCACGCCGTGCTGCCGGAAAGCGCGCCAAATTTCACGGCGTAAGCGCCCCAATAAGCCAGCAGGATTAGAATCACATCCAGCAAAACTTCGAAGATGCGTCGCTTGTAAGAAAGATCGATCAGGAATGCGTAAAGAGAATTGTCGTTGGCAGCTTGTGCTTCCTCGGTTTCGTCGTAGACTTTAACGCCTGCCAGGTAGACGCCGAGCAGTGTCAGCAGAATGGTAAACGCGGCAATTGCCGCCAGACTCACGTCGAGTTTTACACTCTGAACCAATAGCGCGAGAAAGCCTGAGAGCGCCGCCAAACCATAAAGCAGCCAGACGGCGTGTCGCTCAGAGGTGCCAAGAGCGACGAGCCGGTGTGAGGTGTGATCACGTCCACCCTGCGACGCCGCGCGCCCGGAAAGTTTTCTTAGAATCGTAACGAAGGTAGTGTCGAAGATTGGTATGAACAGAACGAGAATCGGGACCGCGAGCACGGGCACCAGGCTCCGTGAGCGGCCACCGGAAACGTTCACCAGCGCCGCGCTCGCCAGAAAGAAGCCGATGAACATCGAACCGCAATCGCCCATGAAGATCGATGCGGGACTGGAGTTGTAAACGAGAAAACCGAGCAGCGCGCCCGCGAAGGTGACGAGCAGCAGCGCTTCCATTACATGACCGGTGCTGAGGAAGCTAAGCGCCAGAAACCCCGAAGCAATAATCGCGATTCCTGATGCCAGGCCATCCATATTGTCGAGCAGGTTTACGGCATTCGTGATCCCGATCAACCAAAAGATCGTCAGCGCTACGTTCAGCGCTGAGTAGCCGGTCCACGGCAGAGTCAGGCCGTAATAGACTACGAAGGCTGAACCCATCACCTGGCCAATCAGTTTCTGGTAAGGCTTGGTGTGTAGAAAATCGTCAGCGAGGCCAACCAGGAATAGAAAGGTGCTGGCGCCGATTACGACGTCCACGAATGATCCGGGAAAGTGTCCCCATCCCAGGCCGGTAGCCGGGCGAATGAAGATCAAATAACTCAACACTACCGACAGCCAGATAGCCACGCCGCCAAACATTGCCGTCGGCTTTTTGTGCCAGCGGTCAGTTTTCGGCTTAGCAATCATGCCATAGCGCCGCGCGACGATTTGCACGACCGGCGTTAGCCCAAGCGCCAGTACTGCTGACGCGGCTACAGCCAGAAGATGAAACGAACTAAACGGCATAAGGACTGCGAGATTAGGAAACTTTTAGACTGGGCAGTGTAAGAGGAAAGCTAATCGATAGCGGTGAGCAAATCAAGTTGTGGGACGGTAGTGGGTCCGACAAACTTCAGAAAGCTCTGATCACGTCGTTGAAGAAGTTAGCCCGCGAAGCGCGGCGACAGCATAAAGCCTGGGGTGGAGCGAAGCGGAACCCCAGGATCGTTGCAAGACAAAGAAAGAGCCCACGAAGTGGGCGGCAGATTCATCCTGAGTAGATCGCCGGCTTGCTTCCAAAATACTGTTGAGAGTGAAGAATAATAAGCTGTTTGGAGGGCCAGAGGAAGTCGCATTACTGCGCAAATCTGACCCGCGTCATCCGCCGCAGCTGTAGGTTCAATCGTCGAAAGACGCAGGCCGGCCACGGTGAAAACTGATCACGGTTTCGAGTATCCCGTCGAGGGTCATCTCCGGTTTGAAGCCGACGAGCTGATTGATTTTTGCAGTATCTGGCACGCGGCGCGGCATGTCTTCGAAGCCTTCTTCGTAAGCCTCATCGTAAGGCACGAAGACAATCTCCGAACGGGACTGAGTCAACTCCTTAACTTTTTCCGCGAGCTTGAGGATTGAGATCTCTTCAGTCGAGCCAATGTTGAAGACTTGCCCGACAGAGTCCGGAGTGTCCATTAACTTGATCAAGGCACCCACCACGTCTCCAACATAACCAAAACAGCGCGTCTGCTTGCCGTTGCCATAAACCGTTATGGGCCGACCGGCCAGCGCTTGCTTCACGAAGGTGGGAATGACCATGCCGTAGCGGCCGGTTTGTCGCGGCCCCACGGTATTGAAGAGTCTGACGATCGTGGTCGGCAGTTTTTTCTCACGCCAGTAAGCCAGGGCCAGAAACTCGTCAATCGCTTTCGAGCACGCGTAGCTCCAACGTCCCTTGGTCGTCGCACCCATAACGAGGTTGCCGTCTTCGCGAAACGGGACGTCAGTGCTCAGGCCATACACTTCCGAGGTTGACGCGATCAGGACGCGCTTCTGTTTCTTGTTTGCCAGGGCCAGCACTACTTCCGTTCCGCGCACGTTCGTTTCGATCGTACGCACCGGGCTCTCAACGATTAGCTTCACACCCACCGCCGCGGCGAGATGAACCACGATGTCGCTCTGGTCAACTAGTTCGGCAGTTACCCGCTGGTTGTGCACCGAATCTATCGTGTAGTGAAATTTCGGATTACTTTTCAGGTGTCGAATATTGTCGATGGTGCCGGTGGATAGATCGTCTATCACTGACACTTCGTCGCCGCGTTGCAAATATGCATCGGCAAGATGAGAACCTATGAAGCCGGCGCCGCCGGTAATGAGTACGCGCAATGTCAGTCTCCTAATGAATCATTTTCGTCTTAACGCTAACGGACTTTGGCTCGAATCTTTATCCCGTTCTTAGGCCGCAACAAGACAACCGGCTGAGGTTCAACCACCTGCCCTTTTACTAACTCCAGCTTGAACCTTCGTACAATTGTCGCGATAACGAGCATCGCTTCCATTATGGCAAAGTCTTGTCCGATGCAAACTCTGGAGCCTCCACCGAACGGAAAATATGAATACTTCGGCAACTGGCTCGTAAACTCCGGAGTCCATCTCTCTGGCCGGAACTCTTCCGGGCTATCGAAGTACTTCGCATCACGCTGCACCACCCATTGTGACATCAAGAGCTGCGTACGGGCCGGCACATGATAGTCGCCAATCTCACAATCATTCAAAGCTTCTCGCCCTACGCTTCGGTTTGGCGGGTAGAGTCGCATCGCTTCCTTAATAACCATCCGAGTGTACGGTAAGGCAGGCAGGTCCGCGACTCTGGGAGAGGTTCGCTCCTGCAAACGACTGCGCAATTCTGCAACCAGCGTTTCTTGTTTGTCAGGGTGGAGTGCCAGGAGATAGCACGTCCAGGTCAACACGAGAGCGGCCGCTTCATGACTGGCAAAAAACAAAGTGGCAAGTTCATCTCGCAGTTGTTGTCCGCTCATGCGAGTGCCATCCTCGTCTTCGGCGGACAACAACATAGTAATGAGATCGTCAGACTCTCTGTCCTCTCGATGCCGGGAAATAAGATCGTAAATAATCTGATCCAACTGCTTGATGGCTCTGCGAAAGCGTAGGTTGTTGGGAGTAGGAAGGAGGTTATCAAAGATCCAGAGCGGGCCTCCCTGAGACGCAAACACCTTCGTAACCGTATTGGAGATCTCACGCACGATCGCCCCATCGCGACTCATATCGGCGCTGAAAAGGGAGCCGGCTGCAATCTCGAACGCGAGCGCTCTCATCTCATCGTAAACATCGCGAATTTCCTTCGACTCCCAGTCAGCCAACATCTTTTCCGTGCAAGCGATCATGACGGCGGCATATGTTGCCAAGCGATCTCGATGAAAAGCCGGTTGAGTAAGACGCCGCTGGCGCAACCAAACCTCGCCGTCACTCGACAACAGCCCATTGCCAAAAATGCGCCGTTGCAGAGGCAGGCGCAAAGACTTTGGCTTAATACAATTCCGGCTACCAAATACGCATTCAATGTGATCGGGATTATTGAGGAGGTAGACGGGCACGTGAAGAAATCGCAAGCTAACAAGGTCACCATACTTGCGTGCAGCTTCGGTTAAGAACCGCAACTGATCTTTGTAGAACTCCCGTGAGTTGCCTGTTAAGAGATGACCTCTGGGGCCGGGCGGGAGTCTACTCATATTTGCCATTACAGACGCCTGATGATTTGTTAACTGGGTTTGTCTGAAAATGCCGGGCCTTGTCCTAACAGCTCTTCATAAAGAGCGACCACGTCTGCTACCAACCGCTCCTTTGAATGGCTATGTTCCACAAAGGCACGTCCGCGCTCACCAATTTCCCGACGGAGTGTCTCACTTTCAAGAAGAAACTTGAGTCCCTGGGAATACGCGTCCACGTCGTGTGATTTCACGCCGATGCCATGCTCACAAATTGTGTAAGCCTTACTCGCTTTCGAGTTGCAGCTCCCAAGTAAATCTACGACACCGCCCACCGCTGTAGCGATAACGGGACGCGCATTAGCCATCGCTTCGATGAGCGTTAAGGGAGTGCCTTCGTTAAGCGAAGTAAGTGCTACCACGTCCAGCGCTGAGTAAAAGCTCTCAGGGTCGTTTCGCATGCCCGCAAAGATTACGTCGTCCTGAAGTCCAAGAGCGCGGGCTTGCTCTTCCAAAGAGTTCCTGAGTTGTCCGTCGCCAATGATGATGAAGCGTAACCTTTGCTCTTCGCCACTCGCCGTTTCAACTAGTCCAAACAACTGCTTATAACGCGCGGCGGCATCGAGAAAGAATGCGTGGTTCTTGATTTCGGTCAAACGCCCAACTATTCCGACAGCCAGATCAGTGTCTGCCAGGCCCAAATCTTTTCGTGCCGTCTGTCGCCGCTCCTCCCACTGAGAAAAAACCTCCAGGTCCAATCCCAGGGGGATGATTGCAAACTGGCCTTCATGAATTAACGCAAACTGTCCTCTACGGCCGACGCCAAACTTGTCATGTATCTCGTTGTATTGCTGTTGGCTGATGACTACCACTCGATCAGTCATGCGCGCCAAAATCTTCTCGATGGCTAGGAAAACTTTCGTTTTGAACGGGCCGTAGTAGCTATGAAAGATGTGCCCGTGGTAGGTATGCACAAAGCGGCACGAACGCGGATGGCCCAAAAGCGCCGCCGGCGTCAGCCAGCGATAGAGCCAGCCGGCAACTCTGCCCACTGTGCCCGCCTTCGCGGTATGGGTATGGATGATGTCAGGGCGCTCGCGCTGGAACAGCCGAAGCAGTTTCCAAACGGTGACAAGATCGTTCGCGGAAATCTCGCGACTCATCTCCGGAATGATTACGGGGATGACTCCCTGTTCCAGCGCGAAGTAGGTCATGTCATCTTCACCGGGCGGCACTACGCCGGCAACCAAAATCGATTCAATTCCCGCCCGCTGCGTCGCCGCAGTCAGCCACGCGACATGACGGGCTGGGCCACCCATGTTGAGGCGCGCAATAACGCGAACTACTTTCACTAGTCTTCCATCCGGTGGATTGTGTCCGGATCATCCTCGTGGCCGGCCGGTTCCACGAACTCTTCAGACATTTGCGCTGATTTCGGTTGCACGTTTTAGCTCCATCCTGTTTGCACCCGTCTCCGCGACCAGATTCGAAGCGCGCAGCAGACTCTCAAACGTGCCGGCGTCAGTCCACCAGCCAGCGAGTTCCTCCCAGGTCATCTCTTCTCGTGTGATGTAAGCGTTGTTGACGTCGGTTATCTCCAGTTCGCCGCGCCCGGAGGGCTCTAAGGTGCGAATGATGTCAAACACCTCGCCGTCATACATGTAGATTCCGATTACCGCATACTCCGACTTTGGCGAGGCCGGCTTCTCTTCAATACGCAGAACGTTTTGGCCGCTGAGTTCGGGAACGCCAAAGCGCTCCGGGTCTGGCACCTTCTTCAATATGATTTTGGCTCCTTTGCCCTGCTCGCGATAGGCTCGAACCGCGGCGGCAACATTTCCCTCGATGATGTTGTCACCCAGCACCACGCAGATCGGCGCCGTGGCCGCAAAGTGTTCCACCAGCGAAAGCGCTTCGGCGATGCCGCCCTCGCCTTCCTGATAGGTATAGTTTAGATGTTTGAGACCAAAAGCTTTTCCGTTTCCCAAGAGCTTCAGAAAGTCTCCGGCTGAATTCCCGCCCGTGACGATCATGATGTCGGTGATTCCTGCGTTTACCAGCGTTTGAATCGGATAATAGATCATCGGCCGATCATAAACGGGAAGCAGGTGCTTGTTGGTTACTGCGGTGAGTGGCCGCAATCGGGTTCCTAGTCCACCTGCCAAAACTACGCCTTTCACTCTGTCACCTCCGTGGTTTGTCAGTGGTCAGTGGCCAGTGGTCAGTGGTCAGTGGTCAGTTCGGAATATTCCTTTGCTTCGATTGACGCGATAATCACCGGGCTGACTGACCACTGGCCACTGACTACTGACCACTACCTAGTCAATAAACCTTTGGAACCACAGCTCAAGCATCAACAACGTCCAGAGCTGAGGGGAATAATCTCGCTCGCCGCGCGTGTGCAGCTCAACCAAACGCTTGACCGCTGCCGGTCTGAAGAGGCCCCGATTCAATGACGTTTCCGCAAGCAAAGTTTCGCGCAGGAATGGTTGCAGCTTGCCACGAAACCAATGGCCAATCGGTACGCCGAATCCCATCTTGCGCCGATCAAGATTCTCCGCGGGCAAGAGCTTCCGCAGCATTTGCTTCAACAAATACTTAGTCGTGAGCCCGCGCAACTTGTATTTCTCCGGCAAGCTGGCTGCAAACTCGATCACGTGATGATCAAGAAAAGGAGACCGCGCTTCAAGCGAATTGGCCATGGTGGCAATATCGACTTTTACCAGCAGATCATTGGGGAGATACGTCATGATGTCCGTCAGCAACGCTGCATCGACAATGCCGGATCCATTTGCGCGCGCAAACCAGGGCCCGAGCATGCCAGCCGACGAGACACCCAGAGTCTGCCTTGTAAAATTCTCGCTGAACAAATCCTGTTTCGCTTCCGCATCAAAAACGCTAACCCAACGCAGGTAACGTTCAACCTTCGGCAAACTTGCCGCCTGAACAAAGCGCTTCACATCCCGGATGCGACTGCGCTTCGTTTCTGACGAAGGCATTAACTCGATCGCCTGCCTGACGACAGACTCGCGCAGCACCGCCGGTATTCGATGATACCGCTCGGCCAGGCGCATCGCCGCATAGCGCTCATAACCCGCAAACGATTCGTCGCCGCCATCGCCATTCAAAGCGACGGTCACATGCTTTCGCGTTTCGCGGGCAACGTAATAGGTTGGAATGGCCGAAGAATCTGCGTAGGGCTCGCCGTAGTGTTCAACCAGAATCGGTAAAACTTCGAGGGCGTCCGGACGAACTATAAACTCGTGATGGTCCGCGCCTACGTGTTGCGCAACCCGACGTGCGTGCTGCAGCTCGCTGAAGTCTTGTTCTTCAAATCCGATCGAAAACGTCTTTACGGGAGCGCTTGACTCTTCG
>JANMQG010000102.1:0-13052 GCA_031370285.1 Chloracidobacterium sp. | reverse complement strand
GCCGCAGCGGCTGCGCCGTCTCATGTGCGGAAGGATGAGATCGTTTTCACACTACGACTCCACCATCGTAAAGCCGTCTTCTCTTGAGCCGTGAAATCCGTTTGGCATCTTTTTGATTACCACTGATTACCACTAGCTCGTTTTTGGTAAAGAGAGGCGCATTAACAAACTCCACTGACTTGTCAGCGCTTCGAAAACGGCTTGAACGTATTCAGGGGTTTCATTACTAAATACAACTGGCGGCAGCCAGTCGTTGAAGCATCCCATGCCACCAAGGGGGACCTTCTGATAGGATTCGACAGCTGCTTTAACGTTTCCTTGCTCCAATGCCTTTAAACATGTACGTAACTCGGCGACGGAAGGATACTCATCTCCATGGTCCTCGCAAAACTTTATAAGCGCTCTCGTAGCTCTTTGCTGAGAGTGAATGTGAATGTCGCTATACGAATCGTCACGCATAGACTAGTCCCTTTCACTATTGAGGCGTGAATTTCGTGGGGGCGTCGGAGGATTGGGGTGATTTGCATTCTGTATCTCGATCTGCATTCCGCCACCGCCCTTCGGTGCGAAGCTGTTTGGGCCCGCAACACCTATTCTGATCGTTGTTCCGGCAGGTATTTCTACTATAGCAATTTTGTCTGGAAGAATTGGCAGTGCAAATTTCTGCTGTATTTGCAAAGGAGTCAACCCCTGTATCTCGCTAGCCTCCATGACAAAAGCGCCCTGCAGTCGTCCACTCACGTACACTCGCACATATTTCGCCGCAGCAAACAGAGTGGTTTCGGTAACATTTAGACCAGCCCACCACGGAGGCTCAGAATATCCTCTCCTTGCACTATCGATATTAGCTTGTTCCGCACTGAAAATTTTCGTATTGACCCGCTGAAGAATCTTGGGACTAAAGTACATGAAACCAGCGCTGGTCAGAAGGTTGATTCCTGCACTGGTGCGTTCTTCTTCCGTCGTAGCCGTTGCAAAGCTGAATCCAGAAGTTGCTGCATTGCCAAGGCCGACTCCCCAACCAGTGATAAAAACTCCACGTGCAGCATTGCCCAAGAGAAAGGTACCGACACCAGCACCCGTTAGCGGCACGAGTGCACCCATTACGGCGCCTTGGACTGCACCGTGGATGGCTCCTTCCAGTCCCCCGGTGAGAAGGCCTATGGTGAACCCACTTATCGTCCCAACGAGCACCGAAGTATTAAGCGTATCAACTAACGAGAAATGCCCGCTTGGGTCGATCAAATTTGCGGGACTGTTTCTCGTATAAGAGTACTTGTGCAGCGAACCAGGATCGTATGAGCCTCCTTCATATGAATCCATCGACCAGAATCTTCCTGACGTTGGATTCATGTAACGCGCACGCAAGTAATAAAACCCAAGGTTCGCGTCGAACTGTTCGCCGCTGTAGAGGTAATCGTTCGGCGTGGTGCCTGAGCGATAGATCAGGTTGCCGAAGGCATCGTAGTCGTAGGTGTCTGTGATTGCGGCGGTCGCATCGGTCAAGAACCGTACTGAGCCGTGGCCATCGTAGCCGTAGAAGCTGAGACTGCCTCCGACAACTCGTTGGCTAATCAAATCGTGCCCGTAGGTGAAGCTCTTGACGACCGTGCCGCTCTGCAACTCTTCGACAACTTGCGCATAGCCCGTCGGATTGTTGGTGTCGACAAGGTAATTGGTGGTGACCCCGGCTACGATCTTCGCAACGCGATTGCCGTCGCCGTCGTAGACGTAAGTTACGTTGCCGCCGTTGAGGCTTGTCAGGTGGTTTTCGAAGTCGTACGCGTAGCTGTTGCCATTCGCTGATGTGGTGTTGCCATTGTCGTCATAGCTGTTGCTGGTTAGCTGGTCATTCGCGTCGTAGGTTGAAGTTTGCGATGGCACCCACGCGATTGATGATGATCGATTCAGGCGATTGCCGACCGAATCGTAGCCATAACTAACCGAGCCGTTGACTCCATGCGGGTCATTGGCGATTGCTTCACCGGTTAGACGATAGAGATCGTCATACGTATAGTTAACCGTGCGTCCACTCAGCTCGGTGACCACGGTGCGATTGCCCGCCGGGCCCAGCGTGTACGAGTAACTCGCAAGCGACGAACTAGTTGTGCCCACCGTCATCGTCGTCAGACGATTAAGCGAATTGTATGCATAGCTGGAATTGACACCGTTCGGGTATGAGTAACCCTGCAGATTGCCGACGTTGTCGTAGCTGTAGGTAGTCACCCCGCCATTAAGCGCAATCAGATTCTTATCCTTGACACTCGCGAGCCGGTTAAGACTGTCGTAGCTGTAATCCACGCTCACACCGTTGGCATTTGAGGACCGCGTCGTCAACAGACGGCCGGAGTCGTTGTAGGTATGGCTCAAAGTTCCGAAAGGCGTCTGCTTGGTTGAGAGTCGATTGCGCGCGTCATAGCTGTAGACCGTCATTCCCGATGCGTCACTCATTGTGGCGCGCTGGCCACTGGTGTTGTAGGTGAAGCTGATCGTCGGTTGATTCAGCGACGCGTCAGGGATTTTCGACAACAGCCGGCGCATCAGGTCGTAATTGAACCACGTAGTACGGCCATTGAAATCTGTGCGGGTCTGAAGGTTGCCGGCGTTGTCATACGAATAACTTTCAAGCTGTCCGGCCGGCAGAATGCGCTTTACGCGCCGGCCAAGCTGGTCGTATTCAAACCGGGTCGTGTGGTTATTCGCGTCAGTTTGTGACACTTGCTGGCCGATTTCGTTGTACGCATAGACTGTCTCCTGATGGAGCGCGTCTTTAACCCTGGTCAAACGGCCCAGGGCGTCGTAAGTGAATTGAGTTGTCTTGCCTGCCTGATCCGTTTTGGACACACTCCGGCCCAGAGCGTCATAACTAACGGTGTCGAATGAACTGTCGGCGTAGGTTGTCTTTGTCCGTCGATTGTTCAGATCGTATTCGTAAGTCGTCGTGTGACTGAGCGCGTCACTCATTGAAAGCTGATTGCCGCCGGCGTCGTAGGCAAACGTAGTTTCCTGATTGAGCGCGTTCCGGACTTTCGTCCTGCGACCAGCGTTGTCGTATTCGTAATATGTGATGTTGCCGCGCGCGTCGGTCGTAGCCAGTACCTGCCCCGCGGCGTCATAGGTTGTGGACATGAACGTGCCGTCGGCAAACGTAGTCTTCGTCAACCGGCCAAGTTCATCGTAGGCATATGAAGTAACGTGGCCGGCGCGATCCTTACTGCTCAGCCGGCGGCCTTCCGCGTCGTAGGTTGTTTTGTCATGCGTGTTGTCGGGGTAGTCGGTGAGCGTGAGGCGGCCCATATCGTCGTAAGAAAACTCCGTGCGATGGCCGAGCTGATCGATGGTCGCGCTCTGCTGGCCAATCGAGTTGTATTCCACCTGTGTGAAGGAACCATCGGCGAAGATGGTCTTCTTCAGACGATTCAGCTTGTCATATTCGTAGCTCGTGGTGATGGCTTCGAGCTGGCCCTGGGCGTTGGTGCGCTTGAAGGTTTGGCTGGCGCGATTGCCGTTCGCGTCATAACTGAAAGTCGTTTCGTGGCCGAGCGCCTCCGTCTCTTTCGTTAAGTAACCATTGGTGTAGTCGTAATGCGTGCTGTTATTCAGCGCGTCGGTGGTCAGAATGCGCTGGCCATCAAACGGGCTGTAGGCGAAGGTCGTGGTATTGTTGAGCGCGTCCCTAGTAGTCAGCAGATTTCCGGACCCGTTGTAGGTGTTGGTAGTGACGTGCAAGAGCGGATCGGTCGTGGTCAGCACCTTGCCAAGTCCGTTGTAGGTAAACTGCGTTAGGTTCGAGAGCGGATCGGTGATGCTGGTGCGATGATCGTTGGCGTCGTAGGTGTAGGTAGTCGTCTTGCCGAGCGCGTTGGTTTCGGTAAGCACGTTGTCGTTCGCGTCATAAGTGAATGTAGTCACGCCGCCGCGCGCGTCGGTCTTCGTCAGAACATTGCCGCGCTCGTCATACTGGAAGATTGTCGAGTGTCCCAGGCGATCGGTGATTGTCTCGGTGCGGCCTGGCAGATCGTGAGTATAGGTAATGACTTTGCCGAAGCCGTCAGTGTGGCTGATCAAGCGGCCGCCGGCGTCGTAGTCGTTGCGAATCGGTTGAATGCCGCGCGGATCGTGAATCGTCAACAGTCGATGCGTCGCGTCGTAGCTGTAGGCTGAAGTGTTGTTTTCGTTGTCAGTATAGGAGACAAGATCGCCGGCCGCATCGTATGCGTAAGTCTGCGCGTTGCCCGCCGGATCGGTAACGCTGGTGATACGGCCAAGCGCATCGCGGTTGAAGCTAATGCTTTTGCCGCCGGAATGAAGTATGCCGCCCGCGCTCAACGTGACCGTGTTGTTATTTGTGTCGTGAATGCTTTTCAGTCCAGTGCGCTGGTCGATAACAAACGCGCTGCCATCTTCGGCAGTGAACTTGAACAGCGACGAATTGAAAATGTCCACGCCGCCACCGAAGCCGATCAGGTTCACCGGCCCTGGTACGCTGCCTTCAACCTGGAACTCTGCCAGCCCAACAATTTCCAGAGTGCCGTGCGTTCCCGGCAGAGGTGTAAAGGTCAGGGTGCCGCCGCTAATTGGAGCAGAGCGCTGGCATCGGGGCGACGTCGAAGCTTCAAACTTGAAGACCTTGCCGCCAGGGAATGTCACCGTGACCAGGTGCGGCGCGCTCGCTTCCAGACAGTAATTCGGAAAAGCTTCATCCGTCTTTGTCTCAAACCACTTGAGCCCGATCACGCGCGCCTTCTCGACCCGAATATTCTTCACGCCCAGCGTCCAGCCAAAACCGAAATCGCCGACGCGCTTGTCGCGGCTGTCGTAGGTGCGTGTGACTTCCATCGGCACGCCGGCAACCGGAATATTCAGGTCGCTGAACGAAACCGTGAAGTTGCCGACCTTCAGATTTCGCTCGACGATCACGGCCTGCGTGGTGCGCGAGGTTTGTCCGTAGCTATCCGTAGCCGACAGTCTGATGTCGAACAAACCGTTGAGCATCATCGTCGGGTCCACGGTCCCAAGCGCTCCGTTGAATATTGGGCCGTTGCCGGTGGCAAAACGTGTCCACGTACGATTGTTTGCTGTGTCGTCGCTGGCCTGGCTGTATTCCAGCACCCAGGCGCCGCCGCTGACTGAACCGGTGACGATCGAGGGTTCGGTGACGCTGCTGCCATCGCTGGGCGCAATGATCTCGACGGTGGGCGGCGGAACATTGTCGATGACCGTGACGGTCAACTCGTCGCTGGCCGTTAATGCGCCATCGTTCGCTGTCAGACGCAGGACGTAAGTTCCCGTTGCGGTGAAGTGCGCACCCGTGATCGTCACGTTGGGGTTGTCGAAAGTAACCGCGGCGGGGCCGCTAATTGCGGACCAGGTCATCGTCAAATTGCTGCCCGCAGGCAAGCCGTCATCGCCGGCGCTGCCGTCGAGTTGTAGCGGCTGTGACAACAAAGTGGTTTGATTCGGACCCGCGTTCGCGGTCGGCGGATAGTTTTGTGGCGCCAGGATGACGCCGACATCGGCGCTCACCAGATAGGCACCGTCGCTGGCGCTGAGTCGCAAGACGTAACTGCCTACAGCACTGAGCTGCGCAGTCATCACGGCGCTGTTCGCATCTCCAAAAGTGATCGCGCCTGGACCGCTGATCCTGGTCCACGTAACTGTCAGCGTGCTGCCTACAGGCAAACCGTCGTCGGCGACGACGCCGTTTAGCGTGACGGTGTTTGCCGGCAGCGCAATCGTTTGGTTCGGTCCGGGGTTGACGACCGGTGGTTGATTTACTTGTATGGGCTCGGGATTGACCGTGATAGTGACGTCGGCGCTCGAGTCGTATTCAGTATCGTCCGCGGTCAAACGCAGCACGTAACTTCCGGCGGCGCTGAAGCTCGCGGTGGTCACGGTCTGGTTTGCATTGGCAAACGTAATGGTGCCTGGCCCGCTGACTTGGCTCCAGACGACGGACACACTACTGCCCGCGGGCAGTCCGTCATCGTTGACAGTGCCGCTGAGACTGGCTATCGCCGGCAGGGTAATCGTTTGATTTGCGCCGGCGCTAACAACCGGTGGTTGATTCGCCGGAGCAACCTTGATGTTCACGTCGTCGCTCGAGCTGAGTTGTCCATCGCCCGCCGTCAGACGCAGAACATACGTACCCGGAGTGACAAAGTGAGCAGCCGAGCCGGCTGAATTCGTATTGGTGAAACTAACCACGCCCGGTCCGCTCACGGTCGCCCAGTTCGCTGACACACTGCTGCCCGCGGGCAACCCGTCGTCGGTAGTAGTGCCGTTGAGTTTGACCGCCGCATTGCCAATCGGCCGCAGCGTAATCGAATCAAAGAACGCGTCGTTGGTCGCGCCACTAGTGCGCGTCCCGATCAAGCGTACCCGGATCCATCCGGTGCCGAGCGGAGCAATGCGGGTGTCTTCGGTCAGGTGCCACGCGTTGGTGGAGGTAATGTCGCCTGAGTCGAGCGTGGCGATCACACTCGAGTTGTTCGCGTTCCGATACTCGACCACCACGCGGGCTGAGTCAGGCGCGGCTTCACTCGCCGAACGAACATAGGCCTTGAACTCGAACTGCTGTGTGCCGGCAGCGATCGCCGCGGCAAAGGCCGAGGCATCGACGTCCTGGCGCAGTTCCGCCTGTGGCGCATCACTAGCAAAGAAGTAAAAGCTGTTGCGTTGGGCATTGGGGAAGCCAGTGGCAATATTCGCCGAACCCGCTACCCACGTTGTTCCCTGCACTTCCACCCAGCCGGGAATCTCGCTGCCGACAAGCTCAGCTTCATTTCCACCATTGGCAATCAAATTGCCATTGACGGTCGCAGATTGATCAGGTCCGGCATTCGAGGTGGGCGGCTGATTGACGGGCGCGGGATTGACGATGATCTGCAGGTTAACGCTGTTGCTGAGAGCCGTGTCGTTCGCCGTCAAACTGAGGACATAAACTCCCGGCGCCGCAAACGTCGCGGTCGTATTGGCTGCACCGACATTGCCGAAAGTAACCTTGCCTGGACCACTGACTTTCGACCAGGAAACGCTAAGAGTGTTTACGGGCAAACCATCGTCGGTCACTGAACCCTGAAGATTGGCAGCGGCAGGCAGAGTGATGGTTTGGTCGGCTCCGGCATTAACCAATGGCGCCTGGTTCGGTGGAGTCCAAACGATCGTAGCCGTGCCCTGCGAAGTTCCTACCGCCGCCGCGACCTGGTCCGTTCCCACGTTCGCTCCCGCATAACATAGTGTGGCCTGGCCGGCCGCATCGGTCGTGGCGGACGAGCTGGAAGGATTCGCTCCGGTGACTGTGAAGCTGAGTGTCTTGCCGCCAAGCGGGTAAAGATCCTGGTTTACTACCGAGGCCACAACACAGCCCGAGGTGTCGATCGAATGTGAAGAGGTTTCAGGCCTGATGGTAACGTTGGTGCTTTGCACCGTCGCCATGATGTTCATGCCGGCGGGATAGCCGTAACCTTCGTCCGGCGCATAGCCGTAGATGAAGACTCCAAAACTCGCTGGCCCATCGAAGTTATGCAGGCCGACAGTGATGGCGATCTGCGCTCCAGAGAAACCGCTTACGCCGACGGGCACGAAACTGCCGGCAGGCATCGGCGCGCCGTCAAGCGTGATGCTTTCCAGTGACGCGGTAGGTGCTACTACATTCGCATAGTTGATTGCGAATCCTGTTAGCGGTGTCGAGATCGTGTAGTGATTTAGAAACTGAGAGTAAGGCGGAATGATCATCATAAACGGATCAGCCTTACCGGTCGTTGGCGGATCGTAGTTACTACTCGTCGAGTATTGCGCGACCATGATCGGCGCGGTTGCGATAATCTCAGTTGGGTTCTTGATAACACGTTCCACCCACTGCCCGCGATTTAGCACGGCGGTGAGATTGCCATTGAGGTAAATGGAGGCGCCATCCTGCGCGGCAATAAAGCGGAAGAAATCCCCTTTGGTTCTGGTGGCCAGGGGAACGGTAGCGAACCGTTTGCCCCAAGCCTTTGTCGGCGGCAGTTGCTCGACCAGGTGGTCCGCACAACATACTGCCTCGGCGTTAATGGTTGCGGCCACGTGCCCGCCGAAAACTGCGATGGGCTTGTCAGAGGTGACCCGGCTGCCGGTGAGATCGCCGGTGGTGTTGGGAGTTGTGTTCTGCAAAAGATACGTCTGTCCCTGGTTGAGGGTGAGGTTGTAAGGCACGCCACCTAGGCGCGCGCCGGTCGTTACCGCAGGCGTAATCGTGACGGTGGTCCCATTCTCAGTTGCTACCACGCCCAGCTCGCTCGAAGGCGCAAAGTTCATGTTGCTATAAGTGAGAATGAAGTGATCGGTTCCCAGGCTATTGACCGGCAGAGCCAGCAAGCCATCGGATGAGTTGGCGCGCTGGTTCAGTCCATAAACCGTCACCGATTGCTGCGCCGTGATATGGATTCCTTTAGCCTGAATTATGTTCGACTCAGCAACCTGCACCGATGGCATTTGCACCGTCGCGACGGTGTTGGCTGGCACCGTGAAATTCTGCGTGAAGTTAAAGCCGGCGCCTGGAATGGAGACGTTGCCGCTGGTGTCGACAGTTGAGGTGATGAATAGTTTTTGTATCGCCAGGCCGAAGCCGTCAGAATAGGCCTGGGGAAACATCAACCAGAAGTTTGTGCCTCGGTTGCTGAGCGAGCCGCTGGGCGGAGTGCCGCCGGCAGTGACCGGCACCGCAACGCCGCCACAACTGAAATAGTATTCGTCTTCGGCGAAGGTCCCGGTGATGATGTCGATCTTTGTCCCTGTCGGCAGCGGCACCGACACCTCGGCAACGCCGTTTGCTCCGGTCACCGCATTGAACGAAGCGCCATTTAACGTGAACTGGACAGGCTTACCGCTCAACGGCTGGTTGGCGAAGGTGTCCACGAGCTGAGCGTGGATCATCAGCGGCTGACCGGTCGATTGCGACGGAGGAGTCTGAAAGATGAAAGCCGTGGGACGTTTGTTAACGATAAAGTCGGCCTGATCCGATCCTACGCCGCCGTCTTTGTCCGTAACCGTAAGTGCTGCGCTATAAGTTCCCGGATGGGAATACGCGTGCGTCACCGTCGCGTTGGCATTGGTGCAATTGACGCACGGCTGCTTGAGTCCGTCGCCGAAGATCCATTGTCCCTGAAGCGAAAGTCGATCAATCGAGCTTTGATCCGTAATTCGCGGCACACTGGTCCACGGTTCGCCCCAGACCAGCGTCTTGCCTGGATCGATGTCGACCGACGGTGGCAGGTTGAGAACCGTGATGTCTCTGGTGACTGTATGACTGACTCCGAGCGAGTCACCGACTTTCAAGGTAACGTGAAACATGCCGCTGTCCGGGAAAGTATGCTGACTGGTCCTGGCATATTGAGTGAACAAAGAGCTGCCATCGCCAAAGTCGTACGTTCGTAATGCGGATGGGATCGAGAGTAGTTCCCCGAGGTCTGCGAAACGAACTGACTCGCCGCCCTCATGAGCGATTAGCGGCGACATGGCAAAGTCGGGATTAAGCGTTCCCACCACGTGATAGATGGTCGAAAAGGTATTTGTAAGCCCGCTGTTATCGGCGACAGTCAGGGTGACCGTGTAATCTCCAGTGGCGGCGAAGGTATGAACCGGATGGCGCTGGGTGCTCGTGCTCCCGTCTCCAAAATTCCAGGCCCAGGAAATAATCTGGCCATCCGCATCGCTGGACCGGTCGATAAAGCGCGTGGTTGCACCGATCGTGTCTGACGAATAGATGAGGAAGTTGTGCAGCGCGAAACTGCGGAAATCATTCGGACCCTTAATCAGCAGCAGCTGCACATATCTCGCCTGCACTGGAGCGAAATAAAAATCCTGCATTTGGGCTGAGCTGACCAACGTTCCTGCAAGAACAGTGGAGAACGAAGCATCAGCCGCATCAGTCGTAGACACTTGAAGCTGAAAATCTTTTGGCGCTGTGTAACCAGTGGGCGAGAGTGCCGGTCTTAGCGCGATGTGACTAAGAGTTGCGAGCTCGGCCCGGGGCAACAGCAACTTAAACGCGACGCTTGAATTTTGATTAGTGGGAGTAAGCCACGGTAGATTTGTTGGATCCAGATCTAGAGCAGCCTCAACATTACCTGCCCCACTGGAGAAAGCAACCACGGCCGATCCGCGATCCGGCGCGGCCAGCACCTCCAGTTCATAAACGCTGACTATTTGCCCGCTGTAGCCATTCTTCCAAAAGAACTGCACGTACTTAGCGTCAACCGGGTTACTTAGGAGGATTTCCTGCGGACCGAATGTCGCGGCGAGCGTGCCGGTGTAGCCGGTGGTAAAGGCGCTGTCATCGGTCGTGGTGGTGGACACACGTATCTCAATATCTTTCGGTCCACGCAGTCCCCCATTGTTAACTCCGCTAATCCGAAATCCATAAACTTTTTGGATCTTGTCATCCATCAACGCCGTCTTGATCGAGACGTTGGTGGCAACGTTGGCTGGAGAATTCCAGATGGTAGTCGAATCACCATCAAAGGCGGCCTCAGGGGGAGAGGGCGTGTTTCCAAGGTCACCGGAGGACGACATCACTCTGGCACCGGTTTCGACAATTACATCAAAGGCCGAGGTGTTGATAACTGTTCCGGTTCCCTGATTATTCAGGGGCACGTATTTCACATAGCGTGCCGGTACCGAGCCACCGGGAAAGATGAAGGTCTGAACATTGCCAACAAAAGCCGCCGTCGCCGACAAGACCTTCGTGAACGAAGCCGGATCGGGAGTCGTCGCGGACACCCAAACTTCAAAGTCCTTTACCGCGGTTGGCTTTGCGCTCGCAAAGCCTGAGTCGAACCAGGTCGCGACTCTTACGCCTTTCAAGTTGTAAACTTTTCCCCCGCCGAGTCGGATAATCGCAAATTCATTGGCCAGACTGGAGGTGATGAAGCCGCCGCGATTGTAGCCAAGCAGACCATCAGCCGAGTTGGCGCCGCCACCATAACTGGAGCTATAGATCGCCGCCCCATTAATTACGAGTGCCGGAGACTGGCCACGCGCCACATTCGTCAGACCGGGCAACGAGAGCAGACTGTCCACACTGCCCACGGCCACCGGATTGAAGGTGGCGAGTGAGATACTGGCCGTGGACCCATAATTGGTTTTCAAGAGCAGCTTGAGATAACGCGCGCGAATCGGACCACCGGGAAACACGAACTCCTGAAGTTGTCCGTTGTTGAGCATCGTTGCGCTCAGGATTGTTACAAAGCTCGCATCGTCGGCGGTGGTCGAGGAAATCTGCACGTCGAAATCTTTCAGATTCGTCGGACTGATGCCTCCCTGGTTGCTTTGCAGGCGAACGCGGTCGATGAAAACATTTTGCTGATCGTAGAACTGATATTTCGCAAACTGGTTAGTAGTCGCCTGGGGGTTCCAGACCGTAGCGTTGTTGTCGTCCAGCAGGTTGTCCGCGAGGGGAATGTTGCCCGCGGATCCCGAGGCAGCAATAGCAAAAGCCCCAGCGGTGCCGGTCGATTCCGGAACGACGAAACTAGCCACGGGTGGCACTCGCGGATCGATCACGGTAATCGTAACGTCGTCGTTGGTCGCAAGCGCGGAATCACTGGCCGCCAGCCCCAGGACGTAGGTACCCGGTTCGCTGAAGGAAGCGGTAGTGACGGTGATGGCTGGATTGGCGAATGTTACCGTGCCCGGCCCACTCACTTTGCTCCAGGCGGTGGTGATAGTGCTGCCCGTAGGAAGACCATCATCGCTGACACTGCCGTTTAGGTTTGCACTCGCGGGAACCATAATTGTTTGATCCGGCCCGGCGTTCGCCGTAGGTGCGAGGTTTTCAGCGATGACATTGATCTGTACGTCGGCACTGGCGCTGAGTTGTGAATCGGTTGCGGTCAGGCGCAGAAAGTAAATGCCTGACTGACTAAAAGCCGCGATAGTGACGGTGACGTTCGCATTCGCAAATGTGACTGTGCCCGGACCGCTCACCTTGCTCCAGGTGCTCGTCAACGAGCTGCCCGCGGGCAAACCATCATCGCTGACGGTCCCATTAAGCTTCGCTGAGTTTGGCAAAGTGATCGTTTGACCCGGCCCGGCGTTCGCCGTGGGTGCATGGTTCTCCGGAATCACCGTGACCAGGACTTCATCGCTGCTGGTAAGTTGCGAGTCGCTCGCTGTTAAGCGCAGTACGTAAGCGCCCGCAATACTGAAAGTGGCGGACGTCAACTCTTCAGTCTGGGTGCTGAAGGTGACATCACCCGGTCCGCTCAGTTTGCTCCACGTCGTCGTCAGTGTGCTGCCCGCCGGCAAGCCATCATCACTGCTGCTGCCGTTGAGACTTGCTGCGTTAGGCAAGGTGACAGCTTGATCTGTGCCCGCATCAACCGCAGGCGCATGGTTCTCCGGCAGCACGGTGATAGTAATCTCGTCGCTTGCTGCAAGTTGTGAATCGCCGGCGGTGAGTCGAAGCACATACGTCCCGGCTTCGCTGAACGTGGCGGTGGTGACGGTGAGGTTTGGATTCGCAAAAACGACGGCGCCCGGTCCGCTGACCTTGCTCCAGTTTGTTAACACGCTGCTACCCAGCGGCAAGCCGTCGTCGGAAATTGTGCCATTTAGATCCGCCGTGTTGTTTGGCAAAGAAAGCGTCTGGTCCAAACCGGCATTGACGGATGGGGCTTGATTGGGTGGAGTGATGGTGATGCTAACTTCGTCGGTGCTGCTCAACTCGCCATCGCTGGCAGTCAAACGCAACACGTATGTTCCTGCGACACCAATCCTGACAATCGTGGCCGGCGAATTGGGGTTGTCGAATGAGACTGAGCCAGGGCCGCTGATGAAACTCCACGAGAGGCTTAGAATGCTGCCGGCCGGCCAGGCATCGTCGGCGGCGGCGCCGTTCAACTGCGCAGCGGCCGGCAAGGAAATAATTTGATCCGAGCCGGCGTTGACCGTAGGCGCCCGGTTTTCCGGCTGAACCGTGATCGTAACGTCGCTCTGACTGGTGAGTTCCGTATCGCCGGCCGTTAATCTCAGTACGTATGTGCCGGAGATACTGAAGCTCGCGGTTGTTT
>JANMQG010000100.1:0-4325 GCA_031370285.1 Chloracidobacterium sp. | reverse complement strand
GCGAATCGGCGGAAACATTGACGGGTGATCAAGAGGGCGATTGGAAGGAGGGTTGGTTTGTTATTGGATATGAAGACTTGGGTGGCGATCCCATCTTGGTCGACTTAAATGCGCCGGAGCTCCCGGTCTTCACAGCCGCGCACGGCGAAGGTGCCTGGAGCCCTATCATGATAGCAAGTTCGTTTGAAGGTTTTGTGAAAGCTTTGGAGGAAGTCGCACGTCTCTCAACTGGCAGGCAAAATCCTGTTCAGCTTCAGCGCAATCCAGTATCGGATATTGAGCGAGAGCGAGTCCTTAATCGGATCGCGGAGCATAATCCGAATGCGGAGCTTGGATTTTGGGAGAGCTGGTTCGCGGTCTAATTCGCAGGCGGCATAACAAAGCCTTGCAGCTGACGGCGCGATAGCATGTTTCTCAAGTAATCTCTTTCAATCAGGCTGAATGCTGATCGCGCGCCGCAGCTGAAGGCCAGCGTTATGTTGCCTCGCTGTTGAGCATCGCAAGACAGAGAGCTTGTGCTGGTTGAAAGGTGGAAACGCTCCGCGCGGCATTTGAGGTTGAGAGTAGCGAACGTCATTCAGCGGCAGTGGTTCCTTTGAGAGTCAGAAGGTTAAGATTAGTGGTTCCAGCTAGCCAGGCAGCATAACAAAGCCTTGCAGCTGACGGCGCGATAGCGTGCTTCTCAAGTAACCTTGTTCCTTCCGCTTGGATGCTGATCGCGCGCCGCAGCTGAAGGCCAGCGTTGGCACGCCTGAAGGAGTAATGCCCAAGATGTCTTTCTCTTCCGCTATGCGCGTTCTCGTTTGCGGCTTCGTGGTCGTATTTGCTCCACTTGTGATGCGGGCGCAACCGCGGAATCCGGCCGAAGCTGACATTCGCCAAAATCGTCGAACCTCCGTTATGGTATCAGTGCACAATCTCGTGGACGACCCTGCCGATTGCGTGCTTCGCCACTATTCCGGCACCATCATCAAAGTGCATCACGACGAAGAATACGGAATCCGAATCGATGGCTTCACCCTGCTGGGTTCGCGAGGCGAACGTAATTATTTCAACGTTGACCAAAGCATCTACGACGATTTTCGTTTGGTGCGCGCTGACATTGGCTGGCTGCCAACTTTGATCGCGCCGAACAAAAAGGTCCGTGTCGACGCCTATCTGTGTGGTGCGTCTGGTGGCGTGGCGATGGCGCACAACATAACTTCCGAAACGCTTCCGGCGCAGACACGTCAAACGCGGCGGCGTGCTCAAAACCGGCGTGCCAACAAATCGTTGGACGCGAGCGGCGGGAGCGTGTTTCGTAACATGACTGGTCCGGCGATGCTTGAATGAATTCGCGCCGCCGCGTCAACTCAGACGTTCGACAGCTTTTGATTTCACAGAGTCGTTGAATGAACTCTCACGAGGAACAATTCGCTCGCTCCTTCATCGTGCCACAGAAGCGCGCCAGATATCTCGCACTACTTGAATCCAAACGTGGCCGCACCAAACTATTGAACGGCTTCAATCACTGCCGCGATCTCGATCCGCGATTCGCGAAGGAGATTCCGTCGGGCCAACAGTCCGCTTACTCCATTGAAGCGCTTCTCAGGCGAAAAGGCGCTCCCGATACCTGTTACGTCATGTCGGACAATCGCACCATCGACGGCAAAGAAATGTCTCTGCCCGACGCGCTTCTGGAAACGGTGGGAATGGATGCCGGCACTTTGATTTCCTGTGTGCCTGGAAAACTTGCTTACTTTGAGTTGGAGGCTTTCGATGGCAGGTATATTCTCGAACGGTAATCGCGTTCCTTTGCGGCTGTTTGGATTCTTCTCCTCGGTCTAATGCTGCTGTTTGGTCGCCCGCTGGTGAAGACATACATTGTTTCCGAGATCATTCTTTCCATCCCGAGTGTCTTCTTCTTTCTAGCGATCGTTTGGTCGAATCTGAGCCCGGCGCACGGGTTCTCCGTGGGAGAATTATTATTTCCTGTGCTCGTCATGATAGCTTTCAGCGTCGTCCCGTTGGTCCTGGCATTTAGGATTCGGAAGAAAGCGGCACGAATTGAGTTGTCAAATCCAGCGCGCGCATAACAAAGCCTTGCAGCTGAAGGCGCGATAGCATGCTTCTCAAGTAACTTCTTTCCCTCAGCTTGAATGCTGATCGCGCGCCGCAGCTGAAGGCCGGCGTTCGGCAGCATTCTCCAAGGCGAGGTGGTATGAATACGAAATTCATTCTCTTCAATCTCCGTGAAGCTCAGGAAGAACTTGAATCCACAATCAAGGATCTTGAAACGGATCACGAGTATGGAGATTCAGAATTGTCGGTCGCAATGATGCATCTCTACCATCACGTCAATACGGCATGGAATGCTCGGAACTCCACTTCGGAGGAAGCACACAATTGTTCCGACGAAGATTTCAACCGCTGGAGCGGCTACCCTTCTGATCTTGAGGTAATGAACGTTGAATGATCCGGCGCACAGGCTGCCGAACAAAGCCTTGCAGCTGACGGCGCGATAGCGTGCTTCTCAAGTAACTTCTTTCTATCAGCTTGGATGCTGATCGCGCGCCGCAGCTGAAGGCCGTCGTTCGATGCCTTCCTCCGTTCTCCTAAAGGACGTATATTCTTCGGCATGAGTTTTACGTTTGAGTGGGATGATGAAAAGGCCTTAGAGAATCTAACGAAGCATGGCGTCTCCTTTTCGGAAGCCTCCACCGTTTTTGCTGATCCCCTATCGCGAACAATCCCTGACCCCTTACATTCTGAGGAAGAGGAACGGTTTGTTATCCTTGGCAAGTCGGGGTCTGCAACACAGTTTGATCGTGGTGCATACCTATCGCGGAGAGGTCATTAGGATTATTAGCGCCAGAACATCTACACCACGAGAGAGAAAAGATTATGAGCGAGGAAAAGAATAAAGAAGTTGAGATGTTGGATGAGTACGATTTCAGCAACGCGGTGGTCGGCAAATACGCGAAGCAATACGCCGAAGGCACGAATATCGTGGTCTTGGAGCCCGATGTCGCCAAGGTATTCCCGGATTCGGCGGCAGTCAATGAAGCGCTCCGCCAAATCATAGAGCAGCGATCGAGTTAGTTCTCCACGCGGCATCGAACAAAGCCTTGCAGCTGACGGCGCGACAGCGTGGCTCTCAAGTAATCTCTTTCCTTCAGACTGAATGGTGATCGCGCGCCGCAGCTGAAGGCCAGCGTTCGGCGGACATGACGGAGTTGTGCGCGGGCAGGATTTTGTGAAAGCAAAATAGAAAACGAAAAATGACTGGCGAAAAGAAGAATCATGAATGCAATGAAGGGTCGTTGAGCGCCCTGTCACGCCGGGACTTCGTTGCATTGTCTCTGGCAGCCGGTCTTGGCGCGGCTACCGGTTTGGCGTCGGGCAAAGAACTGCCGGTGATGGAGACCAACGTCGAGGTTAAGACGCTGGACGGCACCTGCGACGCAGTGTTCATTCACCCGACAAAAGGTTCCCATCCGGGAGTGCTGATATGGCACGACTCACTTGGCCTGCGTCCGGTAATGAGCGAACTGGGCAAGCGCATCGCTGCCGAAGGATATTCGGTGCTCGTGCCGAATCTCTTCTATCGAATGGCCAGGGCTCCGGTGTTCGATGCATCCTTCGACTATGCGAAGAACGCCGACGATAGAAAGAAATATGGGCGAATCACTGCGCCTTTCTTCGTGCCGGGCGCTGCAGAGCGAGATGCGGTCGCCTACATTGCTTTCCTCGACGCGCAACGGCAGGTGAGCAAAAAGAAAAAGATCGGAACGCACGGCTATTGTCTTGGCGGACCGTACGTTTTGAAAACCGCAGCCACACTACCCGACCGCGTGGGTGCCGGCGCTTCCTTCCACGGCGGCTTTCTGGTAACCGACAAGCCCAACAGTCCTCACTTGCTTGCGCCGCAGATCAAAGCACGCCTCTACTTTGCGATCGCATCAGATGATGACAAGCGCGAGGCTGAGGTGAAGAACAAGCTCAGAGAGGCATTTGCGGCAGCTAAGGTTCGCGCGGACATCGAAGTCTATCCAAACGCGCTGCATGGCTGGTGCGTGCCTGACAGCAAGGCGGCTGACAACAAACCAGATGCGGAACGCGCCTGGGCCAAGCTCGTAGCCCTGTACAAGACTGCGTTGTGAGCGCCATAACATGGGAGACGCATACAGGTCTTATGTCGACCGGGTATGGAAGATCACGCTTGAACGGTTCGTCTTGCGGGCCGCCGAACAAATCGTTGGACGCGAGCGGAACCAGCGGGCTTGTCGTCGACAACTTGTCCGTAACGCAGTTGTCTCCCGCCGCGTCAACTCAACCGTTCGGCG
>JANMQG010000075.1:0-3038 GCA_031370285.1 Chloracidobacterium sp. | reverse complement strand
GTGGGGGGCATCAGGTTTTTGACTGCCAAGGAACAATGGGAATTCGACTGCGCAGAAGAGCGCAGTCGGGTGCTTGCGCTCAAGGAATTCTCGGGCAATATGGGAAGTGGAACGGTGGTGTATACCAACTCACAAGTAGGGAAGTGGGTGCCAGTCATGCCAGGCAGTATGGGTCAAACTGTGTGGAAAATTGCGTGCGGCAAGAAATGATCGCGCAGGCACTAACGCACGCCTGCCAGGCTAGCACTCATATTCATCAATAGTTGGCATGCTGAAAATAGCTCCGCCGCAGTCGGTGTCTTCGTAGTAGATCCTAGCTACCACCGTATCTCGTCAGAGCCGTTTGATGAGGTTTCTGAGCATCTTAGACTCGTGGTCAAGCTTCTCTAAAAGATTGTCCTCCCCAGCTCGCGCAATGAACCCCAGATCATGAGCGATTTCAGTGTGAGTCTCCAACTCTGCGCAGGATCCAAGAGCGATATACAGAAACTGGCGATACTCTGCGTTATGCTTTCGATTAAATCCTTCCGCTATATTCGCCGCGATTGACACAGATGCGCGGCGCATTTGCGAGACTAATCCATAGAGTTCTTCTTGAGGAAAGCCCTTTGTCAATTGATACACATCGAGCACTATTCCCTTCCCTAGCTTCCACACCTCGAGATCGCGAAAGTTTCGTATTTTGTCCATTTCACTTCGTCGAGCCGTCTTCAAACGAGATACGCTTCACGAACGACGCTTCACTAGACGTTCAGCATCGGAAACTTCGGCAACGATGTCTCGGTGACACCCGATAGCTTGACGACAACTTCGTACAGCTGCTGCACCCGCTCGGCTTTGACCGGCTCGAAGCCGTGGCCGAGGACGGCATGGTTAGCGGCGTCGAGCAGCGGTTTCATCGTCGGCCACTCGCGCAAAAATGCCTGGCCCATCTGGTCGCCCAATCCGGCAAGCGCTCGAAACTGCGCCTGCAAGGGCAATTTGTACTTTCCGTCGAGATCTTCCAGCCAACAAGATCGACAGGTTTCTCGTAGCGCCTGCGGCAATTGCTCCAGCTGCACGTCCCAGGTTTTTATCTGGTATTGCTTGAACAGTTGTTTCTGGGCAAAGGCTTCGAGCGCACGAACGAGCGAGACCATGGCTGCTTCCGGATCGTGCAGGCCATGCAGTCGCCGGCCGGCATGCGCCAATAGATCGGGGGCCTGCATGTCTTTCACAGGAGCAGGATCGAGGACGAGTTTCTCCAGGAATCCCGCGTTCGCTTTGATGGCCGGTAACAGCGACGTGAGTCCTGGTGGTCCGCCCCAGAGGGACGCCATCTCAAAAGCCTTCACGGCAGTCTTGAGTTTCTCCCCGGCTTGACGATAATGAAATCGCTCCCACAGATCGTAGCCATCAGCCAGGTCTCCAAAGGCACGATAGAGCGGTTTCTGCCCGCCGCTCACCCGTGCTTCGACCTCGCGGAACAGCTTCGCCGCTGCGGCAAACAATTTTCGGTTGAATAGCTCACAGCCCTCGCGGCGTGAGACAGATGCCGCCTCATCCCACGGATTCCCCTGCGTCCATACGAACGGTTGCCCGGCGATATCAATCCGGTCCCCTTCCTGTCCCTCTTGCGCCGGTACGAGCGACACGATCCGCGAGCTCGTCGGCATGGTGACCAACGTCAGTGCGCCCGCCATGGCTGGGGTGGCGTCGGTCACATCGACGACGAGCTCGCCTGGCTGCACATCCCATGTACGCAACATCTCCGGGAGTGACCGGGCGAGCGTCTGATAACAGCCGACAAATTCGCCGGTCTCCGCTAGGATCACCCAATCCCACCGTCTAGGCATGTGCTTGATCTTCGGCTGGACTTCGGATTCTACGAGCGATTTCGCCCCATCCGGCAACACGAAACAGAGTGAATCCGGCTGCAGACGATTGATTGAATAGACTGCAGCCGCCGCATGGTCAGTGAGCGCGATCACTAAGGCTTTGACTGGTTGGTCGTGTGCCATTGCGCGCGGACTATAGCATAGGATGGCGTAAAAGCCTTCCGGCTTAGCTTCCAGGAACCGTGAAACGTGAGGCGTGAAACGAGGGCCCGCTGCGGAGCTAGGCCTTGCCGGGAAATCTTTTTTTTCCATCCTATGAGTCATCGCCACACTGAGCGATCAATTCACTGTCCGCCCATCGCCCCGCGTGAAGGGGCAAAATAGCTTGTTCTCTGTGACGATCCCCCTGTCCATGACCGTGTTTTCTTGTACGACGGAATAAATGAATTGTCCTGAAGGAGGCGGTTCCAAACCGAGTTTGGAGAGTTGGCCACCACGACCTCTGCGCTCATCTTGCCGGCGGCTGTCTCCGATGCCGGCTTCATGATTGCCTTGGCGAGCGCGCCATCCGGTAGACCTCGCCTGCTCCTCCGGCAAAGTCGTCGCAGGCCTGCGAATCACGTTTGACAGGTGACAGCAAGTTGCCTAGAATCGCTTCCCATGAAAGAACGTGTACTCGGTACGTTTGCCGAAAGCGCGACCGTCAAGCAACAGTTCGCGCGCGAACATGCCGATCGCATTGTGCAGGTCGTGACGCTGATCGCCACGGCCTTTCGCCAAGGACACAAGATCTTATTGTTCGGCAATGGAGGCAGTGCCACGGATGCGGCCCACCTCGCCGCCGAGTTCGTCGGGCGGTATAAACGCGAGCGCGCCCCACTCCCGGCCATCGCCCTGGCCACCGATATCGCCGCCATCACAAGCATCGCCAACGACTACGGCTTTGATGAACTCTTTGCCCGTCAGGTTCGCGCCCATGGACAGAAAGGCGACATCGCCATTGCCATCAGCACCAGCGGCAATTCACCCAACGTGTTGAAGGGTGTGGATGCCGCGCGGGCTTGTGGCCTTACTACCATCGGCTGGACCGGGGGGACCGGCGGGAAACTGGCTGGTCTGGTGGAATATCCGTTCGTCGTGCCCTCAACGGTCACGGCCCGCATTCAAGAAAGTCACATCACGCTCGGCCACGTCCTGTGTGAACTCATCGAGGAACAGCTC
>JANMQG010000055.1:0-56053 GCA_031370285.1 Chloracidobacterium sp. | reverse complement strand
ACTGACCACTGACCACTGACCGCTGTTTACTGTTTACTGTTTACTGTTTGCTGTCTACTGTCTACTGTCTTCTGACTACTGTCTTCTGACTACTGTCTTCTGACTACTGTCTTCTGACTACTGTCTTCTGACTACTGATTTTCCATGTCTCGCACACTGTTTGAAAAACTCTGGGATGCTCACGTCGTACTTCAGCCCGAAGACCAACCCACTCTTCTTTACATCGATCTACACCTCGTCCACGAAGTGACTTCGCCGCAGGCGTTTGAGGGCCTGCGCGTCGCAAATCGTCGTGTGCGCCGTCCCGATCTCACCGTGGCAACGGTCGACCACAATGTGCCCACAACTGATCGGAGTCTGCCAATTGCCGATCCTATCGGTGCCAAACAAATAGATACGCTCCGGCAAAACTGTTTAGACTTTGGCATTCAACTATTTGATATCGACTCAGCCGAACAAGGCATCGTGCACGTCATTGGTCCCGAACTGGGCCTAACCCAACCGGGCCTGACGATCGTTTGCGGCGACAGTCACACCAGCACGCACGGAGCCTTCGGCACGCTCGCGTTTGGTATTGGCACCAGTGAAGTTGAGCACGTCCTCGCTACGCAATGTCTGCCGCAGAACCAGCCACGCACAATGCTGGTTGAAGTTAGCGGGACGTTGCCGGAAGGGGTCACCGCGAAAGATCTTGCCTTGGGAATCATCGGACAGATCGGCACCGCCGGCGGCACCGGTCATGTAATCGAGTATGCCGGCGAGGCAGTGCGCGGCCTTTCGATGGAAGGGCGCATGACGCTCTGCAATATGAGTATCGAGGCTGGCGCGCGTGCCGGAATGATCGCGCCTGATGAAACGACCTTCACGTATTTGCAAGGTCTGCGATTCGCACCGAAAGGAGAGGCCTGGATCGAAGCCCTGGCTTATTGGCGGACGCTTCGCAGTGACAGCGACGCAGATTTTGATCGCACCGTTCACCTCGATGCCTCAACACTTGAGCCGCACGTGACCTGGGGCACGAGTCCGGGAATGGTTGTTCCAGTAACAGGTTGTGTTCCCGATCCGGACGCCTCGATAAGTGAGGCAGATCGCCATGCCTCCGAACGAGCGCTGGAGTACATGGCGCTCACCCCGCGCACCAGGATTAAGGACATTCAGGTTGATCGGGTTTTTATTGGCTCTTGCACCAACGCGCGCATCGAAGATTTGCGAGCCGCAGCGCGCGTCGTGAAGGGATACAGAACCAAAAACTCAGTGAGCGCGATGATTGTCCCGGGTTCACAAGCAGTTAAGCGCGCCGCCGAAAGCGAGGGACTCGATCGCATCTTTCGCGAATCCGGTTTCGAGTGGCGCGAAGCAGGCTGCTCAATGTGTCTGGGCATGAACGCAGATACTCTACAACCAGGAGAGCGCTGCGCTTCGACCAGCAATCGCAACTTTGAAGGACGACAGGGCCGTGGCGGCCGCACTCACCTGGTAAGCCCTATGATGGCTGCTGCTGCCGCCATCACGGGACACTTCACCGACGTAAGAGAGTGGGAATTCAAGTAACGCGCACCATGAACCCCTTTCGCTCACATACCGGCATGGTGGTTCCGCTCGACCGGGCGAACGTCGACACCGACCAGATCATTCCCAAACAATTTCTCAAGCGAATTGAGCGAACCGGGTTCGGCGAATTCTTGTTTTACGATTGGCGTATTAAGCCAGGCGGGGAACTTGACGGGTCGTTTGTCCTAAACGAACCGCGTTATCGTGGAGCCTCGATTCTGGTAGCGGGGAAAAATTTCGGTTGCGGTTCTTCGCGCGAACATGCGCCATGGGCGCTCGCCGACTATGGCTTTCGCGCGATCATTGCTCCGTCATTCGCCGACATCTTCGCCAATAACTGTATGAAGAATGGTCTGCTGCCGGTGACGCTCCCCGAACACCAGGTGGCCGCAATTATTGCGCGAGCGCGGTCAGGCGGGAGCTATGAACTAACAGTCGACCTCGAGGAGCGAGCCGTCACGGATGACAAGGGCTTGTCTGCTACGTTCGCTATCGATGATTTTCAGCGACACTGTTTGCTGGAAGGTCTTGACGACATCGGCTTCACGCTGCTTCACGAATCCTACATTGCGGCCTATGAGTTGAAACGACCCAGTCAGGTTTGAAGGGCACACCGAAGCCCAACTTCAGCGAGACTCTCGTCTGTTTGTGGCAGCCAGTCCCTATAGGTACAGCCTACGACTGTCGACAAAAGCGATCTCGCCTGGGATGAATACCGGATGGCAAAAATGCGAAAGCGGCGACGTCCTCACCCCGCCCCCGCTTTCTTAGCGCTGCCAATGAAGGCGCGCCAAGGGCAAGACATTCAGCCTCACCCCGATTGCGGGCATTGTACCGCACCTGTCAACCCATGCATGCAAGCAAACCGGCAAGAGTCTCGAAACTATGAATTCAGAGTTGCTCTTGAAGGTCCGGAAGAGCAAATGTATAAGGCTGTTAATCGGGTGACTGGCTGAATGCCTCACCCCGGTACGGCTAATTGAGCTTGCTCTTGGCCGTGCTTAGAGAGCGGTGGCGCAGTGAGAACGTCACCGCTCTATTCTTGTCATCAAAATCACCGATGGGAAACATTTCTACGAGTTTGATTACACACTTGCAGAAGTCCCTTGAAACTCCGGTCAGCCATTTCGGTCGCTAGCTGTCGAACAGGAAGTCGAGCGTTGCGCCGGGCTCGAGTTCGATGGGATCAAACCCGCGACGAAAGGTGCGCGCATTGGTTTTGCCCTTCAACCTATGAACGCCTCGTTCCTCTTCGGCGTGATCCAGATAGCCGTGCCGTGAAGGGTCGAGTTGCTAATCAAGAGCAGCCGCTTTTTTTCAGTTTGCTTCTCAGACAATTGTCACTCCTTAAAGGTAAGGCCTCAGTTTGCGCCTTCGATCACAAGGACCGTCGCAACGGCCGGAAGAAAGCTCGTATGTCTTGCACCAACAGCTCTGGTTCTTCCATCGCTGCGAAGTGGCCCCCGCTGGGGAATTCCGTCCAGCGCTGAACGTTGTAGCCGCGCTCGATCCATTCCCGTGGGGGGAAGGGAGCCTCTTTGAGAAATCGCGCAACCGCGCAGGGCGTCTGGATTGACTCGCCTTTCTTGAAATGCAAAGGTCGCCTGCCTGCCTCATAATAGAGACGCATCGAAGAATGAATCGTTTGCGTTGTCCAGTAGATCATAACGTTAGTCAACAACTCGTCCTTCGTGAATCGCCGCTCAACGTCGCCAGCGCAATCGCTCCAATCTCGGAACTTCTCGATAATCCAGGCTGCCAGTCCCGCTGGTGAATCGTTTAGTCCAAAAGCGAGAGTTTGGGGTTTTGTCGCCTGAACGTGACCGTAACCACCCTGCGCCTGCGACCAACTCTCCTGTGCTTCCAGGAATGCGGTCTCCATTGCAGACAAGCTGCGCGTTCCCGAACCGATAAATGGCTTGAATGAACCCGGGATGTAGTTCAAGTGTAGTCCAATGAGACTTGCCGGATACATGAGGCCAAGACAGGTTGCGACGCTTGCCCCCCAGTCACCACCCTGCGCGCCAAAACGACTGTAGCCAAGGCCATTCATTAGTTGTAGCCAGAGTTCGGCGATGCGAAAAGCATTCATCCCGCCCTGCGTCGCCCGACTGGAGAAACCGTATCCCGGCATCGAAGGAACTACTACGTCGAAGGAATCCTCGGCGTTTCCTCCATGAGAAGCCGGATCCGCTAGCTGTGGAATTAGCTTCAGCATCTCGACGAAGGAACCGGGCCACCCGTGCGTGATCACCAGCGGAATAGGCTTCAGCCCTTGCCCGCGCTCATGAATGAAGTGAATATTCAATCCGTCGACCTCAGCACGAAACTGGCTGAACTCATTAATCGCTTCCTCCTGTGCTCGCCAATCGAATTGTCTGTGCCAGTAGTCGACGATTTCCTTCAGATAGTCGAGACTTGCACCGTAACGCCAATCGGAACCGGCGATCGTATCCGGCCAACGAGTTTGGGCGAGTCGAGCCTTAAGATCGGAAAGCGTGGGTTCAGGGATAAGGATGCTAAAAGGTTGAACGTCCATACTGGTGTTCCTGCCTGGGCTTTTGTGTCTGATTTCATCGCTGCGCAATAGTAGATAGTAGCGATGATAGCGGGTGTGCCCCCACGAAAGAAACGGACCGAGGACGGTTCACGAGTTTTTGCCACTCGCTACCCCAAAAGGGAACTGAAGAAGTTAAATGCATACTGTATCGTAGGCTTGCGTGAAGAATTTCTTCGAGCCTTCCATCAGCGTTCCCGTTAAGTTACCTTCGAAACAACGCGATTCATTAGTCTCCAGGCAAAGTCTCAGGCGCGGCATGGACATTGCTAAATGACCGCGACGGAGGCACGAAATGAAAAAACTAATCGCAACCTTTGTTACCCTGGTCGTTCTTAGCATGGCCGCTTTGCCCGTTGCGGCGCAAACGCGAAGTCGCTGCTCGAATAGATCGACTTACAACGGTCGCTCCGCCAGCAGATACGATGCCCGCAACAATCGCGATGGCCAGTATCGCGGCGATGCTGATAGTAATGATGCCTATCGCAATGACACTTATCGCAACGACAGCTACAGCAATGACAACTCTCGTTACGGCCAGAACCGTTCCGTTTGGGATCAGCACCGAGACAAGATCACTACTGCGGGGGGCGCAGTCGGTGGAGCACTTCTCGGCGGCTTGATCGGTGGAAAGAAGGGCGCTGTGATTGGTGCAATCACAGGTGGCGCAGGTGCGGCTATCTACACTTACAAAATCCGCAACAAAAACCGTAGTTACTAAGGTTGCCTGGTTGTGGTAAGGCCTGGTCGCCGATTGAAAAATCGATGACCTTGTTTGAGGCCCGGATGCGAAGGGGAGAGCGCGTTCGGGCCCCAACAGTTTATTCAGTTCCGTCCTGCCCTCCTCTCTGTTTGGAGCCGAGGGCAAATCTGGAAGCGAGAAACCGAGCATATCGACAGGATTGACACGATTAACAAGATGCGGCGGTAACGTTATTGCTTTCTGCAATCCTGTTCATCCTGTAAATCCTGTCTGGTTTTTGAGTCTTCCTGTCTTTACTTACCGCTTTGTCGGCGCGGGCGAGGGCTCGGTCAAATCAATTCGGGCGTAGAAGATATTCGTCTGTTTTGTCTTCTGGTCTTCAGCTACGATGATGGCAAGCCCTTCCTTCATCTCACCGTCCTGGCGCTGAAAAAAGCAGACCGCGCCCTGGTTCTTCTGATCCTCAGTATCGCCGAGGCATCCCTTATCATTAGGTGTCCAACCAGCTGACTTCATTAGATCCGCACTATAAAAATCTTTGACCTCCTGCGCGCTCCTGGACGTTGTAAAGGCGATGAAATTGATCTTGCCCTGCATCGCGGCACGCAGTGCCAGTCTCGCTCCCAGTGGGATTGCCAGGTCTGCTTTAGTCGCGCCCGCGAACGGCGGAACGTCCGGCCAAAGGCTCGAGACCGTGCCGGCCTTTTCACCGCCGGTAAGCGATTCCACCATACGGCAGGAAACGACTGCGCCAAAAAGAAGCAGGAGAGCGAAGATCGCTGTTGATTTTCGCGTGACCGTTGTTGAGTTTGTGTCCATTGCGTCCTCCGGTGCGAAGACTATAGTTGATCTCGACGGTGCGATTCAAAATCCCTGGCAGGGTGCTTGGACAAAATCCCCGCCCTTCACTTAAGGTATTCCTTCGTTTTCAACCTGAAATGACGAGCCAGTCTGAACGGCCCCGTTTCCATTTTCCGTTCGCCCAATCCATGAACCGCAAACGCTCGCGAGCTAGAAAGTTCTTCGCAAAGCTTCTTCTTATCTTCATAGGAATTGCGCTAGGAGGCGTTATTGCGGAGATTGCCCTGCGTGTCGCCGGTTATTCGTATCCGGAATTTTATCAGCGGGACGAGGTCCGTGGCGTTTCGCTTCTGCCTGGCGCGGAAGGCTGGTACCGCAAAGAGGGCGAGGCCTACATCCGCATCAACAGCGCCGGGCTGCGCGATCAGGAACATGCGATCATGAAACCTGAAGGTACTTTTAGGATTGCGGTCGTCGGCGACTCTTACTGTGAGGCGCTTTCAGTTTCCCTGGAAGAAGCGTTCTGGTCGGTGATGGGAAAGAAAATCGAGGAGTGTGGTGCTTTCCCCGGCAAGAAAATTGAAGTCATCAACTTTGGTGTCTCCGGCTATGGAACTGCGCAGGAGCTACTAACCTTGCGAGATAAAGTTTGGCAGTACTCTCCTGACCTCGTGCTGTTAGCCGTAACCACAAACAACGACATCACCGATAATTCTCGCGTTCTAAAAAGGACTGACGACATTCCCTACTTTGTCTACCAGGGCGCTCAACTAACCCTTGATGACTCTTTCAAGAACTCACGCGGCTTTCTTTTCAGCAACTCCAGAGTCGGCCGGTTGGGATATTGGTTGCGCACTCATTCACGACTGATCCAGGCGATCATCCAGGGGCAACACGGCTTTAAGGTTCTATTGGCGTCTTGGAGGGCGAACCGGTCTAAACCTGCATCGATGCTTCCAGTCACCTCTGGGGAAACTGGAAAAGCACCAGAGAAGCCTGACTTGTTTGCGCGCTCGGAAGAACTCGGCGCCGATAACCTCATTTATCTTGAACCGAACAATGCAGTGTGGAATGATGCATGGCGCGTAACTGAAGGATTGATTGTTCAGATGCGGGACGAAGTGACCAGGGGCGGCGCGAAGTTTGTGGTGGTCACGCTAAGCAATGGCCCGCAGGTGCTTCCCCAGGCAAAGTGGCGCGAAGGTTTCAAGAGCCGCTTCGGTATCACTGATCTGTTCTATCCTGATAACCGGATCAAATCGCTCGGTGTACGTGAAGGAATTCCGGTTATAGCGCTGGCTCCCGAGTTGCAGAACTTTGCCGAACATAACAACGTATTTCTCCATGGATTTGGCAAGGACATCGGTAACGGCCACTGGAATGCGACGGGCAATCGCGTGGCGGGTGAACTAATTGCGAAAAAAATTTGCGAAGGTGCGCTTCTCAAATAGCGCGACTGCTCGAGTTCTGCTAGAAGAGTTCTGTTAGAAATAGCCAATCAACTGTTTCGGAGATCGGAATGCACTACTACGACAACGTACTGGGGCTAATCGGCCGCACACCGCTGGTGAAGCTCAACCGCATGACGCGCGACATCAAGGCCCTGGTGTTGGCAAAGATGGAGAATTTGAATCCGGGCTTCTCAGTTAAGGATCGCATAGGCATTTCGATGATCGAAGCCGCCGAGCGCGAAGGTAAGTTAAAGCCAGGCGGGACAATCGTAGAGGCAACCTCGGGCAACACGGGAATTGGGCTGGCGCTGGCCGCCTCAGTCCGAGGCTACAAATGTATTTTTGTGATGACTGACAAGGCCTCCGTCGAGAAGTCGCGTTACCTGAAGGCTCTCGGCGCCGATGTTGTGATCACTCCGGTGTCAGCCAAACCCGGCACGCCTGACCACTACGTGTCTACCGCGCAAAGAATCGCCAAGGAGACGCCGAATTCATTTTATCCCGATCAATATTCACATCCGGCTAACCCCGAAGCCCACTACCGCACGACTGGTCCAGAGATTTGGGAACAGACGGAAGGCAAGATCACGCACTTCGTTGCCGGGATAGGAACTGGCGGCACGATCTCGGGCACCGGGCGATTTCTCAAAGAGCATAATCCGAATGTCAGGGTGGTTGGTGCCGATCCGTATGGCTCGATTTTCAAGACCTTCAAGGAGACGGGAAAGATAATCGAGACGACACCCTATCTGGTCGAAGGAATCGGTCAGGAAGTTGTGCCGCCGAACGTGCACATCAAATACATAGATGAGATCATCAACGTCACCGATGGTGAGTCGTTTGATATGTCGCGCCAGTTGGGACGCACTGAAGGAATTTTTTGTGGCGGCTCAAGCGGAACGAATCTGGCGGCAGCGCTTCGAGTAGCGCGCGATCTGGATGAAGACGCCGTGGTTGTATTCATAATCTGCGACACGGGCGAGCATTACTTGACGAAGCACCACTCGGATGAGTGGTTGAAAGAGAAGCGTTTGCTGGAGCCACAGAGGATGACCGCGGGATTGATTAGTGGCACCAAGGCCGTGAAAGCGCCGCAGTCGTTGGTGTCTGTCGCGCCACCCGACAAGGTGAGTGAAGCGCTAGCGAAGATGAATGAGCTGGGCCTGACGCAAATCCCGGTGCTGGAAGAAGGACGCCCGGTGGGTTCACTGCGTGAGAACCGCGTGCTGTCAAAGGTGGTACGAAATCGTCATCTGTTGGATTCGCCGGTGAGCGAGGTGATGGAAGCAAGCTTCCCGACTGTCGACGTTGATGCCAGCGCTCAGGAAGTGACGCAGCAACTACAAACGAGTCCGGCGGTGTTGGTTGAAGAGTATGGCCGCATCGTCGGCATCATCACACGCCACGATGTGCTGGACATAAAGTTGGGGAATACGGGTTCGTTGAGTTAGTTACCGCTTCGGTAGAATGTGCAGCAATTGGTCTGCTGGATATGATCTCTAAAGCCGGAACAGCTCTCAGGTGAGGAAGGCGGGCTTGCCCCCGCTCATGATCCGAAGTGTTCAGGTGCCCAGGCAAGCGGGGGTGAGGCGGGGTCCCCAACGGGGCAGCCCCGTTGGGGTGCCAGTCCACCCTTCCCGACCTGCGAATTCGCGCACCTTGTGAGCTATATGCGATCGTAGAAACGTACGATCAGATTTCCCTCAAGTTCTCTGGAGCCCACCGGCTGAAAACCTTGCAAATAATTCTGCGGCACAAACGCGTCAGCATCTTCGATCGTCAGCGGCACTTCCGTCACGATCCATTTGTCGATGTAAGGAAGAAACGATCGATAAACCTGTTCGCCGCCGATCACAAACAGATCAGTTTTGAAACCCTTTGCGGTGGAGAGAACTGACTCGACGTCGCGAAGCACCAGCACGGAGTCCTGGCGGTAGATCTCAGACTGCCGGCTCAATACGATGTTCAACCTATTGGGTAGCGGGTTCTTCAAACTTCGCCAGGTGTTGTGGCCCATCACTACAGCGTTGCCCGTAGTCGTCTCCTTGAAGAACTTCATGTCGGCAGAGTAGTGCCACGGCAGCTTCCCGCCTTTGCCAATCGCGCCATTTCTATCTACTGCAACGATTCCTATGATCATACATTCTTACGGCTCTGCCGCCTTCCCTCCGGAAAGGCTTCGCCTTTCCGGAGGGTTGTGACTTAAAGATTGAGGCTACGCCTCAGGTCTTCAGCCGAGGCACAGCCTCGAAAAAGAGGACACGCTCTCGGAAAGGCAGAGCCTTTCCGCACGGAAGGCGGCAGAGCCGCAAAACTCTACACCGCGACTGCCGCTGCGATCTTTCCGTGTGATTGATAACCCACTAACTTCAAATTGTAATATCTCATATCGAGTAACCCCTGCAGCCCAAGCAGCCGCCTGGCGTCATCAATGATCTCCAGACGCGGCAATGGAAAAGGCTCACGCGCCAGCAGTTCCTCGACCTGCTCAAGATGGTTCTGGTAAATGTGGTAGTCGCCAAGCGTATAAACAAACTCGCCGACTTCGAGTCTGCAAACATGCGCGATCAGATGCATTAAAAGCGCGTAGGAGCTGATATTGAAGGGTACGCCCAGAAAGGCATCGGCCGAACGCTGGTAGAGTTGGCAGTGCAACACGCGTCCATCCACTTTGAATTGAAACAAAGTGTGGCAGGGCGGCAAATCAACTTTATCGGCCTGGCCCGGATCCCAGCCGGTAACGATCAAGCGGCGAGAGTTGGGATTTCGCTCGATCTCTTCGATGAGACGCGCGATCTGATCGACACCGTTACGCTCGGGATAGTCACCGCCAAAAGAGCGCCAGAGATAGCCATAAACCGGCCCAAGATCGCCCGCCTCGCGATGGAAGCGTCGCGTGTGTTCCTCATCGGCCCACTCGGCCCAGATGTCCACACCCCTTGCTCGCAAGTTAGCTTCATCCGTGTCGCCCGAAAGAAACCAAAACAATTCTTCGGCAATCCAGCGAAAGGGAATCTTCTTTGTTGTTACAATCGGAAATCCCTCGCGCAGGTCAAAGCGCGTTTGATAACCGAAATGCGAGATGGTGCCGACCCCGGTGCGATCGTGATGTTCACTGCCGTTTGCGAGAATTGATTTCAGGAGATCGTGGTATTGTTTCATCGAATATGTTCGACTGGATTTATTCGACAGGATTTACAAGATGGACAAGATTACTGAATTGAGGGCAGCAATGTCATATTTGTTATCTTGTGAATCCTGTTAATCCTGTCTACGGTTCTGGTTTGTCAGTATAACTTTGCTCCGGCTCATTAGGTAAGCATGAAACAATACAATCTCTGTTTTCTTGGGTTTGGGAATGTTGGACGTGCGCTGGCGCGTCTCCTGGTGGCGAAGTCGGACGAGTTGCGTGAGCTGTACAGGATCGAGTTCCGCGTTACCGGTGTGGCGAGCCGGCGAATTGGGTGGCTTGTCAACAGCGATGGGTTTGACATGTCGACCCTGCTCTCGAGTGCATCCCTTGCCGAACAATCGTCGTCTGCGGACAACATTAGCGGTTGGCTCAGCACGGCGCGGCCTGATGCCGTGTTTGAGACGACCTCACTCAATCCGGAATCAGGGCAACCAGCAATCGACTATCTGCGCGCGGTGTTGGAGTCTCCGGCCCACGCAATTACCGCGAACAAGGGCGTGCTGGTTCACGGATATCAGGACCTTGCCGAACTCGCAGGCGCCCAGGACAAGCGTTTTCTATTTGAGTCAGCCGTACTCGATAGCGCGCCGGTATTTTCACTTTTTCGGGAAACGCTTCCCGCTGTCAAGCTGCGCGGATTCAGCGGCGTGTTTAGTTCAACTACCAACGTGATCATCGAAACGATGGAGGCGGGCCGCTCCTTTGAAGAAGGACTAAAAACTGCGCAAGAGCTCGGCGTTACGGAAACGGATGCAAGCCATGACATAGACGGCTGGGATGCGACGGTGAAGGTCTGCGCGTTGGCCAGCGTGCTCATGAACGTCCCGTTAAAACCGGCCGAAGTAAATCGCGAAGGGATTCGCGATCTTACGCCCGGGAAAGTGCAGGCAGCGCGTACGGAAGGGAAGCCATTCAAGTTAGTGGCGCGAGCTAAGCTGGCGGGCGATGGAAAGCTCGTAGCCACCGTACGGCCCGAGCAGATTGCCGCCAGCGATCCACTTGGCAACGTAAGGGGAACGTCACTGGCGATTCATTTTGAGTTAGACATGATGCCGGGATTGACGATCACATCTCACCGGCCCAACCTGCAAAGCACCGCCTACGGACTGCTCGCGGACTTCATCAATGCCGTCAAAACGTAAGTCCAAAGTCCAATGTACAAGGTCCAAAGTCAGAAAAAGATCCCCCGAAGCTCTACCCTTGTTATCTACGTGTGACTTTGCACTTTGGACTTTGGACTATTTCTTAACGATCTCGCCCACGTCTTCAATCAATCGCTCGATCTCGTCTTCCGTCGTATAGCAGGCGCATCCTGCGCGCACGAGGCCTTCAGGTCCCAGACCTAATCGTTCGACAACGGTCGTCGCATAAAAATCTCCGTGCGAAAGAAACAGTCCGCGCAAAGCGAGCCGGCGCGAGACCTCTGTCGAAGCGACGCCATCCACGGTAAAGGCAACGGTCGGTGTTCTCGGCAGGTCCGGCGTGGGCCCATATAGCCGAACTCCACTTATCGCCGCCAGACCATTCCACAGTCTGTGGGTCAGCTCCGAACTTCTCAGGTGAAGTTCGTCATAAGCCGCCGCCAACTGAGCGCGCCGCGACGCTCCACTCGCAAGTGAGGCCAGGAAATCGACAGCCGCGCCGGCGCCTATCATTCCTTCGTGGTTTTGCGTGCCGGTCTCAACATTCTCCGGCGCTGCCTCGGGAGCGGGAATGAGCTTGGGGAAGTCGATCGACTCCAGCAAAGCGAGTTTGCCAAACAGAACGCCAACGTGCGGGCCATAAAACTTGTATGCCGACAGGGCGAGAAAATCGCAGTCGAGCGACTGAACGTCAACGAGCGCGTGCGGCGCGTAATGAACCGCATCCACAAACACCAGGGCACCGACCGTCCGCGCCATGCGGATTGCGCGTCCGACGTCGTTAATTGTCCCCAGCGCATTTGAAGCTGCGCCGACGGCAATTAACTTTGTCCGCCTGGTTACCGACCGCTCGAAGTCGTCCCAGTCTAGTTGGCCAGTCTCGGGAACCATCTTCGCCGTTCTTACAAGAACTCCGTATTCAAGCCCTACCCGCTGCCAGGGCGCGACGTTCGCGTGATGATCCAGTTCGGTGACGATGATTTCGTCGCCCTTCCCATATTGCAGTCCCAAAGCTCGCGCCAGATGAAACGTAAGCGTCGTCATGTTGGCGCCAAACGCGATCTCCCGAGGCGAAGCATTCAGTAAATCGGCACAAGTCTGCCGTGCCTGGTCGAGCGCGGCGTCGGTTTCTTCGCTGGTCGGGTAAGCCCAATGAGTGTTGGCGTTGTGGTGATAGAGGTAGTCGTTCATCGCTTCGACCACCGGCCGCGGCACTTGTGTCCCGCCGGGGCCGTCAAAGTAAGCAACCGGTAATTGATTGTGAACGCGCTTGAGCGCCGGGAAGCAGCCGCGAATATCGGCGGTCGCGGTTAAAGTCAGCGGTTTTTGTGATGTAGTTGTCATTTGTAAGTTTAGAGTCATCGTAGTATTCCAGCGCCCGACTCCTAAAGCAAACGGTTAGTTTGGTGGTGTCTTGAGTTCGATTTCTCTGTGTGATCTCCGTGTTCTCTGATGTGTCTCTGTCGTGAACTATTTCGGAGCATCACCCACCACAAAGACACATCAGAGGACACGAAGGTTGCACAGAGGAAGGCAGATCAAGACACCGCTGTTGGTTCGCAAGTTGTTAACCCACTGTTCGTACATGCCTAAGAAAGCCGCAGAACTAACAGTTTGTTTTACGGCATTTCCCCAGAAAACTGAATTCGAGTTCCGCCGCGCGATGACTTCCAGAAAAACCGGAATAGCCTGTTGATTGCCCATTTAACTCAACTGCGGACCTTTATATGAACAATCACAGCCCTGGCAAATCCGAGGCGCAAGTCTCCGTACGCGACGTAGTGGGCATCCTATTTCGTCACAAGCTCTTACTCTGTGTGACGTTTCTGGCTGTTGCTCTGGGAACAGCCGCAATAACGTTTCTCATGCCCAACGAGTACGAATCGCGCATGAAGATTCTCGTCAAGAATACGCGTTCGGATGTGCCCATTACGCCTGAACAAACCGTCGGGTCAACCGGCAACTTCTTCGAAAACGACGTTTCTGAGAACCAAATTAATTCCGAGATAGAGCTTTTGACAAGCGAAGACTTGTTGAAACAGGTCGTCAGCGAATGCGGCTTGTATGGGGACGGCTCATCAATCTCGGTGTTGCTGGGACTGAAGCAAGCGCCGCGTTCGCAAGCTAGTCAGGTTGAGGAGGCGGCGAAGCGGTTGGCAAAGGATTTAGTCATAACGCCGGTCAAGAAGGCCAACATCATCGAGGTGAAGTACACCTCCCGATCGCCGGAAAAAGCGGCGGCAGTGCTACGCAAGCTCGGGGACCTTTACCTCGAGAAGCACGTCAAGTTGCATCGGCCTCCCGGCACCTACGAATTCTTCAAGACGCAGGCGGACCAGTCAGAAGCCGAGCTCCAGAACGCAGAGAAGCGGCTCTCGAGTTTTCAGCAGTCGATGAACGTTGTCTCCCTGACGCAGCAAAAAGATCAGACGGTGCTGAAGCTCACCGAAGCCAAGTCAAAACTGCTGGAAACGGAAACGTTTCTCCGCGAGGTATCCGATCGCATAGCCAAGGTGCAGCAGCAGTTAGAAACTCTCGCGCCGCGCGTGGTGACGCAAAGCCGCGCCCTGCCAAACCAGTATTCGGCGGAGCGCCTGAATACGCTGATTGTAGAGTTGCAGAATCGGCGGACCCAACTGCTGACTAAGTTTCGCTCCGACGACCGGCTCGTGCGGGAAGTTGATCAGCAACTCAAGAACACCAGAGCAGCGCTAGATAAAGCCTCGAAGGAAACCGCGACTGAACAGTCACTTGGCCGCGAAAACCTTGACCACGTTTTTCAGCGGCTATCGATTTGAAAAGCGTCTCAATGTGGGCGGCGATGAGGACTACGTGCTCGCCTTTCGTAAGGGCGACGAGCTGCGGTTCGCTGCCTGGACGACAGGTCGCGCTCACAATGTGCTCGTACCGGTTAGCGCGCGCTGGTACGTGGGCATCCGACATACTGGTCAGGACCTCGCTAAGTTGAGCGGCGACCAGAGAGGTCTGGCAATCACGTTGACTAATGCCCCGATCTACTTTGGCTAGAATTGCGGTGCACAAGAACGAGCTTCAACTGAGTCCGCGTAGCGGACGACCGACAACAGCAGGAGCGTTCATCGCTGGGCGAAGCGAGTGATCAGCGGCAGAGTCCGTGAAAACGGACGACTGAAAGAGTTTGATCTATCGCGTTTTGCCATTCAGCCGTCCGCTCCACAGACTAGTCCGATTACTTGTTGTGCAAGCCTTCCGTTCATCAGTTTCTGGCAGTTAAGGCGTTTTGGCAGTTTCTATTTACTACAAAGAGACTGCAGAAGGTCTGTCAGCGGGTGGTTAGAGTTCCAACAGCTCCGGCTCGTGTGCGGCGAAGCAATTTCGGTCTGACTCAAGATCAGCACAGCAAGCAGCATATGAGCACGTATCAATTCGCGAGATCGGCCAACGAACACTTCGCCCTGCAACAGATCACGCTTAGCTACTTGCGACCAGGCAGTCCGCTGCCTCTCGTAGTTCGGCCGGCTGAAGCAGGAGTTGACCTGGTTGCATGGGCCGCCGCCAACTCTGGCTTCATTGAGAGTTACCTGTTGCGAAACGGAGCGATCCTCTTCCGCGACTTTGAACTCTCGGCGGTGGCAAACTTCGAGCACTTGATCGAAGCGGTGTCTGGACCGTTGCTTGATTACTCGTATCGTGCGACGCCTCGCCACGTAGCCAGTGGCAGAATCTATTCGTCAACCGAGTATCCCGCCGACCAAACCATACCGCTGCACAACGAAAACTCCTATACCCGAAACTGGCCGATGAAGCTGTCATTTTTTGCGCTGCAAGTCCCTGAAGAGGGAGGGGAAACGCCCATAGCCGACTGCCGGAGAGTCTACGAGGCAATCTCGCCGGAGATTCGCGAGTGTTTCGTGCGCAAGGGTTTGATGTACGTGCGTAATTACGGCACCGGCCTGGACCTCCCCTGGCAGGAAGTATTTCAAACGTCCAATAAGGCGATGGTTGAAGACTATTGTCACAAAGCCCGGATGGAATTTGAATGGGTTGGAGAGGATCAGTTTCGTACGCGACAAAAGGCGCCGGTGGTGGAGACTCATCCCCGCACGGGCGAGCTGGTCTGGTTTAATCAGGCTCATCTGTTCCATGTCTCCAGGTTGTCCGCCGAGGTTCGTGACTGGTTGTTGGCTGCATATGGAGAACAAGATCTGCCGCGCAATGTTTACTTCGCCGATGGCTCACCCATCGACGCCGCAATGTTGGACGAGATCATGCACGTATACAACGATCAGTCGATTGTTTTTTCCTGGCGTGAAGGCGATGTATTGATGTTAGACAATATGCTGACCGCGCACGGCCGCAAACCGTTCGTGGGTAAACGCAAGGTAGTGGTCGGCATTGCCGAATCGAACCGGAGCGTAGCAGATTTGTCCCCTGCTATTAGATAATGCTTGCGCTTGATCAAAAATTCTTCTGAAGACTCCGCTAGTCCTATCCCCGCGGGCCTTGGCTCGACGGGCCCGGCCATCACTACGCCTCTCGAATTGCGTGCTGACGAAGTTCACGTCTGGCTTGCGAAGCTGGATGACTACCCTGCGGACAGTTTGAAACTTCTGCTGGCGGAAGACGAACTCTTACGCGCCGCTCGCTTCCACTTTGACAAAGACAGAACCCACTACATCGTCGCCCGGGGCTGGTTGCGAAAGCTGCTTGCGGCTTATCTGGGCCTTGGCGCTGGGGAACTCCGATTTTCTTATGCAAAGAAGGGAAAGCCGGCCCTGGCAGAGAGCCAGCGAGGTTCACTCAACTTCAACCTCGCTCATTCACATGGTATGGCGATCTATGCGTTCTCCCGTCGCCGTGAAGTGGGCATTGACATCGAGTTTATCCGAGAGGATTTGGCGGACGAGAAGATTGCGAAACGATTCTTTTCGCCCCAGGAGATCGATGTGCTTGGGAAATTGGCTGCTGATCTAAGAAAGCAGGCCTTCTTCGATTGCTGGACGCGCAAGGAGGCTTATATCAAAGCACGGGGCGAGGGACTCTCGATGCCGCTGGATGAATTCGATGTGTCGCTCCGGCCAGGCGAGGCGCCGGCTTTGCTTCGGAATCATAAAGAGCCCGCGGAGATCACGCGCTGGTCGATGCAATCAGTTACGGTGCCCGCCGGTTACGTAGCGGCCTTGGTAGCAGAGGGGCACGACTGGCAGTTAAAGACCTTTGCCATAGATCAATCTCCGCTATAGTTCCGATTATCTGGATCTGCTGACGACAAGTCAGGAGATTTTCCATTTGTCATTTTCCATTTCTCATTTGCCATTGCAGATCTCCGGGAGCGGAATAAATGAAAAATGGAAAATGAGAAATGACAAATGGAAAATCTAGTCTCTCTTTACTAGACTGGAGAGTCTCTCCGGTCTCACTGCACGGCTTCCACTTCCGCCGGCGCTGCCTCTGCTTCTTCTTTCTTCGATCTCCACATGCCCGCAATATGGTTGGCTTCGGCGAGCGTCATGTTGTCATAGATGTCTGCGCTATTCTTGATCACGCCGTCTTCCAATTCACACACTTCCCAATCCGGCGCTTCGGGGTCGGTGCCTGCGCGTCCCGGCTTGACGCGGACGTTGAATGAAATCACCGGGGCCTTAGTTTCGTTTTCCATCAGTTAATTCCTTTGTTGATTTTCTTCTTCTAATCAGAGCGAACCAAATCTATCACAAGTTGGCAACTGAGTCTCACCTTGCTCCATGCTGGTGTCCTACTTTCGCTTCTCTGTGTGACCTCTGTGTCCTCTGCGTCTCTGTGGTGAGTGCGTTTTGAGCGTCTGTTTACCACAGAGCCACGGAGGACACAGAGGCTGCACAGAGAATAGCGGCTTTTCCGACCGTGAATAGGTTTGGTCAAATTATTTTGAAAATCGTCACACCTCAGGTAGCATGTCGCGCGGAAGTTACAGCCTGAATCCGACAAACTAAACAATCATGTGCACCGATAGAAGAAACTTTTTGCGACTCTCTGCTGCCGTAGCCGGAGCGAGTCTGCTCGGCAATGCGGCTCACGCTGAAACAACTGAGCCTGATCCCTTTCAACAACGCGACCTGCCGGCTTCGATTCGTAAACTGCGCAAGATGACTGATGACGTCGTGCCGATCTCTCTTGACGAGCGCCGGTCGCGAATCGAGCAGGCTCGGCGCTTGATGCGCGAAAATAAGATCGATGCCATTTATGTCGAGCCGGGTTCGAGCATGTTCTATTACACCGGCATGCGCTGGAGCACGAGCGAGCGAATGCTTGCCCTGGTGATTCCCGCGCGCGGCGAGATTGCCTGGGTGTGCCCGAAGTTTGAAGAAGAACGCGCGCGCGAGCTGATCGCCGTTGGCAAGGACATTCGCACCTGGGAAGAAGACGAAAGTCCTTACCAACGCGTGGCCGAGATCTTTCGCGATCGTGGACTGCGCGCGGGGCGCGTCGGTATCGAAGAGCGCGTGCGCTTTTTCCTTTTCGACGGCATTCGCAAAGCCGCGCCCGGGTTGCAATTCGTTAGCGCAACTCCGGTAACTGCCGGTGGCCGCATGTTCAAGTCTCCGGCCGAGATCGCGCTAATGCAAAAGGCCAACGACTTGACGATCCTTGCCTACCGAGCGACGGTCGAGAGTGCGCGTGAAGGCATGACGCAAGACGAGTTTGCCGGCAACTGCTCTACAGCTTTTCGCGCGCTGGGTGTGCAGGGCGGAATCTTCTGCAGCTTTGGTAAATACACTGCATTCCCGCATGGCAGCAGCACCCCACAGAAACTAAAAGAGGGCGACATTGTCTTAATGGATGGCGGCTGTGGTGTTGAAGGTTACCAGTCAGACATCACGCGTATGTTTGTCTTCGGCAAGCCGACCGAGCGGCAGCGCGACATTTGGAACCTCGAGCGCAAAGCGCAGGATGCAGGATTTGCCGCGGCAAAAATCGGCGCGCCGTGTGAAGCGGTTGACGCCGCTGCTCGCAAAGTGATCACCGATGCGGGTTTTGGTCCGGATTACAAAGTGCCTGGCTTGCCGCATCGTACCGGACACGGCATTGGCCTCGACGGCCATGAATGGACAAACTTCGTGCGCGGCAACAAGACTCCAATTCAACCGGGAATGTGTTTCAGTGATGAGCCGACGGTCGTTATCTATGGGGAATTCGGGATTCGCCTGGAGGATTGTCTTTACATAACTAAGGAGGGGCCGAAATTTTTTACCGAACAGAGTCAATCTATTGACAAGCCGTTGGGCCGAGCATAAAAGACAGCCGCCAGTCTTTGTTTTTTTAAGCTAACAATGTCATCAATAAGTGAAACGTGGGGAACGGAGCCAGAGGAGAGGCGGCTTGCCTTTCCGTGTGACGACATCATCCCGCAACCCGACGAGGCGCTGTATCGCGGTGTCACGGTTAGTGCCACGCCGAAAACTCTGTTTCGTTGGCTCTGTCAGATGCGCGCCGCGCCTTACAGCTACGATTGGCTTGATAATGGCGGACGGCAGAGTCCGCGTGGATTGACTCCCGGTCTCGACAACCTCGCGATTGGTCAGGATGTGATGCGCATTTTCAAGCTCGCTGCTTTTGAAAAAGACCGCCACCTGACACTCCGCTTGCACTCAAACTCCCGCGCTTCTCAAGCGTTTGGTGACATCGCGCTGAGTTACGTCGTCGTTCCCCCGGACGAAGCAGCTTCGAGACATAGTTGCCGTTTGCTGGTCAAGTTGATGGCTAAGTACCCGCGCGGATTTTATGGAAGGATGATGCGGGCGCTGTTGCCCTGGGGAGACTTGATAATGATGCGTCGCCAACTGCTGAACTTGAAACGACTGGCGGAGGAAACGGAGAAGGGGACAACAGCTTAGATAACTTAGTTCGGCACAGCCAAACAGACTCGTGATGGTTTGACGAAATGCAAACCACAAACAAAGAAGGCAACGGCTTGTGAAAGCCGTCGCCTCTTCGTCTGTTTTCACCAACAGGCGGGTGGCCGTTAAATGTTGGCGTTCTTGTTGCCCATCTTCATGTGCATTTTCATGCGACGATGACGGCGGTGCATGCGGTGCTGGCGCCGGCGCCCGTGTCTACCGCTCATCTTCATACTGCTCATGTTGTCATGGGGTTGCATTGTGGTGCTGCTATTTGAATTCTGAGCAAGAACAAGAGTTCCGAAGCACAGAATAGCCAACGCTGCCATACTAAGTATTTTCTTTGTCAACTTTCTTTCCTCCTGGTGGAATTCTCAAGCCAAGTGATTCTACGCCCTGAGCAGATGCAAATGAACAATTTCAGTTGCTGACTCTGGGCTTTTGCTGCCCTCTACGCGATGTCTACTTTATCGCCCTCGTCCAGAACAAAAGTGATCATCAGGTTAACTTGATATTCGACAATATTATTGCCTTCTATCTTGATTTGCTGCTCCTTTACCCAAGCGCTGCGTACGTTGCGCAAAGTTTCGGTGGCCCGCTTTGCGCCGCTTTGAATTGCGTCCTCAAAACTCTTGGTGGACGTAGAACTAATTTCAGTGATGCGTGCGATAGACATGATTTGGATCCTCCTAAGATTTCGATTTTCGAGTTGTAACCGGAAGCTGTCGTCAGGTTGTCTCCTCAGGATAACATCTCTTCTGGAGACTCTCCGGACGATTTCTTAACAGGGGAAACTAATCTTAGCAGGGGAAACTAGGAGGGAAAAATATCATATCGAAAAATAGTCACGTTTTGATGACGAGAAGGGGTGAATCAAGCCTCGACTATCCTGCCTGATCGTCTGGCAAAAACACCGGGAATGCATGCACCTCTCTTCGCTGCCGCAGCGCATACTTGAGCGTCTTGATCGTTCCGCCACCCTTGCCGGACCAGAACCCAAACACGATCCCGGCCAGATCAACCATATGACGGTTTCTAATAGCGCTGGCGGTCTTGCGCTGCGGCAGTTGCAACTCGACGATTCGATCCAGTTGCTCGAGCCAGGGCTGAACCCACTGCGGCTGCTTAAACCGCGTGTGCGAAACCACAGCCCAACAGCTTTCACTATTCTCCAGCAGCCATTCCATCGCCCAGTGGTCAATTCCGCGAGCAGTGCCAACCAACCAGGTTCGACCCTGCGACAGGAATGGCGATAGATGCTGCTCGAATAACGCGCGCGCCGTTTCGCGATCGACATCTCGCGAGCCAGTGATCATGATGGAGCTTTTGATCGTCATAAAATTGGAAACCGGCGCCATACCGGATACCTCGCGCAACGCCGCGCATCATACGCGACTGTTTGACCGCACAAAAGAAGGGCAGCCCAGTTGGACTGCGTGCGGCGAGAAGGGTGCCAATGCCTGGCAGCAGGTTGGCCTGTGCGTTACCTATCCGGCCGTAGGGAAAGCCTTTCGCGTTAACAAAACATTTCGTGGCGCTCTCGGCTTGGGACTGAGGCGGGCATACCTTGGGCAGGGAGGTGCGGGTTTGAAATCGGTTGATCCATTAAGCACGCTCCACAAGGACTCGATTACTCGCTTGAGTGTGTGTTGCTGGAGACTCCGAAGGGTAATCTCAATGCAACCTTATGCGTAATCCAACACGCCACAACGCTGGTGGTCCGATCGTCAAGGTTGGATTGCGTCCGGTAGCGTATCGGGCACCAGTTACGTTTTGGCCAGCCGCGAAGATATTCACGTTGTCTGAAACCCTGCGTGACACTGCGACGTCAAGCGTAAAGAAGCTTGGCAATGTCAGCACATTTTGATCGTCATCGAATTGTCTTCCAACAAAGCGACCCTGCAGTCCTCCAGACCATTGACGACCGACATAGCTCAGTTGAAGGTTCAGCTGATTCTTCGGGATCTGGGGAAGCTTCAAGCCGATCAGCGAAGCATTCACTGGAAACTTCAACACTGTGCTTTCCGTCAATAGGTACTCGCTCGAAATCTGAAAGTGCTTTGGCAGCCGCACTCCAACCGAGATCTCGGCGCCTCGCACACGAGTTGCGCCGAGGTTTTGTCGTTGCCTCGTGATCAGTGCAGGCGTTACAGAAAGCGTTACGTTCGCCACGGGATCTGAGATTTGGCTCCAAAAGAAGACGCCTCGCAGGGTCAGGCGTTCGGACCATTGCTGAGAGCTGATACCTACCTCGGCTCCGGTGAGCCTCTCCGCGCGGAGGGCTGAATTCGCGTTCGTGACAACGTTGCCGACGCGGAAGTTGCGGTAGAGTTCGTTGAGAGTAGGCGCGCGAAATGCGCGATAGAAAGATGCACTGAGAGAGATGGTGTTGAAGGTTCGCAGCACCGATACGCGGGGACTGAACGCGGTTTCTGAAGTGTCGGCGAAATTGTTTGCAGAGGCTGTGCCACCGCCAGTCGGAAAACGATTGGCATACCCGCGGCTGTTTTGCCACTTATCTACACGACCACCCATGGTCACGAACCATTTGTGCTCGAACTGGAAAGTGTCCTGGGCAAACAACGCTACCGTGCGCTGGCGTCCTCCGGAATCGACGTTTGCGGTTGGTCTCGAGGAACTGAAAACAATCTCAGCGCTATGCCCACGCACATCGCGCGCTTCGATACCTGAGGCTACACTGTGCCCTCGCAGAATCGGGCCGCGCCACTGACCCGCGAAACCAAATTGTTGTGACGGGTTTCTTTGTTTGTTCGTTAGTAACTCTGAATTTCGGTTAAGCGCAATCGAAGAGAAGTTCTGATTGAAGGTCTCAGCAGATCCATACATGCGAAATGAGAAGTCGCCGGCCCTTGACCCGTTGCAATCGGATCCCACATCAATCGCTGAAATGCGAGTGTTGTTGATTTGAAGCCCTGTTCCGTTCTTGCGGCTTTCGCCGAATGAGCTGGCTCGAACAAAGAATGTTCCTTGCTGGCCCAACTTTCTCGAGATGGTTACCGAGCCCGTGACATCGCCGGTTCCGGCGGGAGTATCAACCGTCCCGCGCTGATCCTTTGGTACCGGAATGTAGCCGGAAGTTCGCAGGGCCTGGCCAGTAGCCCTGACGCTCCAGAGGCCGAACTTTATGCCAGCGTCGAACGAAAGGTCGGGAGTATCCTGGTTTCCATACGATGTTTCGATGAACGCAAATGAGTCATCGACGCGCCGGCTTTCGATGTTTATGACGCCGCCCAGCGCGCCGCTGCCGTAAAGATCAGAGGTTGCACCATTGAAGACCGCGATGCTTTTGACGCTGGTCCTTGGCACTCGATTCCAATAGATCCAGCCGCCGAACGGACTGTTGAGAGGAACTCCATCCAGCAACACGACTGCGCGGCTCGCTCCACTTGCGCCGACGCCGCGTAGAGACACACCTTGCGAAGTTGGATTAGCAAACAGACTGCCCGTGCGCCGAAAGAGCGTGAAGCCCGGCACCTGACGTAATAGATCGTCCACTGTCAGGCTGCCTGAAGTTTCAATCTGCTCGCGTGATAGTGAGAACTGACTGGTCGGCGTGGCGGGAATGCGCTCGTCACTCTCTCGAGTAACAATAATCCTTTCGATCAGCGGCGCTGGTTTCAACTGGACGTCAATATGATTAGCAAGGGCCTCGGTGTTGATTTCAATCGAGACGGAGGCGAATCCCTCGCCACTGACCAACAAGGTCCCGTTCTCGTTGATTTGGGGAATCACAAAGCTGCCGGTGGCGTCACTCACGGTGGACAGGCTGTTTGACTTGGATCGAAATTCAATTTTCGCATTTGAGATAAACGAGCCATGCGAATCAACTATTGTGCCCTTGAGTGCATTGCTTTCCTGAGCAAGGACACCGATTGAGAACATCAGTGTCAAACAGATCCCAAGAGCCACTGCGCCAGACCGCGATCGTGCATTAGACGAATTCGGATGTGCGCAACCTGTTTTGGAAGGAATCATGATCTTAGCCGGCGTACTTGAAAATTCGAGCCCGTTCGTAATTCAAACGTGGCAAGGATGATATACTCAAGCGGTCTACGTGAATAGACTTTTGAACCCTCAGGAGCTCGCGATGCGGACTCTCCTTTTTATCGCTTTCCTTACCTGTGTCTCACTGATCCTCTCTTGCAGCGATCGCTCAGGCGTCTCTCAATTGGGACCTTCTACTCGCGTTTACGTAACTAACGAAGCATCCGGCGATCTTACCGTGATTAACGCTGCCGACAACACGGTCATCGCTACTGTGCCAATAGGAAAGCGGCCCAGGGGGATTCAGATCAGCCCTGATCGCCAGACCGTCTTGATCGCCGTGAGCGGCTCTCCGTTCGCCGGGCCTGAAGCCGACAAGGAGAACCTGCCGCCCGCTGACAAGAAAGCTGATGGCATTGGACTGGTGGATGTTCAACGCAACCAACTGCTGAAACTTCTTCCCGCGGGCTCGGACCCCGAGCAGTTTGCTATAACCCCCGACGGCAGCAAGATCTACATCGCCAACGAAGATGCGGGTTTAGCCAGCGTGCTGGAAATTGGGACCGGCACAATCTTGAAGTCGTTGTCTGTGGGCGAGGAGCCTGAAGGCGTAGCGATCAGGCCAGACGGTAAAGTGGTTTATGTGACTTCAGAGAGCCAAAGCACGGTATCCGTGATCGATACCGCAAAACAGCAGCTGGTGGCGACGTTCAAAGTTGGTCGGCGACCGCGGGCCATTGCGTTCTTACCCGATGGCACGCGCGCATACGTCACGGCTGAAAACGAGGCGACAGTCTCGGTGGTTGATGCTCAAAAACACATCGTGTTGCACACGATTCGGATACCAGGAGAGGGCGTTAAGCCCATGGGTATCGCAATCGCGCCCGATGGGAAAAGAGCGTACGTAACCAGCGGGCGCTTTCGCAGAGTTTTTGTGATCGATACGGCAACTGATCAAATCGTGGGCTCCGTTGAAGTAGGCGAACGTCCGTGGGGTATCGCAATCACACCGGATGGTAAGACTCTCTACACAGCCAACGGCCCTTCAAATGATGTCTCAGTTGTCGACGTTGCCACGCTTTCAGTGGTTGCCAGGATCAAAGTAGGCGACCGACCGTGGGGTGTCGCGATATTGCCAAAATAGTTAGGGTGTGGAAATTTCAATAGTCTGAATAGTCGCAGTATCGTCTTCCGTTTCGACGCTCATTTTTACCCCCGGGGGCACGGTCCAGAATTCACCTTCCTGCCGTTCCTGTCTCTTACCGCCGATAACGGTAGTCAATTTTCCGCCGCGCAGCTGTACGATTGTTATGCCGTTGGATCTTAACGCCAGGGCTTCTAGTTTCTGACCGCCCACAATGGCCACGTTTTGAATCCTGACATCAGTCTCACGCAGCTCACCTTTCGCTCGGACATCACGCACGCGCGTTCTTCCTTCGAAGATAGGGCTGGACCTTACCAACTGGTTTTCTGGTTGCGCGAACACCGGCGCTAAAGCAAACAAACCCGCCATGAATATGCCGCTCATTATTAACGTCGTTATTAACGTCGTTCGTTTCATACAACTCCCCTTTCAAGGCTCTAGCATGAACAGATTACCGCTCCCGGTTGCCACGTAAACACGGTTGCCAGCCAAGGCGGGCTCGGTCAATGTTTGCGATCCATCCAGCGTTATGTTGGCCAATATCGTTGGTTGTGCTACGAGCTGGAAACCGTTTGCGACACAATCAGCATTGCTCACATTCCAATTGCTGCAACGGAAGCCAGCCGGATAGTAGGCGCTCTGATCCGCAAAAACGATCAAATGGCCTTCGCTTGTCGTGACAAAGATGATCCCTTTCGTCACCGTCGGGGCACCGAGCCGATACCTGGAATCCCCAGCTGCTGCGGTGTTGGGTACGTCGAGTATCCAGCGCACACGGTCGGTGCGACCGGCACAAATGTTCAGTCCATGCAACCGTGTGTAACCCTCCGTTACTTCAGCGGTGACTCGCTCGCCTCCGCTCGTCGTAATGAAAACACTCTCCCATGCGGCGCCGGGCCGCAAGTAACGAGTGTCTCCATGGACTGTGCCGTCACCGGAACTGAATGGAATAGTATTCTGCGGAAACTGCCACTCGACAGGTGCGGCGCCAGGTGTGCCGTCGCCCGGGCGGACGGCATAGGCCCAACCATCCTTCATAGTTGAAACCACTCGCGCTCCGCAACCGGTCGGTGCAAAGGCGGCGCCGGAGGCCCAGTCTGGATCGCCATCCATATCAAACGGTACCGGCTTCAGTTTCCAGATAACTGCGCCAGTCACTGGATCGAGCCGCAGCAGGCTCAGACTGTTGTCTACTCTGGGCTCGGATTGACATCCTCCATTCCAACATTTGGCGTTTCCGGTGGTGACATACAACTCCCCATTCGGCCCTCCTGCCACGCTGCTCCATACTCCGCCGCCGCGCGTGTCTGTTGATTGGTAGTTGAACGCCCCGTCAATGGTGCCGTCACTGAGTCTCACCGCCATCACTTTTCCATTTTGAATCGGATTGTCGCCGTGGTCGGCGATGCCCACATATACTCTATCGTTCAGGACCAGCGGCGACGAATAGCCGATCTGCTCGTGACGCTGGTTAGCAGCTGGGCCCTCGAGTACGGCTACTTCCGGTGACTTCCATACTTCCGCGCCCGTCTGTGCGTTGAGCGCAAACAGGCGACCGCTGCCCAGTCCCGCACTTATCGATCTGTCGGGGGCACCGAAAATCACAACATCGAGATCTTTGCCGCCCGCAGCTTTAGGAATTCGCGCGATGGTTGCGCTCGCTGCGATACCGACGCTGGACGCATTAGAAACGAAGGTCGAAGTCAGCGCCGGCTGGGCCGCCGCTGGGTATTGCCAGATCTGAGCCCCGGTTGTTCCGTCCACTGCATAGAACCGTCCGTTTTGATTCCCAAGATAGACCTTGCCCTTGTAAACCACTGGCGAGGCGCGGAATCCCACGGATCCTGAAGGCCTGAATGGCCACGGTGATTTTGTTTTCAGTAGCCGCACCAGGTCCGGATTCGCGAGCGCCGAGGCTTTAGGCTGTTGCCCGTTGCGCCCGGTGTTGTGACGAAACATGGGCCAGTCAGCAGAGCACGCCTTGGGATCTGTCCCGAACGGACAACGCACAGTGATTACGTGGACCCAACGGCTGCGGCACTCACCCAGCATCTGGATAATCGTTAACTCTTCTCCGTTATTGAGTGGGCGAGTAAGCATGACTACGGGCGCGCCACCATCGCCGATCTCCTCTGTGCCTCCGGCCAGAACAATAATGCGCGCTCCCGGAACGAAAGTGATCAACTCGATGCGATCATCCCCGGGTTGTGGTTGTTTGGCTACAGCCGCCGGTAACTCGCTACAAGGTTTTACGGTGACCGGATCTGACGGCGGGCTCGTATCGCAAAGCGATTGCGTTGCGGTCAATGATGCACCCGAGGTCGCAGCGGGATCGATCCACATCTGCTGCGGTGCGCCACCTGGCGTCGCTGAGTCGCCGATCTGCGTTGCGCCGGAGAAAACACGTAGCCTGGAACCGTTCAAGCCGCCCTCAACGACGACAATCCTGCCGCCCTCATACACGTTGTCCTGAACCGTTGGTTTAGGAATCGTGGTTGGCTGGTCTTGCACAATTTGGGCCGGCGACCGGGGACTTGTCAGGTCACAAATTTTGTAGCTGACAGTTACTCGCGCGTCACGCTCAAATGCCGGACCAACGCCTGTCCACCAGTTAGGCCACGGCGCGGCGGCTGGGCCGCCACCAATCGCCACCCCAGGTCCGAAACCACCACCGCCCGTCGACGGTTCAGACTGCACTGTAACCTCTGCGCCAGGAACGAAACTGTTTGCACTTGTAGCCAGCCCGCATTTAAAGAGCGGCGGTGGGATGACATTTGGCGTAGGAACCCCCCCGGGATAGTCGTCATGAACCCCGCGGACTGTTACGGCGTTCGATGGGCCACCAGTAACACTCATGAATTTCTGCTTCGCAGTAATTACCTGCCCCTTGACAAAACTAATGCTCACCGTGAACTGCTCACCGGCGGGAAAACGGCCGATTGCAGTGCCGATCGGGTTGGCGCCCTCAAAGACAGTTACTTCGGCGCCCTGGATGAAACCGCTAACCCAAACGACATTAGTGCAATCATAGAGCGGTTCGCGGAGAATCAATGGCGAGACAACTTCCCGGTTGTCTTTCCAGTCTTTGCCGCCTTCAACAATCCTCCCGTCAGGGGGTTGTTGCTGACCTTTGGGCCGCTTCGGCCTGCATCCGATATTTATTACCAGGAACAGCGCGCTAGTGACTATCAGCAATGCAGTGCAATAACGGGTGAAACTACTGGAGTTGAAATCTACGCGCCTCATTGTTCCACTCTCCTCTCTGGGTGAGCCGTTCGGAAAACTGTGGACCAGCGATTTTGTTTTAAGAAAGCCGACGAATAGTTGGTTCACAACCAATCGTCACAAACGTGTGAACTTCTTAATGGCTTCGAATCAAAACCAGTCGCAGCGCCAGGCCTTCTTCCTGCGAGCTGCTTTCGAGTTGAAACGCTTCGCCGTCGTCTATCGAGAAACCAGTCCCTGACTTTATGTCGCGCCGCTTTTCACCGATCGTCACCACGCCGGTTCCCGAGCGAACTTCGGCGACGGCTGCTCCCGGAACTTTGGCGGCTTCTGACTTTTTGCCTGGGCCAACGAGCAGCTCCCAAATCTCGACGTCGAGATCGCCAGTTTGCTCCGCTTTGTAGATTGTCCGCGCCAGCAATCCAGGCGCGTATTGCTTGAAAGGGTTCTGTTGCGCTTCGGGCGCCAGTTGAGTTCGATCGATCGCAGGCGTCGGCGTTGGTACCGCTGCCACTGGCGTCACGATGTTTTGGTTCCGACAAGCGCATACCAAGAAAGCTGCCGGCAATGCCATCGCAACGATTGAGAATCTAGCCTTCTTTCTATGAGACATAGGAACACCTCCTGTTCGATCAGACCTCGATCACTGGGATCCTGGATTTCAGAGAGCATTCGAACCGTCCGCCACGTTGCAAAGAGTTCAGACCCGAAGTGCCCGCCAGCGGTACTCCCAGTAGGGGACTTGGTGGCCTGGGACTAGAGAAACTCGTCTGATCATGATGTCACTTGCGTTTTCCCTTGTGGAGTGAGAAGCCTATCAGCAACCAGGGCGCGCGATTGAGTAATACTTAAGAAATAAGATAAAGACTGTCACAGTTAGATGGTTGTTTGGATTCATGAGCCTTTATTAAGGGCCGAGACGCCCTGAGACCAACGAACAACAGAGTCTCCTCAGCAGGCAGCGAGGATGAGATAAACCACGAGGACAGCGTGACTCTATGTCAGGACGAAAGCGCTGTCAAGGGGCTTCGAACCAAAACGGATTTAGAGGTGAGCTGAGACGGGACGAAGCCCGTTATTTGAGTTCCTGTTATCCAAAAAGACGTCCGCGGCCGGAACGAGGAGGATGCGCGAGTCGCAGCTCTAAGGACCAGCCAGTAAGTTACGCGAGGTGAGTGGAAGATAGTACAAACGGTGCTGACTAGTCAATTAAAAGTGGTTCACAAAACACTTGGCTCAGAGTTCATCAAGAGTCTCTCCGAGATGTCCGAATGAACATCTGGGACGGCAGAGGTAAATTAACTCCAAAGCCTCGAAAATCGGTGTGCGTATTGATCGTGCGCGAGCCGTGGCTACTTTCTTTTCAGCACGGACGAATGGGTTGGCGCAAAGCTGCCACAAACGAGAAGCGGTCAAATAAGACTCAGAGTTCGCCGGTGAAGACCCTTGTTAGCGTTTTCGTCTCATTTCGTCTTATATTGTCGTTCCGAATATCCGCTGTCTCTTTATTCCGGCTAAGTTGGCAACAGTATTGGCAACCAGGCCTTGTGGAGATACCTAGGGCTTTTAAGAACCTCTAAAGGGAAAAATGAAACGAATCTTGCTTGTCGTTGCGGTCATCGCGCTTTACGTTTTGCACCAGGACTTTTGGTTCTGGAGCACCGCCCACCCTCTCGTCTTTGGCTTTGTTCCCATCGGGCTCTTCTATCAGGGCTGTTTTTCCGTGGCGGCATCATTGCTGATGTGGTTGCTCGTGAAATGTGCCTGGCCTGACCATCTCGAACGGGAGGTCGGACAACAAGAGAACGAGGAGGACATCGCGCTTTGATCCCCGCAATCTTCGTCTTCATCTATTTAGCCGCAGTTCTCTATATCGGTATCTTTGCTTTTCGCCAGGCAAGGGGACGCGAAAGAGCGGAGGACTATTTCCTGGCAAGTCGTTCGCTTGGACCGTTCGTCTTTCTCTTCTCGCTCTTTGGGACAAACATGACGGCCTTTGCGATCCTTGGGTCGTCAGGTCATGCGTTCTCAAACGGCATCGTCACCTTTGGCTTGATGGCATCTTCCTCGGGACTGGTTATCCCGCTGACAATTTTTCTGATCGGTACGCGCGTCTGGGCGCTCGGCAAGAAGTTTGGCTTTATGACTCCGGTGCAGATGTTTCGCGATCGCTGGGAATGCGGACACATCGGCACGGTGATTTTCGTGGTGCAGGCGGTGCTGCTCGTTCCCTACATCATCATCGGGATCATGGGTGGCGGCACAACACTGAATGTTATTAGCGGTGGCGCCGTGCCTTATTGGTTTGGTGGCGCGATCGTTGCTCTGGTGGTAATGAGCTACGTCTTTTTCGGCGGCATGCGGGGAACGGCTTGGGTCAACACGTTTCAGACGATTCTGTTTCTGCTCTTTGGCATCATTGCCATTATTGTTATCGGCTCAGGTATGGGAGGATTTCGGAGCGCCGCAAACGCCATGCTTGCCTCTCCCGCGTTAGCCCCGCTGCTCACGCGCGAGCGAATTTCGCCCCTGTATTTCTTTAGCTATACTTTCATCCCGCTATCGGCGATAGCCTTTCCCCACATTCTCATCTTTTGCCTGACGGCCGAGAAGATGAACCATTTTAAGAAGACTGTGATCTTCTACCCGCTTTGCATTCTCGCCATCTGGCTGCCGTGTGTTTTTCTGGGTGTGATGGCAAACCGCGTTACCGACATTCCGCAAATCAAGGCCAGGCAGGAAGCGCGGCGCGTGCTGGCGACTCAGGGAAAAACAATGGCGCCGGAAGCGCGCGACGAGTTGCGCGAGAAAGCTGCGGGAGACGACGTAATCATGCTGCTGCTGCAGCGTTACGCGCCGCTCTGGTTGGCGGGACTGCTCGGGGCCGGCATCATGGCAGCGGTCATGGCGAGCGATTCGCAAATCCTGGCGCTCTCGACGATGTTCACGGAGGATGTGTTTGCCTTCTATGGGGGCAAGAGACGTTTCGGCGAAGCTGTGCAAGTTCACACCGGGCGCATCTTTATCGTGATCATAACGATCGTAGCTTACGGGGTAGCCCTGCGGGCGCCCGAAACGATCTTCGAGTTGGCAATACAGTACGCCTTTTCAGGTTTTGCAGCGCTGTCGCCGCTGCTGGTCGCGGCGCTGTTCTGGAGAGGAAGCACGAAGTGGGGCGCATTGGCGGTAACATTATGGGTCGCAGCGGCTGTAGTTGCAGTCGCCGTCTTTCAGCATGCCGTGCCGGCCCCCGCTCCGGGACCGCCGCTGGTTGTTTGGACCATCGGCGGAACGATAGCCCTGGCACGTACTCCGGGAGGCACCGCAGTCTTCGGTTTCATGCCGGTTGTGCCCATGGTGCTGGGGTCCGCGCTGTTGATGGTGGTTGTGTCTCTCGTTACGAGGAAACCGAAACAGTCGACGATTGCGAAGTATTTCCAAATTCAAAGCAAATGAAAACACCTGCGCAAGCTCAGCCAAAGCAATACAGGCGACCGTCCTGGGAGCCGATGACGATGCGGCCTCTGCCGATTGCGGGTGATGCGGAAAGCGGTGCTCCGGCGTTGAACTCCCAAAGCTTCACGCCGGTGTTGAGATTGAGCACATAGAATCGTCCGTCGTTTGAACCGACAAACACTCGTCCACCGGCAATAGCCGGCGAAGACTCAACCCTGGCTTTCGTCGCAAAAGTCCAAACTCCTTTACCGGCGCTGTTCAGGCCATGAACCATTTTGTCGCGCCCGCCCACCACGATTCGGTTCCGCGTTACCGCGGCAGATGAATAAAAGGGAAAATGCCGCTGCGGGTGTTGATAACGCCACACGATGCGATGTTCCTTAAGGCTTACCATCAGCACTTCGTTATCGAACGTTCCGTAGTAGGCGGAGGTGCCACTGAGCGCCGGTGAGGCTCCGGTGTAGGCGCCTGACGAGACATTGAACATCTCCTGGCCGTCGGAAACGCGTACGGCGCGAAAGAGTTCATCGCAACCAGCGATGAATGCGAGGCCAGTTGAAATACTCGGCGTAGAGTGTACCGGACCGTTAGTCTTGAGCTTCCAAATGACTGAGCCGTTGCGCGTGGAGAGGCAATAGAGATGTTGGTCATATGAACCGATTAGGACCCGATCGCCAACAACCACAGGTGATGACTTGATTTCGCTGCCTGCCTTAAACGCCCAAAGCTTCTTCCCATTAGTTGCATTGACGGCATGGAACCAACCGCCCAAGTCGCCGATGTATACGACCCCGTCACTGTACGCCGGTGAGGACTCTCCAATGGGCGATCCGGTTTGGTATTTCCAGAAGACCGCTCCATTTTCCAGGTTGAGAGAGATGAGCTCGCCTTTCTGTGAACCCACAAAAACGGTCCCGCCCACAATTGCTGCCGAAGATTCAATCGACTCGCCTGCCTCGTAGGTCCACAAGAGCTTTAGTTCATTGGGAACACTGGATTGCGATACGCCGGTCAGTTGATGGTTACCACGAAACTGCGACCAGTTGTCTGCCGGCGCGTCCTGCGCTTGCGCCGAAGGCAGAAAGCAGAAAGCAGAAAGCAGTAGGCAGAAGGCAGTAGGCAGTAGGCAGTAGGCAGTAGGCAGAAGGCAGTAGGCAGTAGGCAGAAGGCAGTAGGCAGAGAGCAGCCCTTTTGCTTGCCTGCGTTTGTCACGTGCTATTTTCATCATGCGATACGTCTGCTTTCTGCTTTCTGCTTTCTGCTTTCTGCCTACTGCCTTCTGCTCTCTCGAATGCGCACTGATAAACCTCCAACGCTCCCTTTGAGTCGAATGGACGCGGATTGAATTGTCCAGTCCACTGTTCGGCCGCCTCTTCTGCCAGCAGCGAGAGATCGGAGAGCGGCACGCCAGCGCCACTGAGTGTCCGTTGCAGTCCTCCCGCCGTCGCGAGTTCTTCCAATCTCAGAGCCAGGCTCTCGGTAGCGTCTCTGCCGGCGGCCCGTCCGTTTGCGCTCGAGAGCTTCAGCAGTTCGGCGTATCGCTCAGCCGCCACCGGCGCGTTCCAGCGCACCACTGAAGGCAGCAGTAATGCTATCGATGCTCCGTGCGCGGTTCCGTAGTGCGCAGTAAGCGGATTTGCGCAAGCATGAGTAGCGCCCAGCATCGAGTTCTCGATCGCCATGCCAGCGAAGCAGGCTCCCAATTGCATAGCGCCGCGCGCCTCGAGATCGTCCGGCTGCGCTATCACGCGTTCATAGTTGCGTTCCAACAGCCGCCATGCCTCACGCGAGAAAACCTCGGAGACCGCAGTGCGCCGGGTGGTCACAAAGGTTTCTACCGCATGCGCGATCGCGTCAAAACCTGAGGTCGCGGTAATGTCTGGTGGCTGCGAGAGAGTTAGTGCTGGATCGAGCAGGGCAATGCGAAATGCTGTCTGTGGATCGCCGCAAGCGAATTTGACGTGAGTTTGGGAGTCGGAGATCAAGGCGTAGGTTTGGGCTTCGCTCCCGGTTCCGGCGGTAGTGGGTATGCCAATCATGGGCAGCAAAGGCCGAGCCGCTTTGCCATAGCCATGGTATTCTTGCATTCGTCCGCCGTTGCTCAGCAGAAAATTGATTCCTTTGGCGCAGTCAAGAGAACTGCCGCCGCCAAGCGCGATGATGGAATCAATCTTTAGTGCTGCGGCGAAGTCGCGACCGGCTTCGACCATCTGCGTGTCTGGGTTAACGTCGAAATCGTGAAACTCAACAACTTCAATTCCTGCTTCGCCGAGCGGTGTCAAAGCTTCAGCAACGTGTCCGGACGCAACCAGACCGCGATCGGCTACCAGCAGCGTCTTGCGAAAGTCTAATTCACGGGCCAACTCGCCAAGGCGTTTGATACTGCCGGCGCCGAAGACTACGCCGGTACGAGGTTGGTATTCGAAACTTTCCATGTTCGCGATTAATAGGTTTCGAGGTTGAATGTCGCTGTGATCACGAGCGGGGGTAAACCACCCTTCCTAACCTGAGAGCCTTTCAAAAATGACTGACTTCTTTTCTGTTGCAGGCTTCACGACATGAGCAAACTCGCAACTTGAATCATCTCTCAGGTCGGGAAGGGTGGTTTACCCCCGCCGATCCGTCGCCATCCGCGGACTCGAATCAGCACTTCCATCTTAATCAACTCACTTTGTCGGCACTGCAGGTTTCGCCGCCGCAGTCTCCGCCAGCGCGTATAGCTGGTTACGATTCGAAATATAGAGAACACCGTTCGCAGGCACGGCGGTCGAGTACACGGAGCTACCCATGTTGATTTCAGCGATCTGCTTTTTCGTCTTGCCCTCCTGCATGATCACCACGTCACCGTCCTCGTCGCCCAGATAGATTTTGCCATCTACGAGCAATGGCGATCCCCAAACGGCCGCGAAGAGATCATGTGTCCAATAAACCTGGCCGGTCTTTGCGTCCAGTGCGTGTAGAAAACCGCTAAAGTCGGCTTGGTAGACGACCCCGTCTTTGATAGCCGGCGTCGAGATCGAGCGGCGAATCTTGTCGTAGTGCCAGACCATCCCGGTGCTAGTGATATCGCCGCGTTTGGTGGCATCGATGCAGTACATGTGGCCGACGCCTTCGCCGTGTTCCGGATCCTGACCGTTAGCGATATAGACTCTGTCTTGATAAACAACCGGAGTGCTGATCAACTCGTTGCGCGTCTTGGGCCATACTGAATCCTTCGGGTTGGTATCAAACTCCCAAAGCTTCTTGCCGGTGAGGGCTTCATAACCGCGAATCCAACCGTCGCCTTGCCCGTGGACGACTTGCACCACGCCCCCAATTGTCCCGACGGTTGGCGATCCCCACTGGCCGTGCAGGATGCGATCGCCCACCGAGTTGTCCTCCCAGACAAGTTTCCCGGTCTTCTTGTTGATAGCGATGATCGCCGGTGCTTTGGGCGAGGGGATATTGACGTGACTCTCGTCCTGCCCGTTTGAAGTGCAGACGAATACGAGATCGCCATAGGAAACCGGGGACGCATTCGCGAGATTGTGCGGTAGCGAACCCACCTCCTCGATCATATCGAAGCGCCAGACGACGTCAGCATTAAACTCGCCGGTCAACTTCTCGTCAGTCACGGGGCCATCGTTTTCCTTGTCGCGAAATCCTTCGGTATCGAGGCACATCAATTCGGCGCGATTTGAAACATAGTAGACGCGGTTGCCTTCGACCAGCGGTGAAGAGGCAACACCCTGGTAAGGCCAATCGTTAACCCGTCCGGCGGCCAGTTTGTCGTGGACCATCTGCCACATGAACTGACCATCCGACTCGCGAAACGCCATCAGCACGCCCTTATCGCCGGTGATCTTTGGGTCGCGCAAGCCTTCGTTGTTTGTACCCAGAAAAACCATGCCGCCGGATACGACCACGTTGCCGTAACTTTGCGAGCCGAGTTGCGCCACCCACTTAACATTCTTCTTCGCCTTCACGTCCCAGCTGATGGGCAAGCCCTGCATACTGGAAATCATGTTGCGATCAGGCGTGCCGCCCCACATCGGCCAATCACCAGTGCCGGGCTCGGAAGCGGAAGCAGTAGGCAGTAGGCAGTAGGCAGTAGCCAGAAGGCCGATTACGAACACAGCGAATAGAATCGTTAATGATCGGTGGCCCAAGAGGTTCCTTTTACTGTTTTTGTTACTCGTCATTCCTTATCCATTCCTTCTCGGTTTTGCTGGCATTCCTACTGTCTACTGTCTGCTGTCTACTTATTCGCGTACACCTTTAGATTATCAAAATAAAGTTCGGCAAGAGCGCTGCCGAAGATACCGGGTGCTCCCTGTCGATTGGGAATCGGGTCAATGCGTTCGATCATCCAGGCGGCCGGTTCCGTTTCACTGGCCAGCCAGACTTTGCCGCGAGCACGAACTTTTCCATCAGGAAGATTCTCGACTTGAAGCTTCATGCGATACCACGTGTCCGGCTTCCACGCGAAAGGAATAGTGACTGTGCGTTTAGTTTCCGGTTGCCAGGGTTCCAGATGAAGCATCTGACTGTTTCCGTAGAGCACCAGCGCGTAACGCTGGGCGATGACCCCGCCGTCGCCTTGCTGTCGCCGTTTCTGCGTGGCATTGATGTCAGCTTCAACGGTGTAGTTAGACAAATCTGATGGTCCCAAGTAAGCACGGGCGCGACTCAATAGCGAAGAACCCTCCGTGGTCTTGACCAGCACCTTGTTGCCGTTGAGATCGCGTACGACAAACTTGAGCGTCGAATTCACCCATGTCGGCGGAATGCTGTTGACCGCCATCGCTTCAAAGTCTTCGCTCCAGGGCAAGGGCGGGAAGACGCGCACACTTGCTGAGCCCGTGATGCCGTTGAAAGTTGCCTTGAGCAGACCCGCTTGCGCAATTGAACCTGTCGAAGCAGTAAACTGACCGTTCGCGACAGTGCCCTGCAATTGATCGAGCGCCCAGGTTGCTGACGGCTCTTCGCGAATGAAAGTACCTCGCTCGTCGAAGAGACGAACACGGAAGCTCACCTTATCGCCAGGTTTCAGAATGAGCTCGGTGGGAACGACTTGTACGTGGGTTGCCGCTCGATTTGGATTAGGTGTGCCTTCCACCGCCGGGGTTTGGCTTGTCGTCGGATGCGACCGCTTGCCGATGGCATAAAGATTCGAATCACTGGCGACAAAAACCCTGCCGTTGGCTACTGCGACTGACGCAATGATCGCTTCGGGCAGCGCTTCGGTGCCAAGCTGATCCTGATCGAGAATCTCGCAGCCGGTAGCAGACGGCTTGAGGATAAAAAACTTACCATTCTCGGTGCCTACGTAAAGTTTGCCATCGGCGAGCACTGGCGAAGCCTTCTGAATCGTGCCTAGACTCTTCAACCACAATTGCTTACCGCTGTTCACGTCAAAGGCCGCGAGGTTGGCGCTGTTGTCGACTTGATAAAGCCGGTCGCCGTCAATTACCGGGGAAGAGAAGCCCCCTTGCCAGCCATAGTTGCGCCATTTGACCTGCTCTTTCTTCAGTTCCCCTTTCGCGGCAGCGTCCACGGCGACCATCATCCCCATCTCGCTTGAGTCAAGATTCTCTTCGCTGTGCGTCAGTATCGCGGTTGTCCCATAGACGACTGCGCCGGTGTTGAGGCCGCGCTTGCTGATTTCGTATTTCCAAACTGGCTCACCGGTTTGCGGTTTGATCGCGTGGACTACGCCGTCACTTGCGCCCTGAATCAGTAATCGCGTCCCGTTTGCATTCACAATGATGGGTGCAGCATAAGTCGTATCGTAGGGTCGGCCGCCGGGCGCGCTGACCCAAACCGTCTCGCCCGTCTTCTTGTCGAAGGCCAGGAAGCGATGGGCGCCACGTCCGTGCTGGCCCCATTGGAACGTCACGCCGCTGATAATCACGAGGTCGCCATCGATGATCGGAGAGACTGTGCGGCCCCCGTGAGTCGTCAACAGACCAAAGTCTTCGCCGAGCGAGCGTTCCCACACGACCTTTCCTTCTCGCGACAAGCTCAGAAGTGTTCCGCCAACACCGAAGGCATAGACATTTCCGGTGGCCGGATCACCGACTGGTGAAGCCCAGCCCACGCGATGTGGTGGAACGTCGCTCAAGTAGATGTTGAATCGGTGCTCCCATAAGAGCTTCCCCGTATCGGCGTTGAAGCACATCACGCGTTCCTGCTCCAGCTCGCCTTTGCCTGCAGTGTTTTGCAGGTAAACTCGATTGTCCATCACGATCGGCGCCGAACGGCCTCCGTAAGGAACCTTCCAGGCCAGATTTTGCCCCGCAGGCGACCATGCTGAGGGCAAACCCTTTTCGAGTGAAATGCCATCACGCGCTGGCCCACGCCATTCAGTCCAATCGTTTACCACCGCGGGCGCCAGCAGAATTAGGGAAAGACTGAGATTCAAGAAAATGGAAAGATTAGTCATTTTTCGGATTCCAATCGAACTTCTTGATCAAGAGGTGGCGCCCGTTTGATAAAAGAAACCAAAAGGTCTGAACTGCTGCAACCCTAAAGATGTACAATACGTAAACTTCAGTTGCAGTGATTCAGTTTTTCTTTGGACAGTGCCGCGTAGCGGCAACCTGAGTTTAGCCCGGCGTTTCAACGCCGGGAGAACAGTCAATCAATATTACGTCGCGTAGCGACGGTTGAGTCCTATTTCTGGGGTCGCTACGCGACGGGCGGCTTTCGCTTCTTCCTTCCCGGCGTTGAAACGCCGGGCTAAAGTCATATCGACGCTACGCGTCAAAGAACTTGTTCAGAGCTGACTTGAATTTAACATTCAATCGTGAACTCCAAAAGGGTGGAGACGCCTTATGAAGATCAGACGGCAATTCTTCCTTGCGCTCTTTTTGTTGTTTGGCTCGATCTCGGCGCTTGGGCAGAACCCCAAACAAGAGCTTAACGATAAGTTTTGGGAGGCCGTGCGCAAGGGCGACCTCGCCGCGGTCACGTCTCTGCTCGACCAGGGTGCGGAGGTGAATGCGAAATTTCGCTACGGCGCGACGGCGCTCTTCAAGGCTGCCGAACGGGGACACGTGGAGATCGTCAAGCTCCTGCTCGCTCGCGGCGCTGACGTCACAGTTAAAGATACCTTTTACGGCGCCACCGCGATGACCTGGGCGCTCGATAATGATCATGTTGAAGTTGTGACTGCACTACTCCAGAAGGCGCCTGCTGAAGCTGGTGATGTGCTGATGACCGGCGTAAGAGACGGAAAGCCACCTTTAGTGAGGGTTGCCCTGGCAAGCGGAAGTGTGAAAGCGGAAACGCTCACGGCGGCGCTGGTGGTCGCAACTGACGATAAGGACAAGACTGAGATCGCGGAAATGCTGAAGGGGGCAGGTGCGGTAGCGCCGCCGGCAGTTGATGCAACGATGCTGCAGTCTTATGTCGGCAAGTATAAGGATGAAGCGGGAACAGAAATTTCGATCACGCTCACCGCTGGCAGGCTCTCTGCCGTGCCTACGGGCCAGCGGCCATTTGTTTTGATGGCGATCGACAGTACCAGTTTCAGGCCCGTTGCCTTCGAAGGCATTGTTCTCAGTTTCAAGGTCGAGGCCGGCAATACCACGGGCGTGGAGTTGAAGCGGGGACAGATCACTACGCAACTGAAGCGTGTGGTGGAGACCAAACAACCATAGGTTCGACGCGTAGCGTCGGGGTGAATTTAGCCCGGCGTTTCAACGCCGGGAGAGATGGCCGGCGAAGTTCCGCGTCGCGTAGCGACGCCCCGAGCTGAAGGATTCAACCGTCGCTACGCGACGAAGGAAGCTGACGAGACTTCTTTTTCCCGGCGTTGAAACGGGGGGCTAAACTCAAGTGGCCGCTACGCGGCACCAAACTCTCAGAGGGACTACAATGAAAAGGCTCGTATCATCCTTCTTTTTTCTGTGCCTGGTAGCACTGGGCGTTCAGGCGCAAAACTGGCCTCAGTTCCGTGGCCCCGGCGCCGCCGGTGTTGTCGAAGGACGCTCCGCTGCCGTCGCGTGGGACGCAGAGAAGTCAGTAAACACTCGTTGGAAAACGGCGATACCAGGTCTCGGTCATTCAAGTCCCGTAGTCTGGGGCAACAAGGTTTTTGTGACGACGGCCGTGACCACCGGTCCAAAGGACGAGACGCGCTACGGACTCTACGGTGATGTTGCTCCGGTCAAGGATGACCCGAAACACACCTGGAAAGTCTACGCGCTCGACAAGCAGACCGGCAAAATTCTTTGGGAGCGCATTGCCTACGAAGGTCTGCCGAAGGTGAAGCGACATCCAAAGTCGACGCATTCAGACTCCACGCCCGCGACTGACGGCAAATACCTCGTTGTCCTGTTCGGTTCTCATGGTCTTTACGCCTACGATTTGAATGGCAAACTGCTATGGAAGCAGGACATTGGAATGCTCGACTCCGGCTGGTTCTACGATCCTGATTACCAGTGGGAGCACGGCAGTTCGCCGATAATCTATCGTGATCTTGTCATCGTGCAGGCGGACATTCAGAAAGACTCTTTCATCGCCGCCTACAGTTTGAAGACCGGCAAGCTTGTTTGGAAAACGCCACGCGAGGAAATTTCTTCGTGGGGCACGCCCACCATTTACGAAGGCAAGACAAGGGCTGAACTGATCACCAACGGCTCGAAAGCCATTCGTGGTTACGACCCTCTTACGGGCAAGGAACTGTGGCACCTTACGCCCAATTCCGAGGTTACTACCCCGACGCCGTTTGTAGCGCGCGATCTAATCTTCGTCACCAGCGGCTACGCCCCAATCCAGCCCATCTATGCGATCAGGCCAGGCGCCACCGGCGATATTTCACTGAAGGACGGGACAAACTCCAACACCTTCATAGCCTGGAGTAAACAGCGCGGCGGTCCGTATATGCCGACGCCCGTGGTCTACGGCGACCAGCTCTATACCTGCTCGAATCAGGGAGTAGTTACGGCCTACAACGCCGACAACGGTGATCGACTTTATCAGGAGCGACTAGGAGGCAAGGGCGGCGCTTTCACAGCGTCGCCGGTGGCGTCCGATGGCAAGATCTATCTCGCCAGTGAAGACGGCGATGTTTTCGTAGTGAAGGCTGGACCGAAGTATGAACTGCTCGCCACAAATAAGGTTGGCGAAGTGATGATGGCCAGCCCGGCGATCTCGGATGGCTTGATCATAGTGCGTGGACTCAACCACATTTTTGCATTTGGCGACGCTGTCACGTCAAAAGCGAAAGTGGGCAATTGATCGTAGGTAAGGAGCGCTGAAGGCGCGGCATCGAAATAGGTATGGTGACAATAGCAGGAGACAATTTCGCGCTTTCAGCGCTTAACAATCGCAAACACTCAGATCCTGGGGCTGCCCCAGGCTTTTGCATGTCGCGCCTTTGGCGCTTGAGGAACCTAAAATGAAACTCTGTGGACGCATCGGTCTCGCCCTTGTTATCGCGACTCTCTCGACCCTGTTCGTAATCAATTCTGCCGGCGCAGCCGGCGGTCCAAGCTGGCCGCAATGGCGTGGGCCATCCGGACAGGGGACGTCCGACGAGAAAAACCTTCCGACGCAGTGGAGCCCCACTATGAATATCAAGTGGAAAACGCCGATCGCCGGTCGCGGGCATTCATCACCAATTGTTTGGGGCAACAAGATCTTTCTCACCACTGCGATTGAGGGAGCGCTCGTGCCGGGAGCGAAGGCAGTCAAGCACATGTACCCTGAGGGCGAGTTTCTCCATCCCGATAGCGTGGGCGCCGATCACAAACATCTTTTCAAAGTTATCTGCCTCAACCGTGAAACGGGCAAGGTTCTTTGGGAGCAGACCGCTTTCGAGGGCACGCCCTACGACGACCGGCATCGTAAAAGCTCTTTTGCTGCTGCCACTCCCGCCACCGACGGCAAGTATGTTTATGCCTACTTCGGCACGGAAGGTCTCTATGCTTACGATATGAAAGGCAAGCTTGCGTGGAAAGCCGATCTGGGCAAAATCGGGACTGTCGGGATGGGCACCGGCACTTCTCCGATACTTTATGAGAACCTCGTTATCGTCCAATGCGATGAAGAATTCGGCGAGGGGTCGTTCATTGTTGGTGTTGATAAGAAAACCGGCAAGGAGGTTTGGCGAACACCGCGAAAGAAGATAGAAGTAAGTTGGTCGACGCCGCTACTGGTGCGCACAGCGAAACGCGCCGAACTCATTACCAGCGGGAACGAAGCAGTGGTTGCTTATGATCCGGCTACAGGTAAGGAGTTGTGGCGTCACAAGGGCGTCGATAGCAACGCCATTCCGTCACCGGTGGCCAATAGCGAGTTGGTTTTTGTCTCCGCCGGATTTCCGGCCAAGATCGCAATGGCTATTACGCTGGGCGGCGCCGGCGATTTGGTAGACAACGTCGTTTGGAAATACGCGAAGGGCACGGCCTACGTTCCTTCCCCGATTCTTTACGGTGACTATCTTTACCTAACGACAGACCGTGGAATCCTAACCTGTCTTGATGCGCGGACGGGGGAAGTGAAGTATGAAGGTGGCCGCGTGCCGATACCCGCAACCTTCACCGCGTCGCCCATCGCCTTTGAGGGAAAGATCCTACTGACCAGTGAAGACGGGGACACCTTTGTGATAAAAGCGGGACCGAAGCACGAAATACTCGCCACGAACTCGGTGGGCGAACCCGTTTATGCGTCTCCTGCGGTCGCGGATGGAAACATCTTTATCCGCGGGGAGAGAAATCTTTACTGCATTGGTGACTGATTGCGTTGTGGTCTAGACGCAAAACAGAGCGGGGGTAAACCACCCTTCCCGACCTGCGGGTCTTTTAAAATTGACTGACTTCTTTCGTGCTTGAAGGCCGCAACCAAGGAGCAAACTCGCAACTTGAATCACCTCGCAGTTCGGGAAGGGTGGTTTACCCCCCGCTCATCTGTTACCTATAGTCGCATTGGAACATTTCTACTCTCGAAAACGTCTAATGTTAATAACATCCAATGGAACACGTATAGTGGTTTAGAGTGATCAGGCCATAGCCTCGTCTGCGCTCAAAACGAACGGGAAAGATCTGGGAGGAGTTAATATGTTTGAATCTCAACAGTCGACGCCCTGGTACCGGTCGATCACCTCGCTGTTTGCTGCCTCGTTGTTGTTGCCGCCGCTCGGCCTTGCCCTACTCTGGCTCCGCCGCCAGACACCCACAAAGACCAAGCTCCTTGGCTCGCTCGGGATAATACTGCTCGCTACCGGCTATTTCTTTCTTTTCAACGCCTGGCGCAAATCGAGCGCAAACGAAGCACACTACGCAGCGCTCGAACAACATCGAGCCCAACAGCAACGCGAAGCAATGGCGCAATCGACAGTCAATGGCCAGGCGCCTGTAGGCGTTGCGACGCAGCAACCCGCAGCTCCGGGTCAACCAGGATCTGCTCCGGCTGCCGGAACTTCATCCCAGACTGCTTCGGCACACGCATCGCGAAACTACTGGACCAGCTTTCGCGGACCCAATCGCGACGGCCGCTACGATGAGATGGCGGTGTTAACCCAGTGGCCGGCGCAGGGATTGTCACCACTTTGGAAACAACCGGCCGGGTTGGGTTATGCCTCATTCACAATTGCCGACGGCCGCGCTTACACGATCGAACAGCGTCGCCGGCAGGAGGTCGTGGCGGCCTACGACATCAACACCGGCCGCGAACTTTGGCTTCAGGGTTGGAACGCGGAATACACCGACTCGACGGGAGATGGGCCGCGCACGACTCCGACGTGGGACGATGGCCGCCTGTACGCCCTGGGCGCCACCGGAGAGCTTCGCTGTCTCGACGCGAAGACTGGAGCGGTGGATTGGGGAAAGAATATTCTCAGTGACAATCAAGCGGAGAACCTGCCGTGGGCAATGGCTGCTTCGCCGCTAATCGTCGACGACAAGGTAATCGTGCTTCCGGGTGGATCAGGCGGCAAATCAGTGGTCGCTTACAACAAGCTGACCGGCGCGCCGGTGTGGAAGTCGCAGAACGATCGGCAGGGGTACGTGTCCCCAATGCTGGTAACGTTGGCTGGTCGGCGGCAGATTCTGGTCGTGAGCGCGGGGCGCGTTTTCGGTCTTGCTCCCGAAAATGGGGCGCTACTATGGAGTCAATCATGGGATACCGACATGGGTATCAATGTTTCGCAGCCGATCATGGTCGACAAGAATCGCTTCTTCATTTCTTCAGGTTACGGCAAGGGAGCGTCGCTTGTGGAGGTGACCGGCGGTGGAAACAGTTTCACTGCGCGTAGCGTTTGGGAAAACATCAACATGAAGAACAAGTTTAATAGCTCGGTGCTTCATGATGGTTATGTCTACGGCTTGGACGAGGGAATTCTGACCTGCCTTGACGTAAACACGGGCGAGCGGAAGTGGAAGGGCGGCCGTTACGGCTATGGGCAGGTAATCCTGGCCAGTGGTCACCTGATCGTGATGAGTGATAAAGGAGAACTCGCGCTCGTGAAAGCTTCGCCTGCGGAATACTCGGAGGTTGCCCGCTTTTCCGCGCTCCAGGGTCAGACGTGGAATTATCCGGCGATTGCCGGTGGGCGACTGTTCGTACGCAACGCGAACGAGATGGCTGCCTATAAGATCGCAGCGGAATAGGCCAAACTGAAGCGATCGAGCGTAACGGATGAGCGGGGGGTAACCACCCTTCCCGACCTGAGAGCTTTTCAAATTCATTGACCACGTTTTTGGTTGAAGGCTTCAACAACGAGCAAACTCGCTACTTGAATAATCTCTCAGGTCGGGAAGGCCGGGTTTACCCCCGCTCTCTGTTCCCGTCAAGCTTTGCTATTTCTTTAAGAATATCCGTTTGGCCTCATACGAGCCCCTCGGTCCATCCACGAACGTAGTAATCGTCAGTTCATTCTCACTCGTGAAGCTCCACTTTCTCAGCATTTGAGTGGTGACTGGTCCCTGTGGAGTCTCGTTCGTGATCAACTCCGTCAAGAGAATTCCCTTGCCATCGGGAAGCCAGGTAGCAGTTCGTTTGCCTTTGGGCGGCGGCGCGTTCGCGGGCGCGTTTGGCGGCGCCGGGGGATTGAAATCGTGCTCTTTGCCGTCGAATATGAAGGTGTCCTTTACGGTTCGTTCGTTTCCCGGTTGGATTAGTTTGGTTTCCACTTCGATCTGATCTTCAGCTTGTGTGACTGTCATCGTCGCTTGCAGGTCGCGTGGTATGCCGAAACTCCGACCGCCATCCATAACCCAGGCTCCATTGAAGTTAACCTTCGGCACAGCCATAACGGACAAACAAATCGCCAGCCCCACGGCGGCGGTGCTAATCGTTTTGGTCATCTCCATTTCTCCTTCGTTTTGTTAGACGCCTTCAAACAAATTTCCATTCTACTACTGGGTGCTCAGGGATCGCAGTGTTGTCTCATCTTTGATCAAAATGCGATTGCCGAGTACGACCGGGTGTGCCCAGGTCGGGCTGTTGGCAACTGTGTATTGCACCGACGGCGCGTATTCTTTCGCGTTCACGGGGAGCACGATTAGGTTGGCCTCATTGGTAAGCGCGACGAAAACGGAGCCGCCAACATTCAGTAGCGCCGCGTTTTCACCCACTCGGCCCGGACCCTGCCAGAGAGTTTTGCCGGTGTCGGCATCAAGTGCGAAGAACTGGCCTTTCTTGAGAGCGGAGAATCCAAACAGCGTGCTCCCCTGCAAGACCGGCGTGCTCATATACAACATGTTCTCTTTGTTATTCCAAACTTCCTGAGGAACGATCTCTCCGCTCTGTTTCGCGAGACGGATCGCAACCAATCCCTGCTTCTCTCGAGAAAAAATAAGCATGTCTTTGTAGGAAATTGCCGTCACGTTGTTTTCATCGTACTCAGACTTCGCGGGCAGTTTCCAGAGCAGCTTCCCGGTTGCCGCATCCACGCCAACAAAATCCTTTTGCACGAAGGTTACTAACTGACGCACACCCGCCAGCGTCGCCAGGATTGGTGATGCATATGCAGGACCGTCCATGTCGTTAGTCCACTTCACGGTGCCTGTTTCCGCGTCGAAAGCGATGAGAGCGCCCTTGTCCTGGCCGCCAACGTGAGCAATGACCAGGCCATGGTCTACGATTGGAGACATGGCAGTGCCATAGGCCGGCCAGGTCTTTGGATATTGTTTTGAAAACTCATGTCTCCATTTCAGTTTTCCCGTGCGAGCGTCGTGAGCGGATAGGACGCCACTGATGCCAAGCGTGAAGACGCTGCCTTTGTTAACCACGGGCGTAGACTTTGGTCCTTTCCCATGGGCGGTTGCCGCCGGGTGCATCTCAAAGGAGATTGGTTGACTCGATCGCCAAATCTCTTTTCCGGTGGCAGCATCGAGGCAGAGCAGGGTTTCTTCTTCACCCTGCCGGGCGAAGACATAAATTTTGCCGTCGGCTACTACCGGCGAGGAATGTCCCACACCGACGGTGACCTTCCATTCCTCTTTCAACGCTTTGGGCCATTGAGAAGAAAGAGCAGGAGCGCTGCCGTCGCGGTTGGGGCCGCGCCATTGCGGCCAATCCTGTGCGTAGGAAGGCACGGTAAACAGAATTATTGTCCACACCGCCAGAATTGAGGACCCTAAACGAATTGCGTTCATGCTAAGAACCTCCTTCATCATTTGCTTAGTATCGCTTTCAACCGCAACGCGGTTTCGTCTTAAAGCCCAGGGTTGTCGTCGCGGCTACCCTGGGTCAACAGGAATAGATGGTTCCAACCGCAAAGCGGTTGTGTTTGGGTGAACGGTAACGCTCGACGCAACCGCGTTGCGGTTGACCGTCCTTAATCCTATGGATCCCAACCTAGCTGAAGCGGCAACGTTGGGCTGTAGGACATAACCGCTTCGCGGTTGAACGCCGCCGCGAAGAAATCCTCAAGCTTGCTTTTTCAGATTCACCAACGAAAGCAGCGGCGCCGTCATAAAGGTCGTTGCCAGCGCCATAATCACTAGCATTACGAAAATGCGCGCCGACAAGATTCCCAGATCGTATCCGATATTCAGGACAACCAACTCCACCAGTCCACGCGTGTTCATCAAGACGCCGATTGAGAACGAGTCGCGCCAACTCATTCTGGTCCAGCGAGCCATCACCATGCTGCCGCCCAGCTTTCCGATTACTGCCACGCTAATTATTCCGAGGCAAATGAGCCAACTTACCCAATCGTTGAGCAAGCTGATCTGTGTACGTAGTCCGGTAAAGACGAAGAAGAGCGGTAGCAAGGCCGCTGAGCTGAAAGCCTCCACGCGCTCCTTGAGAAAAACCCGGAAGCCCGCGAAGGAAGGCATTACTACTCCAGCCAAAAAGCCGCCGAAGATCGCGTGAATACCTATGCTTTCTGTAGCCCAGGCGGAAGCGAACACAAATGCCAACACTCCGGCTAGCAATCCGCGGGCACGTTTTGGGTCTCCGATTCGCTTCTCAATCAATTGTCCAAGTCGCGGTCTAACGATGAAAAGCATGGCGCCAATGAAGGCGAGAGTAAGACCACCGGTAACAATAGATGCAGTTAGGGCACTGGACTTCACGAAGGCAATCACCAGAGCCAGTATGCACCAGGCAGAAACGTCGTCGATCGCGGCACAGGCAAGCGCGATACTGCCTAAACGTGACCGCGCCAATCCTCGATCTTCCAATATTCGCGCCAGAACCGGAAACGCTGTGATGCTCATTGCGATTCCCATAAAAAGCGCAAACGGCGCGAATGAGGTGTCGGCCGGCGCTAAAGTCGGATAGAGCAGCAACGCCATAGCCGCACCCAGAAGGAACGGAACGATAATACTGGCATGGCTCACCATGATTGCCGCGGAGGCTTTCTCACGGAGGTGTTGCACATCCAACTCCATGCCGACAACAAACATGAACAGCACGACGCCTATTTGACTCAGTAGGCTGAGCGTGGGCATCGAGGAAGAGGGAAACAGAAAGACCAGCGCTTGCGGAGAGAGCAAGCCCAGCAGGGAGGGGCCGAGCGCGATGCCGGCAATCATCTCGCCCATCACCGGCGGTTGCCCAATTCTGCGAAAAAGCGTGCCGAACAGTCGCGCGACAATGATGATTACGATGATTTGGAGAAACAGAATGCTGAGCGCACTTCTAAGCCCGCTGCGAAAGAACTTACTCACGTGTGTAGCGGGGCTTGCAGATGGCGCAGCTGGGTTGACGGGTGAAGCGGCAACCGTTGGTTGGTCAGTTGGGTTTAAGACGGACTGGCGCGTATTCAGTCGGGAACCGGTTACCAATATGAACCAGATCCCCGCGCCAAAGACGAGAAGTAGTATTAGGTAATAAAGAAAGCTTCGGGAGTTCTGAGTGCTGGAATTGTGCAATTTGGGCCGCGCTCGCTTTGTGTCCGGGTATTTATTCTCTTGTCTGTTTTGATCGTTCAAAACTACTCCCCCCTCTGAGACGTATTACTGCAATCAGGTAGAAATAGTTTCCTGAGTTAACACAACGTCTAAAAGCAGCTACGCAACTTAATAAACCGGCAGTCGAGCAAAGTCCAAAGAAATATGTACTTAGTTCGCAAAAGTGGAATTGCCCGGCGCAAGAAAGCGGTGAATTGATCCATGGGTGTTATTGATGTTACTTTCGTCGATAGGTTGGCTCGTATGCAAGCCTCGAAATGTGACGCGATTGTTTTAAGCAAGTTCGCCTATCAAGATCTCCGAAATCTCGCGGGAATTCCGAAATTTTGGTAGGTGGGCACGGCATTTACACAAAAACCTAATGACGACTATTACGACTGGAACAAGCACGGAAGTCGGCAATTATTTTGTCTCTAACTATCCGCCGTTTTCACAGTGGAAGCCGGAGTACGTCGCGCAAGCCATTGAGGCGCTCGATCAAGCACCCCGCACCGAAGATCCCTTCGGCCTTTACCTTCATATACCGTTCTGTCGCAAGCGCTGCAAGTTTTGTTATTTCAAGGTCTATACCGACAAGAATGCCGGCGAGATAGAACTCTATCTTGATGCTCTAATCAAAGAGGCTGAACTCTATGGTCGCACGCGCGCTCTTCAAGACCGACAACTCCGCTTCGCCTACTTCGGTGGCGGCACGCCTTCCTATATCAGCGAAAGACAGCTCCATTATTTGGTCGACGGTCTGAACCGCCACGTGAGTTGGAGCAACGCTGAAGAGGTGACGTTCGAGTGTGAGCCCGGCACGTTGAGAAAATCGAAGCTCGAGACGTTGAAGGAAATCGGCGTTACGCGCCTGAGTCTTGGTGTCGAGCATTTCGACGATGATGTTCTCCTGGCCAATGGTCGCGCGCATCTGTCGGCCGAGATCTACGACGTTTACGACCTGGCTCGCAAAGTCGATTTCCCTCAAATCAATATTGATCTGATCGCGGGAATGGTTGGCGAGACTGAGGCGAAGTGGCGCGACACGATTCGCCGTTTGCTCGAGTTGCAGCCCGATTCAGTGACCATCTATCAGATGGAACTCCCCTACAACACGGTCATCTCGCAGGAGATCATCAAGCAAGGAGCGGCGTCACCCATTGCCGATTGGGACACAAAACGGCGTTGGCTCGATTTTGCTTTTGATGAGTTCCAGGCGCGGGGCTATCGGATCGCCAGTGCGTATACGGTGGCCACTACCGCCAAGCCTTGCCGGTTTATTTACACTGACGCTCTCTGGCATGGTGGCGATATGATTGGTCTTGGCGTTTCGTCCTTCTCGCACTTCGGCGGCGTCCATTTTCAGAACGCGCATAGCTTCGAGGAATACATGGCGTTGCTCGACAAGGGGCAACTGCCGCTGCTGCGAGCGCTGACTCTCACCGCGAAACAGAGGCTCATCCGCGAGATGGTCCTGCAACTCAAGACCGGAGCTATTGAGCTTGAGTACTTCCGCGGAAAGTTTGGACTGGACGTCTGGAACGAGTTCAAACCGGTATACGAACGACTCGATAAGGACAAGCTGGTTGAGCGAGAAAACGGTACGATCAGCCTCACCCGCAGCGGCCTGCTGCAGGTCGATCATTTTCTGTCTGAATTCTTTGAACCCGAATTGAAAGCGGTGCGATACGTATAGAACACATGGATATGAACAGTAACTATGATGTGATCGTCATTGGTGGCGGACCGGCAGGTAGCACCATTGCCAGCATCCTCGCACGCGAGGGCCGCAAGGTGGTGCTCTTTGAGAAGGAGCGATTTCCGCGCCACCACATCGGCGAATCACTAATGACTGACACTTACTTCACCTTCCAGCGCATGGGCCTACTGGAGAAGTTGAAAGCAAGTCCCTTCATTCGGAAATACAGTGTCCAGTTCGCAAATCCGGCGGGCAGGGAATCACGCCCGTTCTATTTCTTTGAGGCCAATCATCACGAGTCAGCCGTGACCTGGCAGGTGACGCGAGCGCAGTTTGACCTGATCCTAATCGAGCACGCGGCCGAGCAAGGCGCGACGGTCTATCAGGAGACACAGATCAAGCGTGTGCTCTTTGACGGAGAACGTGCTTACGGCGTCGAAGCCTGCCTAAACGATGATTCGCTGCAGGAGTTTTGCGCGCCCGTCGTAGTTGACGCGACTGGGCAGACCGCAATGCTGTCAAATAAATTTGGTTGGCGTGTTCGTGATCCAAAACTCAAGAAAGCTGTGCTCTATTCTTACTTCAAGGGCGCACACCGTGAACCCGATCTCAACGGCGGTGCGACACTCGTGTTGCGTACACCGCAGGGAAGCAACGGCTGGTTCTGGTATATCCCACTCGAAAACGACATTACCAGTGTCGGGGTGGTTGCCGATCCTGAGTATCTGGTCAAGGATCGCGGCCAGGACCTGGCAAAGATCTTCTATGAAGAGATAGAGAAGGTGGAATCGTGCCGGAGCCGAGTGGCGGGCGCGACGCGCACCGACAAGATCTACTCGATTCTTGATTATTCCTACCGTTCAAAAAGTTGCGCTGGTGACGGCTTTATTCTGATCGGTGACGCTTATGGTTTTCTCGATCCGATCTATTCGTCCGGAGTGTTGCTGGCGTTAAAGATGGCCGAACTCGCCGCTGACAGCATTCACGCAGCCTTCCGCAGTGACGATTTTTCCGGCGCGCGCCTCGGTCATTATCAGGCGAAGCTGGATGAGGGCATCGAATCAATGCGCAAGCTTGTTTACGCCTTCTACAACGAGGGCTTCAGCTTCGCGCAGTTTCTGCAGAAGTATCCCGAACAACGCGTTAATATTATCAGTCTGCTAATGGGAGATGTGTTCAAGGAGGGCGTAGACAGCATCTACGGGCCGATGGCCGAATTCGCCGTCATTCCGCCGCCGCTGTACGAACAGCTCGACGGTTCTCCGGCACAACTCAAAGAATCGGCGCCGGACGTGCCTGAGGTGATGTCTGCGAAGTATCAGTACTACGATGATGCGGTCTTACAAGAGGCAGGAGATTGAATGGTCTGAGAGCGGGGGTAAACCACCCTTCCCGACCTGAGAGGCTTTCACGTTGAGAGATTGTTTCTGGTTTAATGCTGCAGCCATGGCTCCAACGCACAACTTGAAAAACCTCTCGGGTTGGGAAGGGTGGTTTACCCCTGCCGATCTATTACCTCACAACCTGCGCTCTAATCTCTGTATTTCTTAGAATAGCAACTTCACACCAAACTGAACATGCCTCGGATCTCGCGCCGAAGTAATGCGACCAAACGTCGGCGAGCCCAGAAAATTGTCCGGCAAATTGAAGTTGGGATGATTAAACAGATTGAAGAACTCAGCACGCAGCTGCAAGTTGAGGTCTTCTGAAAGACTGGTATTCTTCAGAAACGAAACGTTTACGTTTTGATAGCCCGGACCATCCAGAATATTTCTCCCCGCATTCCCAAACCTGCCGGGAGGCGGAAAAGCGAAAGCGCTGGTCGAGAACCAACGCTCCGGCGAGCGATTATCAAGATGCGGATTTCCCACCACGTTAGGACGGTCGTTCGCGCCGAAGCCGAGAATGGACCGGCCGGTGCCGCTGTTATCAATGTCAGACAAGAGTGCCACGGTAAAGGGCCGCCCGGTTTGAAATGTGAGAATGCCGAAACTCTGCCAGCCGCTCAGGACTGACGAAATCCATCCCGCCTTCGCGAGATATTCGCGTCCCTTGCCGAAGGGCAGATCATAAGAATAGCTAACAGACAAACGATGGCGAACATCAAAGTTCGAACGCCCGCGTTCAGCCCTCACGTCGTAGCTGTTCTGGGGAAAGTTTGGATCGCCCGCGCTGCTGAAGAAATTTGAAGCGTCGTCGATCGATTTCGACCAGGTGTAGGACCCGAGCGAGGTCAGACCGCGAGTGAGACGTTGCTGAAACCGGGCCTGCAGACTGTGGTAATTCGAATTAGCGCGCGACTCGAGCAAGTCGATGTCGTCAAACCGCGGATTAGGTCGCGGCACGAAGGGCAGGCCAGGAGGCAGCGCGCTCGGTTGTGGTTGATTTATGTCGCGCGCCGTCAGCAGCTTCGTGCCCTTTGAACCCACGTAGGCGATTTCCAGCACGCTGTTGGCGCCAAACTGTTGTTGGACGTTGAAGTTCCAGTGCTGCATGTATGCGGTGCGTAAGTCACGCTGAATTGCGAGCGCTGAGTCGGGCAACGGAAACGGGAAGAACGAGGGAAACGGATTGGCCAAAGTTAGCGGCAAACCCGGAAGCGAGAAGAAGATGTTGTTGTCGAAGTATGGTGAATTGAAGTAGAGCGCCTCGCCGGGGGCGAGCGGCGACTGATCATAGTAAATGCCGTAGCCAGCTCGCAGGACCGTTCGTTCATTCCGGCCCACTGTCCACGCCAGTCCGACGCGCGGCGCCAAGTTGTTCTTATCCGCGACAAACCCGCCGCGCGGGACGCCGTTTGTGCCAACCTGCACCAGACTGCGCGAAGCCACGTCGAAAACGTTTGCGCGGTCTGCGGCGTCTATCGGAGGCGAGTTGTATTCGTAACGCAGGCCCGCGTTAAGAGTCAGTCGCGGCCTGACGCGAAAGCTATCGTTGACGAAGAAGTTGTAGCTGTGCGTGCGCAGGTGTTGCGCGTTATCGACCCGCGCCACACTGGTCAGCAAAGGGAAACCGAGCAACAGATCGGCAAGTGCGTTACCCGAAAATTGCGCGAAGGGTGAAAACTGCAGGCGGCCACGCGACTCAACATCGCGAAAGGCATTCTGCTGCGCGAAACGAATGTCGGCGCCGAACTTAATCAAGTGCCGGTCGTGCACATAGCTCGCCGTATCCAGAATTTGATAGACGTTGGTCACGCTGTTTTGGGGATTGTTGCCTTCATCGCCCAGGGGTGAAAGGCCCGTCACGGTTATGAAACTCAAACCCGCGTCGCGCGGGTTGGGAGAAATCACAGGCAGCCCAAGGTCCGGATTGCGTGAGCTTGCCTGCTGCGTTACCGAAGAAGCTACTCGACTCAATGCAACCCGCGTCTCGTTCACAAGATTCGGGCTAAACACGTACGTGAAAGCTGCCATCACGTTTTGGCCGCGCCGTCTTACGGTGTCGCCAAAGCCTGGCACCAGCGCAAGGTTGGGACCAGTAAAAGGCTCAAACAGGTTGCGATCGCCGAAACTGTAGCGGAGGGTCAAATCCGTCCTTTGCCCCCAGCGTTGATCGAGTCGTGCGTCAAAACTGTCGTTACGATCGCGTTGCGTCGGAGAAGAAACAAAATTCTGCAGCGGAACGTTGCGATTTGGGAGCGGATAAAGAGCGGCGATGGCGCGCCCTACCGAATTGAGGCGCAGTGCCGGAATAACGCCGCCGGAAAATGGCAGGCCGGTGAACGGATCTAGCGGAGCACCAAAGAGGCTTTGCGAGAAGTTTCCCGCACGTTCAAGTGATGTCGGCACATTTGTGATCCGGGTGATGCCTTCGCGGGCGCGCGTGCCTTCGTAGTCTCCAAAGAAGAAGGTGCGATCTCGCTTGAGCGGACCGCCAATGGATCCGCCAAACTGGTTACGCAGGTATTTGGGTTTCGGCTCGTTTGCCGGGGCGAAGAAATTCCGCGCATCGAGGGCGCCGTTGCGGTAAAACTCAAACAGCGAGCCATGAAAGTTGTTGCCGCCGGAATTGAGAACCACATTCACCTGCGCTCCCGGCGCGCGTCCGAAAGCTGCGTCGTAGCTGCTCGTCAACATTTCAAACTCGTGGATGGCATCGACCGATGGACGCACCCCGAAAGTATTCAGCTTGGGGTCGACGTTGTAGGTGCCGTCAAGCAGAAAGTTGTTGGCGTCTTCGCGCGCGCCGTTAACGCTGAAAGCGAAATCCCCACGCACTGAACCAGCCGAACCTTGGGCCGCCGGCGCGGCTCCGGGGACAAGCAGCGTTAACTCATAGAAGTTTCGCCCGTCGAGTGGCAGGCCAACGACCTGGCGGTTTTCGATGACCGTGCCGATGGACGCCGACTCTTTCTTGAGATCCAAAGGTGGAATGTCTATCTCCGTAGAGTGAATTGCGGGAAGCGCCAGGGAAATATCAAGTTGTAGTTCCTGATTGACCTTGAGCAGCAATCGCTGTCTAAACCTTGCGAAACCTGCTGCTTCAATTTCCAACCGGTATTGACCTGGAGCAATCGCGAACAATGCGAACCCGCCTTCATTCCCGCTAACGGTGTTTCGCTCTTCATTGGTCTCTCTGTTAACCAACTTGATGGTAGCTCCGGGGACAACCGCACTATTGGGGTCCGTCACCGTCCCGCGGATCGATCCCCGGAACGTCTGTGCCTCAATCGCCGAAGGCAGCAACAGCAGCAGGAGCAGCGGCAAGATTTGTCGATGGGTCGAGATCATGTTCCCTCAATACACATTTTTGGATTAGAAACGAAATTCCGGAGACCTTGGGAGACTACCACCATTATGACGAAATCCTTCTGAAAATGCTTGCGGAAAACGATCGGGCACGAACAACCCAATTCGGGTTTGGTCTATCAAAGTCGAAAACTTAACTGCTAGAATGCGGTCAGTCACTAAAACGGCAGGAAGCCGATTATGGTTTCACAGTAGTTGGATTATCGACGAGTTTTTTCCGCGAAGCCGTCATCAACGCTTCGACTAATTGCGTAGTATTGTCCACTAATTCACTTTACGTTTGGAGGTCTCCCCGATGCTTTGGATCATTTTTGCTTTAGGCGCCGCGCTCTCATGGGGAATATATGGACCGGCACTGCATCGTGGGCAGGTTGAGCTGGGAAGCCCGATGCGCGCCTTGCTTTGCGTCGGAATTGCTTATTTCCTGATAGGAGTTTTGGTGCCCCTGGCCAGCCTTTCCTACCAGGGCGAACTGCATGGCTTCACGATGAAAGGGTCTTTGGCGGCGACGCTGGGAGGCGCGTTGGGAGCGGCCGGTGCCGTGTGCATCATCTTCGCGTTCAAAACCGGAGGGTTGCCGGCCTATGTAATGCCACTGGTTTTCGGAGGGGCGCCGTTGGTGAACGTGCTTTTTTCTATGTGGCTGCACCCGCCGAAGACGTCGCCAAATCCGTTGCTTTACTTAGGATTCGTGCTGGCAGCGACCGGAGCGGGATTAGTCTTGTACTTCAAACCTTCGTCATAACTGCGGGCTTAATGATTTTCTCTGTGCTCCCTCTGTGCTCTCCGTGTCTCCGTGGTGGTATTTTCCCGTAAGTCATTTACCACGGAGTCACAAAGAACACAGAGGGTGCACAGAGAAGAGGCCAAACTCGCGCCACTATCTCATAGGAAGAGACTGATAGCTGGGAAGGAGATCGGATTATGAAGAACGTGGTGTTCAGGACGGCAATAACTTCTGCAATCATTCTTCTGGGTTTATCTGCTGAGATCGCAGCCCAGGTTGGCGGCAACTGGCCGCAGTGGCGTGGGCCAAATCGCGATGGCATATCCCAGGAGACTGGACTGCTGAAACAATGGCCTGCCGAAGGTCCTCCGCTGGCGTGGAAAACTACCGGCGCCGGAACTGGCTATTCTTCAATCGCGGTTGCCAATGGCCGGCTGTATACGATGGGCTTGCGCGGCGATCGTGAATATGTCATTGCGTTAGACGTCGCAACCGGGAAACAAGCATGGGCGACTCCGCACGGCGCCGCGTATCGCGAGAGTCGTGGCGACGGCCCGCGCGGAACTCCCACGGTAGACGGCGAAAGCCTTTATGCATTGGGCGGTAACGGCGACCTCTCATCTCTGGATGCGCGCTCAGGCCGCATCAATTGGTCAATGAACATCCTGCAAAAGTTTGGCGGCTCAAATCTCAAATGGGGAATTAGCGAGTCGCCGTTGCTAATTGGCGAGAAGGTACTAGTCAATGCCGGCGGTCCCGGCGCTTCGGTCATAGCCCTAAATAAGAAGGACGGGTCTTTGATTTGGAAGAGCCAGAGCGACGTAGCCGGCTACTCTTCGGGAATGCCGGTGAAGATCAACAATGCGACCCAGGTAGTCTTCTTCACTGATCGGCGGGCCTTGGGCCTCGATCTGAGCAGTGGAAAACTCTTATGGGAGTACAAGCACGCTTCTAACGACGTGGCCAATGTGGCCACGCCCGTCGTGCGAGGCAACCGCATCTTCGTCTCTTCCGACTACGGGACTGGTGCCGGGCTGATCGAGATAAAGGCGGACGGTAGCGCGCATGAAGTCTACTTCACAAAAGAGATGCGCAACCATCACAGCAGCTCGATCCTGATCGGCGATCACCTCTATGGCTTTTCCGGCGGCATCCTGACGGCCATGCGTTTTGATACGGGAGAGGTTGCCTGGCGCGATCGCAGCGTGGGTAAGGGATCGTTGGTCTATGCCGACGGAAATCTCTACGCGTTCAGTGAAAACGGTGTGGTCGGACTCATCGAAGCGTCGCCTGCCGCCTACCGCGAAAAAGGACGTTTTCGCATTAAGCAAGACTCGTTACCGACCTGGACCCATCCGGTCATCGCCGGTGGTCGACTCTACCTGCGCGACCAGGACACCATCTACGCTTTCGATGTGCGCGAGAAGAAATAACACTCAAGCTCTTCACTGGGACCGCGGG